>NZ_LAVA02000068.1 GCF_000974985.2 Streptomyces mangrovisoli | reverse complement strand
CCCGCACCCCACACACCCGCACCCGCAGACCCCCGCCCCACCCAGGCCGTGGGCCCCTGCGCGACCGTCCACGACGGAGGCTCCCGATGACCGCCGCCACCCCGGGGGCCACCCCCACGATCGTGCTCGTCGGCCACGGCATGGTCGGCCAGCGCTTCCTCGAAGCCCTGGCCGAACGCGGCCTGACCGCCACCCACCGCGTGGTCGTGCTGTGCGAGGAGCCGCGCCCCGCCTACGACCGGGTCCAGCTCACCTCGTACTTCTCGGGCCGCAGCGCCGAGGAACTCTCCCTGACCGACCCGCGGTTCATCGAGGACCACGGCATCGAGCTGTACGTCGGCGACCCGGCGGAGCACGTCGACCGCGCGGCGCGCACGGTGACGGCCCGCTCCGGCCGGGTGTTCGACTACGACGTCCTCGTCCTCGCCACCGGCTCCTACCCGTTCGTGCCGCCCGTCCCGGGCAAGGACGCCGAGGGCTGCTTCGTCTACCGCACCATCGAGGACCTGCTCGCCATCGAGGAGTACGCGAGGTCGCGGGCGACGACGGGCGCGGTGGTCGGCGGCGGGCTGCTCGGCCTGGAGGCGGCCGGCGCGCTGAAGGGCCTCGGACTGGCCACCCACATCGTGGAGTTCGCGCCCCGGCTGATGCCCGTGCAGGTCGACGAGGGCGGTGGCGCGGCCCTGCTGCGGACCATCGAGGAGATGGGCCTGACGGTGCACACCGGCACCGGCACGCAGGAGATCGTCACCGGCACCGACGGCGCGGTCACCGGCATGAAGCTGTCCGACGGTTCCGAACTGGCCACGGATCTGGTGGTGTTCAGCGCCGGTGTGCGGCCCCGCGATCAACTGGCCCGGGACTGCGGCCTGGTGGTCGGCGAGCGCGGCGGCATCACGGTCGACGCGCAGTGCCGTACGGTCGGCGACGAGCGGGTCTTCGCGATCGGCGAGTGCGCGCTGGCATCCGACGGCCGGGTGTACGGCCTGGTCGCGCCGGGCTACGAGCAGGCCGAGACCGCGGCCGCGACGATCGCCGCGGACGAGGCGTCCTTCACCGGCGCCGACCTGTCCACGAAGCTGAAGCTGCTCGGCGTGGACGTCGCGTCCTTCGGCGACGCGCACGGCACCGCCGCGGACTGCCTGGACGTCGTCTACTCCGACGCCCGCTCCGGCCTGTACAAGAAGCTGGTCATCGGCCGGGACGGCACGCTGCTCGGCGGCATCCTGGTCGGCGACGCGGAGACGTACGGCACGCTGCGCGCGCTCACCGGGACGGTCCCGCCGATCGCGCCGGAGTCGCTGGTGCTGCCCGCGGGCGCCGGCGGGCCGGTCCAGTTCGGCCCGTCCGCGCTGCCGGACGAGGCGGTGATCTGCTCCTGCCACAACGTCACCAAGGGCACGATCCGCGGCGCGGTCACCGACCACGCGTGCACGTCGGTGCCCGAGGTGAAGAAGTGCACCAAGGCCGGTACGGGCTGCGGCAGTTGCGTGAAGGTGCTCGGGCAGCTGGTCGACGCCGAGCTGGCCGCGAACGGCGTCGAGGTCGACAAGGGCCTGTGCGGCTGCTTCGCGCGGACCCGCGAGGAGCTGTACGAGATCGCGCTCGCCCTGCGCATCAACACCTACCAGGACCTGCTCGACCGCTACGGCCGCGAGGGCGCGCGGGGCGGCGACGGCTGCGAGGTCTGCAAGCCGGCCGTGGGCTCGATCATCGCCTCGCTCGCCCCCAGCATCGGCGCGAGCGGCTACGTCCTGGACGGCGAGCAGGCCGCCCTCCAGGACACCAACGACCACTTCCTCGCCAACCTCCAGAAGAACGGTTCCTATTCGGTCGTCCCGCGCATCCCCGGCGGGGAGATCACCCCGGAGAAGCTGATCGTCATCGGCGAGGTGGCCCGGGACTTCGGCCTCTACACGAAGATCACCGGCGGTCAGCGGATCGACCTGTTCGGCGCCCGGGTGGAACAACTGCCCCTGATCTGGGCACGGTTGGTCGACGCGGGCTTCGAGTCGGGCCACGCGTACGGAAAGGCGCTGCGCACCGTCAAGTCCTGCGTGGGGCAGACCTGGTGCCGTTACGGCGTCCAGGACTCCGTGCGCATGGCGATCGACCTGGAGCTGCGGTACCGGGGGCTCAGGTCGCCGCACAAGCTGAAGTCCGCGGTCTCCGGATGCGCCCGCGAGTGCGCCGAGGCCCAGTCGAAGGACTTCGGCGTCATCGCCACCGCGAACGGCTGGAACCTCTACGTCGGCGGCAACGGCGGCGCGACCCCGCGCCACGCGGACCTGCTGGCGCAGGACCTCTCGGACGCCGAACTCGTGCGCCTGATCGACCGGTTCCTGATGTTCTACATCCGCACCGCGGACCGCCTCGAGCGGACCTCGACCTGGCTGGAGCGGATCCCGGGCGGCCTGGACCATGTGCGCGAGGTGGTGGTGGAGGACTCCCTCGGCATCTGCGAGGAGCTGGAGTCGCTGATGACGGCGCATGTGGCCCACTACCGCGACGAATGGGCCGGGACCATCGAGGACCCGGAGAAGCTCGCCCGGTTCGTGTCCTTCGTCAACGCCCCCGACACGCCCGACCCGGTCGTCGCCTTCGTCCCGGAGCGCGACCAGATCAAGCCCGACCTGCCGCTGCTGTCGATCGGCATGCGTCCCGCCGAAGACCTCCTGGAAGGAAGCGCCCGATGACCCTGGCTCCCGAGACCACCGACCTGAAGGTCCAGCTGCTGCTCGACGGCGACTGGTTCACGGTGTGCGACCTCACCCGGCTGGTCCCCGGCCGGGGGGTGGCGGCCCTGCTGCCCGACGGACGCCAGGTGGCGCTGTTCCGGGACCGCGAGGGCACCCTGTACGCGGTCGGCAACCGCGACCCGTTCGGCGGCGCCGCGGTCCTCTCCCGCGGCCTGACCGGCACCCACCGGGGCCGCCCGTTCGTCGCCTCCCCCCTGCTGAAGCAGCGCTTCGACCTGCTGTCGGGCCAGTGCCTGGACGACGAGTCGGTCCGCATCCCGACGTACGACATCCGCGCCGCGCAGGCGGTCGCCGCCGAACTTTCTTGACCGATCGTTCCATCCCTGCCTACGCTGCGGCGCATGGCGAGGACCAAGGAGTTCGACCCCGACGCGGCGCTCGGGGCGGCGCTGGAGCTGTTCTGGCGGCGCGGCTACGAGGCGACGTCGATGACGGACCTGGTCGAGCACCTCGGCATCGGGCGCGCCAGCCTCTACGCGACCTTCGGCAACAAGCACGATCTGTACCTGAAGGCACTGGAACGCTACGACCGGGCCGGGCACGGCACCCATGTGCGGGAGCTGTCCCGGCCCGGTCCCGCACTGCCCGCCGTACGCGCCCTCGTGCGCCGCTACGCGGACGAGGCGACCGCCGACGACCTGCGGCGTAACGGGTGTTTCGTGACCAACACGGCGGCCGAGCTGGCCCCGCACGACCCCGCCGCGGCGCGGCGGGTCGAGCGCAGCTGGGACCGTCTGGAGACGGTTCTGCACACGGCCCTGGTCCGCGCCCGCGAACAGGGCGAACTGCCCGCCGACCGCGACCCGCTCACCCTCGCCCGGATGCTGCTGGTACTGCTGCAGGGCCTGCGGCTGGTCGGCAAGGCGTCCACCGACCCGGCCCGGGTACGGGACGCGGCGGAACAGGCGCTGACCCTGCTCGACTGAGAGCCCCTCGACGGCGAGGGGCTTCTCTGTCATCTCATACTGAACCGATCGGTCAAGAACAGGGGACCTCATGCCCACCACCACCCTCTCGGCCACCACCACATCGGCCGCCGCCCGCTTCACGGACCGGACCGCGCTGGTCACCGGCGCGGGCTCCGGCATCGGCCGGGCGATCGCCCTCGCGTTCGCCGCGGAGGGCGCCCGGGTCGTCGTGGCGGGCCGGCGCCACGACCCGCTGACGCGGACCGTCCAGCTGATCGAGGAGCTGGGCGGCAAGGCCCTCGCGGTCACCGCCGACGTCTCCCGGGCCGCCGACCACGAGGCCCTGGTGCGGGCCGCCGTGGACCGCTTCGGCTCGCTGGACGTGGCGGTCAACAACGCCGGGGTGTTCCGCGGCGGCGCGCCGCTGGCCGAGCTGTCCGAGGCGGACTGGCAGGACCAGCTGGAGACCAACGTCACCGGCGTCTTCCTGGCCCTGCGCGCCCAGGTCCGCCGGATGGCCGGACAGGAGTCCGGCGGCGCGATCGTCAACGTCGCGTCCACGTTCGGCGCCCATGCCCGCGTCCCCGGGGCCACCGCGTACGCGGCCACCAAGGCGGCCGTGGCCGCGCTCAGCCGGGGCGCGGCCCGCGACCACATCGGGGACGGCGTACGCATCAACGCGGTGAGCCCCGGCGCGACCGACACCCCCATGTCGCTGCGCCCCGGCGAGACGGAGTCGGACCGCGCCACCCGCGCCCGCACCGCCCTGCCCCTGGGCCGCATAGCGGCGACCCGCGAGGTCGCGGCAGCCGTCCTCTACCTGGCCTCGGACGACGCGGCGTCGGTGGTCGGCACGGACCTGGTCGTGGACAGCGGCGCGACGGCCTGACACCGGGTCCGAACGGGCAGCGCACACCGACCGCCCCGGCCCGCCCCCCTCACCCCACCGCGCACACGACGGACCGCACCGTTACGACTCCTTGGTGAACTTCACGTCCAACCCGCACGGCGCATCCCGGTCGTCCGTCGCGCACAACGCCGTGCCGCCGTCCACCACCGCGAGGTCGATGCGGCAGTCCTCGGCCGCACCGTGGAACGAAAGACCGATCCAGGAGCCGGACTTGGCGGTCTTCTCCGCGATTTCGGTGTTCTTGCCCTCTGCCACGTAGAAAGCCCAGCCGCCTTCGGAGGGCTTTCCGGTGCACATTGCCTCAACGAGGTTCTTCGAGTCGAGATGACTGGCTGCGAAGGTCCGGTCAGGGGCAAAGCTGAACTTCTCGCCGTGCGGTCCCACCCAGTTCCCGGCGATTCGGCCAGCCGCGACCTTGGTCGTCGGCTGACTGCCTGCACATGCGCTGAGCAGCAGAAACGGCGCCAGCGCGGCGCAGATTTTCAGGGTGGTCCGATGCACGCGGACACGATAGCAACGGGGTGGCACAGAGCGTTGTCTTGACACTCTGGGCCAGGCCATGCCCTGAAGGGCGGCACCCCCGCACAGGGTGCCGCCCTCCTGGTGGTCCGGAGCCGTCGCCCATCGGTGCTGAGGGTCGGGGACGGACGTCGGCTCCGGGGTTCGGTGCCGCTAGCGGTGGTCGCTGCCCTGGGCGGTGGACGCGGCGCGGCCGGCCTCCAGGCGGGCCACCGGGATGCGGAACGGGGAGCAGGAGACGTAGTCCAGGCCCACCTCGTGGAAGAAGTGGACGGACTCCGGGTCGCCGCCGTGCTCGCCGCAGACGCCGAGCTTCAGGTCGGGGCGGGTCGCGCGGCCCGCCTCGGCGGCCAGCTTCACCAGGGAGCCGACGCCGTCCCGGTCGATCGTCTCGAACGGGGAGACGCCGAAGATGCCCTTCTCCAGGTACGCGGTGAAGAAGCTCGCCTCCACGTCGTCCCGGCTGAAGCCCCACACGGTCTGGGTGAGGTCGTTGGTGCCGAAGGAGAAGAACTCGGCGGCCTCCGCGATCTGGCCGGCGGTCAGGGCGGCGCGCGGCAGCTCGATCATCGTGCCGATGGCGAGCTTCAGCTCCGTGCCCGTCGCGGCCTGGACCTCCGCGATGACCTGGTCGGCCTCCTCGCGGACGATCTCCAGCTCCTGGACGGTGCCGACCAGCGGGATCATGATCTCGGCGCGCGGGTCGCCCTTGGCGGCCTTGCGCTCCGCCGCGGCCTCCGCGATCGCCCGCACCTGCATGGTGAACAGGCCGGGGATGACCAGGCCGAGACGCACGCCGCGCAGGCCCAGCATCGGGTTCTGCTCGTGCAGGCGGTGCACGGCCTGGAGGAGGCGGAGCTCGTTCTCGTGGGGCTCCTGACGGGACTCGGCGAGGGCCACACGGACCGAGAGTTCCGTGATGTCCGGCAGGAACTCGTGCAGCGGCGGGTCGAGCAGGCGGATGGTGACGGGCAGTCCGTCCATCGCCTTGAACAGCTCGACGAAGTCCTGCTTCTGGAGCGGCAGCAGCTCCTTGAGGGACTCCTCGCGCTCGGCCTCGGTGTCGGCCAGGATCAGCCGCTCCACCAGCTCGCGCCGGTCGCCGAGGAACATGTGCTCGGTGCGGCACAGGCCGATGCCCTGGGCGCCGAACCGGCGGGCGCGCAGCGCGTCCTCGGCGTTGTCGGCGTTGGCGCGCACCCGCAGCCGGCGGACCCGGTCGGCGTACCCGATGATCCGGTGCACGGCCTCGACCAGCTCGTCGGCGTCGTCCGCGCCCGCGTGCATCCGGCCCTCGAAGTACTCCACGACCGGGGAGGGCACGACGGGCACCTCGCCGAGGTACACCTTGCCGCTGGAGCCGTCGATGGAGATGACGTCGCCCTCCTCGACGACGTGCCCGCCGGGCACGGTCATCCGGCGGCGCTTGGTGTCGACCTCCAGCTCCTCGGCGCCGCAGACACAGGTCTTGCCCATGCCGCGGGCGACCACGGCCGCGTGCGAGGTCTTGCCGCCGCGGGAGGTCAGGATGCCCTCCGCGGCGATCATGCCGTCGAGGTCGTCGGGGTTGGTCTCCCGGCGGACCAGGATGACCTTCTCGCCGGAACGGGACCACTTGACGGCGGTGTACGAGTCGAAGACCGCCTTGCCGACCGCCGCGCCCGGCGAGGCCGCGATGCCCCGGCCGACCTGCTGGACCTTCGCGTCCTCGTCGAAGCGCGGGAACATCAGCTGCGCGAGCTGGGCGCCGGTGACCCGCTGGAGCGCCTCGGCCTCGTCGATCAGGCCCTGGTCGACGAGCTGGGTGGCGATGCGGAAGGCCGCGCCCGCCGTGCGCTTGCCGACGCGGGTCTGGAGCATCCACAGCTGGCCGCGCTCGATGGTGAACTCGATGTCGCAGAGATCCTTGTAGTGGTTCTCCAGCGTCTCCATGATCTGCATCAGCTGGTCGTACGACTTCTTGTCGATCGACTCCAGCTCGGCGAGCGGGACGGTGTTGCGGATGCCCGCGACGACGTCCTCGCCCTGCGCGTTCTGCAGGTAGTCGCCGTACACGCCCTGGTGGCCGGAGGCGGGGTCGCGGGTGAAGGCGACGCCGGTGCCGGAGTCGGGGCCGAGGTTGCCGAAGACCATCGAGCAGACGTTGACGGCCGTGCCGAGGTCGCCCGGGATGCGCTCCTGGCGCCGGTAGAGCTTGGCGCGGTCGGTGTTCCAGGAGTCGAAGACCGCGTGGATGGCGAGGTCCATCTGCTCGCGCGGGTCCTGCGGGAAGTCGCGGCCGGCCTCGGCCTTGACGATCCGCTTGAACTTGGTGACCAGCTTCTTCAGGTCGGCCGCTTCGAGGTCCGTGTCGACGGTGACCTTCTTGGCGTCCTTGGCCGCGTCGAGGGCCTCCTCGAACAGCTCGCCGTCGACGCCGAGGACCGTCTTGCCGAACATCTGGATGAGGCGGCGGTACGAGTCCCACGCGAAGCGGTCGTCGCCGGCCTGCCCCGCGAGGCCCTGCACGGACTTGTCGGAGAGACCGATGTTCAGGACGGTGTCCATCATGCCGGGCATGGAGAACTTCGCCCCGGAGCGGACCGACACGAGGAGGGGGTCGTCCGCCTGCCCGAGCTTCTTGCCCATCCGGGCCTCGAGGGCGTCGAGGTGCGCACTCACCTCGTCACGCAGTGCCGCGGGCTCCTCGCCACTGTCGAGGTAGACCTTGCACGCCTCGGTGGTGATGGTGAACCCGGGGGGAACGGGGAGACCCAGGTTGGTCATCTCGGCGAGGTTCGCGCCCTTGCCGCCGAGGAGGTCCTTGAGGTCCTTGTTGCCCTCGGTGAAGTCGTAAACGAACTTCGCTACGTGGGAATCTTTGTTTTCCGACACGGGTCTCGACTCCTCGAGGACTCGGTGGCTGCCCTGACGGCCAGGAACATACCCAGATCGAAGGCTCATGGGTACGTCCACTCGCGCGTCATGCGCCCGTAACCAGTCGTCCGCCAGCGGATCGAAAGTCAAAGCTTGGCAAGCCGTCGGGGCCGGATGTTTTCACTTCTTGAACGCAACTGCGCCCTCAGGGGCCGCCATGGCGCTCAAATGAGCAGCTCACTCCACGTCTGATTTCGATCGATGAACGATCAAGGGGTGGCACCCAGTGCCACCCCTTGAGGAAGTGCAGTCGCCCATGATCCGCTCATCTGAGCGCATCCCTTATCAAGGGTGGCGAGAATCACGCTTTCACAGGCGCCGGAATTTCACCATGCGGACGTGGTCGTGGAACGGAAACGCGCCCGTCACACCCCCAGCGCCGACAGGCGCTCCTCCACCCGTTCGGGCGCGTACAGGTGCTCCACCACCAGCGCCCCGGCCCCGACCAGGCCCGCCCGCTCCCCGAGCCGCGAGGTGACCACGTCCAGATGAGCGGTCGAGCGCGGCAGCGCCCGCTGGTAGAGCAGTTCCCGTACGCCGGTCAGGAACGGCGTGCCGGCCAGGTCGCCCGCGATCATCAGCACGCCCGGGTTGAGCAGCGTGACGACGGTCGCGAGGACGTCCCCGACCCGCCGCCCGGCCTCCCGGGCCAGCGCCGTCGCCTCCGGGTGCCCGTCCGCCAGCAGCCCGCGCACGTCCGAGCCGGAGGAGGCGCTCACCCCGGCCTCCGCGAGCCGCCGGGCCACCGCGCCACCGCTGGCGACGGCGGCGAGGCAGCCGTAGGAACCGCACCGGCACAGCGCCTCCGCGCCCACCCGGATATGGCCGATGTCGCCCGCGCCGCCGTCGATCCCGCGGTAGACCGAGCCGTCCACCACGACCCCGGCGCCGATGCCCGTCGACACCTTGACCAGGACGAACGCCGAGCAGTCGGGGTATCCGGTGCGCTGTTCGCCGTACGCCATCAGGTTCGCGTCGTTGTCGACGAGGACCGGCACGGCCGGGGCGCCGGTGCGCTCGGTGAAGGCACGGGCGAGCCGGCCCCGTATGTCGTAGCCGTCCCAGCCGGGCATCATCGGGGGCTGCACGACCCGGCCGGTCTCGCTGTCGACCGGTCCGGGCACCGCGAGCCCGATCCCGCAGACGTCGTCCACCGACTGCCCGGCCCGCTCCAGCAGCCCGGCGAACCATCCGCCCAGCTCGCCGAGGACCGCGTCGGGGCCGTCCTCGATCACCAGCGTGCCGGCGCGCTCGGCGAGCAGCTCGCCGGTCAGGGTGAGCACGGCCGCGCGCGCGTGCCGGGTGTCGAGGTCGGCGGCGAGCACGACGGCATGGGAGTCGTCGAACTCCAGCGTGATGGAGGGGCGCCCGCCGAGCGGCGAGTCGACCGGGCCGCCCGCGCCCTCGCGCAGCCAGCCCGCCCGGAACAGCCGGTCCAGGCGCTGCCCGACGGTCGCCCGGGACAGCCCGGTGGCCTGCTGGAGCGCGCCGCGCGTGGTCGCCCGCCCGCTGCGCACGAGCTCCAGCAGATCGCCCGCGCCGGCCTGGCTCGCGCCCTTGCCCGTCCTTCCGGGACGTCCCGTCATGCGCACCCCCTTGTGTTTCTCAACTCTGCATTACATATTGAGTTTTGCGTGTTAAATAGGCGTAACCCTACGGTAGCCCTGACCGAACCGGTCGGCCCGACGTCTTCCGGGGAGCCCCGAGTGGATCGCACCGCCCAGCTGACCGCCCGCCTCGCGGAGCCCGCCATTGCATACGATCCGCCGTTCCCGGCCGGATCGCCGCATCTCAGGGCCGCACAGGTGCTGGAGAGCAACTGGACAGGAACGTCCACGGTTCCCTCGCGGGGGCTGTACCCGCACCAGTGGTCCTGGGACTCCGCGTTCATCGCGATCGGCCTCAGGCATCTGTCGCCGCTGCGGGCCCAGACGGAGCTGGAGACACTGCTGGCCGCGCAGTGGGCCGACGGCCGCGTCCCGCACATCGTCTTCAACCCCTCCGTGCCGCTCGACGCCTACTTCCCGAGCCCCGACTTCTGGCGCTCCTCGACCGCGGGGCGCGCTGCGGGCGCCCCGCGCACCGTACAGACGTCCGGCATCGTGCAGCCACCGGTGCACGCGCTGGCGGCCTGGCTGGTGCACCGCGCCGATCCGGGGCTGTCGCGGGCCCGCGGCTTCCTGGCCCGCGCCTACCCGCGGCTGGCCGCCTGGCACCGCTATCTGCTGCACCGGCGCGACCTCGGCGGCGGCTCGCTGGCGTCCGTCGTGCACCCCTGGGAACAGGGTATGGACAACAGCCCCTGCTGGGACGCCCCGCTCGCGCGGATCACACCGGCCCCGGCCCGTTCCTTCCGCCGCGCCGACCTCGACCACGGGGCCGCCGAGGACCGGCCGACCGACCTGGACTACGGGCGCTACGTGCGGCTGGCCACCGACTACCGGGACGGCGGATACGCCGACGGCACGGACGCGACCGGCGGCTTCGCCGTCGAGGACCCCGCCTTCAACGCCCTGCTGATCGCCTCCGAACACGCCCTGGCGGAGATCGCGCACGAACTCGGCGCGACCGGCTCGGCCCGCCACGCGCGCGCCGAGCGGCTGACCGCGGCACTGGTCGAGCGGCTGTGGGACCCGGCGGAGGGCATGTTCTTCTGCCGCGACCTGCGGGCGGATGCACGGGGGCCGGACGGGGGCCATGGACGGGACGGGACCCGTGGCCCGGACGGCGCCCGGGGCGGCGTTCCCGGCGGCGCGCTCATCCCCGAGCGGAGCGTCTCCGGGCTCGTGCCGCTGCTGCTGCCCGAGCTGCCCCGCGAGATCGCGGGCGCGCTCGTCGCCACCCTGGCCGGCCCGCACTTCGGCCTCGGCCGCACCACCCGCCTGGTGCCCAGCTACGACCTGCTCGGCGAGGCGTTCGACCCGCACCGCTACTGGCGCGGCCCGGCCTGGTTCAACACCGGCTGGCTCCTGGAGCGCGGGCTGCGCACCCACGGCGAGCGGGAGCGGGCCGACGCCCTGCGGGAGGCGCTGCTGCGCACCGCCGAGGAGAGCGACTTCGCGGAGTACGTCGATCCGCGCACCGGCGAGCCCTGCGGCGCGCTCGGCTTCAGCTGGACGGCCGCACTCACGCTCGATCTGCTCCACGAGCCCCCCGAGGGGGGCGTGTCCCGCACCGGGACCGGCACGTTCGACATCAGCGACAGGCACATCAAGGGCGTCAAGGGAGGGGACCGGCCATGAGGGACCGGCATCACTTGCTCGTGCACGGCGCGACCTTCGCCGCGGTGGGCGACGGCGGCGACATCACGGGCGTCCGGGGCGCGGGCTCCCCGGACGGTCTGTTCGTCCGGGACGCCCGGCACCTCAGCCGCTGGCAGCTCACCGTCGACGGCGCCGTGCCGGAGGCGCTGACCCCGGTAGCCGACGGGGACACCGCAACCTGCGTCCTCGTCCCGCGCGGCGGCCGCAGCGAGCCGCCCGCGCACACCCTCTTCCGTGAACAGGCGGTCGGCGACAGCTCGTTCGTCGAGCTGCTGCGCGTGACCAGCAACCGCCCGGAGCCCACCACGGTCCGCATCGCGGTCACCGCCGACGCCGACTTCACCGACCAGTTCGAGCTGCGCTCCGACCACCGCACCTACACCAAGTCCGGCGCCGTCCGCTCCCGCCAGGTCATGGACGACGGCGTGGAGTTCGTCTACACGCGCGGGGACTGGCGCTCGTGTACGACGGTGACGTCGGACCCGGCCCCGACCGGCGTCGAGGAGACCGGCACCGGCGCCCGCCGCCTGGTGTGGACCCTCGAACTGGAGCCGCACGGCACGACCGAGCTGACGCTGCGCGTCATGGCCCGCCCCAACGGCGACCGGCGGGCGCTGCGCGTGCCCCGCTCCCCCGCCGCGCTCACCCGGCAGTTACTGGCGCAGGAGGGCGAGTTCGTCGAGGGCGTGGCCTTCCCGACCGGCTGGCCCGAACTCGCCGCGGCCTGCGCCCGGGGCCTCGGCGACCTCGCCTCGCTCCAGGTCCCGGCGGCCGGCCCGGACGGCGAGGAGCTGCGGGTGCCCGCGGCCGGCGCCCCCTGGTTCCTCACCCTGATGGGCCGCGACGCCCTGCTGACCTCGCTGTTCGCGCTGCCGTACCGGCCGCAGCTGGCCGCGGCCACGCTCCCGGCGCTCGCCGCCGTGCAGGCGACCTCGACCGTGGTCACGGCCGTCTCCCAGCCCGGCAAGATCGTGCACGAGGTGCGCCAGGGCGAGCTGGCCCACTTCGGCCAGGTGCCCTACGGCCGCTACTACGGCTCCGTGGACGCCACCCCGCTCTTCCTCGTGCTGCTCGGCGCGTACGTGGAGCACACCGGGGACACGGCCCTCGCCCGCCGCCTGGAACCGAACGCCCGCGCCGCGATCGGCTGGATGCTCGACCACGGCGGGCTCACCTCGCGCGGCTATCTGGTCTACCGCGCCGACCAGGGCGGGCTCGCCAACCAGAACTGGAAGGACTCCCCCGGCGCCATCTGCTCGGCCGACGGCACCCGCCCGAACGGGCCGGTGATGGCGGCGGGGGCCCAGGGCTACGCCTACGACGCGCTGCGCCGCACCGCCTGGGTGGCCCGCACCGCGTGGGAGGACGGGGTCTACGCGGCCCTGCTCGAACAGGCCGCCGCCGACCTGCGCGACCGTTTCCAGCGGGACTTCTGGATGCGGGACCGGTCCTTCCCGGCGCTCGCACTGGACGGCGAGGGCCGCCCGGTCGACGCGCTGGCCTCGGACGCCGGTCATCTGCTGTGGTCGGGGCTGCTGGACAAGGAGTACGGCGAACTCGTCGGCAGGCGGCTGCTGGAGCCGGACTTCTTCTCCGGCTGGGGCGTCCGCACCCTCGCCGCCGGGCAGCCGGCGTACCACCCGCTGTCCTACCACCGCGGCTCGGTCTGGCCGCACGACAACGCACTGATCACGCTGGGTCTCGCCCGCTACGGCCTGCACGACGAGGCCCGTACGGTGGCGCACGCCCTGGTCGACGCGGCGACCGCGACGGGCCACCGGCTGCCGGAGGTGCTCGCCGGCTACGGCCGCGACACGCACCCCGAGCCGGTCCCCTACCCGCACGCCTGCGTCCGCGAGTCCCGCTCGGCGGCGGCACCGTTGGCGCTGCTCACAGCCGTCGGGGGTGCCTAGGTCCTGTCTGGGGAACCGTTGGGCAGCCATTTGCCGGGTGTTTGCCGAGGTTCCTGAACGGGCGCGCGGAGCACGCCGTACGGACAAGTGGCGGGTCTTGAGCCTCCCCAGCGGGGCCCGCCACTCCGTCCACGGAACAGGGCTTCGCACGGAAGGAACCTCCGGGTTGCCGCAGCACACGAGCATTCGCCAGTCATCGGGAACGGCCGAGGCGGCCGAGGGCGAGGTCCTGCCGCCGGAGGCGGGCGACGCCGGGGCCGCCGCAGGGACGACGTCCGGGCACGAGGCCGTAGAACCGTCCGAGAACACGAACGAGACCGAGGGCGCGAGCGGGACCACGCCCGCGACCGGGGTCCCGGCCGACCCCGAGGTGTCGGCCGAGACCGAGACCGAGACCGCCGCGGTGTCCGAGTCCACGGCCGACCCGGCGGAGGCGGCCGGGGCGGTGGAGGCGGCCGGGGCGGTGGAGGCGGCCGAGGCGGACGCATCGGCCGCGGAAGCCGAGGCCACCGAACCGGCCGAGGAGACCGGGGCCGCCGCCGAGAAGGCCGAAGCGGCCGAGGAGCCTCAGGCGGAGACCCGGCCGGAGGCGGAAGCCGAGCCGGGGACGGTCACCGAGGCAGAGCCGCAAGCCGAGCCGGAGGCAGAAGCGGAGGCGGACGCAGAAGCGGAGGCCGAGGCGGAGGCGGAGGCCGCGGACACCGTCGCGGAGTCCACCACCGCCGAGGAACCGGCCGCCGACACCACCGCCGTCGCCGACACCACCGCCTCCGACACCCCGGACGCCGACCCGGACGTCACCCCCGAGGTCACCCCCGAAGCCGCTCCCGCCCGCCCCCGTCGCGGTCCGCGCCGGCGCTACCGCGACTGGCGGGCGGACCACCCCGCCGGCGCCACCGCCGTCTCCGTCGCCGTCACCACGCTCGCCACCGTGCTCGTGTACGTCTGCCTGGAGATGCCGAACACCCTGGGCACCCTCAAGCCGGTCGAGTTCATGCGCATACCGGCCGAGGCGATCATGGGCGCCGTCGTCCTGGTCAGCCTGCCGCGCCGGTGGCGGCTCGGCGTGGCGGCGGTCGCGGGGGCGCTGCTGGGCTTCCTGACCGTGCTCAACATGTTCGACATCGGCTTCAACGAATACCTGGGCCGGCACTTCAACATCATCCTGGACTGGAGCCTGTTGCCCGACGCGCAGTCCTACCTGAAGGACACGCTCGGCGACACGGCCGCGCTCGGCATCACGGTCGGCGCCGCGCTGCTCATCGTGCTGCTGATGGCGCTGGTCGCGCTGGCCACCGTGCGGCTGAGCAACGCGCTGGCCCGGCACAAGGCGCAGGCCTCCCGGGGCGCGCTGATCGCGGGCACGGTGTGGATCACCTGCACGGCGTTCAGCGTCCAGGTGGCCGGCGTGCCGCTCGCCGCGCAGCACACGGCGGGCGTGATCAAGACCCAGGCGCGCACCATCCAGGACACGCTGCGGGACGAGGCGGAGTTCCAGAAGATCGCCAAGGTCGACGACTACGGCAACACCCCGGGCTCCCAGCTGCTGACCGACCTGCGCGGCAAGGACGTGATCTTCACGTTCATCGAGAGCTACGGCCGCAGCGCCATCGAGGACCCGATCGAGGCGCCGGGCGTCGACAAGACGCTCGACGAGCGCACGGCGGCGCTGGAGAAGGCGGGCTACCACGCCAAGAGCGGCTGGCTGACGTCGGCGACGTACGGCGGCAGCAGCTGGCTCGGCCACTCCACCACCATGTCGGGCCTGTGGATCAGCAACCAGCAGCGCTACCGCACGGTCATGGCGAGCGACCACATGAGCCTGACGGACGCGTTCAAGAAGACCGGCGACTTCGACACCGTCGGCGTGATGCCGGGCGTGCAGAAGGGCTGGCCCGAGCAGAAGTGGTACGGCCTCGACAAGGTCTACAACGCCTTCCAGCTCGGCTACCAGGGACCGAAGTTCAGCTGGTCGACGATGCCGGACCAGTACGCGCTCCAGCAGTACCAGGACCGCGTGCACAGCAAGCCGCTGACCGACGGCAAGTCCCGGATGTCGCTGCTGATCCTGACCTCCAGCCACCAGCCGTGGGCGCCGATCCCGAAGATGGTCGACTGGGACCAGCTCGGCGACGGTTCGATCTTCGACGCGATCCACGACGCGGGCAACAAGTCCGCGGACGTCATCGCCGACACCACCAAGTCCCGCCAGGAGTACGGCAAGTCGGTCCAGTACTCGGTCACCGCGCTGACCGAGTGGCTGGAGCGCTACGGCAACGACAACACCGTGCTGGTCTTCCTCGGCGACCACCAGCCGATCGCCCGGGTCAGCGGCAACCACGCCAGCCGTGACGTGCCGATCTCGATCGTCGCGAAGGACCCGAAGGTGCTCGACAAGATCTCCGACTGGAACTGGAGCGACGGTCTGCGCCCGGCGCACGACGCCCCGGTGTGGAAGATGAGCTCGTTCCGCGACCGCTTCCTCGCGGCGTACGGCTCGACGAAGCACCCGAAGACGAGCTGACCCGCGGCAGCGGGAAACGGCCGGGGGCCGGTCACCGAAGTGGTGACCGGCCCCCGGCCGTTCCGCGCATCCGCTCGGCCCCCGGCCGTGGCACGTCGGCGCTCAGCCCCCGGACGTGTCCAGTTCCGCGTCCTCGGAGACGCCCGCGCAGTCGTAGGGGTCCTTCAGCCAGCCGTCCGGCAGCACCACCCGGTTGTTGCCGGACGTACGGCCGCGGGGCCCGTCGGCGCCCGTCGGCCAGGGCTGGTCGAGGTCCAGCTCGTCGAGGCCCGCCCGCAGCTCCGCGAGCGACGAGGTGATCGCCAGCCGCTTGCGCATCTCGGAGCCGACCGCGAAGCCCTTGAGGTACCAGGCGACGTGCTTGCGGAAGTCGATGACGCCCCGCGCCTCGTCGCCGATCCACTCGCCGAGCAGCGTGGCGTGGCGGACCATGACGTCGGCGACCTGGCGCAGGGACGGGCGGGCGACGTCGTCCGTACGTCCCTCGAACGCGGCCACGAGGTCCGCGAACAGCCACGGGCGGCCGAGGCAGCCGCGCCCGACGACCACGCCGTCGCAGCCGGTCTCGCGCACCATCCGCAGCGCGTCCTCGGCCGACCAGATGTCGCCGTTGCCGAGGACCGGGATCTCCGGCACGTGCTCCTTCAGGCGGGCGATGGCGTCCCAGTCGGCGGTGCCGCCGTAGTGCTGGGCGGCGGTGCGGCCGTGCAGCGCGATGGCGGTCACGCCCTCCTCGACGGCGATCCGGCCGGCGTCGAGGTAGGTGATGTGGTCGTCGTCGATGCCCTTGCGCATCTTCATGGTGACGGGGAGGTCCCCGGCGCCGCTGACCGCCTCGCGCAGGATCGCGCGCAGCAGGTTGCGCTTGTAGGGCAGGGCGGAGCCGCCGCCCTTGCGGGTCACCTTGGGGACCGGGCAGCCGAAGTTCAGGTCGATGTGATCGGCGAGGTCCTCCTCCGCGATCATGCGGACGGCCTTGCCGACGGTCGCCGGGTCGACGCCGTACAGCTGGATCGAGCGCGGCTTCTCGGTCGCGTCGAAGTGGATCAGCTGCATGGTCTTCTCGTTGCGCTCGACCAGCGCCCGGGTCGTGATCATCTCGCTCACGAACAGGCCCTTGCCCTCGCTGAACTCCCGGCACAGGGTCCGGAAGGGCGCGTTGGTGATGCCGGCCATCGGCGCGAGGACGACGGGCGGCGCGGCGGTGTGGGGGCCGATCTGGAGCGGGGACTCGGTCGTGGGCATTGCCCCATTGTCGCGCATCGCCGAGGCGGGTCGCCGAAGACCATGTAACTGTAATTAGTTAGACGCACTATCGATTTGCGGGTACGATGAACGGCATGCCGGAGCTCAGCCACCGCCGACGCTTCCTGGTACTCGCGATCTGCTGCATGAGCCTGCTGATCGTGAGTCTGGACGTCACGGTTCTCAACGTCGCCCTGCCGTCGATGCAACGCGACCTGCACGCCAGCACCTCGGGTCTGCAGTGGACCATCGACGCGTACACCCTGGTGCTCGCCTCGCTGCTGATGCTCGCCGGATCCACGGCCGACCGGATCGGCCGCAAGCGCGTCTTCATGACCGGGCTCGTCGTCTTCACCGCCGGTTCCGTGCTGTGCTCGCTCGCGCCGAACCTCGACACACTGATCGTCTTCCGCATGATCCAGGCGGTGGGCGGCTCGATGCTGAACCCGGTCGCGATGTCGATCATCACCAACACCTTCACCGACCCGCGCGAGCGGGCCCGCGCCATCGGCGTGTGGGGCGCGGTCGTCGGCGTCTCGATGGCCGCGGGACCGCTGGTCGGCGGCCTGCTGGTGCAGTCGGTCGGCTGGCGCTCGATCTTCTGGATCAACCTCCCGGTCGGCCTCGCCGCCCTGCTGCTCACCCTGCGGTTCGTGCCCGAGTCCCGGGCCCCCAAGGCGCGCCGCCCCGACCCGGTCGGCCAGATCCTGGTCATCGCGCTGTTCGGCGCGCTGACGTACGCGATCATCCAGGCCCCGGACCTGGGCTTCACGGCGGTCCTGCCGTTCGCCGTCCTCGCCGTGGCCGCCCTGATCGGACTCGTCCTGTACGAGCCCCGGCGCGCCGAACCCCTGATCGACCTGCGGTTCTTCCGCTCGGCTCCGTTCAGCGGCGCGACGGTGATCGCGGTGAGCGCGTTCGCCGCGCTCGGCGGCTTCCTGTTCCTGTCGACGCTCTACCTGCAGAACGTGCGGGGCCTGAACGCCCTGCACGCGGGTCTGTGGATGCTGCCGATGGCCGCGCCGACGATCCTGTGCGCGCCGCTGTCCGGGCGGCTGGTCGGCAACCGGGGGCCGCGGCTGCCGCTGCTGATCGCCGGTACCGCGATGACCGTGAGCGCGCTGCTCTTCGCGGGATTCGAGGCGGAGACGTCGAACACCACGCTCTTCGTCGGCTACGTCCTCTTCGGGATCGGCTTCGGCTTCGTCAACGCGCCGATCACCAACACGGCCGTCTCCGGGATGCCGCGGGCGCAGGCCGGTGTCGCCGCGGCCGTCGCCTCCACCAGCCGCCAGCTCGGACAGACGCTGGGCGTCGCGGTGGTGGGCGCGGTGCTCGCCGCCGGCGTGGACGCCTCGCGGTACAAGGACACCTTCGTCGAGGCCGCCCGGCCCGGCTGGTGGATCCTCGTGGCCTGCGGTGCCTCCGTACTGGTCCTGGGCGCCCTGACCAGCGGCCGCTGGGCCCGCCGGACCGCCGAGCGGACGGCGAGCGAGCTGGAGTCGGCCGAGGTGCGGGAGGTCGTGGGCGCCGGGGCCGCGGACCGCGGCTAGGGCGCAACACGCCCCAGCCTCGGGTGTCCCGGCCGGGACCGGGGGCGGCCTCAGGCGTCCTGGCCCCGCGCGGCCTCCGCCTCCAGGGCCAGCAGGTGGAGCCGCTCCAGGCGCTCGCGGGTCTGCTCGTCCTTGGGCACGTAGGTGACCATCCGCGCGCCCGACTGCGGCTCCAGCCACAGGTCGGTGTGGTCCAAAACAAGCAGCCCGACCAGGGCGTTGCGGAACTCCTTGGTCTTGGTGCGCGAGGCGACCACCTCGTAGCGCGGCCAGATCTCGCGGAACTCCGGTGACTCCGTCTCCAGCCGCTTGACCAGCATCTTCCACGCGGGCTCGCCCAGATGCCCGGCCAGCGAGGCGCGCAGCTTCGCCGCCATCAGCCGACGGGTCTCCTCCAGGTGCACGATCGAGTCGCGCCACTCGTCGTTGGTGTAGACGAGCAGCATGCAGTTGCGGTCCTCCGGCGGTACGGCGTCCAGGTCGCCCATCAGCCTCGCGTACGTGCGGTTGTACGCGAGGATGTCGTAGCGGCTGTTCTGGATGCAGGCCGGGACGGGCTCCAGGGCCCGCAGCATCTCCCGCAGGGCGGGCGTGACGCCCGTGCAGTGCGCGGCCGGTGTCGGGTCGGCGGCGCCCGCGAGCTGGAAGAGGTGCCCGCGTTCGCTCGCGTCGAGCATGAGGGTGCGGGCGAGGGCGTCGAGCACCTGCACCGAGACCTGGATGGCCCGCCCCTGCTCCAGCCACGTGTACCAGGTGACGCCGACCGCGGAGAGCTGCGCGACCTCCTCGCGCCGCAGGCCCGGCGTGCGGCGGCGGCTGCCACGGGGCAGGCCGACCTGCTCCGGGCTGATCCGCTCGCGGCGGCTGCGCAGGAACACGGCCAGCTCGTGGCGGCGGATACGGCCGCCGCGGTCGGCCGGGGCGGCCGGGGCAGCCGAAGAGGCTGTGGGCCGGGCGGCCGCCGTAGCGGCCGTGGGGGCTGCGGTAGTGGCCGTGGAGGCTGCGGTAGTGGCCGTGGAGGCTGCGGTCCGGGTCGTCGACGTGGTCACCGTGGTCGCCATGGTCTCCAGCCTGCCGTGCCGCGGACCCTGTTGCCAGGTACTTCTTGTACCAGGACAAGGACACTCTGGTACCCGTCTGGGCCGGGGCGCAGGCTCGACCGCGTGACCGAAACCATCACCTCACGCACCGTACGCCCGCCCGCGGCGCCCGCCCTGGGCGGACTCGGGCTGTTCACCGTGCTGCTGGGCGCGGCCCTCCCCCTCATCGACTTCTTCATCGTCAACGTCGCACTGCCCACCATCGGCTCCGACCTGCACGCGAGCGAGGCCGTCCTCGAACTCGTCGTCTCCGGCTACGGCCTCGCCTACGCCGTGCTGCTCGTCCTCGGCGGGCGGCTCGGCGACCTGTTCGGCCGCCGCCGGTTCTTCCTCGGCGGCATGGCCGCGTTCGGTCTGACCTCGCTGGCCTGCGGGCTCGCGCCGAGCGCGGGCACCCTGGTGGCGGCGCGGATCGCGCAGGGCGCCGCGGCCGCCGCGATGCTGCCGCAGGTGCTCGCCACCATCCAGGCGGCCACCCAGGGCCCGCGCCGCGCCAAGGCCATGGGCCTGTACGGCGCCACGGCCGGGCTCTCCATGATCGCCGGCCAGATCCTCGGCGGGATCCTGGTCGCCGCCGACATCGCGGGCACCGGCTGGCGCGCGGTGTTCCTGCTGAACGTGCCGGTCGTGCTGGCCGGCCTGGTGCTGGCGGCGCGGGCCGTGCCGGAGACGCGTTCGCAGCGCCCCGAGCCGGTCGACGGACCCGGCACGGTGCTGCTCGGCGCGGCCCTGCTCGCGCTGCTCGCCCCGCTCACCGAGGGCAGGTCGGCCGGCTGGCCGCTGTGGACCTGGCTGTCGCTGGCGGCGTTCGGGCCGCTGGCGGTGGCGTTCTGGGCGGTGGAGCGCAGGGCCGACCGGCTGGGCCGGACCCCGCTGGTCCCGCCGAGCCTGTTCGCGCTGGTCTCGCTGCGCCGCGGGCTGGTGATCATCCTCCCGCTGTCCATCGGCTTCAGCGGCTTCATGTTCGTCGTCGCGGTGGCGCTGCAGCGCGGGGCGGGGCTCGGCCCGGTCCCGGCGGGTCTCGCGCTGGCCCCGATGGCGGCCGTGTTCTTCCTCGTCTCGCTGGCCGGTCCGCGGCTGGTGGCGCGCTGGGGAACCCGGGTGGTGCCCGCGGGGGCGGTGCTCCAGGGGCTGGGCGTCGGCCTGATCGCGCTGACCGCGTGGCGCTCGTGGCCGGACCTCGGCCTGGTCCAGCTGCTGCCCGGCGCGGCGGTCGCGGGCGCGGGCCAGGCGATGCAGCTGCCGATCCTGTTCCGGATCGTGCTGTCCGAGGTGGAGCCCGCCCGCGCGGGGGTCGGCGGCGGCGTCATGATCACCACGCAGCAGTCGGCGCTCACGCTCGGCGTGGCCACCCTGGGCACGCTGTTCCTCTCCCTGGCTCCCGGCATGGGGATGCGGGACGCACTGGTGACGACGCTGCTGGTGCAGCTCGCGGGCGTGCTCCTGACCGGGCTGCTGAGCCTGCGGCTGCCGCGGGGCATCGGCTGATCCGCCGAGAATCCCCTGTTGATGTTGGTCTTGCTGCACACTCCTGCTGTTCGAGAGTTAAACCGGACGCGGACGCTGGAGGCGTCATGCCGCAGATCGACTCGAGCAAGGTCAGTCGCTGGGACCGGCACGGGCGGGAGCACGTGGTGCGGGTGCAGCGCACGGGAGTGCAGCGCACGATCAAGTGCGACACCTGCGGGTGGCGCAGGCCGGCCCAGTTCCTGCCCTGGCTGAAGGCGGAGGAGCACCTGGCCGAGGCCCACCAGGCGACGGTGGACCCGACGGCCACAGCCACGGCGGAGCGCTGAGCGGGGGCGGGGGCCGTGGACACCGTCCGTGCGCCCCGCCGCCCCGCGCCTGCCCGCCACCGATGATTTTCCGTGCGGCCCGCGGTCACCCCTGAAAACGGCGCATCGCACCCGCCCGCATCGGAGAGGCCCGCTGATGAGTGATCTGTACGACGTCCTGCGACGTCACGTCGACGACGGAACCGTGCCCGGGGCCGTGGGGCTGGTGGCCCGGGGCGAGGACGTCGAGGTGGTGGCCGTCGGGTCGGTGGACGCCGACGGCTCCGCGCCGATGGCCCGGGACTCCCTGTTCCGCCTCGCCTCGATCACCAAGCCGGTGGTGGCCGCCGGACTGCTGACGCTGCTGGACGACGGCACGGTCGGCCTGGACGACCCGGTGGCGCGCTGGCTGCCGGAGCTGGAGAAGCCGGTGGTGGTGCGCACGCCCGGCAGCCCGCTCGACGACGTGGTGCCGGCCGTGCGCCCGATCACCGTCGAGCACCTGCTGAGCTCACGGCCCGGCTGGGGCTTCCCCGACGACTTCGGACTGCCGGCCGTGCGCGCCCTGTTCGAGGTGCGGGACCCCACCCGCTCCCCGCAGCTCTCGGCGGACCAGGACGGCTGGCTGGCCGCGCTGTCCCGCGTGCCGCTGCTGCACCAGCCGGGCGACGCCTGGCTGTACAACACGGCGTCCGACCTCCAGGGCGCGCTGATCTCCCGGGCCTCGGGCCGCTCCCTGCCGGACTTCCTGGCGGAGCGGCTGTTCGAACCGCTGGGGATGGCGGACACCGGGTTCGCGGTGCCGCCCGGGAAGCGGCACCGGTTCACGTCCGCCTACCGCCCCGACGGCGTGGGCGCGCTGGTGCGCACGGACACCCCCGACGGCGACTACGCCGAACTGCCGCCCTTCGCGTCCGGCGCGGGCGGGCTGGTCTCCACCGCCGACGACTGGCTGGCGTTCGGCCGGCTGCTGCTGAACGGCGGCGAGGCGGACGGCCGGCGGCTGCTCACGCGCTCCTCGGTGGCCCGGATGACCACCGACCACCTCACGGCGGCCCAGCGCGCGGCCGGCGCCCTCTTCCTGGAGGGCCAGGGCTGGGGCTACGGCGGCCAGGTCGACATCGCCCCCGTGGACCCGTGGAACGTGCCTGGCCGCTACGGCTGGGTCGGGGGCAGCGGCACGACGGCGCACGTCGTCCCGCGGACCGGCACGGTCGGGGTTCTGCTGACGCAGGTCTCGATGGAGAATCCGACGCCTACTCCGCTGATGCGGGCGTTCTGGCGGTATGCCGCGGGGGTGATCTGAGCGTCGCCCCGCACCACCCCGGCCTGGGGCCAGGGCTTGCGGCCCACGACCCCGTGGACCGTGGTCCGCTGCCCGTGGTCCGTGGCTGGTCGCGCAGTTCCCCGCGCCCCTTTCGGGGCACGGCTGTCCGGGCGTCCCCGAAAGGGGCGCGGGGAACTGCGCGACCAGGAGTTACCGGGTCAGGCCCCGCAGGAGCAGGTCCACGACCGCGGTGAACTCCTCGTCCACTCCGGGGCGCTGCCACTCCCTGGCGTAGCCGGGGTCGTGGAAGCGCCCCGTCGCGTGGAAGACGGCGCGGGCCGCGGGTCGCGGGTCGGCGGTGAAGGCGCCGGTCGCGACGCCGGCGGCGACGATCTCCGTCAGCTGGGTGACGAGGTCCTCGATGTGCTCGCCGACCACCGAGCCGTACTCGTCGGTCAGCACGGTGTAGGTGGCGAAGAGTTCGGGGTCGTCACCCGCCTTGTGCCGCTTGGCGTCGAACAGCGCGGCCAGCCACTCCCGCAGCCGCGTCGCGGGGTCCCGGTCGGTGGCGCCCGCGATGCCCGCCAGGCGCTGCGAGGTCCGGTCCAGCCACCGCTTGGTCACCGCTTCACGCAGCGCCGCCTTGGTCCGGAAGTGCCGGTAGACGCTGCCGTGGCTGACGCCGAGCGCGCGGGCCACGTCCACCACGGTGGCCTTGGCCGGGCCGTGGCGGCGCAGCACCTCCTCGGTCGCTTCGAGGATGCGCTCGGCGGTCAGGGTCTCAGCGGGTGGTGCCATGGCCTAGACCGTACCCGGCCAGGTGGTCAGCGCTCGCTGTCGAGGTGGGCCATGGCCGCGGCCGCGTAGCGTTCGCCCGCCGCCGCGTCCGCGGGCACGGCGGCCTCGATCGCCGCGAGTTCCGCCTCGTCCAGGGTCACGTCCAGGGCGCCGAGCGACTCCGCGAGCCGCTCCCGGGTGCGGGCGCCGATCAGCGGCACGATGTCCTCGCCGCGGGAGAGGACCCAGGCGATGGCGAGCTGGGCGACGCTCACGCCCTTCTGCTCGGCGAGCTTGCGCAGCGCGTCGACGAGGTCGAGGTTGTGGTGCAGGTTGTCGCCCTGGAAGCGCGGCGAGTAGGCGCGGAAGTCGTCCTTGGCGAGCTGCCGGTCGCGGCCGAAGTGGCCGGAGATCAGCCCGCGGGCGAGCACGCCGTACGCCGTGACGGAGATGCCCAGTTCCCGGATGACCGGGAGGATCTTCCGCTCGACGCCGCGGCTGATCAGGGAGTACTCGATCTGGAGGTCGGCGATCGGCGCGGTGGCCGCGGCCCGGCGGATGGTCTCGGCGCCGACCTCGCTCAGGCCGATGTGCCGTACGTGCCCCTTCTCGATCAGCTCGGCGATGGCGCCGACCGTCTCCTCGATGGGCACGTCGGGGTCGAGGCGGGCGATGCGGTAGACGTCGATGTGGTCGACGCCGAGGCGCTGGAGCGAGTACGCGGCGAAGTTCTTCACGGCGGCGGGGCGGCCGTCGTAGCCGGACCAGCCGCCGTCCGGGTCGCGCAGGGCGCCGAACTTGACGCTGAGCAGGGCCTGTTCGCGGCGGGCGGCGGGCGCGGTGCGCAGCGCCTCGCCGACCAGCAGTTCGTTGTGGCCCATGGCGTAGAAGTCACCGGTGTCGAGCAGGGTGACGCCCGCCTCCAGGGCGGCGTGGACGGTGGCGATGGACTCGGCCCGGTCGGCGTGGCCGTAGAGCGCGGACATGCCCATGCAGCCGAGGCCGAGGGCCGAGACCTCCGGGCCGGTGGTTCCGAGGCTTCGGGTGGTGGTCGTCGTCATGCGACCCAGCCTCGCATGACAGGTGACAGATTTCAATATCTGTCATCTGTCACCCCGGCCCGCCCGCCTCGCTATCCTCCGGCTCCGGCCCGCCTTCCGGTCCCGGACATGCGGAAGGCCCCCGCCGCGAGGTCCCCGAAGGGACCCCGCGCCGGGGGCCGACGTGTGCGAGCGGTCGACTAGCAGCCGATCAGGCGACCGGCGAGGTAGCCCTCGATCTGGTCGAGCGAGACGCGCTCCTGCTTCATGGTGTCGCGCTCGCGGACGGTCACCGCGTTGTCCTCGAGCGTGTCGAAGTCGACGGTGACGCAGTACGGCGTGCCGATCTCGTCCTGGCGGCGGTAGCGGCGGCCGATGGCGCCGGCGTCGTCGAACTCGATGTTCCAGTTCGCGCGGAGCGCCTGGGCGAGGCCCTTGGCCTTCGGGGACAGCTCGGGGTTGCGGGAGAGCGGGAGCACCGCGACCTTCACCGGCGCGAGGCGGTGGTCGAGGCGCAGCACCGTGCGCTTCTCCAGCTTGCCCTTGGCGTTGGGCGCCTCGTCTTCGATGTAGGCGTCGAGCAGGAACGCCAGCATCGCGCGGCCGACACCGGCCGCGGGCTCGATGACGTACGGCGTCCAGCGCTCGCCGGCCTCCTGGTCGAAGTAGGAGAGGTCCTGGCCGGAGGCCTTGGAGTGCGCGCCGAGGTCGTAGTCGGTGCGGTTGGCGACGCCCTCCAGCTCACCCCACTCGTTGCCGCCGAACTGGAAGCGGTACTCGATGTCGGCGGTGCGCTTGGAGTAGTGGGAGAGCTTCTCCTTCGGGTGCTCGTACCACCGCATGTTCTCCTCGCGGAGACCCAGGCCGGTGTACCAGTTCCAGCGCTGCTCCATCCAGTACTCCTGCCACTGCTCGTCCTCGCCCGGCTTGACGAAGAACTCCATCTCCATCTGCTCGAACTCGCGAGTGCGGAAGATGAAGTTGCCGGGCGTGATCTCGTTGCGGAAGGACTTGCCCATCTGCGCGATGCCGAACGGCGGCTTGCGGCGCGAAGTGGTCTGCACCTGGGCGAAGTTGGTGAAGATGCCCTGGGCGGTCTCCGGGCGCAGGTAGGCGACGGAGCCGGTGTCCTGGGTCGGGCCGAGGTGGGTGGAGAGCAGACCCGAGAACTGCTTGGGCTCGGTGAACTGGCCCTTGTTGCCGCAGTTGGGGCAGTTGACGTCCGCGAGACCGTTCTCCGGCAGGCGGTTGTGCTTGGCCTCGTACGCCTCTTCCAGGTGGTCCGCGCGGAACCGCTTGTGACAGGCGGTGCACTCGGTGAGCGGGTCCGTGAAGGTGGCGACGTGACCGGAGGCGACCCAGACCTCGGGGGCCAGGATCACGGACGAGTCGATACCGACGACGTCCTCGCGCGAGGTCACCATGT
The DNA here is from genome assembly GCF_000974985.2 of Streptomyces mangrovisoli. GTDB lineage: Bacteria > Actinomycetota > Actinomycetes > Streptomycetales > Streptomycetaceae > Streptomyces > Streptomyces mangrovisoli. Next base: position 17,666 of record NZ_LAVA02000068.1, on the reverse strand, counting down.
AGCGCCACCACTGGCGCTTGAGGTTCTCCTTGAGCTCGACACCCAGCGGCCCGTAGTCCCAGGCGGCGCGCTGGCCGCCGTAGATCTCACTGCAGGGGAATACGAAGCCTCGGCGCTTGCTCAGGCTGACGATGGTGTCGATCTTGTCGGCGGCCACGGTGCTCTCTTCATTACGACGACGGGCGACGAAGCGAGACGCTTCACAGCGAATGCTTCAGAGTACCGGCGGGTGCTCCCCCGCGACCAAATCGGTTCCGCTTATACGCCCGCCCCCGAGCTTGTTGACAACGGTTTCCATTTTTGTTGAAAATGACAGTCATGAACACTCGACGATCCGGATCCCTCCGGCGCCACCGCATACCGGGCATCGCGGTCGCGGCGGTGACCGCGCTCGGCCTCGGCACCCTCTCCGCCTGCTCGGCCGAGAGCGCGGCCGCCGGCGGTCCGGGCACCTTCGACGTCGTCGCGTCCTTCTATCCGATGGCCTTCCTCGCCGAGCGGATCGGCGGCGCCCATGTGCACGTCACCGATCTGACGCAGCCCGGCCAGGAGCCGCACGACCTGGAGATCAGCGCCCGGCAGATGGCGGGGCTCCAGGACTCCGACGCGGTGCTCTACCTCAGGAACCTCCAGCCGTCCGTCGACGACGCCATCGCCCAGTCCGAGGTGCGCACGAAGATCGACGCGGGCACCCTGACCACGCTGGAGGAGCACGGCAACGAGGTCGGCGGCCACGCCGCCGCCCACGACACCTCCACCAACGACGAAGAGGCCGGCAAGGACCCGCACATCTGGCTCGACCCCGTGCGCTACGCGCAGGTCGCCCAGGGCGTGGGCGCCGCCTTCGAGAAGGCCGACCCCGCGCACGCGGCCGCCTACCGCAAGAACACCGCGACCCTGGTCGAACAGCTCGGCGACCTCGACACCCGCTACCGCGAGGGCCTCGCCCACACCACGTCCAAGGTCTTCGTCACCACCCACGCCGCCTTCGGCTACCTCGCCGAGCGCTACGGCCTGACCGAGGAGGCCATCAACGGCCTCGACCCCGAGTCGGAGCCCAGCGCCGCCCGCATCAAGGACCTGGAGCACATCGCGAAGGCCGACGGCGTCACCACCGTCTTCTACGAGACGCTGGTCAGCGACAAGACCGCGAAGACCGTCGCGGGCGACACCGGCCTGCGCACCGACGTCCTCGACCCGGTCGAGGGCATCACCGCCACGTCCCGCGGCAAGGACTACTTCGCCGTCATGGACGCCAACCTCACCGCACTGCGTACGGCCCTGGGGGCGAAGTGACCGGTACCCACACTCCCGCGCAGGATCCGGCCGTGCCCGTCGTGGCGCTGCGCGGCGTGCACGCCGAACTCGGTGCGCGCCCCGTGCTGCGCGGCGTCGACCTCGCGGTCCGGCGCGGCGAGGTGGTCGCGCTGCTCGGCGCCAACGGCTCCGGCAAGTCCACCGCGATCCGCACCCTGATCGGCCAGGTGCCGGCCACGGCGGGCACCGTCGAGCTGTTCGGCACGCCGCGGCACCGCTTCCGCGCCTGGGCGCGGGTCGGCTATGTGCCGCAGCGCGCGGGGGCCGCGGGCGGCGTGCCGGCCACGGTCGCGGAGACCGTCGCCTCGGGACGGCTCGCCCGCACCCGCTTCGGCCCGTTCCGCGCCGCCGACCGCGCCGCGGTGCACCGCGCCCTCGGCCTGGTCGGCCTGGCGGACCGCGCCAAGGACACCGTGACCGCCCTCTCCGGCGGCCAGCAGCAGCGCGTCCTGATCGCCCGCGCCCTGGTGAGCGAGCCCGAACTGCTGGTCATGGACGAGCCGTTGGCGGGCGTGGACCTGGCGAGCCAGGAGGTGCTCGCGACGACCCTGCGCCAACTGGTCGCCTCCGGCGCGTCCGTTCTGCTCGTCCTGCACGAACTCGGGCCGCTGGAGCCCCTGATCGACCGCGCGGTCGTGCTGCGCGACGGCCGCGTGGTGCACGACGGCCCGCCCCCGCGGACCGCGGACGGCTCTCTGCCGTACGGCCACGAACACCACCACCCGCACGCCGGCGACGGCGCCGACTCCAGGGGTCTGCCGATCCGATGAACCTCCTCGACTACGACTTCATGCGGCGGGCGCTGCTCGCCGCCGTGCTGGTCGGCATCACCGCCCCCGCCATCGGCATCCACCTCGTGCAGCGCCGCCAGCCGCTCATGGGCGACGGCATCGGCCATGTCGCGATGACCGGCGTCGGCCTCGGCTTCCTGCTGCACTCCTCCCCCGTGTGGATGGCGACCGCCGTGTCCGTCCTCGGCGCGGTGCTGATGGAGCTGATCCGCTGGTACGGCAAGGCCCGCGGCGACATCGCCCTCGCGATGCTCTTCTACGGCGGCATGGCGGGCGGCGTGATGCTGGTGAACCTGACGCCGAACGGCTCCAACGCCAACCTCGGCTCGTATCTCTTCGGGTCCCTGACGACCGTCTCCCCCGCCGACATCACCGCGATCTCGATCCTGGCGGGGTTCGTGATCCTGGTGACCCTGGGGCTGCGCCGGCAGCTGTTCGCGGTCGCCCACGACGAGGAGTTCGCCCGGGTGACCGGCCTGCCCGTGCGGGCGCTGAACCTGCTCACCGCCGTGACCGCCGCGGTCACCGTGACCGTGTCGATGCGCGTGGTGGGCCTGATCCTGGTCTCGGCGCTGATGGTGGTGCCGGTCGCGGCGGCGCAGCAGCTCACCCGCAGCTTCCGGGCGACGTTCGTGCTCGCGACGGTGATCGGGGTGGCGGTCGCGCTCGGCGGCACGACGGCCTCCTTCTACCAGGACGTGCCGCCCGGGGCGACGATCGTGCTGCTCGCCATCGGCGTGTTCGTCCTCCTCACCGCGCTGGCCGCGCCGCTGGCCCGGCGCCGTGCCCGCGCGGCGGCGGCCGCCGTGAGCCCGGAGGCGGCACCGCTCGCGGAGCGTGCGATTCCGGCCGCCCGCTCCACCGCCGACGGGGTCGGCGCCTGACCGGGCACAGCCCCTGCTGGCACAATGGCCGGGCAGGAGGCAGACGTGTCGAGGAGGCAACGGTGACGACGGCCGGACCCGTGCGGGGTCGCTCCACGCGCCAGCGTGCCGCCGTGGCGGCGGCCCTCGACGAGGTCGAGGAGTTCCGCAGCGCGCAGGAACTGCACGACATGCTCAAGCACAAGGGTGACTCGGTCGGCCTGACGACGGTCTACCGCACCCTCCAGTCCCTCGCCGACGCGGGCGAGGTCGACGTGCTGCGCACCTCCGACGGCGAGTCCGTCTACCGCCGCTGCTCCTCCGGCGAGCACCACCACCATCTCGTCTGCCGCTCCTGCGGCAAGGCGGTCGAGGTGGAGGGCCCGGCGGTGGAGAAGTGGGCGGAGGCGATCGCGAGCGAGCACGGCTTCGTGAACGTCGCGCACACGGTCGAGATCTTCGGCACGTGCGCGGACTGCGCGGCGCCGCCCGCGGCGGGCTGAGGCCGCCCGAGGGGACGCCTGCGCGCGGGCGAGCCGGTGAACCTTTCCGGTCGCAGCACTAGATGCGGGCGAGGTGCCGGTCGAAGATCGCGCGCAGCCGGTCGGCGTCCGCGGGGTCGGCGAGGCCGCGTTTGGGCAGGACGGTGAAGCAGCTCGCGTTCTTGTCATCGCTGAACATGACGAACAGGTCGGCGGTCTCGCGGTAGCGGGGCTGGGCCGGCCACCTGACCGTGGTCGTGGTGTTGGCGTTGCTCACCGTCACCCCGTCGTCCGTCACGACCGTGCGCATGACACCGTTGCGGGCCGCCAGCCGCTGGAAGGCCCGGCCCTGCAAGTGGGGCATGAACCACATCGCCACGCTCCCGGCCAGCAACCCGCACGCCACGGGCACGCTCGTGTCCTGACCGGCCAGCGAGCCGGCGATCTCCGCGACGCCGATGAGCATCACCAGCGGCGCCACCCACAGCGATCTGCGGCCCGCCTTCGTGATGCGCCGGCGCTCCTTGAGCAGCCCTGAGAAGTCCTTCACGACGGGCTGGAACTCCAGCTCCACCGCCGCCTGTTCGGCGTCCCGCCCCATGTCCATGACCATGAGGCGGGATCGTAGTGGCAAAGATCGGCCGCGGCCGGAGGATTTCCCCCGGCTACGCGCCGGCCTCGTCCGAGGTGGTCGGGCGGCCCTGCATGGCGAGGAGTTCTTCGTTCGGGATGGCGCCGCCGAAGCGGCGGTCGCGGGAGGCGAACTCGATGCACGCCCGCCACAGGTCGCGGCGGTCGAAGTCCGGCCACAGCACGTCCTGGAAGACCATCTCGGCGTAGGCGCTCTGCCAGATCAGGTAGTTGGAGGTGCGCTGCTCGCCGCTCGGCCGCAGGAACAGGTCCACGTCCGGCATGTCCGGGTAGTACATGTACTTCTGCAGGGTCTTCTCGTTGACCTTGTCCGGGTCCAGCCGGCCGGCGGCGACGTCGGCGGCGAGCGCCTTGGCCGCGTCGGCGATCTCGGCCCGGCCGCCGTAGTTCATGCAGAAGTAGAGGGTCAGCCGGTCGTTGTCCTTGGTCTGCTCCTGGGCGACCTGGAGCTCCTTGGCGACGGACTTCCACAGCTTCGGCATCCGGCCCACCCAGCGCACCCGGATGCCGAGCTCGTCGAGGGTGTCGCGGGTCTTGCGGATGAAGTCGCGGTTGAAGTTCATGAGGAAGCGCACCTCGTCGGGCGAGCGCTTCCAGTTCTCGGTGGAGAAGGCGTACAGGGAGATCGCCCCGACGCCCATCTCGATGCCGCCCTGGAGGACGTCGAGGACGCGCTCGGCGCCGACCTTGTGGCCTTCGGTGCGGGGCAGCCCGCGCTCCTTGGCCCAGCGGCCGTTCCCGTCCATGACGATCGCCACATGGTTGGGGACGAGCTCGCCGGGGACCTTCGGCGCCCGCGCGCCGGACGGGTGCGGCTCCGGCGTCCTGTACTCGCGGCGCTGGCGGCCCAGGATCCCGCGTACGACCATGTGCTCCTCGTCTCCCTTACTTTTCCACGTACCTGAGCGAGCGCAGCCCGCGTTCCAGGTGCCAGTGGAGATAGGCGGACACCAGCCCGCTCCCCTCCCGGACGTACCGCGGCTCGGTTGCGTCCGCGGTCTCCCAGTCTCCCGTAAGCAGCGCGCCGAGCAGGACCAGGGTCTGCGGCGAGGGTACGACACTGCCGGGGACCCGGCAGTCGACGCAGACGCTGCCGCCAGCGGCCACGGAGAAGAACCGGTTCGGTCCGGGCATTCCGCACTTCGCGCAGTCGCCGAAGCTGGGGGCGTAGCCGTTGACGGCGAGGGAGCGCAGCAGGAAGGCGTCGAGGACGAGGTGCGGCGCGTGCTCGCCCCGGGCGAGGGTGCGCAGGGCGCCGACGAGCAGCAGGTACTGCTGGACGGCGGGCTCGCCCTCGTGGTCGGTGAACCGCTCGGCGGTCTCCAGCATGGCCGTCCCGGCGGTGTAGCGGGTGTAGTCGGAGACGATGACGCCACCGTAGGGAGCGATGGTCTCACTCTGCGTGCACAGGGGCAGCCCGCGGCCGATCAGCTCGCTGCCGCGGGCGAAGAACTGCACGTCGACGTGGGAGAACGGCTCCAGCCGTGCCCCGAACTTCGACTTGGTGCGGCGCACGCCTCGGGCCACGGCCCGCACGCGGCCGTGGCCGCGGGTGAGCAGGGTGATGATCCGGTCCGCCTCACCCAGCTTCTGGGTACGCAGCACGACACCGTCATCACGGAACAGACTCATGGACCCATTGTCCCGTACGGCCCGGGGGCCGGGGAGGGAGTGGGTCACCGCGGCCCGGTGGGGGCCCTTCGCGCAGTTCCCCGCGCCCCTGAAAACACCCTGCGGCCCGGTGGGGGCCCTGGACGATCTTCAGGGGCGCGGGGAACTGCGCGATCAGCCCCCACCGGGCCGCGGCCGGATTCCCGCGAACCCCGGTGGAACGGCCGGGCAACCGAATCCGGGTGGGCGGTGGTCTGGAGGGCGAGGGGGTAACCGAATGCAGGCCGAACTTGAGGGCCAGTTCCAGGAGTTCGTCAGAGCACGCTGGTCGCACCTGGTGCGCACCGCGTATCTGCTGACGGGCGACGCCCACCACGCCGAGGACCTGACGCAGACCGCCCTGACAAAGGCGTACCGGTCCTGGCGGCGCGTGGCGCGTACGGACAATCCGGAGGCGTACGTCCGCCGGATGCTGGTCAGTTGCAACAGCGACCGCTTCCGCAAGCGGCGGGTGCAGGAGGCGTTGACCGCGGCTCCGCCCGAGCCGCCGGCCGCCGACGGGGATGTCGGCCGGATCGCCGAGCGTGGCGCGCTGCTCGGCGCACTGGCCCAACTGCCGCCCCGGCAAAGGGCCGTGGTGGTGATGCGGTACTGGGAGGACCTGTCCGAGGCGGAGGTGGCCGAGGTGCTCGGCTGCTCGCCCGGCACGGTCAAGAGCCAGGCGTCCAAGGGGCTGGCGAAACTGCGCGCGCTCCCGGGGCTGGCCCGGGTCGCGGACGAGTCGTCCACGGGGCGGGGAGGCAGTCGATGAGTGAGAACGGGTGGGGGGAAGAGCAGTTCGAGGGTGGGGAGCGGGACTTCGGCTCCGGCGCCGCGTCCCCGGAGCCCGCGGAGGGCGAGTCCCGGGCCCGCGCCTGGGAACGGGCCTGGGGCGACCCCGAGTTCGAGGACCGGCTGCGGGACCTGCTGGCCGAAGGCGCACACGACATCCGGCCGTCGCCGGTGCCGTACCACACGATCAGGAGGCGTGGAATGATCGAGCGCAGGCAGCGCATCGTGGTGGCCGGGGCGGCGTTCGCGGCCCTGGCGGCGGTGCCCGTGGGGGCGTACGCGCTGGGCGGGCACACGACGTCGAGCCCCGCCGCGCCCACCCCCTCCGTGCTGGTGACACGGCCCGCGACCACCACGCCCGCCTCGACGGCCACCACGCCCGTGCCGGACCCCTCCGGTTCCGCGCCCGCCACGTCGTCCGCGCCGCCCACGCCGTCCGGGACCACCGCCGCCGCCGGGCCCGCGGCACCCGCCACCGGCGACCAGCTGCTCGACGGCATCACCTTCGCGCAGGCGAGCGACGGGCTGAGCGCCTGCCTCTCCTCCGAGTTCGCGAGCATGTCCGGGGTCAGCGGCGGCCTCGGCACCGCCCACGACTACCGGATCATCCTCGCGATGCCCGCCACCGGCGACACCAACGCCCCCGGCGACGGCATCTACGTCGTGGCCGTCACCGCCGACTCGCACGCGGCCTCCCGGACGCGGCTGATCTGCACGGTCAAGGGCGGCAAGGCGGAGGGCCTGAACACCTCGGGCAGCGGCCAGGACGGCTCGGCGGCAGTCGTCCCCGACATGAACGCCGGCAAGCTCTACCAGGAGTCCGCCCTCGACAAGGGCGCCTGGAAGCTGCCGTTCCGCTGGGGGGACATCGGCACCGTGCGCCCGTCGGTGGCGAAGGTGACGGTCTCCTACGGCAACTCGCACTCGGTGGCCGTACTGGACCACGGCTGGTTCGTGGCCACCGGCAGCCTGGACCGCAAGGTCACCCTGACACCGCACATCAAGGGCTACGACGCCCACGGCAAGCTCGTCTACGACTCCGACCAGGATCCGCAGTACGAGAAGACCCTGCCGTAGGCCGGAAGGACCCGCGGCTCAGCCCACCCCCCGCGACTCCTGCGCCGCCCGCGCCTCGATGCCGCGGAAGTGGACCGCCATCGCGCGCCGCGCGCCCGCCACGTCGCGGGCGCGCAGCGCCGTCACGATGTCGCGGTGGCGGCCGACGGTGGTCCCGGGCGCCGGGTCGTCGGTCCAGCCGCGGGCCCGCGCGACCCGGCTGAACACCGTCCAGAACACCCCGAGCAGCTCCGGCACCAGCGCGTTGCCGAGCGGCGCGTACAGCAACTCGTGGAAGGCCCGGTCGAGTTCGGGGAAGGGCCGGCCGGCCAGGCGGGCCGCCTCCATCCGTGCGACGATCCGCTCCAGGCGCCGCAGCTGCGCCTCGGTGAGCGTCTCGGCGGCCCGGCCCACCAGCCCCTCCTCCAGCACCTCGCGGATCTGGAGGATCCCGGCGAGGGCCCCGGGGTCGCCCGCGTGCCGGGTCAGCGTGCGGAAGGTCAGCCCGTCGACCAGCGGCGTGAGCGAGGCCCGCCCGACATAGGTGCCGTGGCCGTGCCGGATCTCCACGATGTCGAGGGCCTGGAGCGCCTTGAGCGCCTCGCGCACGGAGTTGCGGCTGACGCCGAGCCCCGCCGTCAGCTCGGCCTCGGTGGGCAGGGGCGCGCCGGGCCCGAGGCCGCGGTCGAGGATCAGCTCGACGACCTGGCGCTGCAACCGGCTGTTCCTGGACTCCCCGGCCATGCGCCGCATCGTACGCGCATCGGACGTCCCACGTCCCACGTCCGGCGGTACCCGGTGGACCACTTCCCCTGATAGGTAGTCAACTCGGCCATTCCGACCCGCCATTGGTCCGACCTCTGACGGCTACGCCATTCGTGTGCGATCCCTTGACCCTCCTCACCGCCGCTCCTATGGTCGCGCTGACCCAGGACGTAGGACGTCGTATCTCTCCATCCACCAGACCCCCCTTCGCTGGAGGAACCGTGCGCGACGTGACCCACGACGTGCCGGCGCTGCCCCGCCGGTCGTTCCTGATCCACTCCGGCGCGCTCGGCGCGGCCGCCGCCCTCTCCTCGTCGCTCGCGGCCTGCTCGTCGGGGCCCGCGTCGACCAACGACACCGGGGGTGGCGGCACCGGCCGCACCCTGACCGCGGTGATCGGCTACGGCAACGACGGCAGCTGGGACCCGACGCAGACCGCGTCCGCGTTCGCCATGGCGGCCAACAACCACATCTACGAGGGCCTGCTGGACACCGATCCGATCACCCGCAAGCCCTACCCGGCCCTCGCGACGGCGGTACCGGCGAACGCCTCCGCCACCACCTGGCGGTTCACCCTGCGCTCCGGGGCGACCTTCCACGACGGCAAGCCGGTCACCGCCGACGACGTCGTCTTCGTCTACGACCACATCCTCGACCCGAAGACCCAGACCCTCGCCAAGGGCTTCTTCGCGAGCTGGCTGAAGGAGGCCCGCAAGGTCGACGCGCGGACGGTGGAGCTGGTGCTCAAGTACCCCTTCCCGGACGGGCTCTCGCGGCTCACCCTGGCCAAGGTCATGCCGAAGCACGTCTTCTCCCGGCCCGGCGCCTGGGACGACGCGATCAAGGGGCTCGCGGTGGGCTCGGGACCGTACCGGCAGACCGCGCACCACCCCAAGTCGAACACCACCTTCGCCGCGTACGACAAGTACAACGGCCCCCGCCCGCCCGCCTTCAAGAAGATGAACTGGCTGACGATCGTGGACGCCGCACCCCGCGTCGCCCGGATCTCCGGCAGCGGCGCGGGCGCCCAGATCTCCGACAACATCCCCTACGCCGACATCACCCAGCTGCGCAAGGGCGGGCTGACCGTCGCGGGCGGCGCCGGGATGAACAACCTGTTCCTGATGTTCAACACGCAGCACAAGCCGTTCGACGACGTACGGGTACGGCAGGCCCTGCACTACGCCATCGACACCGAGAAGATGGTGCGGGTCGCGCTCAAGGGCCACGGCAGGCCGTCCTCGTCCTTCCTCAACGAGGGCAACCCCGCCTACCGTCGCGCGAAGACGGTCTACGACCACGACCCCGACAAGGCCAAGGCGCTGCTGAAGGCGGCCGGGGTGAAGGGGCTGAAGATCGAGATCCTGGCGGTGAACGTCAGCTGGATCGTCGACTGCCTGCCGACGATCAAGGCGTCCTGGGACGCGGTCGGCGTGAAGACCACGCTGGCCCCGCAGGAGACCACGGCCGTCTTCACCAAGATGGACCAGAAGCAGGACTACCAGGTGGTCGCGGCGGCCTCCAACCCCAATCAGTTCGGCCTCGACGCCGACCTGATCATGCACTACAACTACGGCCCGCAGAACCTGTGGATGGGCTACGCCCGCTGGGCCGGCGACCCGGTGGCCAAACAGCTCTTCAAGGACATGGACCGGGCGGCGCAGGAGCCCGACGCCACGCGGAAGACCCTCATGATCCAGGACTACGTCGACACCGTGGCCGAACAGGCCGTGCTCTACCCGGTCGTCCACAACGAGCTGATGACCGCCTGGAACCCGGACCGGCTCACCGGCATAAGGGCACAGCCGTACCCCGGCATCAACCTCCTCCAGGCCAAGTGGGCCTGACGGCATGACGGCCGTCGTCCGCATCCTGGCCCGGCGTATCGCGCTGCTCGTGCCGCTGCTGCTCGGGATCGTGCTGTTCGTGTTCCTGGTGATGCGGTTCTCGGACGTCGACCCGGCGTCCGCGTTCTTCCAGGGCGCGAACCCCACCGCGCGCCAGCTGCACGACTTCCGCGAGCAGAACGGCCTGCTGGACCCGCTGCCGGTGCGCTACGCGCACTTCGTCGGGGATCTGCTCCACGGCGACCTGGGCACCTCGGCGCTGACCCGGGCGCCGGTGCTGGACCAGGTCGCCACCGCGCTGCCGCTGACCCTCCAGCTGACCTTCCTGGGCCTCGGCATCGCGGTGGTGCTGGCCCTGGTCGGCGGCGTCACCGCGGCGATCCACCGGGACCGGCTGCCCGACCAGATCATCCGGGTGGTCTCGCTGACCGGGGTCGCGGCGCCCTCCTTCTGGCTGGCGCTGCTGATGATCCAGTACCTCGCCGTCGACCTGGGCTGGTTCCCCACCGGCGGCTACATCAACCCGGCCGACTCCTTCACCGGCTGGCTGCGCACGATGACCCTGCCCGCCCTCGCGCTCTCCCTGCCGGTGGCCGCGCAGCTGACCCGGATCGTGCGGACGTCGGTGGTGGAGGAGCTGGACAAGGACTACGTCCGCACCGCGATCGGCAGCGGGCTGCCGGCCCGGGTGGTGGTCGGCCGCAACGTGCTGCGCAACGCGCTCGTCAACCCGCTGACCGTGCTCGGGCTGCGGGTCGGCTATCTGCTCGGCGGCGCGGTCGTCATCGAGACGATCTTCTCGCTGCCCGGCATGGGGAAGCTGATGATCGACGCCGTGCAGAACGGCGACCCGGCCGTGGTGCAGGGCGTGGTGCTGACCACCGCGACCGGCTTCGTCGTCGTCAACCTCGTCATCGACGTCCTCTACCTGCTGCTCAACCCGCGCCTCCGGGAGGCGACATGACCGTCCGGCCGCTCGACGCACGGCTGCGGGGGGCGACATGACGCGTCCGCCGCTCGACCCGCGCCCCGGGGAGGCGACATGACCTTCAGCCGGAAGGCGCTCGCGGGCGCGCTCGCCCGGCCCGGGATCCGGCTGCGCGGCTGGCGCAGGCTGCCGGTGCCGTCCAGGGCGGCCGTCTGCTTCCTCGCCCTGGTGGTCCTGGTGGCGCTGCTCGCCCCGGTCCTCGCCCCGCACGACCCGCTCGACCAGCAGGACCCCGTGGACGGCACCGGCCACCCCTCCACCGCGCACTGGATGGGCCAGGACAGCCTGGGCCGCGACATCCTCAGCCGGCTGATGTACGGCGCCCGCTGGTCGCTGGCGATCGGCCTCGGCGCCACCGCGCTCGCGCTCGTGGTGGGCGCCCTGCTCGGCGCGGTCGCCGCCACCTCGCGCAAGGGCGTCGACGAGACCCTGATGCGCTGCCTGGACGTGGTGATGGCGTTCCCCGGGATCGCGCTGGCCGCCGTGCTCGTCTCCGTCTTCGGCGGCGGCATCACCGTCCTGATCTGCGCCATCGCGTTCCTGTTCACCCCGCCGGTGGCCCGTGTCGTCCGCGCCAACGTGCTCGACCAGTACGGCGAGGACTACGTCACCGCCGAGCGGGTCATCGGCGCCCGCACCCCGCACATCGTGTGGCGGCACGTGGCGATCAACTGCGCGGCGCCCGTGCTCGTCTTCTGCACGGTCCAGGTGGCCGAGGCGATCGTCTTCGAGGCGTCGCTGTCCTTCATCGGCGCGGGCGTGCGGCCGCCCGACCCGTCCTGGGGCAGCGTCATCGCCGACGGCAAGAACATGGTGCTGACCGGCGGCTGGTGGGCCACCGTCTTCCCCGGGCTGCTGATGCTGCTGACGGTGCTGAGCCTCAACATCCTCTCCGAGGGCGTCTCCGACGCGTGGGCGGCGCCCGCCGCCCGCGAGGTGGAGGTGCGCGAGGAGGACCGCCCGCAGGCGCCGGAGCCGGGCACCGGCGATGTCGTACGGCTGCCGGGGCTCACGCAGGCGGCGCTGCGGCTGCGCGCGCGGGCCCGTCCGCCGCTGCCCGTCGACGCGGCGCCCGTGCTCGGGGTGGAGGACCTCAGGATCGCGTTCCCCGGCCGGCACCGGGGCGTGGACATCGTGGACGGCATCAGCTTCGCGGTGGGGCCGGGCGAGGTCCTCGGCCTGGTCGGCGAGTCGGGCTGCGGCAAGTCGCTGACCGCGCTCGCCGTGATGGGCCTCCAGCCGCCAGGCGCCCGGGTCACCGGCCGGATCCTCTTCGACGGCCTGGACCTGCTCGCCGGTCCGCCGCGGGTCCGCCGCAGGCTGCTGGGCCACGAGATGGCGATGGTCTACCAGGACGCCCTGTCCTCGCTGAACCCGGCGATGACCATCCGCGCCCAGCTGAAGCAGCTCGTGCGGCGGGGCGGCCGGCGCAGCCCCGCGGAGCTGCTCACCCTGGTCGGGCTCGACGCCGAACGCACCCTGCGCGCCTACCCGCACGAACTCTCCGGCGGCCAGCGCCAGCGCGTCCTGATCGCCATGGCGCTCTCCCGCGACCCGCGGCTGATCGTCGCCGACGAGCCGACGACCGCGCTGGACGTCACCGTGCAGGCGCAGGTCATGGAGCTGCTGCTGCGGCTGCGCGCGGAACTCGGCTTCGCCCTCGTCCTCGTCTCGCACGACCTCGCGCTGATCGCCGACGTCACCGACCGGGTCGCGGTGATGTACGGCGGCCAGATCGTGGAGACGGGCGTGACCGCGGACCTGGTGGAGGCACCGGCCCACCACTACACGCGCGGCCTGCTCGGCAGCGTGCTGTCGCTGGAGTCGGCGGCGGAGCGGCTGACGCAGATCAGGGGCGTGGTGCCGTCGCCGGCCGACTTCCCGGCGGGCTGCCGTTTCGCCGACCGCTGCCCGCGGGCGAGCGAGGTGTGCCGGAGCACCGCCCCGGCCCCGGCGGGCCCGCCCACCCACACGGCCGCCTGCCACCATCCCGCGGTCGACCTGCTGACGACGGAGAGCGAGGCCGTGACGTGACCGCGAGCGTGAGCGACGACGGACGGCCGGGCCCCGGGCCCACCGCGCCCGCCGGCCCCGCGGGGACCGCCGTCGTCGGGCTGGCCGACGCCCACGTGGTGCACCGGGCGCGCAGCGGCGGCCTGTTCTCCCGCGACCGGGTGTACGCCCTGACCGGCGCCGATCTGACGGTCGCGCCCGGTGAGACGGTCGGCGTGGTCGGCGAGTCCGGCTGCGGCAAGTCGACCCTGGCGAAGGTGCTGGTGGGGGTGGAGCGGCCGACCGCCGGTTCGGTGTCGTTCCAGGGGCGCGACCTGTGGTCGATGCCGCCCGCGGAACGCCGTACGACGGTCGGCGCGAACGCGGGCATGGTCTTCCAGGACCCGTCCACGGCGCTCAACCGGCGGCTGCCGGTCCACCGCATCCTGCGCGACCCGCTGGACGTCCACGCCCGGGGCACCCGGGCCGCGCGCGCCGAGCGGGTGCGGGAGCTGATGGACCTGGTGGGCCTGCCCCCGGCGCTCGCCGACGCGCTGCCCGGACAGCTCTCCGGCGGGCAGCGGCAGCGGGTGGCCATCGCCCGCGCGCTCGCCCTGGACCCGGCGCTGGTGGTGGCGGACGAGCCGACGAGCGCGCTGGACGTGTCGGTGCGCGCGCAGATCCTCAATCTGCTGCTGGACCTGAAGGAGCGGCTCGGCCTCGCGCTGGTCTTCGTCTCGCACGACATCCAGACGGTACGGCGGATGAGCGACCGCGTGATCACCATGTATCTGGGGCGGATCGTGGAGGAGGCCCCGGCGGGCGAGGTCACCGACCGCTCACGGCATCCGTACACCCGGGCGCTGTTCTCGGCGACGCCCGGTCTGCTCGCGCCGATCGACCCGATCCCGCTGACCGGTCCCGTCCCGTCGGCGACCCGCCCGCCGAGCGGCTGCCCGTTCCGCACCCGCTGCTGGAAGGCGGACGCGTCGTGCGTGGCCCGGATGCCGGACTTCTCGGCCGCGTCGCGGCCCGGTCACCGCTACCGCTGCCACCATCCTGTGGAGGAGGACCGGTCCACCCGCGACCTCGTGCACCAGACGGATCCCAGGGAGCCCTGATGACCTTTCCCGCCCCGCTGACCGGTGTCGTACCGCCCGTCTGCACGCCCCTGACACCGGACCGCGAGGTGGACGTCCGCTCCCTGACCCGGCTCGTCGACCATCTGGTGGAGGCCGGGGTGGACGGCCTGTTCGTGCTCGGCTCGTCGTCGGAGGCCGCGTATCTGACGGACGCGCAGCGGCGGCTGGTGGTGGAGACGGTCGCGGGGCACATCGGCGGGCGGCTGCCGCTGCTGGCCGGGGCCATCGACATGACCACCCCGCGGGTGATCGACCACGTCCGGTCGGTCGCGGCGGCGGGCGCGGACGCGGTCGTGGTGACCGCGCCGTTCTACACCCGCACCCACCCGGCCGAGATCGCCCGCCACTTCCGGCTGGTCGCGGCGGCCTCCCCGGTCCCGGTCATCGCCTACGACATCCCGTCGGCCGTGCACAGCAAGCTGCCGGCGCCGCTGGTGCTCGACCTCGCGGCGGAGGGGGTGCTGGCCGGGCTGAAGGACTCCAGCGGCGACCTGGCCGGGTTCCGCGAGGTGGTCACCGGGGCGCGCGAACGGCCGGGCGTCAGCGGGTTCGGTGTGCTGACCGGCTCCGAACTGCTCGTCGACTCGGCGCTCGCGCTGGGCGCGGACGGGGCGGTGCCGGGGCTCGCCAACGTCGACCCGCACGGGTACGTCCGGCTGGTGCGGCTGTGCCGGGCGGGTGACTGGCAGCGCGCCCGGGCCGAACAGGAGCGGCTGTGCGCGCTGTTCGGGCTCGTCGAGGCGGGGGATCCTGGCCGGATGGGGGGCAGTTCGTCGGCGCTGGGGGCGTTCAAGGCGGCGCTGCATCTGCGGGGGGTCATCGACTGCCCGGCGACGGCGGAGCCCCAGGTACCGCTGTCTCCGGAGGAGGTCGAACGGGTCGGCAAGTACCTGGCGAGCGCGGGCCTCTTGTAACCCCGGCGGGGTCATTTGTCACGCAGTTCCCCGCGCCCCTGAAATCTGCGGGTTCGGTGGGGCCATTTCGCGCAGTTCCCCGCGCCCCTGGAATGTGCGGGCCCGTCGTGGCCGGTCGCGCAGTTCCCCGCGCCCCTTCCGGGGCACGGCTGCGAGAAGCCCCTGAAAGGGGCGCGGGGAACTGCGCGAACGGGCGCGACGGGCCCGTGGGGGTTCACCGGCCGGTGGATCCAAGGGGCGCGGGGAACTGCGCGATCAGCCCCCACCGGCCCGCAGAATTCAGGGGCGCGGGGAACGGCGCGGAAGGGGTCAGGGGGCTTCGAGGGCGCCGATCGGGAGGCGGCGGAAGGTGATCGTGTCGTACGTGCCCGCCGCACCCGTCTCGTAGAGCAGCCCGACCGTCGACCGATCGACCTGCACGAGGTCGGAGTACCCGGCCCGGTCCGGCGAGACCGTGACCGCCTTGCGGAAGGTCAGCCCCGCGTCCCCGCTGGACCAGACGGCCATCGCCTTGCGCACCCCGGGCGTGGACGGACCGGAGAACAGCAGCGGGGCGCCGGGCCCGGTCAGCTGGAGCGCGCTGCCCTCGACGACGGGCACGTCGTCCAGGGTGTGCTGGACCGCGAACGCCCGCTCCAGGGTGCGGCCGCCGTCGGTGGAGACGCTGTCGAGCCGGTTGCCCGTGCTGCCGCCCCGCTGGTCGCGGGCGTTGAGGTAGAGGCTGCCGTCGGGGAGCTGCGCCGCGGTGGTCTCGTTGGCGTTGTCGACGCCGTCGCGGGAGGCGTCGACGAAACCGAGCCGCCAGGTGCGGCCGCCGTCGTCGCTGTAGAGGGCGTGGGCGCCGTAGTAGCGGGCCTCCTGGCCGGTGTCGGGGGACCCCGCGGGCGGCGCGGAGGAGTGGTCGCAGGCGACGACGAGCCGTCCGGCGTGCGGGCCACGGGTGAGCGCGACGGCGTGTCCGGGCCCGGTGGCGTACCACCGCCAGCCGGCCGGCTTGACCGCGCCGGTGAGGTCGCGGGGCGCGTCGAAGTGCAGCCCGTCGTCCCGGCTGCGCTGCACGAACACGCGGCGGCCCTGTTCCGCCGTGACCTCGCCGCGCATGATCTGTGCCTCGGTCACGGCGCCGCTGTTGTAGCTGGTCAGCAGGACGACCGCGCCGGAGCGGGAGTCGACGACGGGGGCCGGGTTGCCCCGGGTGTCACCGCGGCCCGCGGCCACCACCCGCAGCGGGCCCCAGGTGCAGCCGCCGTCGCCGGACCGGCGCAGCACCACGTCGATGTCGCCGGAGTCCGCGGGCCCGTTGCGCCGGCCCTCGGCGAAGGCGAGGAGGGTGCCGCGCGCGGTCGTGACCACGGCGGGGATGCGGTAGGTGGCGTACCCGCCCTCGCCGGAGACGTACGGGACCGAGGCGGTGCAGCCGACGGAGCCGGTGGAGGCGGCGGCGGGCGGGGCGGCGGCGGTGAGCGGGCCGAGGAGCACGGCGGTGGCGAGGAGGGTGCGGCTCAGGGTGATCACGCTGTGATGCTCCCCGGCGCCACCCGTGCCGACTCCGTCACCAACCGTACGGGCTACGGCGGCGGGCCCGGGGCGGCGCGGGGCCTACGACGGTGTGCGGGCCGCCGCCAGCAGCCGGGTGACGTCGGTGGAGCAGATGGTGAGCGCCGCGCCGACGGTGGCGAGGACGTCGCGTTCGGCGGGCGTGTAGGGGCCGTCGGCCAGGGCGATGCGGGCGCCCTGGAGGAGGATCGCCTCGCGTCCGCCGGGGGCGAGGTGCGGGGCGAGCGGGTCGAGCGCCTCGTGCAGCTCTATGGCGAGGCCCGCGCCGGACGGCTGGTCGAAGAGCCGGCCGGTGTCCGCGGCGAGCGCCTCGACCAGGGTGCCGAGCTGGTCCTCGGTGCACTCCTGGAAGCCGGCCGCGCGGACCGCGGTCACCGCTGCCGCGAGCGAGGTGGGGGCGCAGGCGCCGCCCGCGGCCAGCACGGCGAGCGCGACGGTGTGCACGGCGTCCCGGAGCATCGCCGAGAAGCGGCTGGTGGTGGGGTGGTCGAGGACGTCGGCGCCGAAGTGGGCGCGGCAGGAGGCGCACTCGACGACGGGTCCGGTCACTCCACGCGGCAGCACGGGCAGGCCCAGCAGGGTGAGCCGACGGCGGCCGGTGAGGCGCTGGTAGTTGCGGTCGCCGCCGCAGCCGGGGCAGAAGAAGTCGCCGTCGCCGACGGAGGTCCACGCGGTGCGCGTGCCCAGGATGCGGGCACGCCTGGCGCCACGGCCGTCTCGTCCCCGTACTGGCAGCACGTCGCACCTCCGTAACCCCGCGGCAACATCGCCGCGCTGGCGTGATGTTAGCCACATCGGGGGGTCGGAGTCAGTACCCCGGACGAGACCTTTCCGTGACCTCCACGTCCGGGTGGCCGGG
>NZ_LAVA02000067.1 GCF_000974985.2 Streptomyces mangrovisoli | reverse complement strand
CAGCGTGTCCACCACTCAGGGGGAGGCTCCACCCACCCCGACGAACTCAACAGCCTCGCCGACGCGGCCGACATCAGGCACCGCCTGCAATGGGCCCATCACCTCCGACACCGCGCCGCCGAACACGGCAGCGCCCGTGCCATGGTGCGCGCGGCGTTGGGTCGCGAGGAGCGTGGTGACCCTCAAGGTGCGGAAACCCTGGCCCAACAGGCCGCGGCCAACGGCGACACCCGCGCCTTGGTGCGCCTGGCCGAGCGGCGGGAAAGGTCTGGGGAGCATGACCGCGCCGAAACCCTGGCACGGCAAGCCGCCGAGCACGGCAACGCCGACGCGCTGGTCCACCTGGCCCTGAGCCGGGAGGCCGCCGGGAACAGAGAGGGTGCGGCAGACCTCTACCGACAAGCCGCCGACCACGGCGACACCCGCGCCCTGGTCCACCTCACCGTGAACCGCGAGACCGCCGGAGACCGTCAAGCGGCTGAAGAGCTGGCACGCTGCGCGTCCGGCCTCGGCGAGGCCGGCGCGCTGGTCCGGCTGTCCGAGATGCGGGCAGAGGCCGGGGAACGGCAGAGCCCCGAGGCCCTTGCACGCCAGGCCGCGGAACACGGCAAGCCCGACGCCCTCGCCCGACTGTCCGAGATCTGGGAGGCCGCCGGGGAACAGGAGGGCGCCGAAGACCTTGCCCGCGAGGCCGCTCAACACGGCGACACCGATGCCCTGTACCGCATGGCCGTCAACCGCGAGGCTGCCGGGGACCGCCACGGCGCTCAAACCCTCTACCAAGAAGCCGTCCGCCACGGCGATCCGTACGCCCTGGTTCGTCTGGCCCAGCTCCGGGAGGAGACCGGCGACCGCAAAGGAGCCGAAGCCCTCTACCAGCAGGCCCTCGAACACGGCGACACCCGCGCCCTGGTCCGCCTGGCCGAGAGCCGCGGCGAGGCCGGAGATCGGCAAGGCGCTGAAAGCCTGGCACGACAGGCCCTCGAGCACGGCGACTCCCGCGCCCTGTACCGCCTGGCGGTGAACCGCGAGGAGGCCGGGGACCGTGGCGACGCAGAGGACCTGGCACGGCAAGCCGCCGACCACGGCGACACCCGAGCCCTCTACCGGCTGGCTGAAATGCGGGCAGCGGCCGGGGACCGCGAAGGCTCCGAAAGCCTCTACCGACAGGCCGCGGAGCATGGCAACACCGACGCGATGGTTTCTCTGGCGGTGCACCGGGAGGAGGCCGGGGACCGCCGAGGCGCGGAAGACCTGTATCTGCAGGCCTACGCGCACGGCAACACCCGCGCTCTGGTCCACCTCGTCCTCTGCCGGGAAGCCGACGGAGACAGCCAAGGCGTCGAGTCCTTGGCACGGCGAGCCGCCGACCACGGCGACACCCGTGCCATGTCGCGGCTCGCCGCGATCAGGAGAGTCTTCAAGGAGCTGTGGCAGTACGGACTGGACCCGGACGGTACACCGACGCCTCGCTGGTGGAGCGACTCCTGACACCCCGTACAGGACCGTCTCGTCACCGAACCGCACAGCCCCAGGGCGTGTCAGCCTGCATCGACAGCAGTCTGGTAGGCGCGTTCGGCGCCCCTCAGGCCCCTGGACTTCCTTCCCCGTCCGAGCCATGTCGGTGGGGGTGCCTTCCTGCTGACGACTGCCGCAAGCCGCAGGTGGCGTGCGCCCTGGCCCAGGGCCCGGGGAGCACGTCCAGGACTCAGGCCGCGTCCAGCTCGCGTCGCCAGGGCCATGCGGCGGCGACCACGACAGCGGAGCCCAGCAGGCCGTAGCCGGTGAGGAGCACGCCGGTCTTGTAGTAGTGGCCGCGTTGCTGATCCTGGTAGTTGAGCTGCTGGATGCGGGTCCGAGTGCCGTAGGAGAGGTTCGTCCTGTAGGAGTAGACGTCGCAGACGTCCTTCTCGCTCATCGGGCCGGACCGCTCCTCGCTCTCGTCGTCCACCATCATTCCCGGGCACTGCGCGCCGTCCGGCACCCACGCTCCCCGGGCTATCAGGAACAGACCGACGACGACCGGCACGATGAACAGGGCGAGAAGGGCTCTGCGAAACCTCATCCACGGACTCTATGGGCTCGCGCGAGGGCCGGGCCGACCGGCGTCAGCCGACCGAACCTGCCGGCCATACACCGCTCGAGATCTCTCCAAGGCACGCCCTAGCGGCCGATCTTGTCGAGCTCGGCGAGGTCTTCGGCGGAGAGCGTGAGCCCGGCGCCGAGGATGCTCTCGCGCAGGTGCGCGACCGAGGAGGTGCCGGGGATCAGCAGGATGTTCGGCGAGCGCTGCAACAGCCAGGCCGGTGCGACCGACATCGCGGCCGTCTCCAACCGGGTGGCCACGGCGGTGAGCGCCGAGGACTGCAGCGGGGTGAAGCCGCCGAGCGGGAAGAAGGGCACGTAGGCGATGCCCGCCTCGGCGAGCTCGTCGATCAGCTCGTCGTCACGACGGTGCGCGAGGTTGTACATGTTCTGCACGGACACGATCGGGGAGATGGTGTCGGCGATCAAGTTTTTCCCCATCTTGGGTGGTTTGACGATCACGTAATTCCTCATCCCGAATTCTCCTAATTGGCCATGGGTACGGCGGAGTTCGGGATCGAGGGACCTGGTCATCGCGGAGCTCGCGGTGGGCGGCCCTCGGCCCGGGTCGGAAGGCCGACGGTCTGCCCGGATGGCAAGGAGAACGTTCGTCGTGGTTGACATCACCGAGATCTACGTCCACTGGTACGCGGGCCGCTCCAAGAGCGAACTGGCCGCGTCTCTGGGGCTGGATCGCAAGACGATCAGGAAGTACCTGGCGCCGGCGGAGGCGTCCGGAATGACCCCGGGCGGGCCGCCCATGAGCGAGGCGGACTGGGCCAAGCTGAGCAGGGCCTGGTTCCCAAGCCTGGTGAACTCCCGGCTGCGGCAGATCACCTGGGCCGACATCGACCAACACCGCGACTACATCGAGAGCCTCCTCGGCACGGTGACGGTCACCACGATCCACCAGCGACTGCGGGACGAACACAAGCTCGACGTGTCGATCTCCTCGTTCCGCCGCTGGGTCCATGCCACACTGCCCGACGAGTCGATGAGATCGCAGGTCACCGTTCTGCGCGACGACATCGAACCTGGCGAGGAGGCCCAGATCGACTACGGCTTCCTCGGGCAGTGGATCAATCCGCGCACCGGCACCCGCCACCGGGTCTGGGCCTTCGTGATGGTGCTGCCCTGCTCGCGGCACATGTTCGTCCGCCCAGTCCTTACCCTCGACCAGCACGCATGGACCGAAGCGCACGTCGCGGCCTTCCGCTACTTCGGCGGGGCCCCGCGCCGGCTCGTGCCGGACAACCTGAAGACCGGCGTCGACAAGCCCGACCTATGCGACCCCAAAATCAACAAGGCATACGCCGAACTCGCCACCCATTACGGGGCGTTGGTGGACCCAGCCCGCGCACTCCGCCCGAAGGACAAGCCGCGGGTCGAGCGCCCGATGCCCTACATCCGCGACTCGTTCTGGCGTGGGAGGGAGTTCACCTCGATCGAGCACATGCAGGCCGAGGCCGTCACCTGGGATCGTGAAGTCGCAGGGCGGAGGCCGTGCCGGCCGCTGGGCGGGGCCGCCCCGCTGGCGGTGTTCGAGGCCCTGGAGGGGTGCTCGCTGCTGCCGCTGCCGCCGACCCCGTTCGTGTTGGCCCGCTGGTCCACGGCGACCGTGGGCCCGGACATTCACATCAAGGTCGGCCGCACCCTTTACTCGGTGCCCTGGAAGCTCATCGGCCGCAAGGTCGACGTCCGCTCCACCGACACGATGGTCCAGGTCTTCCTCGACGGCGACCTCGTCAAGACCCACGCGGCCCTTGAACAGGGAAAACGCACCGACAAGAGCGACTACCCGCCGGAGAAGATCGCCTTCCAGATGCGCACACCGATCTGGTGCCGCACCCAGGCATCCGAGGTGGGGGACGCCTGCCGGGAGGTGATCGACCAGCTGCTGGAGGTCAACGCGCTCTACCGGCTCCGCGCTGCCCAGGGGATCCTCGGACTGCGGAAGAAGTACGGCGACACCCGCCTGGAAGCGGCCTGTTCGAAGGCGATCTCGGTCGGAGACCCGTCCTACCGCACGGTCAAGGGCATCCTGATCGCCGGCACCGAGACCGACCCCGAACCCGAAACCACCGGCGACGCGGGCGCCGCGGCCTTCCTCCACGGGCCCCAGCAGCTGTTCGCCTCCGTCGCACCACCCGTCCCGGCGGACGAGCTCCGCCGGGACCAGGTCCACGCCGAAGGTGAAGGGGACGCCCGATGAGCGTGATGGACACGGCCCTGCGAGAGTCGCTCAAGTCGCTTCGGCTGTCGGGCATGCTGGAGACTCTCGACGCCCGCCTGGCCCAGGCCCATGGCGGCGAACTCGGACACCTGGACTTCCTCCAGGTCCTCTGCCAGGACGAGATCACCCGCCGCGAGACCGTCGCCTTCCAGCGGCGGCTGCAGCGAGCGAGGTTCGAGCAGCAGGTCACCCTGGAGGAGTTCGACTTCACCGCCTCCTCCAAGCTCCCCGCGGCCCAGATCCGCGACCTGGGGCCCTGCGTTGGCTCCACGCGGGCGAGTCCGTAATTCTGTTCGGGCCGGTCGGGGTCGGAAAGACACACATCGCGCAAGCGCTCGGTCATCTCGCGGTCCGCCAGGGCGCCCAGTGACTGGTATCCGCTTTTCCCGAACCCCGTCGTCGCCGAGTCCCTATTGGACCGGCTGATCAACACCAGTCACCAGGTGATCATGAACGGACCCAGCTACCGCCCCAACAAGCGCCCCAAGAACCCGACCGAGAAGCCTGCCAAGCCCGCCGTCGCCTAGATCGAGCTGCCGCCGATGGTGTCAGCCCGGGATGAGATCGTTCCCGCATGACTGACACCGACGACGCAGTATCCGATGCCGAGCAGGCCGTCATCGCGCGTTACCAACTGGCCAATGACGGCTTCGGCGAGCCGCACCAGCGGACCACCGTCCGCCAGGCCCAAGAGTGCTTGACCAAGGCCATCAACCAGGCCGGCGTCGGTGAGTTCGACGGCAACGAGTTCGGAGGTGGCCAGGTCGCTCTCTACGCCTACGGCCCTGACGCCGATGCCCTCTACAGCGTGATGGCACCAGTCCTGCACGAGCTCCCTTTCCGCCCAGCGCACGTGACTCTGCGCTACGGATCAGCAGCCGATCCATCGACGCCCGAACGTCGCCTGGACCTCTGAACGAGCGAACCGCCTGTCCCCGACGAAGCGGGGTCCTGGGGAATTACGTGAACTTACCCCTGGGGAATATCGCGAACGTCCACAGATGGACGATGTGCTCGCCAACCGCGCGGACTACGACACCCGCTTCGCCTGAATTTCTCACTCCGCTTCATGGCGGCTCGGGCGGGCTTCGGCCACGCGTCGGTGGAGCCGGGTTACCGGTGCCGGGAACACGACGAAGGCCCGCCGCACGGGGGTGCGGCGGGCCCTGGTGTCCGTCAGGAGCGGGAACGGAGTGTCATACGGTGTCGGCGGGCGGGGCCGGTTCCGTGACGCGGGCCACGGCGCGGACCGGGGCTCCGTCCGCTCCGGGCAGGCTCAGGGGGAACAGGCTGACGTGCACGCCGTGACCTGCCTGCTGGGCGTCGAGGACCTCGCCCAGGTTGGTGAGGTTCTCCGAGATGACGGCGCCCGCCGTGCACAGCACCCGGTGGGCGGGGAAGTCCTCAGCGGGCGTGGGATCGACGCTGAGCGCGTCGATGCCGACGGTCCGCACCCCGCGGGCGACCAGGAGGACCGCCGCCGCCTCGGTGAGGTAGGGGTGTTCGAGGTAGGAGTCGGTACCCCAGTGGGCGGACCAGCCGGTGGCGATCAGCACCATGCACCCGTCGGGTACGTCCGCGAACGCCTCGGCACCGATGGGCGTGCGCGGGGCGAGACCGCGGGCGTCGACGACGTGGGCCGGGCCGTCGAACCGCTCCAGCGGCAGCTGGTCGAGCGTCAGGAGGGCGTCGTCGATGTGCGAGGGGGCGTCGACATGGGTTCCGGACTGGGATCCCATGTCGAGGTGCAGGACGTTGATGCCGTCCCGCTCCATGGTGAGGGCGGGCCCGATGCGCACCTGCGGATCGCCGGGGTAGACCGGCATCCCGGTGGCCAGCGGCACGGAGAGGTCGATCAGGCGCACGGCGGTCACACCCCCACCGGGTCGGCCTCGCGCACGGCGGTGCCGTCGGCCTCGGTGATGGGCGGGACCGCGGCGTCGGAGGCGCGGACCAGGCGCGGGCCCTCGGGGCCGAAGACGGCGCGCGGCTCGGGGAAGATCCACAGCAGCGCGAGGTAGACGACCGCGGCCAGGCCGAGCCCGACGAGCAGGGAGATGTCCACTCCGCCGGCGGAGTCGCCGAGCGGCCCGACGAACTGGCCCGGCAGGTTGACGAACAGGACCGCGACCAGGGCGGAGGCCAGCCAGGCGGCCATGCCGCGCCAGTTCCAGCCGTGCGTGAACCAGTACCGTCCGCCCTTCTGGCGGCGGTTGAAGACCTGCAGCGAGTCGGGGTCGTACCACCCTCGGCGGGTGACGTAGCCCAACGTCATGATGATCATCCAGGGAGCCGTGCACACGATGATCAGTGTCGCGAAGGTGGAGATGGACTGCGACAGGTTGGCGGCGAAACGGCCCAGGAAGATGAAGCCGATCGACAACACGCCCACCAGCACGGTCGCCTGCACACGGCTGAACTTCGGGAAGACGCTGGCGAAGTCGAGGCCGGTGCCGTAGAGCGAGGTGGTGCCGGTGGACATGCCGCCGATCAGGGCGAGCAGGCAGACCGGCACGAAGTACCAGGACGGCGAGACGGCCAGCAGACCGCCGACGTAGTCGGGCGCGCTCGGGTCGAGAAAGCCGCCCGCCTTCGCGGCGATGATGGACGCGGTGGCCAGGCCGAAGAAGAACGGCAGGATCGTCGCGATCTGGGAGAGGAAGGCCGCGCCCATGACCCGGCGGCGCGGGGTGTCCGCGGGGATGTAGCGGGCCCAGTCGCCCAGGAACGCGCCGAAGGAGACCGGATTCGACAGCACGATCAGCGCGGAGCCGATGAACGCGGGCCAGAACCCCGGCGTGCTCAGCGACTGGAAGCTGCCCTGGTACCCCGCATCGAAGTCGCCGGCGAAGGCGAAGAATCCGAGGACGAACAGCAGGGACGCGGTCGCAACCGCGATCTTGTTCACGAACAGCATGAAGCGGAAGCCGTAGATGCACACCGCCAGCACCAGCACGGCGAACAGGGCGTACGCCACCGCGTAGACGCCCTCGCCGGTCGGCAGGTGGAACATCCGGTGCGCGCCGCCGACCAGCGCGTCGCCGGAGGACCACACCGAGATGGAGAAGAACGCGACCGCGGTCAGCAGGGAGAGGAAGGAGCCGACGACCCGGCCGTGGACACCCAGGTGCGCCGAGGACGACACGGAGTTGTTGGTGCCGTTGAGCGGACCGAACACCGCGAGCGGCGCCAGGATGAGCGCGCCGGCCACGAGCCCGAGCCCGGTGGCGGCCAGACCCTGCCAGAACGACAGCCCGAACAGGATCGGGAAGGCGCCGAGCACGCAGGTGGCGAAGGTGTTGGCGCCGCCGAAGGCGACCCGGAAGAGTCGAACGGCGTGGCGGTGCGATCGGCGTCCGGGATCCGCTCGACGCCGTACTGCTCGATCTCGGTCAGCGCGGGAGGCTCGTGCTGACCGGTCTCGGTCGGCGCGGAAAGCTCGCGCTGCTCGACGTCGGTCGGCGCGGGAGGCTCGATCTGCTCTCCGGGCGGGCTGCTGGTCATCGCTGCTGCTGGCAGGGGTGAGGGCGGTGAGGGGAACAGGGTGATCGGGTCGTGGGCGGTGCGGACGGGGACGTTCGCCTCCGGGTGAAGCGGGCTGCCCCGTCCCGCCGCAAGATCCGTTCGGGGAGATGCTTCAGTCTGCGAATTGTTGACGGTCATGACAATTGTGGGCGGGATGAAGAGGCATGATCCGTTTATGTGCCAGCCCACAAAGCCCCGGTCCGGCCCGCGGGTCCTGTGTGTGCCCCATGAGGCGCGACGTCGGGCTGCGTTGTGGTCCGGAGCCTGCGCCGTGCGCGCACGAGGGCGCGATGTTCGCCCGATATGAACACCCAGGGTGCGCTTGGTCCGGAGCGATGTCCGTCCGCGGAGATCGGTCCTGCCGGTCCTGTAGGGGATGCCCGAGTGGGTTCCCCGAGCTGTCCGTGGGCCGATGGCTCCACGTCCACCGTCGTCGTCGCGGCGGCCGCCGACTTCGGTGTCGCGCTCGCCACGGCCGTCGTGGGTGTGCTCAGCAGTTCCAGCGCGATGCCGGCCGAAGCGGGCACTCGGTCGCCGACACCATCAACGAGGCGCCGCTGTTCGTGGCCCTCAAGCGCAGCAAGAAGCCGGCGGGCGAGGACCACCCGCTCGGGTACGGAGCCGAGCGATACGTCTGGGCGCTGCTCGCGTCGGTCCCCACTTGCGTCGGCGGTGGGGTCTTCGCCCTCTACGACGGAATCCACTCGCCGAGCAGGGCAAGCGCCCGGGCGATCCCTTGGTCTCCTCAATCGCGCCGGCCGTCGCCATCGTCTTTGACAAGCTCTCCCTTCGCACGGCGAGACAGCCACACGCAGGAGTGAACGAACCGGACCCGGCCACCACCATCACACGACAACAGGGCCTGCTGCTGCTCGCTGGATTCGACAACCGCGAGCTACCAACAGGCCCTGCTTCCATGCCCCCGCATCGATCAACTCACCTGGCCAAGAGACCCGTCCGAACCCTCACGACCACGCGAGCGGATTGAGGATGGACAGCCCGACGCTCCCGGACTGCTGCGCCTGGAAGGCTGCGACCCGGCCGCGCACCGAGAAGTCTGAAGCGCGGTCAGGACACGCCGTGGAGCCAAAGAGTCGGGTCAGATGCTCTGCACCGTGGTCCCCGAACAGCCCTGGCGCCGCGCGCCGGGTCATGGTCCGTCGAGGTCCGGCGCCGACGTGCGGGGTTCGCCGCCGTCCGTGTCACCGGCGGACGCCGGGACAGGCTTCGCGCCGCGCAGGCGCTCCCGTGCGCGGGCCTGCAGCCGCCTGGCGAGGCCGAGCGCCTCGGTCACCGGCGCGGGATCGGTGAGGTCGTCCGTCAGGTCCACTTGGACGCCGCCGCTGAACCGGGCTGTGTAGTTGTACGCGAGGCCGCACAAGCACGCCATGGCCGTGCCCAGGAAGACCTCCATCGCGATGACCACGGTGGCGATGAGCAGCGAATCCGGCAGCGACGGCCATGCGCCCGGGGCCGCGACCGCCAGGATCACCGACGCGATCAGCACGGTGCCCAGGACGCATATGCCCAGGCCGGCCAGGAACAGGAAGGCCATCACCGTGAGCGACCAGGGATTGGTCTCGGATATGCGCACGCGGGTTGACCGGTGTGGCGGGGCGTGTGGGGAGACGCGGCCTATGGCCCGTTCCGGTCTCGCCTCGGCGGTTTCCGATGGAGGCTCGGGTTCCACCGCCGCCGTCTGCCGTGCCGCCATCGTGGCCGGCACGATGAGCGGCGATCGTTCACGAGGCGTGGCGGGGGTCCTGTTGCGCTTGGTCTGGCTCATGTCCCACTCCCTGACTCGTCCACTCCTGCGACGTTAGGTGCAGGAGTGCGACCGCGCACACCTGGACGGTTACGTTGAGTGATGACCGGCCGCCGGCGCCCTCCCCCAGCACCTCGGGCCGGGAGATGCCGATCCGGCCGTCCGCCGGGCGTCGGGCGCCTGCGCCGCCCGGCGACGAAGCACGACGGGCGGCCCCGAGGCGGTGTGGCCTCGTCCGGCCGCGCCCCTGCCGTGGGCCGTTCGATCGTGCGAGGCTCTCGTCATGGCACATGACGGCGCGGTGATCCTGTCCGATCTGTTCGATCCCGAACCGGAGGTGTGGGGTCTGCGGGGCGACCCGTACGCCTGGCGGGCCCTGCGCGACCACCTGGCCGACGCGGGCGCCACGGCGTCGGCCGACGAGGCGCCCGGCCTGCTGCGGACGGCCTTCGAGGACGTCGTGGGCGTCGACCTCGACACCGACACGCGCTCGCAGGTGTACCGGGAGCAGTACGCCCACGGCGGCATGTCCAGCGGTCACGTCTGTCTGCAGACCTGGCGGGACCGGCTCATGCCCTTGCTCGTGGAACGCGCGAGGCGGCCGTCGGCCGGGTGAGGGCGTCGCCCGTACCCGCCCCGGAGCCGGTGAGCCCGGCCCGCCCTCGCCGCTCGCACCCGTCCGGATCATCGGGCGCGCGCTGAAGACCGCACGGGCGGCACAGTGGTGAGGCAGCGCCCCAGAACATCGCATCGCTTCGTCCCAGGAGGCCTCGTGCACGACAAGCCGCTTCTCAAGAGCGCCGGCGACCTGCTGCGCCGACGGCACGGCTCGTCGCACGCGCGGCCGTCAGGACCGGACCGGTTCGGGCTGGACAGCCTGCTGGTAGGCGGCTTCACCGCCGGCACCCTCACGCCGGACGACGAGGCGCGGCTCGCCGAGGAGGTCGCCGCCGCGCTGCCCCATCAGTGGGATCTGCCCACCAAGGCGATCGAACAGCTCAGCTCGGTCGTCGACCATCTGGGCGGGCAGAAGGAACTGATGCGGTGGCTCGACGACCACCCGGGAAAGCCCCGGCGCATGGCGCGGATCTACGTGCTCATGGGCAATCTGGACCAGTACAGCGACGATGCCGCCGTCGTGGACGCGGTGCGGCGCGCGAGGGAGCAGACCCCGTTCCCGGACGGCCTGCGCGGGTACCTGAGCCCGGCCACCACGGACGGGACTCTGGCCGAACTTGCGTCGCGGATCGAGGGCCTGCTCAGCGAGGGACACGACGACGAGGCGACCGCCCTGGCACTGGCCACCACCGACTGGTTGCAGCACGCGGCACGCGACGTTCCGGACGCCGGCGCCGAGTTGCACGAGGTGGGCGACCTCATGGGGCATCTGCACCAGGACATCAGCGAGCCCGACCCCCGCCCCTGACCCGACGGTGCGGAGCGCGCCGCGGTATGCGCGCTCCCAGCGAGGACCGGCACCGCCCTTGAGCGCGGGCCCTTCCACCGTCGGCGGGTCCGCCGCCAGAGAGGGCATCTGCCTCCTGCCGTCGGACGCCTGTCGCGGAGCGGTTGCCCGCGCCCAGCTGACGGACGAAGCTGAAATCTGCACACATACCGCCCGACACAGGAGATCATGACCGGACCATGGGTTTGCCCGGTGACGCTAGCTTCCTGAAGGCGCAGCCGTCCGAGGCCCGATTCGTCCTCGACTCGCGGGGGCTCGTGACGCAGTGGAGCCCCTCCGCCGAGCGCCTGCTGGGATACGCCGCAGACCAGGCCGTCGGCCGGCACATCGCCTCGATACTGGATCCACAGCCGCCGTCCGGCCCCCGTACCGACGCTGCGGAGGACCTCGTCGCACGGCACAGCGACGGCCGCCCGGTGCCGGTCCGCGCCGCGGTGCGGCTGCTGACCGGCAGCGGAGACGGCCTGCACTGGGCCGTCCGGCTGACTCAAGCCGCGGGCACCCAGACCCGGCAGGTCCCGCCGACAAAGGCGGACGCGGCCCCGGACGAACTCGACGCCGCCCTGCTGCGTGCGCTGCTCACCGATTCCCCGCTGGGTCTCCAGGTCATCGACGCGGATCTGCGGATCGCCCGGCTGAACGTCTCCGGACCGGGCGTGCGGGGAGCCGTGGGCGAGGAGGCCGTGGGCCGGCCCATCCGCGACGTGGCGCCCGGGCTGGTCGACGACGCGATCGAACAGCGCATCCGTCATGTGCTCGCACACGGGCAGCCGGTCATCGCGCTCCGCCACGTCGGCCGCCCGCCCACCGACCCCCACCACGACCACGTCTACACGGTCACCCTGCTCCCGCTCAGGGCCGAGAACCAGGACATCCTCGGCGTCCTCGTCGCCTCCCAGGACGTGACCGAGCAGGAGCGCGCAAACGCCCGCCTGGACCTGGTGGTGGAGGCGGGCACCCGCATCGGAACCACCCTCGACGTGACCGCCACGGCGGAGGAACTCGCGGCCGTCGTGGTGCCCGCCCTCGCCGACATCGCCACGGTCGACGTCCTCGAGGACGTACTGCACGGCGAGGCGTTCCCGCCGGGACCGCTCAACGCCCAGGTACCGATGCGGCGCGTCGCCTTCGCCACCGCGCACCGGCGCGACACACCGCCCGCCTGGAACCCCGGCGAGCGGGTGCGCTACCTGCTGCCCTCCTTCGTCACCAGCCTCACCGAGCTGCGCCCCGTCCTGGTACCGCACCTGCACCAGCAGGAGCTGCCGGGAGACGACCCCAGGTCCGCCCTCATCCGTGCGGATGGCGCCCACTCCCTGATGGTCCTGCCGCTGGCTTGCCGCGGTGTCGTGCTCGGCCTGGCCAGTTTCTACCGGTTGCAGAACCCCGGCCCCTATCAGGAGAGCGATCTCCGCCTGGCCGGCGAGGTGTGTGCCCGGGCCGCCCTGGCCATCGACAACGCCCGCCAGTACACGCGTGAACGCGACGCCGCCCTGACGCTGCAACGCACCTTTCTGCCCCGGTCGCTCCCCCCGCAGAACGCCGTGGAGGTCGCCTGGCGCCACGACCCGGCGACGGGACGCAGACCAGGCGACTGGTTCGACGTCATCCCGGTGTCCGGAGCGCGCGTGGCGCTGGTCGCCGGCCGGACGGCGGGCCAGGGCATCGGGGCGGCAGCCGCGATGGGCCAGCTACGCATGACGATCAGCACGCTCGCCGCACAGGATTTCGCCCCCGACGAACTCCTGGGCCGGCTGCACGACATGGTGACCGCGCAGACCGGACAGCCGGCCACCGAGGCCGACCCGGCCACAGGACCGGGGCCGGGGCCGATGCAGGGCGCCACCTGCACGTACGCCGTCTACGACCCGCTCTCACGACGCTGCACCGTGGCGCTGGCCGGACAGCTGCCGCCCGTCATCGTCGACCCGCACGGCACGGTGACGATCCCCGACGCCCCCCAGGGGCCCGCCCTGGGAACCGGGCACCCGCCGTATCGGACGTTCACGATGACCCTGCCCGAGGCCAGCACGCTCGTGCTCTGCACCACCAGCCCCACAGGACCCGGTCACGGCGTCTGCCTGACCGCCGCCGCGGTACGGGAGGCACTCGGCGGCGACCCGCAACGCCCCCTGGACGCGGCCTGCGCCGCCCTCGCCGAGGCACACCACTCCGACGACGCGGGTTTCCTCGTCCTGCTGGCCCGTACCCGGTCGCTCGCCGCGGACCGGAGTGCCGTCATGGCTCTTCCCAGCGATCCCGAGGTGGTGGCCACGGCCCGTAGCTGGAGCCTGCGGCAGCTGGCTCTGTGGGGTTTGGAGGAACTCGGCTTCGTCACCGAGCTGATCGTCAGCGAGCTCGTCACGAACACGATCCGCCACGCGGCCGAGCCCATCACCCTCCGCCTCATTCACGACCGGACCCTCATCTGCGAGGTCAGCGACGGCAGCAGCACCGCACCGCACCTGCGCTACGCCTACGAGAGCGACGAGGGCGGCCGCGGCCTGTTCCTCATCGCCCAGCTCGCCCACCGCTGGGGCACCCGCTATTCCGATCGAGGCAAGACCATCTGGACCGAACAGCTCCTCCCCCGCTCCGGCCCTGGGGCCGAGGACGCGACGGGGCTGGACAGCCACTGAACGGCGCTCCGCCGACGGCGGCGTTCGCGCGGTCACCCGTCACCCGTCACCCGTCACCCGTTGCCCGCGGCCGCGGTCCGCAGCGGGCAACGGGTGACGGGCGCAGCCCGCGGCAGCGTCAGGTCCCGCCGATCGAGCCGGCGCCGGACCACAGCGGTGTCAGTGGCGAGGGGTCAGTACCGCGAGGTCCGCGCCGAACCCGACCACCAGCCGTCCATCGGGTGCCATCGTCAGTCCTCCGACACGAGAAGGAAAGGCGTGCGCACCGAGCTGCTGCCCGCTGCTCGCGTCCCACATCCACACAGTGCGACCGGCGCCGGCGACGACGACGGGGCGTCCGTCCAGCGTGCCGGTCGCCCCAGCGCGCACCTCGCCGGCATGTCCCGTCAGCGGGGGTGCCAGCAGTTCGCCCGTGGCCAGGTCCCAGAGATGGACCCCTTCTGCCCCGCAGCTGGTGAGAAGGACGTCGCGGCCTGCGAGCGTCTCCAGGGCCAGGGCGCCCCGTTGGCGCGGCTGCACTCCGATCCACCGGCTCGCGGTCAGGTCCCAGACCCGGCCTTCCCCCGTCACACCGACGAAGCGGTGGTCAACAGTCGCGAAGAACGCGATGGAGGGGCTGGAGTACGCGCTCGTCGACCGACCGTGCAGTTCCTGCCGGGTGGTCAGGTCCCAGACCCGCACGGTCGGATGCCGCTCGCCGCGCGTGAGGAGGGTGGGCCGTCCGTCCGCCGTCCCCACCGTCAGCAGATCCACGCCAGGACCGGCAGTGGTACGGCCGGTCAGGGGCTCGCCGAGTTGTCCGTCACCGCCGAGGTCCCAGATCCGCACTCCGGTGTCCGAGCCGGTGACGATGACGCAACCGCCGTCCACGACCGCCGTGGCGATCGCGGTGACCGAGCCGGTGTGCCCTGTCAGCCGGCTGCCCGTCTCCGTTTCGCCGTCGAGGTCCCAGATCCGGACCGATCCGTCGTCGCCACCGGTGACCGCGAGATGGCGCCCGTCGACCACCGCGGTCGACACTCCCCGGACCGGCGCCTTGTGGCCCGTCAGCGGTGGCCGTGACGGCCGCTGGGTGGACAGATCCCATACTGCGACCGCCCCATGGGCGGATGCGAGGAGGGCTGTGGGGCGGCCGTGCAGCACCCTCACGGCGGCCGTTTCCACGAAGCCGGCCGCGACGGGCTCACCGACCTGTTCGCGGGTGGACAGGTCCCAGACGTGCACCTCGTAGGCGTTGGCGCTGACGGCCATCGGGCACTCGGACGCCGGGTCCGTCACCAGAAAGTGCGCCCTGGCGTTGAGGTCCAGGCTGACGCACTGCCGTGTCTCCCGATCGGGGTCGTCGCCGTCGTCGCCGTCGTCACCGTCGACTTCCGCGGCCCGGTCGTACGACTGGTCCGCGAACTCGGGAGGCTCGTCGGGACGGTCGCCGAGGGTGCAGAACTCCCGTCCCGTGCTCATGTCCCACACGCGGACGGTTTCCTCCCCCGTGATCAGGTCCGTCGCCCCCGGTTCCGGGGAGTGGCTGGTGACAACGACACCGCGGCCGTCCAGAACCGCCGTCGCCAAGGCGGACACGAAACCGGTGCGCAGGGTCACCGGCTCGCTGTGCTGGGAGAGGGCGGCCAGATCCCACACTCTCACCACGTCGTCGACGCAGGCGCCGACCACCACCGGCCGCCCGTCGTCGGCCAGTCCCACGGCCAGGTGTTTCACCCAGGAGTCGGCGCCGGTCGAGCACGTGGCGACCAGGTCTCCCCGCGCCAGGTCCCACACCCGAACGGTGCGGTCGAAGCCGCCGGTGACAGCGACGGGACGTCCCTCCAACACCGTCGTCGCCAGCGTGGTCACGGCATCGGGGTGGGCGGGCACGGCCTGGCCGTACCGGCCGCCGGTGGCCAGGTCCCATGCGTGCAGTGTGCCGTCCCTGCAACCGGCGACGGCAAGAGCGGCGTCGTCCGCGACCACGGTCGCCAGCACGACCACCGCGGCCGGCACCGGCAACGCGTACCGGAGCCGGGAGTCCAGGTCGTTGCCGGTCGCCCACTGCACGACCCAGGGGTCGTCCCGCTCGTGGCGGACTGCGACGCGGGCGATGGCTCTCGCCAGCTCCCGGTTCCCGTACCGGGCGGCATCCAGCGCAAGTACCTGCCGCCGCACCCCCGGACCGGCATCACGGTGCACGTGCCCCGACGCCCGGTACACCGCAGCTGCCACCAGCTCCTGCTGCCCGGCCGGGCGGTCCAGGCTCGCGAGGATCAGCTCGGGGCGCCGTGCACCCGTCAGGGAGGATCGGTCAACCGGCCATCCGCCGCCATGACTTCGCGGCCCTGACCGCTGCTGGGGAGTTCACCGGACACACCTGGCATCGTAACCAGGCCGCCCTCGCCAGCCGCCCGCGTACACACGCCGAAGGCACATCCCTGTCCCGCGGCACCGGACATCGAACCGCCGCTTGATTGTCAGTGTCGCCTGCGAGACTCGTTCCATGATTGCGAAGCTGCCCTTGGACAGCCCTCGTTGGCGTGAACTGCACGGCGTGGAGGTCGAGGAGATGCAGGTGCTCCTTGAGCAGTTCGCCGCCGCGGCCGCCCTCGGGGGCGGCGACGCGTGGCGGCGGAACTGGACGGACCTGGCCGGCCGGCTGGTGGACGACGGAGTCCTCGCCGACGGGGCCTATGCGGCCCTGCCTCATCTTGTCGAGGCAGCAGCGATCCAGCCGCCCGAGCAGACCGTGGGCTTCTGGGTGGACCTCGGATTCATGGTGACCGCCGAGCACCGGCCCCCCGTCCCTGCCGGTCTCGAAGCGGGATTCGGCGCCGCACTGCGGCTGGCCGAGCGGGCGGCCGTCCGAAGCCTCCTCGCCGCCCGCGCTCCCGGGCCGGACTGTGCCCAACTCGCCCTTTCCTGCGCGGCCTTCGCCGGTCACCCGATGGGCGAGGTGCTGTGGCGGTTCCCGGATGACCAAGAAGGCGCCCTGCTGCTGTCGTGTCCCGCGTGCGGAAGCGACACGGAGATCCCCAAGTTCCTCGCCGCCCCGGCACATCCACCCCTTGAGATTCCTCTCCTGCCCGTTGCGGCCGGGGCGCGGCAGGAAGGACATCCCTGGGGAGAGGCCGCCGCGGCGTTGCGGGAGGAAGCACTGGGAGAGGAGTGGGAACCCTTCCTGCGGGTGGCGCGCGACGTCGCGGTGCGGGGCGTGTCCTCCGACACCTCGGGACAGGCCGTCCTGTGCCTGGTCGCCGCGATGGTCGCGGTCAGGGGCACCCCCGAGCCGGCAGCGAGGGACTTGGCCCGCCGACTGATGTCGCTCACCGGGCGCTTTCGCTGCTGGGACTGCGAACGGACGTGGACGATCGCGGACGGCCTGTGGGAGAACCCCGATGCCACTCCCTCCCCGAGTGCTCCGTCCCAGGCATGCACGGACAGCGAGGAGTCGGCTGCCGAAGCACGACCAGCGGCCGCCGAAGGGCCACCAGCCGCAGCCGGGCGAAGCAGCCGGACGGCGACCCGCTTCCACCAGGAAGACAGCAGGGTGGTCGCGGCCGACGGCACACCCTGGGGCCGTATAGCGGTGTTCTCCCCTCCCGCGGCCGGATCGCCCGCGGGGATCGACGCCCTGGCGGTGGTGTCCCGCCCCGGCCGTCCGACCCTCGTGGCCGGCGCCGGAGACCACGGGGTGGTGTGGTTGTGGGACGTGGCCGACGGCCGAATCGCCCAGGACGCGCCGCCAGGGCAACATCCTGACGCCGTCCGCTCGATGACCGCCTTGCTCCTGCCCGGCGGCCGTGCCCTCGTGGCCAGCGGAGGCGACAGCGGCACGATCGCCGTGTGGGACCCCGTCACCGGGCGGCCGGTTCGCGAACCGGCCGGCGACCGACCCGACGGGGTGATCGCGATGTGCCCCGCTGTCCTCCCCGACGGCCGCACCCTGCTCGTCACCGCCACCCCCCGTGGCGCTGTCCGGATGTGGGAACCGGAAAGCGGTGAGTGCGTCGGACGCCTCAACCCCTACGGCAGTCCGATCCGGTCGCTCACCGCCGTCCCGGTCTCCGCCGGCCACACGCTGATCGCCGCCGCGGACACCGCGGGCCGCGTCCATGTGTGGGATCCGGCCGTGGACGACCCCTGGGACCGTGGCGCGGCCGTGCCACCGGACCCGCGCGCACTCGCCGATGCCGACCACCGGGTGGCGGCCGTAGAGGCTGTCCCGACCCCCGATCGAGCCCTGCTGGCCACGGCGGACGGCCTCGGCGCCGTCATGCTGTGGGACCCGGCCACCGGTGCCTCGGTCGGCGATGGTCTGCCCAGCTCCACCGGGACCGCGGGCCCGCCGCTCATCGCCGCCGGCACGGCGGACGACGGCCGCACGATCCTGGTCACCGGCGCCCGGCAGGGACAGCGGCTGCGGGTGTGGGAACCGCAGACCGGCACGGTGCGGCACATCATCCTGGACCTGTCGCTCACCTGCCTGGCAGCCGCCGGTGCGGACCTGATCGTCGGACACAGCCGCGGAGTCCTCAGCCTCCCGCTCACCCGGCGGTGAACGCGTGGAGCCACAACCCCCGCGACGGTGCCGTACAGAGAGGGGAAGAAGTGACTGGTGTCGACGTGAACGACAGAACGCTGTGGAGAGTGCCGGGCGGAGGCGTGCTCTACCGCTCGACGACGATGGCCGACGGCGCCGTCTACGCCCTGGACGAGGACTTCGACCTGGTGGCGATCGACGCGGACACCGGACAACGCCGCTGGACTCTGCTCGACGACGCCGGGATCGCCACCTCGCCGGTGGCCGACGGCGGCGCCGTGTACTTCTCCGACACCGTCGGCGCTCTGACGGCGGTGGACGCCGCCACCGGCCAGGTGCGGTGGAAGTGGCGGGCGCGCCGCTCCAAGATGTCCACGCCGGCGGTGGCCGACCACGTCGTGTACTCCGTCGCGCACAACGGCCAGTTGTGGGCGGTGGACGGGCTCACCGGCCGGCCCCTCTGGAACGTCAAGGTGGCGGACCACCGCACAGCGGACAACCCGCCGCCGGCCGTGTCCGCGGGGGTCCTCTACGCGGCCGTCGGAGGACGGCTGCTGGCCCTGGACTGCGCCACCGGGAGCAGGCGATGGGACGTGCACCCCGCCGGAGGCGTACGGCAGACGCCGACGGTGACCGGCGACGGCGTGTATGTCGGCAACGACGACGGCTTGGTCGCGTTGGACACGGCGACGGGCCGGGAACACTGGCGGCTGTCCACCGAGGGTGCGGTGTGGGCGAGCCCCGCGGTGGGCGAGGGCATCGCGGTCGCCGGTGTCGAGGGCTGGTTCCTGATCGCGGTGGACACCGGGACCGGTCAGGAGCGGTGGCGGGTGAAGACCCGCGGTGAGATCCACGCGACGCCCGCGATCGCCGACGGCACGGTGTACGCGGGCAGCCACGACGGGCGCCTGTGGGCGGTGGACGCGGCCACCGGCACGACGCACTGGAAGGTCAGAACCACCGAGCCCGTGCACTCGACACCCCTGGTGAGCGGCGGCACGGTGTACGTCGACAGCCTCGACGAACACCTCTACGCCATACGAGCCCATCGGCAGGGTGACGCACCCGCCGAGGACCGCCGCGCCGCACCCGCCGCACCGGCGCCGACGATTCCCGCTCACGCACCGGGACCCGCTCCGGCCAGCGGCACCGTGCGCTGGCGGGTGCGGGTCGCGGGCGCGCGGGACTTCACGGTGGCTGTCGCCGACGGCGTCGTGTACCAGCCCGGCAACCGTGACCTGCTGGCGTTGGACGCCGCCACCGGCGAGGAACGGTGGCGGCTGACGTCCGCTCTCCCGTTCCACTCGTCGCCGGTGGTCGCCGACGCCACTGTGTACGTCCGTAACGGGAAACACCTGTGGGCCGTGGAGACGGGCAGCGGCCGCGTGCGTTGGAGGCGAGCCGCCGACTATGCGGGAGACAGCCGGGCGGCGGTTGCCGACGGCACAGTGTTCCTGAGCGTGGGCGACGCGATCTGGGCCGTGGACGCGGCCACCGGCCGCAGGCGGTGGAAGCAGCGGCTCAGACCGCGCTACCCGCGCTCCTACGAGGAGTTGACGTCCCCCGCGGTGGCCGACGGCCGGGTCTACGTCTCCGTCCCCCGCGACTGCCTGTGGGCTCTGGACGCCGCCACGGGAAGCAGGCTGTGGCAGGTGGAGACGGACGCCTCACCCGGCGCGGCACCGGTGGTGGCCGACGGCACCGTCTACGTCGGCCGTGGCCACGGCCTCGTCGCGCTGGACGCCGTCAGCGGCGAACAGCGGTGGCGGCGGCCTTTCGGCAGTCCGACGTGGTCCACGCCCGCGGTCGTCGACGGGACCGTCTTCATGGGCAGCAACGGCTGGTACCTGTGGGCCGTGGACGCGGCCACCGGGGAGGAACGCTGGAAGCAGGAGACGGCCGCCGCCGGAGAGTCGTCGGCGGCGGTGGCGGACGGGATCGTGTACATCGGCAGCGAGGACGAGTCGCTCTGGGCGGTGGATGCGGTCACCGGCGAGGAACGCTGGCGCCTGCGCACCGGCGGGGAGGTGGGTGCGACGCCCGTCGTGGCGGACGGGACCGTGTATGTCGGCAGCGAGGACGGATTCCTGTACGCGATTCACTGCTGACCCACCCCGGTGCGCCCGGCCATGGGTGCGTGCGTGCGGGGTGCGTGAGGCCGAGTCACCGTGCCGTGCCCACGTCGTTCGCCACAGAACGTTCCCGGACGTCGTCACTCTCGTCCGGGCAGGCCCCCGTTGGACCACACCACCAGGAGGAACCGGTGTCGTACCCGCAACTGCTCACCCCCGAGGAGAAACTCACCGACGCGAAAAGGCTGCTGGGCCTCCCGCAGATCGTCGTGATCTGCGGCTCCACCCGCTTCATGGCCAAGATGAACGAGGCCGACCTGCGGGAGACCACAGCCGGAAGAATCGTCGTCAAGCCGGGCTGTGACCTGAAGTCGCCGCACGCACTCTGGTCCGATCCTGCCGAGGCTGCGGCGCTGAAGGTGCGGCTCGACGATCTGCACCGGGCGAAGATCCGGCTCGCCGACGAGGTCCTCGTGGTCGGCGACTACATCGGAGACAGCACCCGGGCCGAGATCGCCTACGCCCGGTCGCTCGGCAAGCCCGTGCGGTTCACGCACCCCGAAGTCGACCCCGACGCCTGACCGCCCGCCGCCGCTTCGACGGCCGGGGACGGCAGCCCGCCGCCTGACCGTCGAGCGACGGCTTCGGCCGTCGCCCCCTCCACACCCTTCCCGGGAAGCCCCCGGAATTGATCATCTAGGCCTTGATCGGTGCGGCCGTCACGGCGGCCTGCTCGATCTTCGCCCAGTACGCTGCGCGGGCTTCCTCGTCGATCTGTTGCTCGTGCTCGGGGCGCATTCCGGTCCGGCCGTCGAGGCCCTCACGCAGGATGTCGGCGTGCCCGGCATGCCGGTTGGTCTCGCCGAGGACGTGAACCATGACGGCGAACAGGTTCGTGTTGGGACGAGGTTCCGGCCACCACGGCACGTGGCCGGGGGCGTCCAGGGGAAGCTCGTCGATCGTCGCGTCCGCGTGTTCCCACGTGCGTCGGCAGAATCCGATGATCTGGTCGCGGGTCTCGTCCGCGGTCGCCCACAGGTCGCCGCCGTCGTGGTCCTGCCACCGGGGCAGGGGTTCCGGGGAGGGGCGGTCGAAGACCTCGCCGAAGTACCTGGCCTCGACGGACGCCACGTGTTTGACCAGGCCGAGGAGGTTGGTCCCGGTCACTGTCAAAGGTCGGCGGGCGTCGTATTCGGACAAGCCGTCGAGTTTCCAGAGCAGCGCCTGGCGGTCCCGCCGCAGTCTCCCGTGCAGGATGTCCTTCGCGAATTCATCGATCATGTGGCGCGAGCCTGCCATGGGCTGTTCGTGGCCTCAAGGTCCCTTACGTGATCGCGTACTTGGTCCGCGCCGGCCGGCAGAGCCGGGCCTGCCCGCGGACGCCGCCCCGAGCCGCTGGAGAAGGTCGCGAACCGTGCCACGTGAGACAGCCGCGTGAGACGGACCGGGACCGATCCGTCGAGAAAGGATCCGGCCGCGCACCGGCTATGTGGACGCGCCGTCGGGGCCGATGAGCAGGGCGCGCAGCGGGGCGGTGTCGGGGGTGTCGGCTACGGCCGCGTCGATGGCGTCGTCCATGCCTTTCTCCCACGGCTCGGGCAGGAGGAGTCCGGGCTGCCCCGACCAGGCGATGTCCGGTGTGGCGTGTCCCGACTCGACGAGTCTCAGGTGGATCAGGCCCGCGAGCCCGTCGAAGATCTTGGGCCGGATGAAGTTGCGGGCGGACGGGCCTGTCAGCCGGGACGCCTGATGCGGCTTGGGCATGCGGTCGGCGACGGCCATCCACAGCAGGCCGCGGTCGATCGCGTCGAGTATCTCCTCCAAGCCGGGCAAGGGGTCGTTCCCCGCCGTCCCCGCGTCCTCGGCCGGGGCTTGTCGGGGTGCGGGCACCGTTCCCTCGGTGCTCTGCGCCGATGCGCGAAGTGCCCTGGCGACGGCGGTACGCAGCGGCCGGGACCAGTGGTCCGCGTCCTCGACCGCGCGGGCCAGGACGAGGTCGTCCCAACTCCTGCGCCGCAGGAGTGCCGTCTCCTGCGACAACGTGTGTTCCTCCAGTGCGGCGAAGACCCGGTCCGTGTCCCGCAGGAGGGTGAGCGCGGCCGGTCCGTCGGCCGGCTCGGAGGGCCGCTCGTCGGAGGGCCGCTCGTCGGTGGGCAGTTCCTCGATCCGGGCGATGCGTTGCGCTGTCGGCGGGTGCGAGTCGTACGGGTGCGGCCGCGGTGGACGCTGCCCGGCGGAGAGCTCGGCGAGCCGCTCCCCGGTACGGGCGGCGAGCAGCCGGCGGAATCCGCCGTGCACCTCGCCCACCGGCGGCAGCGCTCCCTGCGACCTGCCCATCCCGGCGTACGTCTCCCGGTAGTGGGCGTACGCACCAGCGAGCACCGGCTGGAGGCGCAGGGCGGCGGCCGTCGTGTCACGCCCTGCGTACCGGGCGGCCATCCGGTCGGCGGCGAACTCCTGGTGGCGTGCGACGGACTGTGAGGTACGCAGGAACATCCGGGCGTAGCCGACGTACAGGGAACCGATCACGAAGTGGAACCTGGTTCCGCCCCGCTGGAAGGCCTCCACCGTGTGCACCACTGCTTTCCGGCCGCGCATCGTGACACCGCCGAGCCGGGTGTCGAGGTTCGCGTAGTGGCCGAACTCGTGGGCGAGGACGGCGCGCAGCTGCGGGACGGTCAGCCCGGCGAGCAGCGGCAGACCGAGGTGCATGCGGCGGCGTCCGGGCCGCAGCCCCAGCAGGCGGCTGTGTTCGGCGACTCCCGCGTTGACCTCGGCGTCCAGGTAGAGCTCGTCCGGCGGCCGTTGCCCCGCGGCTTCGGCGGCGACTCGTATCTGTTCCCACAGCTCGGGCTGGTCCTCAGGAGGGACCGGAACCGCGTCCACCACCGGGCCGAGGCGTCCGGCTCGCAGAAAGGCGAACATGCCTCGCACGATCGCGGCCGCCAGCAGAACGGTGATGGTCACGACCATGCCTTCCAGCCAGGCCGCCCGCGCGGTGAACAGGCGTGTCATCAGCAGCCAGTCGAGCACCGCCATGGCCGACAGCAGCACCACGCCCATCAGGAAGAAGCCGACCAGCAGCGCGAACGCGCGGGCGGCCCGCAGTCGAAACGTCATCGAGAAATCTCCCACCCACCTGGTTCAGCAGCCTGAGAAGGCCGACGCGCTCGCGGATACTACCTGCGGCTTTCCCGACGGATCCGCCTCCCCCCGAGGCATCGAGTCGGACGTGCAGGCCGGCGCGTCGTCGCTCTTGGATGTCGGACGGATGAGTGTCCCGTCCTGGCGCGGGCACCATCGGGGGCGAGGTGCCGGATGGTGACGGCACCGGCCGTGAGGTGTCACGTGGTCCCCGCGGGGTGGACATGGCAGAACTCGGCGTCGGGAGGCACGCCCCGCATCCGTCTCATGTCCGCGGGGGTCAGCATGTCGGCCCGCAGGAGCACCTCGCCGTCGTACTCCTCCGAGGCTGCCCCACTCCACGGCGACGCCCTCTCGTGGCGGACGGGCGCCAGGCCGTACGCCCGGGCCGGCGGCCGCCGTTCGGATCACCCGAGGCGGCCCTTCAGGTGACTGCCGGAAGCCTCATGAGGCAGGCAGCCGTCGCAGGGGTACGCCGTCCCAGCAGAGAACGAACCCACAACCCCCTGAGGAGTCTGGCGATGTACGCAGCAGTCCGGCGGTACGAAGGGGTGACCGATGCGGCCGAGGCGGCCCGTCTCGTGAACGAGGGGTTCGTGGCGCTCATGCGGGAGGTCTCCGGCTTCGTGGCCTACTACTGGATCGATGCCGGCGACGGAGTGATGGTCTCGACCAGCATCTTCCAGGACCGGGCCGGTGCCGAGGAATCGATCTCGAGGGCTGCGGACTTCGTGCGGGACAACCTCGCGTCCCTGCTCCCCAACCCGCCCCAGGTCATGGCGGGCGAGGTGGTGGCTTCCTCGTGACGGTGTGCGGAGCGGCCACACCACGCCTCCCGGGGTTGACCGGCCTGCAGCGCACACCTGGTCGGCCTGCACCGCATTGATCTCCGCCTCGCTTGCACCGAAGACGTGCGGCTCCTGGGCACGCCGGCCGGGCGGGGTGTGGTGTGGTTGAGCGGGTGACCGGCGTCAAGCTGGCCCGGGCCTTGGCCGGCGGCTGCTGACCGGGCGGCTGGGGTGGAGTCTGCAGCGGCCCGGGGGCCGGGTCGCCGAGCGGGACGCGTCGGGTTCGCCCGGTGGGCCGGCGAGGGGTGGCCGCGAAGTCCTGCCATCATCACCTGTGGGTCGCGGTCGTCCGTCTGCGAGCGTCGTCGAAGCCTTGTGCCCGGGGCGCCGTGCCCGGGCTCCTGGTCCGGGATCCGGGCCGCATCGGTTCACCGGTCCGAGGGCCCGACGTCGTGCGCTCACGCCTCCGGCGGATACCAGCGCAGTTCCACCGTATTGCCGTCGGGGTCCTGAACGTAGAGGGAGACCGCCGTGCCCCGGGCGCCGAAGCGCCTGCCGGGTCCGTCCAGCACGGTGAAGACGCCGGAATCGACGACCTCTTGCCAGTCGAGCGGCTCGACCACCAGGCAGATGTGATCGACGTTGGATCCATGCGTCCGGTCGGCCGGCTCCTGGACGAGGTCGATGATGGTGGTGGGGCTCACCCGTACGGACGGGAAGGGTGCGGTGCCGGCCCGCCACTCCTCCACCCGCACCGGCTGCAGGCCCAGCGGGCCGAGGTAGAAGGCGAGCGAGCGTTCGATGTCGGTGACGTTCAGGACGAGGTGGTCGAAGTCGATCACACGCATGGGTGTCTCCGCGGGGGTCGGGGCGCGCGGTGCGCCAGCCGGAAGGGCGGGCATGGCCGGTGCGGGCCGTGCCTGGCGGGGGCTGTCGCCGACGGTGCGGTCGGCCACGGTCCGAGCATCGCCGCACAGGCATCCATCGGTCCAACGCATGTTTGTCATGCGATCGATCGTGTTCCACGATTGATCGCATGGATCTCCAGCAGATGCGGTACGTCGTCGCCGTGGCCGAGACTGCCAGCTTCACCCGCGCGGCCGAGGCGTGCCACGTCGTCCAGTCCGCGCTCAGCCACCAAGTGGCCCGGCTGGAAAAGGAGCTGGGTGCCCGGCTGTTCGAGCGGACCAGCCGCCGGGTGCGGCTGACCACCGCCGGGGAGGCGTTCCTGCCCGCGGCCCGCCAGGCGCTCGAGGCGGCCGAGCGGGCACGGGCGGAGGTCGCAGCAGCCACCGGTGAGATACGCGGGCGGCTGACCGTCGGCTCCATCCCCACCGTCGCCGCCGTCGATCTCCCCTCCGTGATCCGGACCTACCGCCGGCGCTACCCGCAGGTGCGGTTCAGCCTCCGGGCGGGTTCCAGCGAAAGGCTCGTCGAGCAGGTGCGCGACGGCGCGCTGGACGCGGCGTTCCTCGGTGTGCAGCCCGGCTTCCTTCCGCAGGGGGTCCGGGACAGAGAAATCGGCCAGGGCCGGCACGTCGCGGTGATGGCCCCGGACCATCCGCTGGCCGCCCGTCACGAGGTGGACCTGCGCCTGATGGCGGGCGAGGTGTTCGTGGACTTCGCCGACGGCAGCGCCGCCCGCGCCCAGTCCGACCAGGCGTTCGCCGCACTCGGCCTGCGTCGCGAGGTCGCCTTCGAGGTGTCCGGGGTCGAGCTCATGCTCCGTATGGTCCGCCAGGCACTGGGCATCGCGCTGCTGCCCGGCGCCTTCGGCGCGGAACTGCACGGACTGCGGTGCGTGCCGATCACCGACGGCCCGGTACGGGTGGAGCGACTCGTGTGGAGCCGGTTTCCCCCGACGCCCGCGGCCGCCGCATTCCTCGCCCTGCTCGACGTATGACCCCCCGTCCGTGAGACGGTTGTTGAACCGGTAGCCGGGGG
Organism: Streptomyces mangrovisoli; assembly: GCF_000974985.2. GTDB lineage: Bacteria > Actinomycetota > Actinomycetes > Streptomycetales > Streptomycetaceae > Streptomyces > Streptomyces mangrovisoli. The sequence continues at coordinate 59,207 of NZ_LAVA02000067.1, read as the reverse complement.
CTGTTCACGCGGATCGGCGAGCCGTGCGGGCAGCGCGATCGGGGCCGCCACCCCGAGGAGGATCTTCAGCCTCGCGCTTTCACGGGAGAGCGGATGTCTGTGCCGGTGTCGGCGCCCCGCATCGGGGTCGGCCGGCCTCGCACCCGGTCCGACCACGTCGTGGCCGGCAAGGCCTACACATCCCGCGAGAACCGCCGCTACCTGCGACGACTTGGCATTTCCCACACCGTCCCCGAACACCTCGATGAGCGACGACACCGACCCAACCGCGGACGGCTGCGGATCGACGCGGAACGCGCCCGCTCCCACGATCGGCAGGCCGGTTCAGGCAGCGGGGTCCTCGTCTGCGCGGCCCCCGGTGCCGAGGGTGCGCCGTGTCGTCGGGGCTGTCGCCTGGGAGGTGCCGAGAACTCCGCGGGCACGCATCTCGTCCAGGTCGGGCAGGCGGACGCCCGGCAGGCCATCGATCAGGTCGGCCTGGGCGGCGCGGATGTTGTGCGGGGCCGAAGGGCCGTCGCCAAGTGTGCGGCGGGCTGTCACGTGATCATCGTACGGTCGCGGGAGCCATATCTCCTACCCCCTTGATGTGCGCGAACAGCTGCGCAGTGCCGTGGCTGTTCGAGGTGTGCACCGTTGCGGGGTGCCCAGTGGCCTTCCCGCCCAGACAGGTGGACGCGATGGAGCGGCAACGTGAAATTCCGCGGGACGTACATGCCGTGCACCTTCCCGTCCCGCACGATGCCGACGGGCGCGCTGCCGTAGCGGCTGCGGGCGGCCTACGGCCGGCGCCGCCTGCGCCGGGAATGCGATACCGGTGACGTACTCGTACCGACCCCACTGCGAACCCGGGTCGATCGCGTACTCGATCCGCCCGTCGCCCGAGCCGCCATCGTCGTCCTCGCCCGCGCACCGACCCACGACGCCGCATCTGCCGCACCGGGGTGGGCCTCGTCGTCTGTGACGACAACGCCCACGCGTCGACACCACGTTCCAGCCGGCCGAGGACCGCTGCGAGTTCCTTCGCTTCGGACGCCCGTCCACTCCACCGACACCTCGCCCGCTCACAAACCCTTCGACCAGCGCCCGAAAACTTCCTACGATCAGTGCATGCGACCTGCCCCGGATCGCAGTTGGTCTCGGCCGACGAGGGCGACAGCCTGGAGCGGGGCGGTTGGCTCGTAAGCTCAGTCGGCCAGAGCTCCCGGCTGCTTGTCGGGGCGCGCAGGTTCGAATCCTGCCGAGTCTGCACAGCGTGGATCAGCTGCGGCTGCTTCCGGCCGGTCCGCGATGCGCCCCCGGGCCGATGCAGGATGATTCGCACCATCACGGCCACAGCTGTTTTCAAGTAGTGCCGTCCCCCTTTCAGATCTCCGCCTGCACCGCCCGCAGGACCTCCCTCCAGGAGAGTGCTTTACGCCGGGACAGCGCTCCGTTCAGGCTGAGGTGGAGGGTGCGGTGCAGCGGGTGGGGCGAGTTCATGATGGCCTCGTTGCGGGCCGCCAGGACGCCCGCGCGCAGGCGTCCTGGGCGTAGAACTCGCGCCCGCTCACCGGCTCTCCTTGCGCAGGACGGCCGTCTGCCACCACACCTCGGCCCGGCCGAGCCGGTCGGTGCCCTCTTCGGTGACCCGCACCCGGTGCAGCCCCGCCCGCTCTCCGTCGCGTACGACCTCCTCGGCGGGTACGTCGAACATCACCCGGTCCACGGGAGGTTCACCGCGGCGCAGCGACACCACCAGGAGGCCCGACTCGGCCAGCAGCGCGGCCAGACGCTCCATCGCCCGCAGACGTGTCGCGGGAGGCAGGTGCATCCACACCGCCGACAGCAGAACCAGGTCGAAAGGCCCCTCCGGGCGGGAAAGGTCGGGCAGCGCGTCCTGCACCCACCGGATGTTCGCGTCCGGGTGCAGGCGCTGCGCGACTTGGCGCAACTCGGTCACCGGCTCCACCGCGGCCACCTCGTAGCCGCGGGCCGCCAGTGCTGCGGCGTCCCGCCCGGTACCGGCGCCCACGTCCAGCACCTTCGCCGGGGCCGGCGGCAGCAGGTCCAGAACCGCGCCGTGCACGTCCTCGAAGGCGACGCTGCCGTAACGCTGCCCGAGGGCGGCGGCGTTGTGCGCGTAGTAGGGCTGGACACCCGCCACCACCGCATCCGCCGGTGAAGGCCCGCCGGATGCAGTCGAGTTCTCACCTGTAACGACCATGGCCACACGCTACGGGACCCCGCTGACAACACCTCCCGCGTACGTGGAAGGAGGGAGTTCGGAGCGGACTGCTTCGCCAGAACCACGGCGGCTGGCGGATGCACGGCGGATTGCGCAGGCCCACGCCCCAGGTCCCTGCGACATCACTCGGCGGCAGAGCTGAACGGGTGCAGCAATCCGTCACCGGGCCACAGGCGTGATCCTGCTTCCATCCAGTTCAGGTGCCACTCCGCCCCGGCGAGGACCTCGCGACGGTCCGCGGGACCGTAGGCCCGCTGGGCCCCGGACACGGAATCGACGACCCGGACCTCGCTGTCCGGGCCCGCGCACACCAAGGCCCGTGCGAGCGACGGCAGTTCCAGGCTGAGCGCGTCGCAGCCGCGATCGTGGACGAGGCGCAGGAGATCGCCGGTGACGGCCTCCCAGTCTCCGATGTCCGGCCAGCGTGCGCCGCCGTCCAGTTCGTGGGTGAGGGTGGAGATCGGCACGATCTCGCCGGGGCGGCGGGCGCTCACCAGGTGGGTGTGGATGCGGGCACCGTCAGGCTGGCGCACCTGGGGGTGCAGCAGGGACGCCGCGGCCACGATCGTGGTGTTGATCTCCCCGGCCCAGGCGGGGTAGTAGGGCTCGTGCGCGAAGAGCAGGTAGACGTGCGGAGCGGTCCGGTCGGGTCGGGACACGGGGATGGCTCCCTTCGAGGATCTGGGTGGTGGCGGATGCGCTGCGTGGGGCTGGTGGGCGGCCGGGGCTGCGAACTGCTGTGAAATCCAGGCCGCCGCCGAGGGCTTGGTGTCCCCCGCGTGTACCTGCCGCCAGCTCATCCGCCGACCCTGACCACACCGGCGGCCAGCGGACCTGACCATCCATCACGATCGGGCAACACCGGTGGCCGCACGGCACCAGCGGGTCCATGGTCAGCTGACCGCGCCTCCCGAGCGCGTCACGCGAGGACAGCGGTCCGCTTGCGCAGCACGGCCTCGTGCTGCGCAAGCGGACTGCGCAGCGTTCCGGTGGACGTGCGCACTCGAGGCTCCGTCCGGGGTTGCGCAGTGCAGCTGGGAAGTGCACTCGACGCCGTGCGCACTGGCCGCAGGCCGCCACTGCGCACCTGCGCAGTGGCGGCGGCCTGGTGTGACACCGCAGTTCACGCTGTCCACCGTCGCGGCGCCGGCTGTCGGTGCCACGGCGGACGGTGCGGTGCCCTCGCGCGCGGGACCGCCAGCCATACCTGCCGGGAGCTGGGACCCTCCGGGCGTTCCTCGCATGCATGCGTGCGGTCGGGGGCCTGGTCAGCCCGTGGTCGGGTGACCACAAGCCTCGTGTCGGGATCGTGACCGTGGTCAGGTGCCCGTGGTCGGCGTTGCGGTCAGGGGGCTCGGTTTGGCTCGGGCCGGTATCCACCCGTACCGACCTGGGAGTTCGACCATGTCTCCTGGCAAGCAGGCTTCACCTCGCCGCGATGCCGGGCCGGTTGCCGGCAGCATCCGGCTGCAACGGATGCGCCGCCGCGTCCGCCTTTCCCGCCTGGCCGTATGCGTCGCCCTGGCGACCGGGCCGCTCGCACTCGCGTTGTCCGTCACCTCGGGTGCGCATGCCGACACCGACACCGACGCCGCCCCGCGCACGCCGGCTCCCCTGCGCACGAATGCCGCGGCCACGGACGGGGCGAGCGGGTGTGCGCAGTTGTTCGTCGGCGCGTGGCTGCGCAGCAGTGCCGGCGATGCGGACTCTGCGCAGGCGCGGCTTGCGCGGCGGCTCGGCCCGGCGGTCGACCTGCCCGATCGCGTTGTTGATGCGCAGCCGGGGCTGCAGGCCGTCTTGGCGGTGCGCAGTGCGCAGGTGTCGGCTGCACAGTCGTTGGTGACGGTGGCTGCGCAGGACGCCGACGGTCGGGTGCGCTACTACGCGGTGCCGGTGGCCGCGGACGAGGGCGGCGCCCGGTGCGTGGTGACGGCGGCGCCCGCCGCGGTGGCCGGTCCCGGACGCGCCACGGCAGGACCGTCCTCGTACGCGGTGACGGTGCCGACCGGCAGCGAAGTGGCCTCGTCGGTGGGCGAGTTCCTCACCGCCTATCTGACCGGTGCCGGGCGGATCGACCGCTACCTCGCCCCTGACGTCTCGCTGTCCGCCGTCGAACCCGCCGCCTACCAGGCCGTGTCGGTGACCGGGCTCGAGGCCCGAGAGACCACGCCGATCGCCGGCACGGCTGCCGCGGACGGCACCACGGTGCACGTGCTGGCCCAGGTGGAGGCCCGGGACGCCGCTGCGCGGTGGCCGCTCGCCTACGCCCTCACCCTGCGGGCCCGCTCCGGCCGGTGGGAAGTGGCCGCCTTCGAAGCCGGCTCAGCCACGCAGAGCGGGGGCGGGCGCTCATGAGCGCGGTCCACGAAGTGCTGCTGGCGGGACAGTTGGACGATCTGGGCAACTCCTGGATCGCGATGTTCCAGCACTGGGGCGACACCGGACTGCAGGCGGGCCTGGTCGTCCTGGTGGTCGTCGGCATGATCCAGAAATTCAGCGTCAAGGCCGGCATCGGCGCGCTGATCCTGCTCGTCATCGCGCTGGGCCTGTACAACTCCCGCGAGCAGCTGGCGGACATGTTCAGCGACGAGGTCCAACACCCCGCGAAGTCCGCCCCCACCACCCCCGGCAGCCGGCCGTACGCCGTTTCCGTGCCGCCACTGTCAACGTCTGTTGCCCGCGCGGAGGGTGAGCTGTGAGCGCGGCCGGCGGGCAGCAGGTGGCCCGGTACTACACCGCGGCCCGGCGTCATCCGTGGGTGCTGGGCAAGATGGGCGACTGGCGCGTGCCGCTGGGGCCCTACACGCCCGCGCAGATCGCGGTGGCAGTCGTCGGCGGCTATCTCCTCGTCAAGACGATCGCCTGGTGGTCGTGGCTGGGGCCCGTGCCGGTGATCGTGTGGGGTGTGGCGATCTGGGCGGTACGCCGCCCAAGGATCGGCGGCCGTGCCCCGTTGTCGGCGGCGCTGGGCTGGGCACTGCTGGCCGCGCAACCGCGCGGTGGCCGTATCGGCGGCACAACGGCCCGCCCGAGGACGCCCCGCACGCTGCTGGGCGGCTTCACCGTTGAGAGTTCACCATCCGCTTCCGGCGCCGGGGCCTCGGCCCCCCGGCACGACTCCCGCCCCGAGCCGGTCCGCTGCGCTGCGCGCAGCCCGGTCGGCGCGGTGTCGGGCGTCCAGCGGCTCCTCCTGCTCGCCGAGCGCGAAGGGCCCGAAGGGGGTGTGCGGTGAGGGTGCCGATCCGGCACATCGCCGGGCATCTGCTGTGGTCGACGCAGGGCGGGGTGTGGGCGCTCTACCGTCTGCGCCCCGGCTCCGGTCAGCAGGCGCAGGGACGGGAGGAGACGGTCCAGGGCACCTACACCGCGGCAGCGGTCCGTGACGAGCAGCTGGCAAGGATCACGCACCTGGTCCGCTCCCTGTCCGGAGCGCCGCGCCTGTTCGGCCTCTGCGCCCGGGTCGACCCGGGTGAGGTCGCGCTGCGCATGATCGAAGGTGTCGACCCCGACGACGCGCCGCCCGGTGCCGGCCCGCATCCGTGGGCCGAGGGCGTCGAGGCCGTGCTGGATCTGCTGGGCGGGCAGGAGATGCACCGGCGCACCCTGTGGCTGGCCGTGCCTTTGAGGGATGCGCCTGGTCTGCACGGTGCGCATCTGGCGGCGGTGTGGGCGCAGTTCGCGCCCTCGCTCGGCCTGCGTGCGGCGCCGGTGGGGGTGCGCGAGGTGACCGCCTACCGGGAGCAGGCGGCGCGGGTCGAGGCGGCGCTGGCGGGCTCGGTCGCGGTGCGTGCGGCACGCCCGGCGGAGATCGTGTGGATGATCCAGCACGCGCTGCACCGGGGTCTTGCGGAGCCGCTGCTCGCCGAGGCCGAGTCCGGCGCTCTGTACGGCGGGCAGCTGCGTGACGGGGTGCTGTACTCCCCCAGCTACGCCGACCTGGGCCAGGCCCGTCTGCAGGAAGGCGGCACCCTCTCCCAGGCCGCAGAACGCGCCGACGCCCCCGGGACGAGCGGCTCCGCCGCGCACCCGGCACGGCGGCGGCCGCGACGGCTGCGTGCAGCGGGCGGCTCGCCCCTGGCGCGGCGCTGGCTGGAGGTGGAGACGGAGGCAGGGTGCGGCTATCAGGCCCATCTGGCGCTGGCCGAGTGCCCGCCCGCGCTGAGCGCGGAGGCCGCCGATCTGTTCGCCCAGCTGGAGAGCCTGACGTTTCCTGTCGACTACACGGTCGACCTCACCCTGGTGCCGGCCGAGACGGCCCGCCAGCAGGTACGCCGCAAACGCAACGAACTGGTCGACCAGGTGGACCAGTACGACGCCCGCCCCACGGGCACGCCCGCCTCTCTTGCGGAGGCCGGCCGGGACCTGGGCGAACTGGAAGGCCGCCTGTCACGGACCTCCGTCGAGGTGGAGGTGCAGTCGGTGACCGCGCTGACCGTGTGGGGTCCGACCGCCGCCGTCTGCGACGCGCGCGCCCGCACCCTCGCCGCGCTGCTGTCCGGCGCGGACTACCGGGCGGTGCGCCCGGCCGGACTGCAGGAGGCCCTGTTCACGCTCGGCCTGCCCGGCAGCCTGCGGCCGGGGCTGGTGCGGGAGTTCACGCAGCATCAGCTGTCCGAGGACTGGGCCATGTCCGGTGCCTTCACCGTCTGCGAGGTGGGCGATCCGGACGGGATGTTCCTCGGGGTCGATCTCGACAGCGGCACCACCCGCCCCGTCACGATCAACATCGGGGACGCGCCGAAGCACGACGCCTCCGCCTCGATGGGCGTCGTCGGCGACCTCGGCGCGGGCAAGAGCGTGCTGCAAAAACTCGTCGCCGAGGCAGTGTGGGCGCGCGGCGGGATCGCGGTCTGCATCGACCGCACCCCCGTGCGCGAGTGGGCCGCCTTCGCCCGCAGCGCGACCCGCGAGCGCTGCCAGATCATCGACGCCGCCCGCGCCCGGGTCTCCATCGACCCGCTGCGCCTGTTCCCCGGGCCGGCGGGGCGCCACTACGCCCTGTCCTACCTGACCCTGCAGCTCGGCATCGCCCCGATGAGCACCAACGGCGAAGTCCTGCACCACGCGGTCGAACAGGCCGCCGACGGCCCGCAGCCCTCCATGCACCGTGTCCTTCAGGTGCTCCAGGAGATGGCCGCCCGCGGCAGCGGGCGGCGCCAGGACGCGGCCGCGACCCTGGCCGGGCTCCTCCGCGTCGTGGCCGGCAACGCACTGGCGGCGATGGTGTTCGATCCGGCGCTCGCCCCGGTCCGGCTGGACGCCTCCGCGGCCTCCGACCTGATCGTGATCACGACGGCCGGCCTGACCCTGCCCCCGCGGGCCGCCTTCGACACACCGGAGGTACTGCACCAGCAGCCGCTGGAGGCGCTGATCGGGCGGGCGGTGCTCTACCTGATCGCGGCCATCGCCCGGCAGACCGCGTTCGAGGACCCGACACGGTTCTGCGCCGTCGTCGCGGACGAGCTGTACTGGCTGACCTCCTCGGCCGAGGGCACCGCCCTGGTCCACGAGATCCTCCACGACGGCCGCAAGCACGGCGCGGGACTCCTGGCCGGCTCCCACGACGCGAACGAACTGGGCCCCGACCGCGGCCTGATGGCCTACCGGGCCCTGGCGCGCACCACGGACCGCGAACGTGCCCGCCGCGGCCTGGAGTTCATCGGCCTCGACCCCGGCGACGACCGTCTGCTGCGGCTGGTGACCAGCGGCCTGTCCCCCGTCGGACAGCCGGGCCGCGAGGGCGAGTTCCTGCTGACCTGCCCACGGCAGAACACCGGCCGCGTCAAGGTCGTCATCCCCCGCATCGCGCGGATCGCCGACGCCATCACCACCACCCCCGGCCGCCGGGCCACGAAGGTCGAGACCACCGGCGGCCTGCGCCTCGGCACAGACCCGGCCCACTCCACGGCGGACCTCCCCTCCTCACAGGAGCAGATCCGATGAGCGCCCCTCCTCGCGCGGCACGCAGCGAACCCCTCTCCCGCGCATCCCGAGGACGGTGGGTGCTCGCGGTGGCGGTCGGCGGCGCCGTACTCCTCATCGTGCTCGCCTCGTGCCTGCCCGAACCGTGGTGGCCCCGTGCGCAGCACTCCGGCACCGCCGCCACCGCGGCGGCCGGCGCGTCGCTGACTCAGCGCGCCGAGGACGGTCCCTGTGCTCTGATCGCAGGCCCGGCCCGCACGTACTGCCGTCGCGGAGCCGCCACGGCGACGCGAGGGCCGCGAAACGATGCCCGCCCCGGTCCGAGTGCCGGTACAACAGCGGGTTCGGCGGCACGCCTGCTCGTGCCGGCCGCCGCAGCCACGACAGCGGCAACCTGGTGGCGGCGCCGGCGCGTGCTGCGGAGGCGATCGTGATGCGCCGCGCACCGGGCCGGCTGCGCGCGGTCGGCTTCGTCGTGCTGTCGGCGGCCGTGTTCGTCGTCGTCAACAGCCAGGTCGTCTACGCCGCCACCAGCAGCGGCGCCACGAGCGGGACCGGCGATCTCCTCGCGCCGCTGGACATCACCTCCAGCGAGGGCGTCCCCCTCGACGGCTACGACCTCGCCTCCGCGGGCGGTTCGATCGTCGCCTTCAAGACGCAGGCCCTGGCCTTCGCCCTGTCCGGCCTGTTCACGCTGATCCGCCTGCTGGTGGGCCTGGCCGGGTGGGCGATCGAGGTCGCCTTCCGCTTCCCACTGCTCAAGCTGCTCATCACCCCGGCGCAGAAGACCGCCGACAGCTACACGCGGCTCGCCGTCGACACCCTCGGGCTGAAAGGGCTGCTGCTGTCGTGGGCGTTCGTCTTCTCCGCGTTCCTCATCGTGCGCGGCCGCCTCGCCCGCGGCCTCGGCGAGATCGTCCTGACCCTGCTGATCGGCGCGCTGGCCGCGTCGGTGTTCGTACGCCCCGACTACCTCCTCGGAGCGGACGGCCCGCTGGGGCAGGCGCAGCAGATGGCGGGCCAGGTCGCCCAGCAGAGCGTCGCCTCCTACGACTGGGGCGGCAAGATCGCCAGCACGGACCCCTGCGCGTCGCTGTCCGGCAACGCCGAACTGACCTGCCTCCAGGAGGAAGGCTCGGCGCCGGTGTCCGCCGCCCAGGTGGCCCGGCCACTGCAGGACGCCCTGACCAACGCGCTCGTCGTCAAGCCGTACATGCTGCTGGAGTACGGGCGCATCCTCGACCCCGCGAAGACCGCCGACCGTGCGGCCTACGCGCTGCATCTGAAATGGGTCACCGGCGGCTACAAGGCGGCCACCGCGGGGGCTTCGCAGGAGGCGAAGGACACCTGCAAGAAGATCATCGGCCCGGCGAAGACGTACTGCGAACGCGGCATCGACGGCACCCCGGGCAAGAGCAGTGACAGTCTGCCCGCGCTCACCCCCGGCGGTGAGCTGCTGGACGCGCAGAACGCTCTCGTCACGGACGACGACCGGGAGTTCGACGCCTTCCTCACCGATCTGAAGAAGGCCGGCCCGGTCGGCAAAGCCTGTGCCGCCTACGCGCAGACGCCGACCTGGTGGCGGCTCGGCGGCGCCGGACTATTGCTGGTCGCCGCCCTGTTCCTGTGCGGGATGTTCCTCTCCAGCGCGATGATGCTGCTGGCCACGCAGGCCGTGTGCGCGGGCGCGGCCGCAGCCGGAGGCATCACGTTCGTCACAGGGATGCTGCCCGGACCGGCCCGGCAGTCGGTGTGGAAGTGGCTGTCGCTGTGGGGCATCGCCCTGGCCACGATGGTCGGCGTGTGCGCGTTCGTGCCGTTCGCCGGCATCGCCATGGACGCCACCCTCACCCACGGCCCCCAGCTCGAGGTGGAACGCCTCCTGCTGCTGGACGCCCTCGCTGTCGCCGGCGCGGCCGGGCACCGCCGCCTGCTCACCGCGATCAGCGCGTTCAGCCGGCGCATGGCGCTGCGGATGCGCTACGCCAAGGTCGGCGGCACCCATCTGCCCGGCGACTCCTCCGACTTCGGCGCCGCGCTCGCCCTGCACTCCCCGCACCTGCTGGGTGGCGCGCTGAGCGCGGCTGGAGGGGGGCGGGTGCTGGGAGGCGGGGGCCGCCTCGGTCTGCTGGGCACCCGCCACCGCCTGCTGGGGGCGCTGGCCTCGGCCGTCGACGGGGCGGGTGTTCCGGTGGACACCGGGCGCCTGCTGGCCGAAGCCGGTGCGGAGGCAGGCCGCGGCCTGGCCCCCCTGACGGCGGCTGCCGCCGCAGCCGGAGCCGGAGTGAGCCTCGGCTCCCGCGGCGCCTACAGCCTGCTGGTGGGCCGGCGGCCCGACCGCGACCAGATCGCCAAGTGGCAAAAGCCCACCGGCACCGACGGTGCCGCGGTGGCCGCCGGTGCAGGCGGGCGCGGAACGGCCGGCCGGGCGGGTCAGGTGAGTGCTCCGGTCGTCCGGCGGGGGCCGGCGGACCGCTACCGCGACGATCAGGGCCGCATCATCGACCGCACGACCGGCGAGATCCTCCACGACCAGAATGCCGACCGCCCCCTGCTGTCCACCCGGGCGCACAACCGGCTGGTGCGCTACCGGGGTTACCGCCTCCTCAACCGCGGCGGCCGCGCCGCGTACGCCACCACCGCGGGCCTGCCCGAGAACGTCCGCCGCCTGCGCTCCGGAGAGTCGCACTTCACCCAGGACGTGCGCCGGCAGGTGCGGGTGTGGGCCAACACCGTGCGCGAGGACCGCCGCGCCTGGGGTGACACGGGGCGGCACATCGTGCGCGCGGCACGTGACGCCGGCGACCACGGCGGCACCGGCCCCTTCACGACCCGCCGCCTCACCGGCAACGGCCCCGCCACGGCGGCCGCGCCCGGCACCGCACCGACGGGCACCGACCGGTCGGCCCCCACCGGACGCACAGACGGGGGAGGTGCGCGCGGCGGCAGCAGCGGTGGCGGGCGGCTGCCGGATGGGCCCGCCGCCACCCGGGGCTCCACCGGGCAGGCCACCGGCGGGAGCGGACAGGGCGGCGGGTCCGGTACCGCGCGCCGCGGGCCGGGCGCTACCGCAGCGCACTGGTGGACCACCCCCAGTGGACCGCCCCAGCCGTCGGACCAGCGGCTGGCCCGGCTCCTGGCGCCACCACCGCATCCCCGCCCGGAGTCGGCCGCCAACGGCGAAGACATGACCGGCGGCGAGGACGGTGAGGGTTCATGACCGCGACGTCCCGCTCCCGGGGCGGGCGGCGGGCACGGTGGGGCTGTGTCGTGATGGTCCTGCTGCTGGCGGCCGTGTGCTGCGCGGCACCGCTCACCGGCGCCCTCGGCGCACTGGCCGCGCTGAAGAGCCAGGATGCGGGCGGGACCGCCGGCACGGTGGCGGACATCCCCGCCCGCATGCTCACCGCCTACCAGAGCGCCGCCGTACACGTGACCCGGTACGTGCCCGGCTGCCGGGGGCTGCGCTGGCCGATCCTGGCCGGCATCGCCAAAGTCGAATCCAACCACGCCACCGGACACACGATCTCCGCCAACGGCGACATCCGCCCGAAGATCTACGGGGTGCTGCTCGACGGCTCGGGCAGCGGCGGCAACACCACACCGGTCGCCGACACCGACCACGGCCGGTGGGACGGGACCGCGACCGGAGAACGGGCGGTGGGCCCCTTCCAGTTCCTGCCCGCGACCTGGCAGGCGGTCGGCAAGGACGGCAACGGCGACCACGTCGCCGATCCCCACAACGCCGACGATGCCGCCGTCGGCGCCGCCGTCCACCTCTGCGGCCGCGGCCGCAACCTCGCCCGGTCCTCCCAACTGGACGCCGCGATCCTGCAGTACAACCACTCCACCGCCTACCTGCACGACGTGCTGGGCTGGATCGAGCAGTACACGGCCGCCGCGAAAGACCCCGACCTGACCGGTGTGACGGGCACGGTGCGCACCGTCCTTCAGGCTGCGCTCTCCCAGCGCGGCGTGCCCTACTCCTGGGGCGGCGGCACCGCCCACGGGCCCAGCACCGGCGTCTGCTGCACGCCCAGCGGCATCAGCGGCACCACCATCACGGGCTTCGACTGCTCGGGCCTGACCCTCTACGCGTACGCGCAGGCCGGGATCCGTCTGCCGCACAACGCCGCCGCACAGGCCGCCTACGGCCGGCGGATCCCCGCATCCCTCGGCACCGCCGCCCTCAAACCGGGTGACCTGGTCTTCTACGCCTACGCCCCCGGCCGGGACCCGACCATCCACCACGTCGGCATCTACCTCGGCAACGGCCAGATGATCGACGCGCCCCGGCCCGGCACCGTCGTCCGCCTGGACGCCGTAGCCGCGATGTCCGGCTACGCCGGAGCGGCCCGCCTGCTGTGACCCGCCATCAACTTCCCTGTTCCACACCGGATTCGACTCGTTCCCCGTTTCTTTCGCACTCCCGGAGAGGAAGCTTCGTGATGTTCGATCCTGCAGCTCTGCTCACCGCGTCAGGACTGGCCGGTGCCGCGCTCGTCGTCTGGGGGCTCGTACTGGCCCACTGGGGCCGGCCCGCCCACCCGCGCCGGGCCCACGCGCTGCGTTTCCTCATCGTGGGCACCGTCCTGGCCGCGCTGTCCCGCGCGGTGACCCTGCTGCACCCGGCCCCGGCCGCCGGCGCACGGGGGTGGACCGGCTGGGTGGCACCGCTGCTGGTGCTCTCGGTGACGGCCGCGACGGCCTGGCTCACCCACCTGCACCGCCCCTCCCCACCGGCCGGAACGGCTTCCCCCACCAGCCGAACGAACCGCAGCGGGCACCGGCGCGGGCAGGGCAGGCCGTGATGCGCCGACGCCTGAACACCCGCCGCTCCCCCGCCCTCCCGCAGCACCGGCAGCCTCCCGCAGCTGCTCCTGCACCGGACCCTGTACCGGCGCTGGTGACACGCCCGGTACAAGGTCCGGTGCGCCACCGTCGCGTGCGGTGGCTGGTGGCAGCCGCGGTGCTCGTCACGGTCTGCGGCGCACTGGCGCTCGCCCCGTCGCATCCGCGCGAACAGCCGACCACCGACGCCACATCCCCCGCCGGGGCATCCGAGCCTGCCCGTGCCGGTACGGCGTCCGCCGGTGTGCACCTCCCCGAGCCCGTCCCCGCCCCCGTGCCCTCCAGTCTTGCCACGACGGCCGCGGCCTCCACGCCAGTCGTCTCCACGGCAGCCGGTCCGGGCGCAGCCCGGCCGGGGGTATCGCAGGCATCGGCGTTGCCACCGTTCGGCGAGGGAAGGGCCGGTGACCGGGCGATCCAGCGCGCGCTCGACGCGGCCTGGCCGGCCGATCTTCCCGCCGTCGACGAGCGGCGGCTGGTTACGGCGGGGCGCCTCGTGCTCCGTGCGGACGCGACCGGGGTCGGCCGCGCCGCCTGGCCGACGCTCTTTCCCGGCCGTGGTGATCCGGTCACTGCGGCGTTCAGCCGTCTGCGGATCCAGGCGGCGATCGCGCGCCGGGACGGCGGCCCGGACCGGGCGGTGGTGCATCTGGTGTGGGCGGGCTGCGACCGGGCGGGCGTGTGCACCGACGGACGGGTCAGCGACTGGGTGTTCACACGTGACGGATCCGCGGGAGGAGGCTCGTCGTGGACACCCCGACCGGCACGGCGGTGAGCGGTACGGTGCTGGCGACGGCCGCGCTGCTGCCCGCGCTCGTCGCGCGCATGTGGTCGGGTGGTGTGTGGCTGGGCGGGCACTGGTACGTGCTCGTGACGGTGGTCGGCGCGCTGTGGGGCGCGGGCGAGATGGTGGCGAGCCGGCTGGCGGTGCGGGCGTCGGCGCAGCGGACGGCGCTGGAGGTGGTGGCCGGCCGGCTGTTCGAGCCGAGCCTGGAGGAGATCTTCCGGCACGGTGTGCAGCTGGCGCGGGCCTCGACCAGCATGCCCTGGTGGGCACCGCGCCGCTCCAAGGCGGTGCGCATCCGGCTGCGTGCGGACGGCACGAGCCCGCTGCGCTACCGGATCGAAGGACCGGCCGGCGCCCAACGCCTGCTGGCGATCACGCCGTTCGGGCCGCACGTCACCGCCCGTCCCGCCGTCCCGATCAAGGACGCGGCGCGCCGCCACACCGTGCGCGCGGAGTTCGTCCTGCGCGGCCGCCCCACCGGCCCGCTGCGGGAGGTGCCGCTCGCACCCGACCCCCTGCAGCCCCTCGTCGACGCCGTGGCCGACCTGCGCGCCGGGCTCGGAGACCTCGCGGAGATCCGCCTGGACATCCAGCGCGCCCCGAAGTGGGCGCTGCGCACACGGCGGCTGGAACTGCTGGCCGCCGCCCGGCGCCAGGAACGCAAGGAGGCCGAGCGGGCCGCACGCTGGCTGCGCCGCGACGCGGCCCGTGTCGAGGACTCACTGTTGTGGCAGGTACGGCAGTTGCTCGCGGGCAAAGGCGACACCGGCGCGGGACGGCGGCTGGTGATGCCGCCGGTGCCGCGCCGGATCGACCCGCAGGAGGCCCTGGGCAAACTCTCCGGGGACGAGCATCTGGTCCGCGTGCAGTTGCTGGTGCTGTGCGCCTCCGACGTGGAGGGCCGCGCGTTCGCCCGGCTGGCGCAGGTCCAGGCGGCGCTGGACGTGTTCGGCGGCTCCTCGCGGTGGGCGATGCGCGGATGGCGGCTGGGCCCGTGGCGGGCCGGGGCCGATCGGTGGCCCGGCCGGCGCGGTTTCGATCGGCGGTGGCAGTACGGCTGGCTGAGGCCGCCGCGCGCGAACTGGGTCCGGCTGGACGAACTGACCGGGCTGCTCAAGCCCCCCACGGTGCACTGCCGGCTGCCGCTGCTGCCCACGGACCTGCCGACCTTCGACCTCGGCAACCCCGAACTCCTCCTGCAGGGTCACTACCAGGGTCCCGACGGGCGCCGGCGGCTGGTGGCCACCTACGCCGACGAGACCCTGTTCGAGGTCGGGGTGGGCCGGGCCGGCGGCGGCAAGACCGAACGGGCCCTGGCCCAGGCGATCGGCTGGGCCCACGCCGGCGGCGGCCTGCTGTTCATGGACCCGCACCGCGACTCCTGGCCGCGCGCTCTGCCGTTTCTCGCCCACGACCACATCGCCGCCCGCATCGCCCTCATCGACCTCGGCGCGATCGGGCCGACGCCTTCGGTCAGCGCGTGGAATCCGCTCGCGATGCAGGACGGACAGGCCGCGCACGAGGTCGTCGAGGCCGTCGCCGACGCGTTCGCGACCGTCCTGGGCTGGGACGACGCAACCGCACCCAGGGCCCAGACCATCCTGACCGCCTGCCTGACCGTGCTGACCGCCGTCAACCAGGCCGCCTGTACGGCAGACCGCCGCGACGCGCAGGCCACCGTGTTCCAGATCCGGGCCCTGCTCACCGACACGGCCTTTCGCGCCACGGCCCTGACCGTGGCGGCGGACCGGCTGGACGACGACGTCCGCGCCTGGTGGCAGGCCGTGTTCCCCCGCCTGCCCGACGACGCGTTCACCGTGGTCCTCAACCCGCTGGCCCGGCTGGCCGCCCATCCCGTGACCCACGCCTTCCTCGGGCAGCCCGTCGGCCACTACGACAGCCGGGCCGCCATGGACCACGGAATGATCGTCTGGGTGTGCCCGGGAGGACACGGCCCCACCGACCGGCTGCTGACCGCACTGCTCACCCGCGACC
Source organism: Streptomyces mangrovisoli (assembly GCF_000974985.2). Lineage (GTDB taxonomy): Bacteria > Actinomycetota > Actinomycetes > Streptomycetales > Streptomycetaceae > Streptomyces > Streptomyces mangrovisoli. Next base: position 43,428 of record NZ_LAVA02000067.1, on the reverse strand, counting down.
TGCTGCGCGCTGCGCGCGCACGCCGCGCCGTCCCCCTCGCGCAACGCCGCCTGTTCCGCCTGTACTTCGACGAACTCATCACATTGACCGGAGCGGCCCCGGAGACGATCGCCGCCATGTTCGAGGACCTGCGCAAGTACCGGGTCACCGTCCACGGCCTGACCCAGCTGCTCAGCCGCCTGCCCGCCCCCGTGCAGGCATCCCTCACCCAGAACGCCTCCACCCTCGCCTCCACGTCCGGCTCGGTGAGCGCGATCGCGGCGCTCACCGCGGAATGGGGCGGCCGTCCCAGCCCGGCCGAGGTCGCCGCCCTGGAGCGCTACCAGCACTACATGACCCTCACCGTCCACGGCGGCCGCGTCGGCCCCGTCCGCATCACCGGCCCCCACCTCGACGACGTGTTCGCCGACCTCGCCCGGCCCCGCCGCGCGGCCGCGCTGGAGAGCGCCGCGCAGCAGCGGGCCGGCTGCAGGCCGCTTCACGAGCTCTCCGCCCACGCCGCACTCCACGGAAGGGATGTGCTCGCCTTCCTCACCGAGCACGCCTCCACGCAGGAAAACGTGCCCCCGCCCAAGAAAGAGAGGTACACGTGACCGCCACCCCGCACCCGCACCGCTCCGGGCCCTCACCTGCTGCGGAGCCCTCCCACACGCCCGCCCCCGCAGCCGGGACCGAGCCCGTGCGCGGTCCCCACGCACCGCCCGTGCCCGCCGGGTTCGCGCCGTCGGCGCCGCGACCCGCGTCCCGGCGCCGCTTCGCAGAACCGGCCTCCGTCACGGGCGCGTCCGAGCCGGGCCGCGGGACGGCATCCGCGCAGAACCCACGCACGTTCACGCAGGGGCCCCGGCCGCCCGTGCGGGGGCTGCCGCGGCGCAGCGAGTGGCTGCCCCACCAGCTGGTGGCGGCGCTCGCGCAGCACCGCATGGCGACCCTGACCCAGCTGCATGCCATGCTGCGCCCCGGCGCCACCCGGCGCACCGTGTCCAACCCGCTGACCGTGCTGCACGAGCGGGGTCTCGTCGACTTCGTGGTCCTGCCGCAGTCCCATCGGGCTCGGGCCTGGTTCCTCACGGCCGACGGCGCCCGGATCGCCAACGGCTTCCCCGAACTGCGCGGCCGCCCCGCCCGCCCCGTCGCCTCGGCCGACGAGGCCTCCTTGAAGTCGGCTCACACGCTGACGGTGGTGCGGGCACACCTGGCGTTCGCCGCCGATGCCCGCCGGCGCGGCGACGAACACGGCTTCCTGGACTGGATCCCGGAGGCCGTCCATGCAGTGGGCGGCTGCACGGGGGAACTCGTCGTGTCCGACGCGCTGTTGCACTACACCCGCGTCACCGCGGGCACGCGCACGCCGCTGCGCGCGCTCGTCGAGGTCGACCGGACCACAATGAGCAGCCAGCGCCTGACGGCCAGGCTCGTCACCCACGCCCGCCTGCACGCCGCGGCCTCGGCCGTCGGCCGTCATCGGCCCGCCCAGCCGGGGACCCCGCACGGGAGGCCGGCATGGTCGCGCGGGTACTCCCTGTTCCCGGCGGTGCTGTTCGTGCTGACCGGTGCCGGCCGCCCGGAACTGGCCCACCGCATCGAAGACCTCCAGGCGACGGCCGCCGAGCATCCCGACATCTCCGGCCTCGCCGAGGAGGTTCCGCTCGGTGCGGCCGTACTGGAGGACCTCGAGGAACACGGGCCGAGCGCCGCGATATGGACACCGCTCACCGGGGGCGGCCCACGGCCGTGGACACACCTGTGACGCCGGCGCGGTCCCGGGACACGGGCGGCGTTTGTCGCAGTTCTGTGACTGCCACCAAAACCCCCTTGATATTTGCTCGCGCGAACATTTAGCGTTACATGACAACAGCACGGCACCGCACAAACTCGCAGCTCACACCTTGCACACCACACGTGAAGGAGAAGAGCAATGCCCCACAGAGGGAACGAGGTTCGCGCCGAGGAAGACTTAGCCGGCACCGTCGTCTGGCCCGCGGACACACGAGACCTGAGCCGGATCGGCGACGCCTGGGTCGCAACCGCAACCGGCGACTTCACCCCCGACGACCTCACCCAGGTCCGCCGCCACTTCCCCGACCGGCACGTCACCCTCGACGGCGACACCATCACCGTCTGGCCCCACCCCACCCCCGAGCGGTAGACCCGGCCCGCACCGCCTCCACCGTTCGCGGCCGAGCGCGCGGGCCGCGCCACCCGGCTTCGCCCCACCCTGCACCCACCCCGTTCTCGTCCCGGCCACCAGGCCACCAGGCCCCTTCGGCCTGCCCACGTCCCACGCCACCTGCACCCGCGTACACGGCCGAACCACAGGAAGGAACGCGTACTCATGACCTCTCGCTCACTGCGCGCTTTACCCGTCCGGCTGACCGCCCTGACCCTGGCCGCCGTCCTCGCCCTGGCAGCCGCCGGCTACCTCGCCCTCCACGCCGACCACCCCAGCCCGCTCGCCGCCTCGGCCGCCGACACCAGCCCCACCCCCTCCCGCACCCCCGCCAGCGCGCCTCCAGTCACCCTCCACGGACAGAACCACCTCGCCCTCACCATCACCTCCGCCCGCCGCGCCGCGGCCGGAGTCCTCACCCTGCGCGGCACCCTGGCCAACACCGGCCGCCAACTCGCCGTCGTCCCCGCCGAACTGCGCGGCAACGAGACCGCCATCCTCAAAACCGGCCCCTCGCTCGCCGGAGCCACCCTCGTCGACTTCACCGCCGGCAAGCGCTACTACGTCCTGCGCGACACCGACAACCAGCCCCTGACCACCACCGGCCTCAGCACCCTCAAAGCCGGTGAGAGCGTCCGCATCTTCCTGCAGTTCCCCGCACCACCGGCCACCACCACCTACCTCGACCTCGAACTCCCCCTGTTCGACACCGCCACCCTCACCCTCACCCGGTGAACGCCCCCATGCCCACCACCCCACACACCCACCACACCACCGCGCCCGGCCGCCGCACCGCCATACCCGCCGTCCTCGCCGGGGCCCTCACCCTCACCCTCGCCATCACCCACCCCGACACCGGCCGACACACCCCAACCCCCGCCGACAACACGCAGCAACTCCTGGCCTCACGCGGCGATGCGACGCTCGCCGCACCCAGAATCCTCCCGCTCACCACCCCCACCACCGTTCTGCGCCAAGCCGTGCAGGACCTGACCACCCGCAGCCCCGCCACCAGCAAGCAGCACAGCAGCCACAGCGCTCCAGACGCCGGCAGCGCACCGAGCACAGCCACGCGCACGACACCATCCACCACCACCGCCGACCCGTCCGCGTCGGCCACCGCACCAAGCAGCCACACCAGCAACCCCGACGCGAGCCAGTCCCCGACCGCAACGCCGAGCGCCAGCGCCTTCGTTCCAGCCGTCCCCCACACGGCCTCGCCCGCCCCGGGTACGTCCCACGCGCCCGCCCTGCACACCACGGCACACCGGTGGACGGCACGCCCCCTCCTGGCAGCAGCAGGCTTCCTGACCACCGCCCTCCTCTGTCTGCTGGCCCTGGCCCGCCTCCTGCGCCGGCACCACGCCTCCCCCACACACGAGACTCCCTCCGCCCAAGCGGCACCCGGCCGCACGGACGAAGCCGTACCGGAGAACCTGCGACGCCTCGACCTCGCACTGCGCACCCTCGCCCACCACAGCGGCCACGACAGCAGCGGCTGGATCCCGGCCCTGCGCGCAGCCCGCCTCACCCCGCACACCACGGAGGTGCTCCCCCACGACCAACTCCTGCGCCCGATCGCCCCGTTCACCCGCGGCGCCGACGGCTGGTGGCTGCTGCCGGACAAGCCCGAGCTCCTCACCCCCGAGCAGGCCCGGCACACACCCGCCCCCTACCCGGCCCTGGCCACCCTGGGCACCACCCCGGGCGGGGGTGGCCTGATCCTCGTCGACCTCAACCGCCACCCCGTGCTCCTCCTCGACGGCCCGGCAGGCGATGTCACACAGATATGTGCCGCACTCGCCCTCGAATTGGCCCTCGCACCCTGGGCGGGAGGCGCGGCGCTGTTCACCGTCGCCTTCGGGCAGGACCTCCCCGCCTTGTTCCCCGGCCGCCGCATCCACCCGGTGGCCGACACGACGCAAGCACTGCGCGAGCTGGGCGAACGGCTGCTGGAAGCCCACCAGCACCCCGACACCCCCCAGAACCCGTGCCTGCTGCTGTCCGCCCAGCCCCTCGACAATGACACCGCACGCCACCTCGCCGCCCTCCTCGCCCAGGACGGCCCCACATCCCTGACCGTCGTCGCACCCGCGCAGAAGGCCATCGCGCACCTCCCCCACGCGCCGGTCCTCGACGCCGGCGACCACGGCCCGCAACACCTCGACGCCGACACCGGCCCGATCATCCTGCAGCGACTCGACGAGACGGCCTACCGGCAGATCATCTCGGCCCTCGCGCAGCCACCCGGGACCGGTAGGCGTGAAGAGAGCAGCAGTGCCGACACCCGGCCTCGGACTCCGCCCGGAGACGCCCCCTGCGAACCGCCGGAACATGCCGAAACGCCTGCACCGCGCTACGACAGGACATCCAGCGAAGCAACCGACGTCCCCTCTCCTGCGCTCCCCGCGGCCGTCCCCCGCCCCCCGGCCTCGCTCACACTGGGACCAGAACCAGCCGGTGCGGTCGTACCACCCGATGCAGCTGACGCCGGCAACCGCCCACAGGCGCCGCAGATCCGAGTGTTGGGCGCGGTCGAGGTCGACGGGATCGCCTCCACCGGTCACGGGCCCCGCACCGCGCAACTGGCCGCTCTGCTCTACTTCCGGCCCGGCCGTACCACCGACGCCGTCTGCACGGACATGGACCCTCACACCCCGTGGACCCCCAACACCCTCTACGCCCGCCTGCACCAACTCCGCCGCGCCCTCGGCAACGACGCGGACGGCAACCCCTACGTCCCCCGCCGCGGCCGCACGGAGGACGCCTACCGCCTGCACCCCGGCATCCGCTGCGACTGGACCGCCTTCCAGCACCTCACCCGCACCGCACTCACCCAAGGCACCGACGGGCTGGCCCCACTGGAGCAGGCCCTGCAGCTCGTGCGCGGCCGCCCTTTCGGGAACCGGCCCCTGCCCTGGGCCGAACCCCTCCAGCAGGACATGGTCACCCAGATCGTCTACACCGCCCACACCGTCGCCGCGCTGCGCATCCAGCCCGGCCGCCACCTCGACCTCACCGCCGCCCGCCAGGCCATCACCATCGGTCTGGAGGCAGACGCAGGAGCCGAAGTCCTCTACCGGGCCTGGATGAACATCGAGGCGATGTCCGGCAACCGCTCCGGCGTGCACGCAGCCGTCACCCGCGTCCACGACGTCAGCCGCACCCTCGGCGTCGCCCTCGAGAAGGAGACCGAAGACCTCATCCACCACCTCCTCTCCGGCTCCGCCTCCGGACAGGGAGGGGACCGATGACCGCGCAGCGCGTCAACGGTCGTACGCCGCCGCACGACGCGCCATCCCGGTTCGCCCCGGAACACCAGCCTCCCGCGAGTCCCCGCTCCCCCGCTCCGGACGCAGCGGCACCACTTCCCGCTCCGACGTCACCCACGGCCGCCCCACGGACCGGGACACCGACGGCCTGGCTTCTTCCCCCTGCACACACCCGGCCGGCCACGCCGGTCGCGGCGCAGGAGCCGCACTTCAGAAAGCCTGCCGGGCGCGTACAGCGCGTCCTGGTCGGACTCATCACGGCCGGTACGACGGTGACGGCCGGTATCGGCTTCGCCGGGTCGTACGCGGCCGTCCGGGCACTGGCCCTGAAGAAGGGCTTCGGGGACTTCGCGTACGTGTTCCCGATCGGCATCGACGCGGGCATCTGTGTGCTGCTCGCGCTCGACCTGCTGCTGACCTGGATCCGCATCCCCTTCCCCCTGCTGCGCCAGACCGCCTGGGTGCTCACGGCGGCGACGATCGCCTTCAACGGCGCCGCCGCCTGGCCCGACCCGCTCGGCGTCGGCATGCACGCGGTGATCCCCATGCTGTTCGTCGTCGCCGTCGAGGCCGCCCGGCACGCCATCGGGCGGATCGCGGACATCACCGCCGACAAGCACATGGAGGGCGTGCGGATCACCCGCTGGCTGCTCTCCCCGATCCCCACCTTCCTGCTCTGGCGCCGGATGAAGCTGTGGGAACTGCGCTCCTACGAACAGGTCATCAAACTGGAGCAGGAACGTCTCGTCTACCAGGCGCGCCTGCACTCCCACTTCGGCCGCGCCTGGCGCCGCAAAGCACCCGTCGAGTCCCTGATGCCGCTCCGGCTCGCCCGCTACGGCATCCCCCTCACGGATACGCCAGAACAGGGACGCACGGCAGCCGCGAACAGCGCTGGAGCGCCGCAACCCGTCCCCGCGCCGATGTCCGACGCCGCCTCTGAATCAGCAAATGCAGGGCGCATTCCCGCTCCTGTACCCGGCGACACCAGCCCAGCGATGGGCACGGCCCACCGGGAGGAAGATGCGCCCAAAGACTCCGTCCGGCGGGACCGCGCGGCCAACGGCCGGAACACTCACCGGAACAGACTCACCGCGGTCGACCACTACTACCTCGCCTGGTCCGACTACCGTCGGCGCCACGGACAAGAGCCCACACCCAGCGACCTCGCGGCACACCTGGCCGCGCACGGAACGCTGAGCCGGTCGGGGCACCCCATCCAGGCCAAGACGCTGGCCCGCTACCTCCTGCAGTTCCGCATCTACGACGTGTGGACCAGGCACCGTGAAGCGACGGAAGCGCCCGACGCCGCCCTGATCTGCGAAGACCTCGCCCTTGAGGGAATCACCGGCCAGTACCGCAGAAGCATCGGGCCAGCCGAACTCGGCGCGTACAGCGAGCTGTTCGAACGCCGCCGGCAAACACTCACACCACCCGGAGCCCCCGCGGCCGACAGGTGAGCCTCCACCTGGCCGACCCTGTTACGAAGCCGCCGGAAACCGCGACCCGCCCGGCTGCGCGTGCGCCACGGCATCGTCCGCGTCAAGGCGTCACGGCAGCAACGGCCGCCCGCCCCACGACGGCACCGAGACGACACCGGCTGGGCGCCGCCCGTCGCCGGGTTGTCGGACAGGCACGCCCGTCCCGGTCAGGCATCCCCCTGCAAGGTGATCGCGTCGCCCAGCCGAACCGTCCCCGCTTCGAGGACGTCGAGGTACACGCCGAGGCACGAGAGCCGGCCCAGGTCGAGGACCGGAACACGGTGGTCGCGGGCAACCGCACGCATGATGCCGTGGTCCGGCGGTAGTTCGTCATGGCCCAGCGTGGGTACCACGCAGCGCGGCGTGGGCACCACGACCCGGAACAACGCCTCACCCACGCGCAGACGCGATCCCAGCCAGGCGTCCTCGGGGAAGCCCGGCCCGTGATCGGTGTCCACCACCAGGTTCGGCCGGAAGCGGCGCGCGTCGAAGTCCCCGGCGGGGTACACGGTCCGCATCCGGTCCAGGGACGCCGTCGTGACCAGGTGGATCCGTCCGAAGTCGAAGAACGTGCCGGGAGCCACGCTGCCCGTGGTGATGGTCGCCCCGGTGGAGTCGGCCTCGGCGGTCCTTCGCACCACCTCCGGCACACCGCCTTCGTAGTCCGGTACGGCACGCTCCAGTCTGCTGTGTTCCGGTACGGCAGCAGAGACGAATGCCTGGCGGCCCAGCAACTTGGACAGTCGCTCGTCCAGTTCGGGGTCCTCCACCGAGAACGCCGCCCCGTCGGGCAGAACGACCCGCGCCGCTCCGGAGTCGTCGAGCCGGCTCCGGCAACGCAGCAACTCACCCCATTTGCGGGGGTGTTTGGCACTGCCCACCGCCCCTGTCCCGTCGAGCACGGCGTACACGCGGTCGCCATGGAAGCCCGATTCCGTGACGGCCGCGGCCGGCAGGGACTCCCCCAGCATGGACTTCACCGAATAGCGATAGAGCGCTGCCACAGTCCCCATCGATCGATTATGACGGTCGGACGCAGAGCGGCTCGTCGTAGAGGCCTTCGAACTCCGGCGCGCGGTCGCCGAGATGGATCGGCTGACGCACGGCGGCCTCGCTGCCGCCGCCGACACCCGATCACGGCGAAGCACCCCGGGTGAGCGTGCCGGGGGCGGTCACTGCCTAGCATTTCCCCCAACGTGAGGGATGTGAGGTCTCGTGGCCCGGATGGAATTGCGTCCGCATCAGTCGGAGGCGGTCGAGAACGTCGTGCGCATTCTCGGAACCCCGCCGGGCGGGCTCATGCCGCCGGAGGGTCTGCGGACCCAGGTCGTCGCCGCGACCGGCTCGGGCAAGACGCTGGTCGGCGCGGAGTGCGCGCATCGTCTTTCGGCCCGTCAGGTTCTGGTGCTGGTGCCGACGCTGGATCTGCTGACGCAGACGGCGGGCGCGTGGCGCGCCGCGGGTCGGGGCGGCGCCATGATCGGGGTGTGCTCGTTGCGGGCGGAGGAGAGCGGGGGTCTGCCGTGCACGACCGACCCGGATGAACTGGTGGCGTGGACGTCCGGGGTGGGGACGGTGACGGTGTTCGCCACGTACGCCTCCGTGGGGCTAGGTGTCCTGCAACGCGCTCACGCCGCGGGGTTGGGGGTGTGGAGCCTCATGGTCGTGGACGAGGCCCACCGGACGAGCGGTGACGGCCTGAAGCCCTGGGCCGCGGTGCACGACCAGTCGAGGATTCCGGCGGAGCGTCGGCTGTACATGACGGCGACCGCGCGGGTGTGGGAGGCGGAGGGTGAGCGGCCGCGGCTGGTGGCGTCCATGGAGGACGACTCGCCCGTGTTCGGCCCGGTGGCCTACAGGCTGACGCTGTCCGAGGCGATCAGCCGGGGCATCGTCGCCCCCTACCAGGTGCTCTGCCTCGACATCCGCGACCCCGACCTCTACGCCGCCCTGACCGGCGAGGAACCGGCGTCGGACGTGGTGCGCGGCGCACGCCTGGCCGCCGTACAGACGGGTCTCATGCATGCGGCCGCGACCGAACGGTTCCGGCGGGTGCTGTCGTTCCACAGCCGGGTCCAGGAGGCGGAAGCCATGGCCGCCTCGGTACCGGCCGTCGCAGCCCGCTTGGCCGAGGAGGATCCCGACGCCTACCCGCCCGTGGAGCAGGTGTGGGCGGACTGGCTCTACGGGGAGCACTCCCCCGGCCACCGACGGGCGGTGCTCGACGAGTTCGCCTCCGATTTCCTCGGCGGTCCCGAGTATGCGGGGCGTGATCTGCGTGCTGAATTGCGGGTGTTGAGCTCGGTCCGGGTTCTCGGTGAAGGGGTCGACACCGCGGAATGTGACGCGGTGCTCTTCTCGGACGCACGGGGGTCGATGATCGACATCGTGCAGATGGTCGGCCGGGCACTGCGGTTGCGGCCGGACCGCGGGAAGCTCGCGACCTTGGTCGTGCCGGTGTTCCTCGGGCCGGGTGAGAGTCCGGACGGGATGCTCACTTCACGGGCCTACGACGACCTCTCCAAGATCCTCGGCGCCCTCAGGGCGCACGACGCGGACGTCATCGAGGCGCTCGCGGATCCCCGGCTGCGCAATAGCCGCCCGCTACCTGAAGGGGAGGGCGCTGAGCCTTCGGAGGACGGCGAGGATCAGTTCCTCAGCGTCGCAGACGATGAGGCGGAAGGCGTTTCGGCGCGGGCGGCCGGGGTGCTGCGGTTCACCGAGGAACGCGACCCGGCCGTGCTCGCGCAGTTCGTGCGCCTGCGGGTGATCGATCCCGAGATGGCGTACTGGCGGCGCGGGATCGAGGCCGCCACCCGGTGGCTGAAGGAGACCGGGAACAGTGAGCTGCGGGTGCCGTACACGTATCGAACGCCTGGTGACTGGTCTCCAGCTGATCATCCGCTGGGGGTCTGGATCGCCGATGTGAGGCGTTACTACGCGGCCGGTGGGCTCGATGCCTCCCGTGTCGCGGAGTTGGAGGCTCTGGGGATGGTGTGGTCGGTCCACGCCTCCGCATGGGACGCCGGCCTCGCCGTCGCCCGCTCCTACGCGGCCGTCCACCAGCACTTCCTCCCGCCGACCACGGCCGTGTGGGAGGGGATGGCCATCGGCGTGTTCGCCAAGAACGCCCGGGCCGCGGCCCGCAGAGCCCGTGAGAATGACCAACGCCGCGCCGACGGAGAGGAAGGCGTCTCCTACGCCGGAGAGCTCTCGCAGGAACGCGCGGAGGCGCTCAACGAGATCGACCCTGGGTGGGCCCCTGAATGGGACATCTCCTGGCAGCGCAACTACAGGCTGACGCTCGCCCACGTGAAGGCCGGGGGCGCCCTGCCGTCGATGCCGGGTGAGGTGATCGTGCAGGGCGAAGACCTGGGAGCCTGGATCTCCGCCCAGCGCGCCGCGTGGGACCAGTTGGTGCGGGCGCAGCGGTATCTCCTGGAGACCGTCGGTGTCGATCCCGACGAGGGCGGGCCGACACGGCCGGTGGCCCGTTCCCAGGACGCACGCTGGGCCCTCAACATCGCCGCCGCCCGGCAGTTCCACTCCCGCGAAGGACACCTGCACCCGGCCCGAACCCACGTCGAACTGATCACGACGGATGAGGGCGACGGGGGCCAGGAGCATGCCGTGAAGCTGGGCGCGTTCGTGGACAACACCCGCCGCCGAGCAGAGAAGTTGAGCACGGAGCGGCGGGCCGACCTCGATGCTCTCGGCATGCGCTGGTAGCGGCGCCTCATGCGGGTGTGCCGTCGCGCCTGCCCTTTTGGGGTCGTCGTCATCAAGACCACGCGATCGAGACCCACTTCGGCAGGAGGGTCTGCATCTTCCGCCAGCCGGTAACTGTCACTTCGATCCGGCCTTGGCTGCTCTGGTGGAGATCGTTTGCATCTACTCCGTGAGGCGTTCGGCGTCTTCCGGGACCCAGGGGAAGGGCACGTCAGGCCACCGGGCGGCCGCCCACACGTCGAGGTCGACGGCGAGCACGGCGTCGACGAAAGCCTCCGGCGGTCGGTAACCGTGCACGGTGATGTAGTGGGTGACCAGGAACGGGGCGGCGTAGGCGATGCCGACCTCGCCCGGGATCCGCACCTCCCCATTTCCTTCCGGAGCCTCGACCTCAGGACACAGGTCGCATGCGTGGACACCGAGGCAGACGTTCATCCACTGAACATGCTGGATGGCCTGCAACTTCTCCACGAAGCCCGCGGGAACGGGCCCTGTCGAGTACGGCTTGCCTGCCGCCAGCCATCCGACATTCAGGCGGATGTACTGAGGGCGATACCAGAGCTCGTAGAAGGACTCCCTGTCACCGAAGGCATCCTCGTCCTGATAGGTGTACTCGCTGAGATCTTCGTAGAACACCCGCACATCATCGCCGCACCTGCCGACAAAACATGGGGCTGAGCCCGGAGTGGACCTCACCTCCTGAGGTTCCGCCGGCGAACCCGCGTGCGCGGCGGCCCTCAGCCCCAGCGGAATCAGCCCTGTGAGCGCTCGTCAGCGAGCCACGACACAGCCCGCTCGGCGGCTTGTTCGGCATCGGCCCGGGTGGCGTACGTGGCACCGGAGAAGTACGCCACCGGCGTCCACGCTCCCATGTCCTCGGGATCGCAACGGAATTCCTCGAACCCGAACGACCCGTCGGGACGGGCGAAGATGTCGACGCACCGGAACCGGTCGGCAGACTCCCAACTGGCAAGAACGGCCCAGTTCGGATCCAGGCGAGTGGACACGGACGGGACTCTACGCCGGGCAGAACGGTCACGCCATGGCGACTCGCTCTCCGAGATCCCTGCCGCCTCGGCAGTGCAGGCCCCGGCGCCTGGCCGGCGTGCTCGCTGAGCCCCGGGCTCACCCGCGGCGGCGGAGCCCCCTGATCAGTAGGCGGATGACGCGAGCCGGCGCCCGAACCGCCCTGCCGCCTCAGCCGACAAGCCACGGGCGCGCAGGCGGTCAAGAGCTTCGAGGCGGTGGACATCCGGCGGCGGCGCGGTCTATCGTCCAAGCGATTGTGAAAGTGGCTTTCGACTGACGAAAGGATGCCGATGGACTGGTTGGGGCTTGGAGGCCGCCGGGCGCTCGTCCTGGGCGCCGGAGGGCTGGGGGCGTCCTGTGTCCGGGAGCTGGCCGCGGTGGGCGCGCGCGTCGCGGTGGTCGATGTGGACGAGGCCAGGCTGAAGGCGCTGCGGGAGGACTCGGCCCTCTCGTCCGCCGCCCTGCGGACGGTCTGTGCGGACGTGGCCTCCTCGGCGGGCTGCGAGGAGGCGGTGACGGCGGCCGCGGACGGTCTCGGAGGGCTGGACGTCCTCGTGCACGCCGTCGGTACGAACGACCGCCGTCCTGTCCTGGACATGCCGGACGAGGTGTGGGATCGGATCGTCACCCTGAACCTGTCGAGCGCGTTCTGGGCCGGGCGGGCCGCCGGACGCGTCATGCGCGAGGCCGGTCAGGGCAGCATGGTGTTCTTCTCCTCGGTCTCCTCCCGGCTCGCGCACCGGCATCACGCTCCGTACGCGGCGACCAAGGGTGGCCTGGACCAGCTGGTGAAGGTGATGGCCCGCGAGTGGGCGGCCGACGGGGTGACCGTGAACGCGGTCGCGCCCGGTTACACGGAGACGGAGCTCACCAAGGAGTACCTGGCCAAGCCGGGAATGCGGGAGGAGATGGTGGGTCTGGTGCCGGCCGGGCGGCTGGGCACGCCGCAGGACGCCGTCGGGGCGGTGCTGTTCCTCGCCTCGCGTCAGGCGGCCTTCGTCACCGGGCAGGTCCTGTACGTGGACGGCGGCCGGACCCTTGTCTGAACGAGCGGAGCGACAGCGCCGTGCCCCCTCCCCGCCCCGCGGGCCCGGCGGCCTCAGCCGCCCCCGAGCAGTCGCGTGATCTCGCGGCAGGCGTCCAGCAGAGCGGGACGCAGTTCGTCGTGCAGGCGCTCGACGGGGAACTCCATCGCCGGCACGGCGACGTTGACCCCGGCCACGGCCGTCCCGGCGGCGTCGAAGACCGGCGCGGCCACCGACCGCAGCCCGTAGGCGAGTTCCTCGTCCTGGATCGCCCAGCCCTGCTTGCGGATCTCGGCCAGCGCCGGCCGCAGCGCGGCGAGGGACCTGAACGCGTTGGGGCCCGTCGTCCCGCCGAACGATCTCTCCGTCACGCACCCGTCCAGGGCCTCGCCGTCGAGGTGGGCGAGGAGGACCTTGCCGATGGAGGTGCCGACGGCCGGGAGCCGCGAGCCGACCTGGATGTTGGCGGTCACCAGGTCGTTGTTGCGCAGCCGGATCAGGTACAGCACCCGGTCCTCGGAGAGCGAGCCGAGGTTCACCGTCTGCCCGGTCGCCGCGGCGAGCCGGCGCAGCGGGCCGTCGGCGAGCTCAACGAGATCCATGCTGCGCAGCGCCGAGAACCCGAGGGTGAGCACCTTCGGGGCGGGACGGTAGGCCCCGTCCGGGAGTTGTTCGAGAAAGCCTTCGGTCACCAGGGTGGCGGCCATCCGGAAGGCCGTGGGAAGCGGGATCGCCGTCTCGGCCGCCATGTCGGTGAGCTTCATCGACGGGCGCTTCTCGGAGAACAGCCCGAGCAGCCGGAGCCCTTTGGCCAGGGCCTCGACGTGATAGCTGCGCTTGGCGGCGGGGCCGTCGGGGACCAAGGTCTCGCTGGCGTCGTCACGTGGCGGCACTCGGGGCTCACTTCCTGCGGGGGTCCTCTGCACCGAACCCCACCACTTTCATTGTACGGAAGTCGATATCACGCCGTGGTCGGGCGTCGCAAGATCGAGGAGGGCCCAACGGATGGAGGCCAGACTGCGTCGGCCGGCGCCGGAGGAACTGGACGACGGACAGCGCGCCGTCTACGAGGCGATCACCTCAGGGCCCCGCTCGTCCGGCCCGCAGGCGTTCCCGCTGACGGACGAGCGGGGACGGTTGCGGGGCCCTTTCAACGCCATGCTCCTGAGCCCGACCGTCGGGCTTGCGCTCCAGGGCCTCGGCGGCGCGGTGCGCTACGGATCCGCGCTGGGCGACCGGGCCCGGGAAATGGCGATCCTCGCCGTGGCGGCGCACTGGCACAGCACGTTCGAACGGGATGCGCATGAAGCGGTGGGCCGGGCCGTCGGGCTGACGGAGCCGGAGATGGCGGCGTTGCGCGCGGGGGTGTCCCCGGATCTCGCCGACACCGAGGAGGCAGCGGCGGTGCGGGCCACGCACCTGCTGCTGCGGCACGGCTCGCTCAGCGAACAGGAGTACGGTGCCGCCGTCGCGGCCCTCGGGGAGCGGGGCCTGTTCGACGTGACGACGCTCGTCGGGTACTACGCGACGCTCGCCCTTCAGCTGCGCGTCTTCGCAGGTGAGGCGAGAGGTGCGGCGGACGGCTGACCTGCACCTCCCCGCTCCGCGAGCCTTGACACGCCGTCGGACACGCATCAATACTCCCTCACAAAGTTCACTGAGCGAATTTCACTTTCATCAAGTGAGAGAAGGCGGGGCTCATGAAACTGGTCACCTTCGACGACGGCAGGGTCGGCAGGCTGGAACTGGAGGAACGGCTGGTGCTGCCGCTGGAGGTACCGAGCACCCGGGAGTACTTCGAGCGTGACGGCAAGGTCGCGGAGACCGGCGACCGGCTCTCCCTGGACGACGTGACACTGCGGGCACCGATCGTGCCGAAGAAGTTCTTCCACACCTCCGGCAACTTCCGTGAGCACGAGGACGAGTCGAAGAACGTCGACTGGTCGCACCCGATGCACAAGGGCATCGTCTTCTTCCAGAACGTGGACGCGATCGTCGGCCCGGACGAGCCCGTCATCTACCCCGAGCACCTCACCAGCGAGCTGGACTACGAGCTGGAGATCGCCGTCGTCATCGGCAGGCCCGGCAAGTTCTTCGGCGTCGACGACGCCCCCGACCACATCGCCGGCTACGTCGTCTTCAACGACATCACCGCCCGCGACATCCAGCGCCGGGAGATGGAGTCGGGCGTCTTCTCCTTCTGCAAGGCCATCGACACCTTCTGCCCCGTGGGCCCCTACATCGTGACGGCCGACGAGATCCCCGACGCCCAGAACCTCGACATGGAGCTGCGGGTCAACGGCCAGATCCGGCAGAAGTCGAACACCAGCCGCATGTCGGTGTCGATCCCGCACCTGGTCGCCTACCACTCCCCTCAGGGGTACAGCGCGGGCGACCTGATATCGACCGGGACGGTGCAGGGCGTGGCCGGCTTCAGCGGCGACCCGGACATGTACCTCAAGCCCGGCGACATCGTCGAGGCCGAGGTCGAGCGACTCGGTGTCCTGCGCACCCCGATCGTCTCCTGGCAGGAAGGACACGGAACCCCGGCGCCCAAGAGGGTGGACTGGTGAGGTTCGGAGTTCTCGACGGCCGGGCCGTCGTCGTCCGAGGCGGCCTCGCCGCGGACATCGCCACAGCGTCGAGCCGGCGCTTCCCCGCCGATCCCCTGCTCCTGCTGGAGCAATGGCCGCAGCTGCGCGCATGGGCGCAGGCCCTGCCCGACGCGGCTTTCGGCCGGCCGGTCGACCCGCCGGCTCTCGGCGCACCGGTCCCCCGCCCCCGTCAGGTGTTCGCGGTGGCCCTCAACTACCCTCCGCACGCGGCGGAAGCCGGATACACCCCGCCCGACGCACCCCTTGTCTTCACCAAGTTCCCCTCCTCCATCGCCGGCCCCGACACCACCGTCGTGCTTCCGCCCGGCAGAGTGGACTGGGAGGTGGAACTCGTCGCGGTGATCGGCCGGGAGACCTACCGGGTGAGCGAGGCCGACGCCTGGCAGGCGGTGGCCGGACTGACCGTCGGCCAGGACCTCTCCGAACGGGTCAGCCAACTCCGGGGCACCCCTCCCCAGTTCAGCCTGGGCAAGTCCTTCCCCGGCTTCGGCCCCATCGGTCCGCTCCTCGTCACGCCCGACGAACTCGGCGACCCCGACGATCTCGAGATCACCGGTCTGCTCAACGGCGACGTCGTCCAGCACGACCGTACGAAGTCCATGATCTTCCCGGTTCCCGAACTCGTCGCCCGTCTCTCCGCGGTGCTCCCCCTGTACCCGGGCGACCTCCTCTTCACCGGCACCCCCGCAGGGGTCGGCAACCGCATGAGTCCACCCCGCTACCTCACCGCGGAGGACGAACTCGTCAGCCGCATCGAAGGACTCGGCGAGATCCGCCAACGCTTCAGCGGTCCGGCCGAGCCCTCGACCGCCGCCCGCTGAGCGCCCGTCGCAGCTACCGGCGGCCCTCCACAGACAAGGAACATCGATGCCCGAGCACACTGCGCGCACCACCCCGATCCCACGGCGATTCGAGGGCCGCACGGTCCTGGTCACCGGCGCCGGCACCGGGTACGGGGCCGAGATCGCCGTCCGAGCCGCCCAGGAAGGCGCCCGGGTCGCGGTGCACTACCGCAGCTCCGCCGCGGGAGCGGAGAAGACCGTCGCCCGCATCCGGGACGTCGGCGGCGAAGCGGTCACCGTGCAGGCCGACATCGCCCGGCACGCGGACATCATCCGGATGGCCGACGAGGTGTTCGCTCACTTCGGCGGGCTGGACGTCCTGGTCAACAACGTCGGCGACGTGGCCGGCGAGCAGATGTCCTGGCGCGACCTCACCGAGGAGTCCCTCGACCATGTGCTGGCCGTGGACGTCAAGGGCACCCTGCTGTGCGTGCACGAGTTCGGGTCCCGGATGCTCGAACAGGGCCACGGCGCGATCGTCAACATCGGCTCCACCGTCATCGTGCGGGGCAGCGCGCGGGCACCGCAGTACGCCGCCGCGAAGTACGGCATCCTCGGCATCACCAAGTCCTACGCCCAGGCCTTCGCGCCGTACGTGCGGGTCAACACCTTCGCGCCCGGGTTCATCGAGACGGAGACCCTCCTGCAGCGGGCGGACTGGAAGAGCGGCCGCCGCGAGGACATGATCGCCAAGACGCCGATGGGCCGCATCCCCGGCCCCGCCGAACTCGCCGGGACCGCGCTGTTCCTCGCCACCGACGACGCCGCCCACATGACCGGCGTGTACCTCAATGCCGACGGCGGCTTCAACATGATCGGCGCGTGACACGTCCACAAACCGGGGGCGCGGCAGGCCTGTCCACCGCCGTGGCCGTCCAGCCGCGCTCCGGCCCCGTCTTCACCGCGCCCGCGACCGGCCAGGTGCTCGCCACCGTGGCCACGGCGTCAGGCGAAGGCTTCGACCCCTTGGTGGCCCGCGCCCGCACCGCACAGCGCGACTGGGCGCGCCTGCCCTACGTCGAGCGCTCCCAGGTCTTCCTGCGAGCCGCCGCGCTCACTGAGGTGGGAGCAGAGCCGTAGGGCACGGCCTTCCATGGCGAGACCGTAGGCCAGGGCACGGACGAGCCCACAACGCCCCTGCCCCATCGCGGCCGTTGACCGGCGCGCGGGGCGTGATCACGCCAGGATCGCCGAGCAGAGCGGCCGCGCCCGCGAGTTGCTGCCCCTGCCGAGCGAGATGGCTCCGACGCGGCGCGATGTGCCGTGCACAGCGGCGGCCGTTCACCCCGCGGAAAGCGCTGGGGACGTCAGGGGCGATCCGCGGCAAGGCGGCTTTCTCGCGGCGTGTACGCAGGACCCTCCGCCCCGCACGGCACGGTCGGGGCGGCCCTCAGGAGGCGGTCAGGTGCACGGCGAGATCGGTTCGGTCACACGGGGCCTCCCAGCCGGGGGCCGACTCGCGCGACCCGGTATTCGGCACGCCGACGGACTGGTCAGCCACCCGGGCCCAGCAGTGCCTCCGCGCCGGCCAGGAACACGTCGATGCTCAGGTGCAGTTGAGTTGTGCCGTACGTGTCGATCGCCGCCGAGGCGATCCGCTCCAGATGGTCGAAGCCGCGGGCGGCGGGGTCATCGAGGGCTCGGCGCAGTTGTGCGGGCCGGGGCCGCTCGTCGGCCCGGGCGGCGAAGGCTGCGTCGCGGGCGTGGCTGAGGCAGATGTTGGTGAGCATGACCAGCAGGCGCAGGGCGGTCTCGTCGGAGAAGCCGGCGCCGACCAACTTGGCGAGCAGTGCTTCGGTGGGGGTCAGGAACTGCAGGTAGGTCGAGTTGCTGAGCCGTAGGTGGTCGGCGAGTCTGCCCAGGGCGCTCGCGCTGTCGGTGAGCGCGACGGCGTAGGCGCGGCAGGCGTGCTGCCAGGTGGCCTGGGTGGCGATCTCGACGTCTGCGAACCCGGCGGCGACGGTGTCGGCAGCGACCATGCCGAGCAGGGTGTCGCGGTCGCTGATGTGGTAGCTGAGCGCCTTGCGGTCGACACCGAGCCGGTCGGCGACGGCCTTCATGGTCAGCACGTCGGGGTCGAGGCCGCGGGCGGCCTCGATGATCTGGTTGATGTCCAGCCCGGCCCACTTGCCCCGGGCCCTGCGTTCCTCCGCCACCGGCACGTGGTCCTCCTCCTGCACGTCTCTTGACCCTCGATATGGCCCACCCTATTGTTACCGCGCGGGAACATTGTTACCGCGAGGGAACAAGCCGAGAACATGTGAGGGAGGTCGCAATGTCCGCAGTCACCGAAGGAGCCCGCAAGACCGACGACCGCATCGTCACCAAGGAGCGCATCCTCGGCACCGCCGGACGCTGGCGGCGTTTCGGCGAGCCCACCCCGGCAGGCGGCTCGCGCAACGAGGACGGATCGGTCGACTACGGGGTCTTCGGCCCCGGTTCGGTCGCGTGGGAGCTGATGCTCCACCCGGTCATGATGTACTTCGAAACGCTCGCCCAGGGCATGCTGCAGCTCACCTACAAGCCGATCTCCGCCGGGATCCGCGACCGCGACCCGATCTCGCGCAAGGCACAGGCCGGCACGCTCACCTTCTTCGACATCTTCGACCGGGCGCAGCGCAACTCGGGCATCCACGCCCCGATGTGGTTCGGCGACACCGCCACCGCGAAGCGGATCGCCAAGCACCTGGTGCAGATCCACCAGAAGGTCGCGGGCGACGTCATCGACGTCGGCGAGCCCGAGCTGGGCGGCTACCAGGCATCCTCGGGCCGGGACGCCATGTGGGCCGCGCTCACCGAGATGCACTCCATCCTCTGGCTCTACGAGACGTTCGCCTGGCGCGGCGGCAAGCCGCCGCGCCGGCTGCCGCCCGCGGTGCGCGACCGGTTCATGGCCGAGACGGTGGCCTACTGCGAGCTGTTCGGCCCGTACGAGGACGAACTACCCCGGACGATGGCCGAGTTGGACGCCCTCTACGTCAAGTACGACGCCCTCTGGGGGCACAGCGACACGATGGACACCATCCCGGAGACCGGGCAGAGCTTCCAGCAGACCGTCCTGGCCACCGCGAAGAAGAACTTCCACATCTCCCAGCTGCGGGTCCTCAAGCAGATCATCAAGATGCAGCTCTGGAACATCCCCGTCATGGCGGCGATGTCCGGCAAGGCCCGGGCGAACCTCGGCGCCGGTCCACGCAAGATCAAGCTGGCTTTCACGGCGAAGCGCGTGCTCATGCCGGTCTTCTGGCTCATGCAGCGACGCCCGTTCGAACGACGGCACATGCGCCTGCTCTGGGGCCCGGACGGCGTCGAACTGATCGAGAGCGCCCGCAAGTTGCACGCCCAGGCCCGGAAGGACCTGACATGGTGAGGGCGGCGGTGCTGCGGTCCGCCGACGGGCCGTTCCGGATCGAAGAGGTCAAGCTGGGCGAGCCCGGCCCGCACGAGGTCCTGGTCCGGGTCGTGGCCGCCGGGATGTGTCACACCGACGCGATGGCGCGGATGATCTTCAACGGTCCGGCCGTTGTCGGCCACGAAGGGGCCGGAGTGGTGGAAGCGGTCGGCTCGGCGGTGACCACCCTCGCGCCGGGCGACCACGTCGTCCTCACCTTCGACTCCTGCGGGACGTGTCCGGTCTGTGCGCGGGCGATGCCGTACCACTGCACGGCGTTCGAGGCGCTCAACCTCGGCCTCGGCGGTCACGGACGGGCACCCTCGGCGACCTCGGACACCGGGGAGCAGGTCGGGAACCGATGGTTCGGGCAGTCCTCGTTCGCCGAGTACTGCATCTCCACCGAGCGCAACACCGTCAAGGTCGACCCCACCGTGCCGCTGGAGCTGCTCGCGCCGCTCGGCTGTGGCGTCACCACCGGCGCGGGCTCGGTGCTCAACGTGATGCGGCTGCGTCCCGGTGACCGGCTCGCGGTCTTCGGCGCCGGAGCGGTCGGCCTCGCCGCCGTCCTGGCGGCCAAGGCCGCAGGTGCCGGTGAGGTCGTCGCGGTCGACCCGCACGAGAACCGCCGGACGCTCGCCCTCGAACTGGGAGCCGACCGGGCGCTCGAGCCGTCGGAGGTGGCGGGCCTGCGCGGCTTCGACTTCTCCTTCGACACCACGGCCCGGGCGTCGGCGATGAGCGCCGCGGTGGACGCGCTCGGCCGGCCCGGTCTGTGCGTGCTGGTCGGCGCCGGCCAGGAGTCGTTGACGATCCTGCCGGCGTTGATGCCCGGCAAGACCATCACGTACGCCTACATGGGCCACGCGAACCCGCCGGTGTTCATCCCGGAGCTGATCCGGCTCTGGCAAAGCGGCCGGTTCCCGTTCGACGCCCTGACCAAGTCTTTCCCGCTGGCGGACATCAACGAGGCGGAGAACGCCTCGGCCATCGGCACCGTCATCAAACCGGTCCTGCTGATGAAGGAAGAAGCAGATGGCTGAGACGCCCACCGAGCTCGCGCAGACGGCGCGCCGCGGATTCGACGCCGGCATCACCCGCCCCCTGGAATGGCGCCGCCAGCAGTTGAAGCAGCTCGACCGGATGCTGGCCGAGAACGCCGCGACGATCGAGGAAGCGGTCCGCGCCGACCTCGGCAAACACCTGCTCGAAGCGCACATGACCGAGATCAACTCGGTGCGTACAGAGATCGCCCTGACGATCAAGAACCTCAAGCGCTGGACGAAGCCGCGCGGGGTGCCGGTGCCGCTGCCCCTGCGACCCGCCACCGGGCGCATCCACCGACAGCCGCTGGGCACCGTACTGGTCATCGCGCCCTGGAACTACCCGGTCCGGCTGCTGCTGATCCCCGTGGCCGGTGCGATCGCGGCCGGCAACGCGGTGGTCGCGAAGCCGAGCGAGGTCTCCTCGCACACCTCCGCCGTCCTCGCCCGGCTCTTCCCGAAGTACCTGGACCAGCGGGCGGTCACCCTGGTCGAGGGCGGCGTCGAGGAGACCACCGAACTGCTCGAGCAGCGGTGGGACCACATCTTCTACACCGGCAACGGCGCCGTCGGGCGGATCGTGATGGCCGCCGCCGTCCGCCACCTCACGCCGGTCACCCTGGAACTGGGCGGCAAATCCCCGGTCTACGTCGACGAGAGCGCCGACATCGACGCCACCGCCGCCTGGCTGGCCTGGGGCAAGCTGCTCAACACGGGCCAGACCTGCGTCGCGCCCGACTACGTCCTCGCCCCGCCGACGGTGGTACCCAAGCTGGTCGACGCGCTGCGCCGGGAGATCACCGTCCTGTACGGCGACGAACCGCGCACCTCACCGGACTACGGCCGGATCATCAGCACCCGGCACGTCGACCGCCTGGCCGGCCTGCTCGGCGGCACCGGGGAGATCGTCATCGGCGGCGAGTCCGACCGGGACGAGAAGTACGTCGCCCCGACCGTCCTGACCGGCGTGTCCCTGGACGACCCGGTCATGGGCGAGGAGATCTTCGGCCCGATCCTGCCGATCGTCACCGTCTCCGGTTCCGACGAGGCGATCAATGTCATCAACAGCCGCGAAAAGCCCCTGGCCCTCTACCTGTTCGCCCGGTCCGCCGCGGTCCGTGACGCCTTCCTGGCCCGCACCACCTCCGGCTCGATGGGCATCAACGCGGACATGATCCAACTCGGGGCACCCGCCCTGCCCTTCGGCGGCGTCGGCGAGAGCGGCACGGGCGCCTACCACGGCGAACACACCGTCCGGCTGTTCAGCCACGAACGCGCCGTCCTGCGCAAACTCCGCGGCCCCAACCTCACCGCCATGGGCCGGCCGCCCTTCACGGCACGCAAGGAGCGGATGCTCCGCAGCGGGTCCTAGAGAGGTCAACCGATGGAGCCCGACCCCAGCAAGGACGCAGCCGCGGGCACCTTCGAGACCGGCCGCATCGTCGGCGGCAGCGGAGCGATCAACGCCATGGCCTACGTACGAGACACCCACGCCGACTACGGGGGCTGGGCCGCGCAGGGTGCCGAGGACTGGTCCTACGACCAGGTACTGAGCCTTTTCCAACCTCGTCCCTACGATGGCCAGTTGGGCTGACAGCGCAGTGAAGCCCCTGGTAGATGGGTTTTCGACCAAGAGAACCATCTCCACCAGAGGCTTCGCATGCTTGTCTATCCGTCTGGGATCGACCTCTCCAGCTCCGCCCTGCGCTTCCTGTCGGCTCAGCTGCGGGCCCATCGTCGACGACGCGGCACCCGCTGGCGACGACTGAGTGCCGACCACCAGGCCCTGCTGGCGCTGGCCCACCTGCGGTGCGGGCACACCTATTCCCAGCTCGCGGCCGGGTTCGGTGTCGGCACCACCACCGCCCACCGGTACATCGCTGAGGCCGTCGATGTTCTGGCCGCACTCGCCCCGGACATGGCTACCGCGGTGAAGATGGCGGCACGCAAAGCGTTCGTGCTCCTCGACGGGACGCTGCTGCCAATCGACCGGATCGCCGCCGACCGCCCGTTCTACTCCGGGAAGCATAAAAAGCACGGCATGAACGTACAGGTCATCGCCGATCCGCATGGCCGATTGCTGTGGGCCTCGCCGGGCGCCGTTCACGACATCAAGGCCGCCCGCACCCACGGCATCATCGACGCCCTCACCGATGCGAGCTTGGCCTGTTGGGAGGACAAGGGATACCAGGGTGCCGGTGGGCCCGTCCGGGTGCCCTTCCGCGACAGGTGGGATCGACTTTCTACAGGTCAGCAAGCCGTGAACCTGTCACATGCGCGTATCCGCGCGCTGGGTGAGCAGGCCATGGCTGCCCTGAAGCAGTGGCGCCTGCTGCGGAAGCTCCGGTGTAGCACGACCCGTATCACCGACACCGTGAAGGCCGTCCTGGTCCTCCACCTCGCCACTGCGGGCTGAGCTCAGCCCGCAGCATTCACCAGAGCCATCAATTCGGCCTCGCTGGTCCCGGTTGGCAGACGCACGTCGATGGTGTAGCCCTCATCGCAGAACACCAGGCAAAGGTGCATGGGTACCAGCCTACGGAAGGCGATCGCCAACCAGATCACGTCCTCCTCCCAAACGTCCATGTACAGGCAGGTCCCGTCCTCGTGCAGATAAGCCTCACGCGGGCCGTACTCCGTGTCGAACCTCCAGATAAGACTGCGCACTTCACTACGGTGCGACGAATCGATCTCGACCTCGGCCCACCGAGCACGGATCGCTTCGGTCAGCGCATCCCGATCGACGTGCCACCCGCCCGCATCACCCTCGACCACTGCCAAGAACGTCATAGCCAGGGTCTATCAGATGCCTATGACACAGCGCGGATCAGCGGTTGCCCGAAGTTGGAATGGGCTCACTGCCACATTCCGGGACCTGGAGAGCTGGATCGAGGGCGCGGACGACCACCGCGGCGGCGGACCGACGGCGTGTCCTGTGCGGCAACCGGCACCCGATCGACGAGGCGTTCGTCCGCGCCGCCGGACAAGGCGCGCGCACTCGCCCTCCCTTGCGCGGACCGTCCCGAGGCCGGCCCCGGCGTGGGCCGGCCCCGGGCCCAGGGTCAGGCCTCCGCGCTCAGCCCGCCGCCCGAGAACCGCTCGTCGGTGGAGAGCGAGTCGTGCAGGTCGACGAACTCCTGACGGGTCATCTTCGGCCCGCCGGCGTCCAGGACCTTGCGGGCGCGTGCCGCGCCGTCCACGAGCAGGTCCACCACCGTCATGGCCATGACCTTGGCCGGCAGGACGGCCGCGGCCACGTGGTCCTTGGTGTAGAACGCGTTGCCGTGGGCCACCGCGTCCGTTCCGCACGAGGCGATCGGCTGGACGACCGGCATGACGGAGCCCAGGTCGCCCATGTCCGTCGAGCCTCCGGCCGCCAGATCCTTCAGGTCGACGAAGCCGTCGCCCACCAGGGCACGCCCGTTGGGCTCCAGGACCTCGACCAGCGCCGCGTCGTCGCTGAAGGGCAGGAACGAGACAGCGGTGGTGATCTCCACGTCCGCGCCCATGGCCAGCGCGCCGCCGCGCAGGGCACGGTCGACCTGCTCGGAGGCACGCTTCATGCCCTCGATGGTGCGGGCCCGGATCAGCATCTCCATGTCGGTGCGGGCCGGAATGGCGGTGACCGCGTCCCCGGCATGGGTGATCAGATGGTGGACGCGGACGCCGTCCTCGTCGCGGAACATCTCCCGGTGCGCGTCGATCGCGGCGATGGCGACGGTGGCCGCCTTGTAGGCCGAGACCCCCGCCCAGGGCGCCGCACCGGCATGCGCGGAACGGCCGTGGAACCGGATCCTCTTGACGAGCGAGCCGTTGGCGTTCGCACCGACCCCCATGGGCAGCATGGCCGGTCCGGCATGGGTGAGCATGGCGAGGTCGACGTCGTCGAAGTGGCCGGCGCGGATCAACTCCGCCTTGCCCGCGGTGTGGTGGAGCTCGCCCTGGTCGCGCAGGCCGAGCCGCCAGTCCACCTCGATGCACTCCTCCGCCGGCACGGCGAACAGCACCACGTCGCCGTCCAGTTCGCCGGAGACCTCGGCCAGGCCGATGCCCGCGCCGATCATGGAGGCTATCTGCGCGTTGTGTCCGCAGGCGTGGGCCGCGCCGGTGACCGGGTCGGCGAAGGGGTGGTCGGGGATGATCAGACTGTCCAGCTCGCCCACGACCGCCACGGTCGGGCCCTGTGAGCGCCCGCGCAGGCGGCCCTTGACGCCCGTGCGGGCCAGGCCGGTCTGCGGGTCCAGGCCGAGCTGCTTCATCTGCTCGACGACCACGCCGGAGGTCCGGGTCTCCTTGTAGCCGGTCTCCGGGTGGCGCAGGATGTCGTCGCTGAGGGCGGTGATCCGGTCGGCCGCCCGGTCGATGGCCTCGCAGACCCGGGCCTTGATGTCGTCCACACTGGTCATGGGTGTCGTGTCCGTTCTTCGTTCGTACGGTCGGGCGGGGTTCAGGCGGGCTGGGGTTCGCCCTCGGCACGCGGGAGGGCGCCGGGTGCGGTGGAGGGGTCGGCCGCGGCGGGGGTGCGCACCAGCGCGGCGGCGGCGACTCCGATCACGGCGACGGCGGCGCAGATCGACCAGACCAGTACGTAGCCGTGTTCGTCGGAGAGGTGGACCCCGGGAATCTTGAGCTGGTTCTGGTTCATGACGACCGCGAAGGCCGCCCCGGCCACCGAACCGGCCAGCGTCTTGAGGGTGTTGTAGATGCCGGTGCCGATGCCGGTCTGGTCGGCCGGAAGGCCCTGCATGATGAGGGCCGGGATGGAGCCGATGACGACACCCGCGCCCAGGCCGAGCAGCACGCCGGCGATCGCGAACTGCCAGACGGCTGCGTGGGCGAGGGCCTGGGTGAGGTAGCCGGCCAGGATCAGCGTGAAGCCGCCGACCGTGGTGGCGCGGGCACCGAGGCCGCTCACGACGCGGGACGCCATGGTTCCGGCGAGCAACGCGGCGAGGGCCATCGGCAGGGACATCAGGCTGATGCCGAGCGTGCCGTATCCGAACCCGAAGCCGAGCGTGCGCGGGGTGGCCATGAAGGTGGCGTTGGCGGTGCCGCTGCCGAAGATGGCGAAGCCCAGGACGAAGCTGAGGACGTACAGCGGTGCCATCGAACGGCGGGTGATCAGCCGGATGTCGACCAGCGGGTCGTCGCTGCGCAGTTCGAGCACGACGAAGAGGACCAGCAGGACCACCGCCGCGCACGACAGCGCGATCACGCCGGACGAGCCCCAGCCCCACGAACTCGCCTGTGCCAGCGCCACCATTCCGGCGCCGAGACCGGTCGACAGGAGCGCGGCGCCGGTCCAGTCCACGCGGGAACGGCTTCGGGTGGTCGACTCCGGGACGAGGAAGAACACCACGGGCAGGCACAGCAGTACGGCGACGGCGGGGAACCAGAGCAGCGCGTGGGCGGTGTGGACGCTCTGGGCGAGCAGTCCGATGCCGACGGAGCCGACGGTGGCGCCGACGGTGAGTGCGCCGACGAGCAGACCGATCGCGGTCCCCGCGGTCTTGCCGCGCAGGCGGTCGCGGACGATGGCGAACTCCAGCGGGAGCCACGTCGCGAACAGTCCCTGGAGCGCGCGGCCGACCAGGAGCAGCCAGAAGGAGCCGGCCGTGGCCACCACGACGGAGCCGAGCGCCACCACGGCCATGGTGAGGCGCATCATGCGGCGGTGGCCGTAGATGTCGCCCAGCTTGGACACCAGCGGCACCGAGATGCCCGAGACCAACAGGGTGAGGCTGGTGACCCAGTTCAGGTCACCGGAGCTGACGTGCAGGTCGGCGCCGATGACCGGCACCACGGTGGGCACCGAGCCCTGGAGGATGCCGCTGCACAGCTCGACGAAGACGAGAAATCCGACGACGGCCATGGTCGCCGTACCTGCGGCCGCGGGCTGCCGGCGGTCTCTCGGGGGTGATGACGGGGACGCGGGCATGAAGGCTCCATCAGGGTATGACGGGGTGCCGCGCGGGCACGGCTGTGCTCGGCGGTGGTGCGGGAGGTTCGCGGGCAGGACACATCGACGCGCGACGCGGCTGCGGCGCCGACGTCAGGGGCGTCGGCGGGACGGCATCAGCGAGGCCGGTGGGGCGGCGTCGAACGGTGCGGGTGCGTAGGGATCGGCCAGTGGTGGGTACGGACGGATCGACCGGTGGTGGATACGCAGGTCGGCCGGCGCCGGTGCGAGGGTGTCGACCGGTGTCGGTACGGCGGTGTCGCCGGCCGTGGCCGCTGCGGCGGCCCCGACCGGACGTCGGTCAAGGCGTCAGCCGGCCTCGCCGATGCGCGGGGTGTGGCCCGCCAGAGCCAGGTCGACCAGCTGCGCGACCGTGGTATCCGGCAACGGCGCCGGACGGACCGACTGGCGGTAGGCGGCCAGACCGTTCCAGAGGTCGAGCAGCGTGTCGCAGTCGAGGTCGACGGGGAGATCCCCCCGGGCGATCCCGCGCTGCAGAACGAGGCGAGCGGCGTTGCGCCGCAGGGAGATGGTGTTGGACAGGGCTCGCTGGAGGGTTCCGTCGTCGGCTACGGCCATGTCCACCAGCATCGTCATCAGGTGCACGTCCCGGCTGCGGGTGTACGCCTGGATGGCGTCGAACAGTTCCAGGAGTTCCTCCCGGGTGTCACCGGAGTCCGGAACGGAGCGGACGAAGGACCGGTCGGCGATGACGTCGGCGACCAGGGCCGCCTTGTGCGGCCACCATCGGTAGACGGTCTTCTTCGACACGCCGGCCCCGGTGGCCAGGTCGTCCATGGTCATCCGCTGGTAGCCGTGCTGGTCGAGCAGTTCCCCGGCGAGCTTCAGCGTCCGCTGCCGTGCTTCGACCGACGGGGGCCTGCCGACCCGGCCCCGCGACGCGGGCGTGTCGGAGTGCTCGGCAGCAGACATGAGAGTTCCTCGGGTCGAACGGTTTCGCGTGCCGCGCTCCGGCCGGATCTGCCGAGCGCGTGCACCCATGATCCCTGTCCCCGCGCGGACGTCAATATGTCACTGCCAGTTTCCTTCAAATGTCATCGCGACGTAACGTCAAAAGCGAACTCAGCGCCAATAGGGACGATCCTGCCAAGGCCGGGCGGGTCCATTTCGACACACATGGTTTCCTCGGCTCCTCTTCGAACCCCACCGCCCCGGACCACGGGGCCTTGACGGCCACCTTCGAGGGGTCGTCCAGCAGGGCGGCGATGCGGTCGACGTGACGTTCGTCGACGATGCGCCCGTAGTCCGGCGACGTCAGGGGGTCCTCGCCGTAGAGGGCGGCGATCTCGCGGCGGAGGGCCTCGACGAGCCGGGGCACGACGGCCGGTGGCGCCAGGACGTAGTCGGGGGCCACGCGCGTCTGCCCGTTGTTCAGGAACTTGCCACGCCACCCTCCACCAGGGTGATCACCCGCTGGTCGAGGTACCGGGGAACGAGCCGGGCCGGCAGCCGCGAGGTCCGCGGGGTCACTTCGCTGCACGGCGCTTCAGGAGCACCCGCTCGGGAAGTTCCCGTTCGCCGAGCGGCTCGTCACCCACTCCGTCGACACCTGCGACCGGCGGCAGCTGGAGTTCTCCGTCGACGTGTTCCTGGCGGGCGTCGCACCGCTGGGCGGAGCCGGCGACAGCGGTGCCACAGCCCTCCGCTGACGTCACGGCCACCGCGCCTCAAGCGCCGAGGGGTCGAAGTGGTCCTGCATAAGGGGCAGAACGGGCGCGATCAGGACGACTCCGAGGATCACCCGGCGTACTGCGGCCGGACAAGCGGTCGTCGCGTCCGACGGCGGTGGATCGCGATGCGCGTGCGGTGCGCCCGCAGGTGGTCAGGGGGCGGTCACGCAGGGGGGCTCTCCCCAGTCCGCTGCCAGCAGCTTGCGCAGTGGTTCCAGCTCTCCCACCCCGATGCGCGAGGCCAGCACGTCCTCGATGACCTTGATGGTGGCCTGGGCACGCTCGTGCACGCGCTGCCCCTCCTGCGTCGTGCGAATGAGGATGTCGCGCGCGGAGCCGGGGGCCGGTGTCTGGCGCAGCAGGCCCATTCCGATCAGGCTGTGCACCGCCTGGTGGGCGGACTGCCGCGCGACGCCCATCCGACGGGCCAGTTCCGCCACGGTCGTGCCCTCCGGGTCGAGCATCGCGAACACCTGGGCCTGGGCGGTGGTCACCGCTTGTTCTCCCGCGGCTTCCATGCTCGCGAAGAGGGCTTCTTCGAACCAGCGTCGTCCCTCGGAGAAGAGTTGGGGCAGGTTGGCGGTGTGCTGGTTCATGGCTCCTCGCAAGGTCACGCGGGCGGTGCGGGTGGTTCGTCTCGAACGTCGATGATGCCGGGCGGCTGACGCCCGCCGCTGTCCGCAGCGGCAGCGGCAGCGGCAGCGGCAGCGGCAGCGGCAGCGGCAGCGGCAGCGGCAGTCCAAAAGTACTTCCATGATCGGGAGTACTTCCATGACCGGCGTCGAGACCGGTCGGCACCAATCCCTCTCGGGGAGCGGTGCCGACCGGTGGAGGTGTGGCCCTCGCCGGGTGGACGCGCCTCTCGCCCGGGACTACCGGCGCGGGTCGCTCTTGTGGAAGGCGCCTTCCTGCACGATGGCGAGGAGGTTGTCGGGGTCCTGGAGCAGCGTGATGTCCTGGACGGGGTTGCCGCGCACCACGAGCAGGTCGGCCAGGTAGCCCGGGGCGAGCAGGCCGAGTTCGTCGCCCATCCCCATGAGTTGGCCGCCGAGCATGGTGGCCGCGCTGAGCACGGCGCCGGGCGGGTAGCCGAAGAGGCTGACGAAGAGTTCGAGGTCGCGTGCGTTGCGGCCGATGGGGTTGTTGGGGAAGCCGTAGTCGCCGCCCGGCAGGACCCGGATGCCCCGGCGGCGCATCTCGGGGTAGAGCTCGGTCATGGTCTCCAGCGCGGTGACCGAGCCCATCTTCTCGGCCATGGCCAGGTCGATGCCGAACTCCTCGCCCTCGTGGACGTTGGCGTACATGATGCCGACGGCCGGGGCGACGAAGAGGTCCTCGCGGTGTTCCTCGAGCAGGTCGAGGGCTTCCTCGTCGGCGTAGGTGCAGTGGTAGATGGCGCGGAACCCGTTGCGCACGGCCAGTTTGACGGCTTCGGCGGACTGGGCGTGGCAGTTGAGCCAGACGCCGGACTCCCGTGCCTGCTCGCCAGCGGCCCGGGTCTCCTCGGCGGTGTACTGGGTCTGCTGGGAGCCGCCGGGCACGAAGACGTCGTCGTTGCTGAGCAGGAACTTCACGTTGTCGTAGCCGAGTTCGGCCTGTTGCCGGATGAACTCGCGGACCGCGTCGGGTCCCTGGGGAACGGGCTTGCCGTCGTTGCCGATGGGGGCGCTGTCCCGCTCGTGGCTGGCCGCGCGCAGGCGCGGTCCGGGGACGGAGCCGGCGCGGATGCGGTCGCGCAGGCGGATCTCGACCGTGCCGGGGGTGAGGGAGCCTGCCGAGTAGGCGGTGGTGAAACCCGCGTCGAGGAGGATGCGGGCGTTGCGCTCGGCGATCTCCAGGTGCTGGTCGGGGGTGATCCCGCGGCGGAAGAAGGAGACGTCCAGCGGCGGGTTGAAGCCCGGATCGAGGTGGCCGACGGCCGAGGGAAAGGTCAGGTGGGAGTGTGCCTCGATCAGGCCGGGCATGACGGTGGACCCGGTGCAGTCGACGACGCGGGTACCGGCGGGCTCGTCGTCGTGGTCGGTCCATCCGGCGGAGACCCGGCTGATGCGCCGGTCTTCGACGACGACCTCGCCGGGGAAGGGCTCGCTCCCGGTCCCGTCGAAGACGAGACCCTTGGTGAAGATCACGCGGCTCATGCGAATGCTCCAGACTCCATCGTCCAGTTTCAGCAGCTGAAAGCCATTTTTGATGTCAGGCTCCCTGACGGGGAGTATTGAATCCCTCTTCATGACTGTCAAGGAGCCTGACATCATGGACAGCACCCGCACTCGGGGCTAGGTTTGAGCGCACTGCAAAAGTCGTTTTCGTTCACCGAAAGTCTGGCCCCGCTCCGCCGCCGACGGGGGCCATCTCATCGAGACGGGCGCTGGGCATGGGCATGGATACCGAAGGCGTTTCCCCCACTCCCCTGCGAGTGCGCCGACACAAAGGACTGGTGTTCGGTCAGCCGCTCGGCTTCCGTGCCCTCCGGCTGGACCTCTACCTGCCTCCCCGGGAACATCCCGACCCGCCCCTGATCCTCTTCGTGCACGGCGGCGGGTGGATGAGAGGACACCGCGGTGTCCTGGTGCCCGCGTACGACGACTGGCGGCCCGGCCCCTTCGAGCGGGCCGCGGCCCAGGGCTACGCGGTCGCCTCGGTCAGCTACCGGCTCAGCGGCGAGGCCCGGTTCCCGGCCCAGCTCGAGGATCTCGCCGCAGCACGCACCTGGCTGACCCAGCACAGCGGCACCTACGGCTTCGACGCCGACCGCACCGTGCTGTGGGGGTCCTCCGCCGGCGCCCATCTGGCCTGCCTGCTCGCCCTGTCGACTCCGGCGGACGGCATCGTCGGGGTCGTCGACTGGTTCGGCCCCACCGATCTGCTCGCCCTCGCCGACCAGGCAGGACCGGACCCGGTAGGCGATCCCGCCGCGGACGACTCCCGTGAGGCCCGACTGCTCGGCGCACCGCCCCGGAACGTGCCCGACCTGGCCCGCCGGGCCAGCCCCGTGACCCACGTCCGCGGCGACGCACCACCGTTCCTGATCGTTCACGGAACAGCCGACCACCACGTCCCCTACCGGCAGAGCTCCGACCTCGCGGCCGCACTGGATAGGGCCGGGGTCGCCGTCCGGTTCAGGCCGGTAGAGGGCGCCGACCACATGTGGATGAACGTCGAGGACCCCGAGCCGCTCTTCCAGGAGGCGCTCGACTTCGCCAGGGCCGTCACGGCCGGGGCGCGATGAAGCGCCGTGGCGGCCAGGGTGCGTTGAAGCGCCTTCACCATCCGAGGCATGCACCTCGCCGCGTACGCAGGACCTCCGCCGCGCATCGTGCGGTCGGGTCCGGGCGTGCCCGGCGGCGTCGAACACGCCGCTCGCAAGGCCGTACTCGCCACGAGCCGCGTGCGCGTGGAACCACGGGAGGGGATCGGCGCCACCGCCACCATCACCCGGCCGACGCCGACGCCCCGCACGCGAGCCACTGAGAGGACTCAGTCCGCCAGGCCCTGCCGAACCCGCCGCGACGGTCCGAACGCGTACAGGTCGAGGATCTCCGGCGGATCGACGATCCCCGGTCCCCCCGCCCGCACCCACGCAACGATGTCAGCGGTGGCGTCCGGATCGTTGACCCTCCCGAGCCAGACCGGCCGTCCGCCCCTCGCCCGGCCCGCCGCCGAAGGCTGCACGACGACGACATCGGCCTGCTCGCAGGCGTCGAGGCAGGTGACGACGCGGATCCGGGCGATCTGACTCAGCTCGGCCCGCAGCAAGGCGAGTTGGGCGGCGTGGTCGACACCGGGAACCTCGGCCGTTCCGCAGCAGCACCCCCGGCACACGGTCACCGTGCACCGGGGCGCCGGTGCGACGGCCGCCGTCCTGCGGCGGCTCATGCGGCCGCCCTCTGCCAGGCCCGTTCGCGCAGCAGCCGCAGGCCGTTGAGACCGACGAGGACGGTGGAGCCCTCATGCCCGGCGACGCCGAGCGGGAGCGGCAGCGTGCCGACCAGGCCCGCGATGAAGACACCGGCGACCACCAGGTTCTGCACCACCAGAGTGCGCGCCCGACGGGACAGCGCGACGACCGCGGGGACCGTGGCGAGTTCGTCGCGCACGATCACCGCGTCCGCCGTCTCCAGGGCGAGGTCTGAGCCCACGCGGCCCATGGCGACACCGGTATGAGCGGCCGCGAGCGCCGGCGCGTCGTTGACGCCGTCACCGACCACGAGCACCTGGCGCCCGGCCACCGCCAGCTCCCTGACCACGGACACCTTGTGTTGAGGCAGCAGTCCGGCGCGCACGTCCTCGATGCCCACCTCGGCGGCGAGACGGGCGGCGGCACGCTCGTTGTCGCCGGTCAGCAGGACGGGTGCGGTTCCCGTGAGGCGCGTCAGCGCGGTGACGGTGGCGGCGGCATCGGGGCGCAGCCGATCGGCGATGCCGAGCAGGCCCGCCGGCCTGCCGTCGGCCGTGACCAGGACGGCGGTCCGCCCGCCCTGCTCCAACTCGCCGGCGAGCAGGGCCGCTCGGGCGGAGCCGGGGTCCGACGCGCCGTGCAGCAGCCGGGCCGGCGCCCCGACAGAGACGACTCGTCCCTGCACGGTGGCCGTCACCCCGACGCCGGGCGTGGAGCCGAATTCCTCGGCCACCGGCAGCAGGAGCCTGCGCTCGCGCGCGACGTCGACGATGGCTCGCGCCAACGGGTGCTCGCTGTGGTGCTCCGCGGCGGCCGCCAGAACCAGCAACTCCTCCTCGTCCAGGCCCGATCCGGCCAGCGGCAGGACATCCGTGACGCGCGGGGCGCCTTCCGTCAGGGTGCCCGTCTTGTCGAGCGCAACGGCGTCGACCTGCCCCAGCCGTTCCATGACGACCGCCGACTTGACCAGTACGCCGTGCCGTCCGGCGTTGGCGACGGCCGACAGCAACGGCGGCATCGTCGCCAGCACGACCGCGCACGGCGAAGCCACGATCATGAAGGTCGTGACTACTCCCCCGCATGAATGCGGGGGAGTAGTCACCTCGGTGAAGACGCCGTCCCGGTAGGCGAGTTCCCTGCGGGGGATCTGCTGCAGGCCGTGCAGCATCACCTCGGTGCGCGGCCGGTGATGGTGCTCGACGAAGCCGACCACGCAGTCCGTGCCGCGCTCGATACGGCGGTGCGCCTCGGAGAGCATCGCGTACGTCTTGCCGACGCCCGGCGCCGCGCCGAGGTAGATCCGGAGCTTGCCACGTGCCATCTCAGCCCTCGAAGCGGTAGCCCATGCCGGGCTCCGTGATCAGGTAGCGGGGGTGGGACGGGTCGGTCTCCAGCTTGCGGCGCAGTTGGGCCATGTAGACGCGCAGATAGTTGGTCTTGTTGCTCTGCGAGACGCCCCAGACCTCCTGGAGGAGGTGTTTCTGCGTGATCAGCCGGCCCGGGTTGGTCACCAGGATCTCCAGCAGGTGCCACTCGGTCGGGGTCAGCCGTACGTCCCGCCCGCCCCGGACGACCTTCTTGGCGCGCAGGTCGATGCTGAACTCCCCGGTCCGGACGAGCGCCGTCTCGGGCACCAGAGGGGTGTCCTCGGTCCGGCGCACGGCCGCCCGCAGCCGGGCGAGGAGTTCGTCCATGCTGAACGGTTTGGTGATGTAGTCGTCGGCGCCGGCGTCGAGCGCCGCCACCTTCTCGTCGGACGCCTGCCGGGCGGACAGGACCAGGACCGGCACGCGGGTCCAGCCGCGCAGGCCCTTGATGACGTCGACGCCGTCCATGTCGGGCAGTCCGAGGTCGAGCAGGACCGCGTCGGGCTGACGCGCGGCGGCGAGCCGGAGGGCGGTGGCGCCGTCGGGCGCCGCGTCCACTCCGTACCCACGTGCCTGCAGGTTGATGACGAGGGCCCGTACGAGCTGCGGGTCGTCCTCGACGACGAGCACCCGGGTCATGGGGGTGTGCCTCTCCTGTCGTCCGTTGGGCCGTCCCCGCGGGAAGCCGGGAGGCTGCGTCATGACGGTGGGAGTCGGCGGCTCCGGGAGGTTCCCGGGCCGCCGACTCCCGCGTGGGTCGCGTAAGGCCGTCACTGCTTCGCGGTGAGGTCCTTGAGCGCGATGTTGAGTTCCAGGACGTTCACCCGGGGCTCGCCGATGAAGCCGAGGGTACGGCCGTCGGTGTGCTCGTCGACCAGTTTCTGGACCTGGGCGACGGTCAGGCCGTTCTTCTGGGCGATCCGGTGGACCTGGAGGTCGGCGTAGGCCGGGGAGATGTCCGGGTCCAGGCCGGAGCCGGAGGAGGTGACCGCGTCCGCGGGTACGTCCGAGGGCTTGACGGTGTAACCGGGCACGGAGTTGTCCTTGACGACCGCGGCTTGGGCGTCCTTCACCTGCTGGAGCAGCACCTTGCTGTCCGCGGACAGGTTGGTGGCGCCGGAAAGGATCAGCTTGTACTGGGTGTTGATGCTGTTGGAGCCGAGGCCGTTGGCGGGCCGGCCCTGGAACCACTTCAGGTCCGCGTCCGGGGTGTCCTGGCCCTTCTTCAGCGGCAGGTCGTAGGACTGCCCGATGAGGGACGAGCCGACCACCTTGCCGTCCGCCGTGGTCTCGGAGCCGTTCGCCTTGTCGTGGAAGAGCCCTTGGGCGAGGCCGGTGACCACGAGCGGGTAGATCACACCGGTCACGAGGGTCAGCACGAGCAGGGCCCTGAGGCCCGCGCCGAGCAACCGGGCCGTGTTCGTGAGGGAGTTGTTCATGGCGTTCAGCCGATCCCGGGGATGAGGGAGATGAGCAGGTCGATGATCTTGATGCCGACGAAGGGCGCGATCAGCCCGCCGACGCCGTAGATCGTGAGGTTGCGCCGCAGCAGCTTGTCGGCGCTGACCGGCCGGTACTGCACGCCCCGCAGGGACAGCGGCACCAGGGCGATGATGACCAGCGCGTTGAAGATCACGGCCGAGAGGATCGCGGAGTGGGGCGAGGACAGGTGCATGATGTTCAGCTTGTCCAGGCCCGGGTAGACGGCCGCGAACAGCGCCGGGATGATCGCGAAGTACTTCGCCACGTCGTTGGCGATGGAGAACGTGGTCAACGCGCCCCGGGTGATCAGGAGTTGCTTGCCGATCTCGACGATCTCGATGAGCTTGGTCGGGTTGGAGTCGAGGTCGACCATGTTGCCGGCCTCCTTCGCGGCCGACGTGCCGGTGTTCATCGCCACGCCGACGTCCGCCTGGGCCAGCGCGGGTGCGTCGTTGGTGCCGTCGCCGGTCATCGCGACGAGCTTGCCGCCCGCCTGTTCCCGCTTGATGAGGGCCATCTTGTCCTCGGGGGTGGCCTCCGCGAGGAAGTCGTCGACGCCCGCCTCCTCGGCGATCGCCTTCGCGGTCAGCGGGTTGTCACCCGTGATCATGACCGTGCGGATGCCCATGCGGCGCAGTTCCTCGAACCGCTCGCGCATCCCGTCCTTGACGACGTCCTTGAGGTGGATGACGCCCAGCACTCGGGCGCCGTCCGTGTCCTCCACCGCGACGAGCAGCGGGGTGCCGCCCGCCTCGGAGATCCGGTCGGTCAGCGCGCCCGCGTCCTCGGCCACCGTGCCGCCGCGCTCACGGACCCAGGCGATGACCGAACCGGCCGCGCCCTTGCGGATCTTGCGGCCGTCCACGTCCACACCCGACATGCGGGTCTGGGCGGTGAAGGCGATCCACTGCGCGTGCGCCAGCTCGCCCTGGTGCCGCTCGCGCAGCCCGTACGCCTCCTTGGCGAGCACGACGATCGAGCGGCCCTCCGGGGTCTCGTCCGCGAGGGAGGAGAGCTGGGCGGCGTCGGCCACCTCCGCGTCGGTGGTGCCCCGCACCGGCAGGAACTCGGCGGCCTGACGGTTGCCGAGAGTGATGGTGCCCGTCTTGTCGAGCAGCAGCGTCGACACGTCACCGGCCGCCTCGACGGCGCGGCCGGACATCGCCAGCACATTGCGCTGGACCAGGCGGTCCATGCCCGCGATGCCGATCGCCGAGAGCAGCGCGCCGATCGTCGTGGGGATCAGGCAGACCAGCAGGGCCACCAGCACCACCATGGTCAGGTGGGTGCCCGCGTAGTCGGCGAACGGCGGCAGGGTGGCGCAGGCCAGCAGGAAGACGATCGTCAGCGAGGCCAGCAGGATGTTCAGCGCGATCTCGTTGGGCGTCTTCTGCCGGGCCGCGCCCTCGACCAGGCTGATCATGCGGTCGATGAACGTCTCGCCGGGCTTCGTCGTGATCTTGATGACGACGCGGTCGGACAGCACCTTCGTGCCGCCGGTGACGGCGCTGCGGTCGCCGCCGGACTCGCGGATGACGGGCGCCGACTCACCGGTGATCGCGGACTCGTCCACCGAGGCGACCCCCTCGACGACGTCGCCGTCGCCCGGGATGATGTCGCCCGCCTCGCACACGACCAGGTCACCGATCCTCAGGTCGGTGCCCGGGATCCGCTCCTCACCCGTGCCCTCGGCGGACAGCCGGCGCGCGACCGTGTCGGTCTTGGCCTTGCGCAGGGTGTCGGCCTGCGCCTTGCCGCGGCCCTCGGCCACCGCCTCGGCCAGGTTGGCGAAGACGACGGTCAGCCACAGCCAGGCGCTGATCGCCCAGCCGAACCAGTCGCCCGGGTCCTTGAAGGAGAACACCGTGGTCAGCACGGAACCGATCCACACCACGAACATCACCGGGGACTTGACCATCACCCGGGGATCGAGCTTGCGCAGCGCGTCCGGCAGCGACTTCACGAGCTGCTTCGGGTCGAACAGGCCGGCGCCGACACGGTTCTCGGCGGGCTTGTGCCCGGTGGGTACGTCGCTGTGCGGCGCACGGGTCGGGGTGGCTGTGGACATCGAGTCCTCTGACTTCTCTGTTCGGGTGGTCATGACGCCAGCCCCTCGGCCAGCGGCCCCAGCGCCAGTGCCGGGAAGTAGGTCAGACCGGTGACGATCAGGATCGCGCCCACCAGCAGGCCGGTGAACAGCGGCTTCTCGGTGCGCAGCGTGCCCGCGGTCTCCGGGACGGGCTTCTGCTCGGCGAGCGAGCCGGCCAGCGCCAGCACGAACACCATCGGCAGGAACCGGCCCAGCAGCATCGCGAGCCCGGTCATCGTGTTGAACCAGTCGGTGTTCGCGTTCAGGCCGGCGAACGCCGAACCGTTGTTGTTCGCGGCCGAGCTGAAGGCGTAGAGCACCTCGGAGAACCCGTGCGCGCCGGAGTTGAGCATCGAGTGCTGCGGGGTCGACAGGGCCATCGAGGCGGCCGTGAAGGTCAGCACCAGCGCCGGGGTGATCAGGATGTAGCAGGCCGCGAACTTGATCTCGCGGGAGCCGATCTTCTTGCCCAGGTACTCGGGGGTGCGGCCGACCATCAGGCCGGCGATGAAGACCGCGATGACCGCCATGATCAACATGCCGTACAGGCCGGAGCCCGTACCACCGGGCGCGATC
This sequence comes from Streptomyces mangrovisoli, assembly GCF_000974985.2. GTDB lineage: Bacteria > Actinomycetota > Actinomycetes > Streptomycetales > Streptomycetaceae > Streptomyces > Streptomyces mangrovisoli. The sequence goes on along the minus strand of NZ_LAVA02000067.1, from coordinate 5,769 downwards.
TCGCCCAACTGCATCCCGAGGATGGTGATGCCACCGCCGAGGCCGGTGAAGGAGGAGTGGAAGGAGTCCACCGCGCCGGTCGAGGTGAGCGTGGTCGACACCGCGAAGATCGACGAGCCGCCGACGCCGAAGCGGACCTCCTTGCCCTCGTACGCGCCGCCCGCCGTCTGGAGCGCGGTGCCGTGGTGGGCGAACTCGGTCCACATCATCAGGGCGACGAAACCGACCCAGATGGCCGCCATGGTGGCGAGGATCGCGTAGCCCTGCTTGACCGAGCCGACCATGACGCCGAAGGTGCGTGTCAGCGAGAACGGGATCACCAGGATCAGGAAGATCTCGAAGATGTTGGAGAACGGGGTGGGGTTCTCGAAGGGGTGGGCGGAGTTGGCGTTGAAGTAGCCACCGCCGTTGGTGCCCAGCTCCTTGATGGCCTCCTGGGAGGCGACCGCGCCACCGTTCCACTGCTGCGAGCCGCCCATGAACTGGCCGACCTCGTGGATGCCGGAGAAGTTCTGGATCGCGCCGCAGGCGACCAGCACGACGGCGGCGATCGTCGCGCCGGGAACCAGGATCCGGACGGTGCCGCGCACCAGGTCGGCCCAGAAGTTGCCCAGCTCACCGGTGCGGGAGCGGGCGAATCCTCGCACCAGGGCCACCGCGACGGCGATGCCGACGGCGGCCGAGAGGAAGTTCTGCACGGCGAGACCGGCGGTCTGCACGAGGTGACCCATGGTCTGCTCGCCGTAGTACGACTGCCAGTTCGTGTTCGTCACGAACGAGACGGCCGTGTTGAACGACTGCGCCGGGTTGACGGAGTCGAAGCCGAGCGAGCCCGGCAGGATGCCCTGGAGCCGCTGGAGCAGGTAGAGGAACAGGACGCCGACGGCCGAGAAGGCGAGGACACCGCGCAGGTAGGCGGGCCAGGTCATCTCGGTGTCAGGGTTGGCACCGATGCCCTTGTAGATCCACTTCTCGACGCGCAGGTGCTTGTCGGAGGAGTAGACCCTGGCCATGTAGTTGCCGAGGGGGACGTAGGCGAGCGCCAGTGCTCCTATGAGGGCGAGCAGCTGGAGGAAGCCGGCGAGGACGGGACCCATGTCAGTCTCAGAACCTCTCCGGGAAGATCAGTGCGAGGACGAGGTAGCCCAGCAGGGCGACGGCCACGACGAGGCCGACGATGTTCTCGGCGGTCACAGCTTGGTCACCCCCTTGGCGACGAGAGCCACCAGCGCGAATCCCGCGAGGGCGGCGAGGACGAAGGCCAGATCGGCCATCGCGAACTCCTGGAGTGAGGTTCGGTTGAACGGGACGAGTAGAGGAAAGCGCCTCTGTGGCCGGATCGGGGTGTCCGTTGACGGCTCCCATACGGCGCCGCCCACGGCCTTGACGCGACTCTTACGACGCCAGGTCCGAACCGGTGGGCGGGCCGCTGGACGGGCTGGTGAGCGGGCCGGTGGGCGAGCCGTCGTCACGCCCGGTGACCCGCTCGGCGGCGGCCGGAAAACGGTGGCCCGCCGCAGGGCGGCCGGAAACGCTGACGCGTCCTACGGAGGCCGAAACGGTGACCCGCCCTACGGCAGCCGGAAGCGGAGCCGGCAGATCACCGCGTCGGTCTCCCGCCGTACCGCGTGCGCGACGACCGCGCCGCGCTGGTTCTGCAGCAGCCGCTGCCACAGCCGCTCCGGCTCGGTCTCCGGGATGAGCACGGTGACGCGGGTGTCCGGCTCGGCCGCGGTCACCTCGCGGACGTAGGCGGCGATGGGACGGCCCAGACTGCGCCGTCGGCAGGACAGCCGCACCAGCGGGACTCCCGGGTCCCACGCGGCCCAGGAACGCTCCAGGGTGTACAGCGCGGCCCGGTCCTCGGGATCCGGACAGCACACCGTCACCGCGCGGACCTCGTCGCCGAGCGAGGAGGCGGCCGTCAGGGCCTCCGAGGTGAGCCGGGACAGCGTCGAGACGGGGACGAGCACCAGCGAGCGCTCGCGGTGCGGGACCTCGGGTATGCGGCCCAGGCCGAGCCGCTCGCCGATGCGGCCGTAGGCGCGGTGCACCGTCTCGAAGGCGGCCACGATCAGCGGCAGGGCGATCACGACCAGCCAGGCGCCCGCCGCGAACTTCTCCAGCGTGACCACGACGGCCGCGACGCCGGTGAGCAGGGCGCCGAATCCGTTGAGCAGCGCCTTTCCACGCCAGCCCCGGCCCCGCTCCAGCCGCCAGTGCTTCACCATGCCCACCTGCGCGACGGTGAAGCCGACGAAGACGCCCACGGCGAACAGCGGCACCAGGGTGTTGGTGTCGCCGCCGGAGAAGACCAGCAGGGCGGCCGAGACGACGGCCAGGGCCAGGACGCCGTGCCGGTGCACCTGGCGGTCCGCCTTCAGGGCGAAGACATGCGGCGCGTAGTTGTCCCGGGCGAGGAGCTTCAGCAGCACCGGCAGGCCGCCGAAGGAGGTGTTCGCCGAGAGGGCCAGCAGGATCATCGTCGCGAACTGGATGACGTAGAAGGCCCCGTTGTGACCGAAGGAGGCGTCCGCCAGCTGGGCCAGGACGGTGACGCCCTCGACCGGCTGGAGGTGGAAGCGGCCGATCAGCACCGACAGCCCGACGAGCATGAGGCCCAGCACGGCGCCGAGGGCGACCTCCGCCCGCTGGGCGCGCTTGACGCGCGGCGTGCGGAAGGACGGCACGGCGTTGGCGATGGCCTCGACGCCCGTCAGCGCGGCGCAGCCCGAGGCGAAGGCCTTCAGCAGGAGCAGGGCCCCGACGCTCGTGGCGTTGTCCGCCAGCACCGAGGCATGTCCGGCCGCGGTCACGGTGCTGACCGGATGGCTGCGGAAGAGTCCGACGGCGATGAGCACGAAGATCGAGCCGACGAAGACGACCGTCGGCACGATGAACGCCCTGGCCGACTCCACGATCCCGCGCAGGTTGACGCCCGTTATCAGGGCGAGCACCGCCAGGCACAACCACAGCCGGTCGTCGTAGAGGCCCGGGAAGGCGGAGGTCAGCGCCGCCACGCCCGCGGTGACGGCCACGGCGACGTTGAGGACGTAGTCCAGTACCAGCGAGGCCGCCGCCACGAGGCTGATACGCGCGCCCAGATGGGTCCTGGCGACGGCGTAGGAGCCGCCCCCGTCCGGAAAGGCGGCGATGACCTGCCGGTACGACGCCACCAGCACCGCCAGCAGACCGGCGATGGCCAGCGTGACCGGCATCGTGAAGCCGAGGCCGTGAGCACCCGCGGCCGCCAGCACAAGGACGATCGCCTCAGGCCCGTAGGCCACCGACGCCATCGCGTCCAGCGACAGCGCGGCCAGGCCCGTCACGGCGGTCAGCCGGTGGCGCTCACCGGTATCGGGAGGCTCCTCGCCGGCGGGAACGTCGCTCGGCCGAGTGGTGAGAACGGACATGGATGCGGGCTCCTTCTTGCCTCGGCCACGCATACAGGCTGATGCGCGGGCAGCATCAAGGTTGTGTCCCTCCCCGCTCGCCTCCCACGGTTCCTGGCGGCATCTTCGCGCCCGGCGGACCGACTTTGACGCGATCTTGACGGGCCTGTGAACTGGGCGACGGTCAAGAACTCCCCTGCGGTGAGACGGTCCGTGGCCGCACGGCAAGAAAGCGCTGGGCAGCCGTCAGAGTCCCGTCAGGACGGACCGACCGGCCTGCGGCGGCCGTTACCGTCAGCGCCATGGACTCGTCGGCGGTGGCGAGGAGTTCGTCGCGGTCGTCCGGGGTGAACTCGACGTCCCGGCTGCGCAGCGAGGTGACGGCCGCCCAGCCCGCGGCGAGCGGGGTGCGCAGGTCGTGGCCGACGGCCCGCAGCAGCGCCGTACGCAGCCGGTCGGCCGCCCGCACCGGTTCGACCTCGGCCGCGGCCTCGGCGAGCCGGGCCCGCTCCACCGCCGAGCCGACGTGCGCGGCGAACGCGGCCAGCACCCTGCGCTCGGACGACGACAGCGTGCGGCCGCGCAGCACGAGGAACGCGCCCGGGCCCGCGGGCACGGCCGTCGCACCGGCCGAGTCGGGAGTCTCGTCGACCAGTTCCGCCGACTCCATGCTGAAGGTCTCGCGCGTCCTGTCCAGCAACGCCGGAATCGTGGCCTCGCCTCGCACGATGCTGCCGGCCAGGGACGACATGGTCTCCGCCTCGGCCGTCGCGCGGGCGGAGCGGCGCGACAGACGCAGCGATCGGTCCACGATCGCGGCCACGGTGGCGGCCACGACCGCGAAGACCGACAGGGCCAGCAGGGCGTTCGGGTCGCTCAGGGTGAACTGCCCGATGGGCGGGATGAACCAGTAGTTGAGCAGCAGGGACGCCGTCACCGACGCGATCACCGCCGAGGTCACGCCGCCTATGCAGGCCACTCCGACCACGGCGAGCAGGAACAGCAGCGCGTCGCTGGTCAGGTTGAGCGTGTCCCGCAACTGCGCGAGGACGAGGGTGAGGAGCACGGGGAGCACCAGCCCGGCCACGGGGCCGACGATCAGCCGGCCCGTCGACAGCGTGCGGCGGCGGGACGGCAGCAGGGTGCCGCGTCCGGCCCGCTCATGGGTGACCCGGTGCACGTCGATGTCGCCGGACAGCTCGGTCACGGTCTCCCCGGTGCCGGGACCGGTCAAAAGGCGTGCCAGTCGGCCGCGGCGGCTCGTGCCGAGTACCAGTTGTGTCGTGTTCTCGGCGCGGGCGAACTCCACCAGTGCCGTGGCGACGTCGTCGCCCACCACCGAGTGGTAACTGCCGCCGAGGTCCTCCACCAGTCTGCGCTGGCGGGCCAGCGAGGCATGGGAGACACCCCCGGCCAGGCCGTCGCTGCGGGCCACGTGCACGGCGAGCAGGTCGCCGCCCGCGGACCGGTCGGCGATCCGGGCGGCCCGCCGGATCAGGGTGTCTCCCTCGGGCCCGCCGATGAGCGCGACGATCACCCGTTCCCGGGTCTCCCACACCTTGTCGATGCCGTGCTGCGAGCGGTACTCCTGGAGCCCCTCGTCGACCCGGTCGGCCACCCACAGCAGCGCCAACTGCCGCAGCGCGGTGAGGTTGCCGGGCCGGAAGTAGTTGGCGAGCGCGGCGTCGACCTTCTCGGGGGCGTAGATGTTGCCGTGCGCCATGCGGCGGCGCAGCCCCTCGGGCTCCATGTCGACCAGTTCTATCTGCGAGGCGCGGCGCACGACCTCGTCCGGGACCCTCTCGTGCTGCGGGACGCCCGTGATCTTCTCGACCACGTCGTTCAGGGATTCCAGGTGCTGGATGTTCAGCGCGGTCACGACGTCCATGCCGGCGTCGAGCAGGGCCGCGATGTCCTGCCAGCGCTTGGGGTTGCGCCCGTCACCCGGCACATTGGTGTGGGCGAACTCGTCGACGATCACGACCTGCGGGCGGCGCGCCATGACCGCGGCCAGGTCCATCTCCTCGAACCGTCCGCCACGGTAGGTGCAGGACATGCGGGGGACGGTCTCGAGTCCTTCGAGCATCGCCTCCGTGTGCGAGCGCCCGTGGCACTCCGCGAACCCCACCACCACGTCCGCCCCGCGCGCGGCGCGGCGCCGTCCCTCGTCGAGCATCCGGTAGGTCTTGCCGACCCCCGGAGCCGCCCCGAGGTAGATCTTCAGTCGTCCGGGCCGTAGTACGTCACTCATCGTCGCCGACGCGCTCCGCTCACTGGTGCAACTCTCTTGCGCACAAGGGTTTGTCCTCCCAAGGAAGCCGTTTCCCGGCGGGGCGGCACGGTTGTTAGCCTCGATCTTGCATGACGGCCCGCCAAG
>NZ_LAVA02000066.1 GCF_000974985.2 Streptomyces mangrovisoli | reverse complement strand
GGGCGGGGCGGGGCGGGGGGAGGCGGGGGCGGAGCCGCGGGGCCTCCAGCCGGGCACGGCACGGGAGCAGCCGTCGATGCGCTGCGATCGGGCAGCGGTCGGCGCGGTTGCGGTGCGGTGGGAAGGAGAGGCGGGGCGAAGGCCGGAGCGCGGCGTCAGCTCACGGCGGAACAACCGGTGGTGGTGACACGCACGTAGTCCACGTGGCGGCGCATCACGAGCACGGTCATGGCTTCAGGTAACCACACGGGGACGGTGCGCACCAGCATTTTGCGGGGGCCGGACGGGGTGCCGTACCGCCGAGCGGTCCGGGCGGGGCCGTACGGCGGTGCGGTCCGGGCGAGGGCCGTACGGCGGTGCGGAGGCCGGTAAGGTGGTGCGGTCCGGGCCGGGGCCTTATCGCCCGGTGGATCGGCGCCCGAGCCCCGGTCGGCAGGCCCGTTCCCCCTGAGCGGCCCGCCCCAAACCCGTCCCCCGTCGCGCCGAACCCCCTTGCTGCCCCCGGAAGGCTCGCGTCAAACCTGTGTCTCCGGTCACGCTCGGCCCTCCCGGCCCGGCGAACTTCCCATCACCCGGGCGGTGTTGACCGGCCCGCGATCCGGTCGTCCCAGGGGCCCCGCCGACCCCCTCCCCACGGCCACGCCCCGCTGCTATAGTCAATTCCGATCGATCTCGATCGCAGGATTGTTACTCCCTATGGATCCGATCGTCGCTCCCAGCGGCGTGGCATCCGCTCGAGGGAGGCAAGGCCTGGGTGGCGCCCCGTGCGCTACCTGGGCCTTTTTTCATGCCTCGGTCCTTGCGTGCGAGATCACGGACCGAAGCAAGATCGCAAGAACAGGGATGCAAGGACGCACCATGAGTACATCCAAGCCCCAGACGCTCGCGGAGAAGATCCTCCGCGGTGTCGGCGGACCCGAGAACATCGAGAGCCTCACGCACTGCGCGACCCGACTGCGTTTTCAGCTCCACGACGCCAAGAAGGTCGACCAGCCTGCGCTCGACGCCCTCGACGGGGTCATGGGCACGGTTCCGCAGTCCGGCGACCGCTTCCAGATCGTCATCGGCGGAGCCGTCGCGGGAGTCTACAGCGACATCATGAACCTCCCCGCGATGCGCGGCGCCGCGCCCGCCCCGAAGAGCAACGCCGACGTCAAGGCCGAGGCCCGCTCGAAGGGCCGCGGCCGCTACGCCTGGCTCGACAACTTCTTCGAGTACCTCTCGGACTCGTTCCGCCCGCTCCTCGGTGTGCTGCTCGGCGCCTCGCTGATCATCGCGATCGCCTCCATGCTCGACGCCTTCGGGCTGGTCGACTTCCGCGCCGCGAACAAGTCCGCCAGCTGGGTCTTCGTCGACGCCATGTGGCGCTCGGTGCTGTACTTCCTGCCGATCATGGTCGCGTACAACGCGGCCAAGAAGCTGAAGATCGACCCCTGGGTCGGCGCCACGGTCATGGCCGCGGTGATGACCCCGAACTTCACCGGCATGATCGGGTCCAAGACCCCCGGTGTCACCACCCACGTCAACTCGACGCTGGGCACCACGGAGTCCGTGGCGCACGTCTTCGGGCTGCCGATGCAGCTCAACGACTACGGCGGCCAGGTGTTCGTGCCGCTGCTGATGGTCGCGCTGCTGGCCCTGGTCTACAAGGGCCTGAAGCGGATCTTCCCCGAGAACGTCCAGATGGTCTTCGTGCCGTTCTTCAGCATGCTGATCATGATCCCGCTGACCGCCTTCCTCATCGGCCCCATGGGCGTCTGGGCCGGCAACGGCCTCGGCACGGGTCTGTCCTGGCTGAACGGCCACGCGCCGATCGTCTTCGCGATCGTCATCCCGATGCTGTACCCGTTCCTGGTGCCGCTGGGTCTGCACTGGCCGCTGAACGCCCTGATGCTCGTCAACATCAACACCCTCGGGTACGACTTCATCCAGGGCCCCATGGGCACGTGGAACTTCGCCTGCTTCGGCGCCACCGCCGGTGTCCTGCTGCTCTCGATCCGTCACCGCGAGAAGGACATGCGCCAGACCGCCACGGGCGCCCTGGCCGCCGGTCTGCTGGGTGGTATCTCCGAGCCCTCGCTCTACGGCATCCACCTGCGCTTCAAGCGGATCTACCCCCGCATGCTCGTCGGCTGCCTCGTGGGCGGTGTGATCATCGGCCTGCTGGGTGGCGTGAACACCAACGCGTTCGCCTTCACCTCGCTGCTGACCATCCCGGTCTTCAACCCGATGATCAAGTACATCATCGCGATCACCGCGGCCTTCGTCACCTCGATGGCTCTCGTGTACTTCTCCGACTACCGCACCAAGGACGAGCGCGTCGAGGCCAACGCCGAGCGTGACGCCGCCGAGGCCGCCGCCCGCGGCGAGATCCCGGCCCAGGCCGCCCCGGCCGAGGAGCGCGAGCTCGTCACCGCCGGCGCCCCGGCGACCGCCACCGCCACGGTGACCGCCACGCCCACCGGCTCTGCCGCCACCGCCTCCACCGGCACCGCCGGCGCGACCGGCGCCGCCACCGGCCCGGCCGTCGAACTCACGGCCCCGGTCGCGGGTCATGTGATCGGCCTCGGCGAGGTCGAGGACCCGGTCTTCGCCTCCCGCGCGCTCGGCGAGGGCGTGGGCATCGAGCCGGCCGACGGCCACATCGTCGCCCCCGTCGACGGTGAGCTGGTGACCGTCGCCGAGACCGGCCACGCCTACGGCATCCGCACCGCGGACGGCATCGAGGTCCTCGTGCACATCGGCATCGACACGGTGCAGATGCAGGGCGAAGGGTTCGACGTCCGCGTCGAGCCCGGCCAGAAGATCGCGGCCGGCGACCTCCTCGCCGAGGTCGACCTCGGCGCCGTGCGCGCCGCCGGCCACCCGGCCGTGACCCTGATGACCGTCCTGAACACCGTGGACATCACCTCGGTCGAGCCGCACATCGGCCAGGACGTCCTGGCCGGCGCCCCGGTCGTGACCGTACGACGGTGATCATCCGCACCGGACGCGGCGCGCGCCCGGCTCCCTCCACGGGAGCCGGGCGCGCGCCGCGTCGATCCGCGAGAAGATGGGGAACGGACGGAAAGGAGGGCCTGCGGTGAAGGCTCTGCGTGTCCTCAACAACAACGTGGTCCTCTCGCGCGACGAGAACGGACAGCCGGTCATCCTCACCGGGCGCGGCATCGGCTTCAACTCCCACCAGGGCAAGCCGGTCGACCCCGCGCTGATCGAGCAGGTCTTCGTCCCCGCCGACGAGCGGGACGCCGAGATCGAGCCCGACCTCGGCCGGCTCACCGAGGCCCGCGACCTCATCAGCACCGAGGTCCTGGAGGCCGTCTCGGCCGCCCTCGCCGAGGCCGGCATCGAAGGCCACGCGTCCACCCGGCCGACCCTGGCCATCGCCGTCGCCGACCACATCGCGGGCGCCCTGGACCGGGCCGCCCGTGGCATCGAGATCGAGTACCCGCTGCGTGCCGAGGTGCAGACCCTGTACGCCGCCGAGTACGCCCAGGCGCAGCTGCTGCTGCGGGCGATCAACGAGCGGGTGTCCCCGCGGCTCGACGCCTCCGAGGCGGTCGCGCTCGCCCTGCACCTGGTCAACGCGGGCTTCGTCTCGGGCAACCTGTCCTTCACGTACACGATGACCGGGGTCATCCAGCAGATGCTCTCCGTCGTACGCGAGCGGTACGGCCTGGAGCTCTCCCACGAGTCCGTGAGCGTGGCCCGCTTCATCACGCACGTGCGCTACCTCTTCGTACGGATGCAGCAGCACCGGCAGCTGACGGGCGAGGAGTCCACCATCGGCGAGGGCATCCGCCAGCTCTACCCGGAGGCCACCCACACCGCGCAGCAACTGGCGACGATCGCCGAACTGCGCCTGGGGCAGCGCCTGAGCGAGGACGAGATCTCCTATCTGGCCCTGCACGTGGCCCGGATGACGATGGAGGCCGACGGCGTGGCCGCGTGACCGGCGCATACGCCTTGTAGAGCAGGGACGCGGAGTGCGATCATGCGCCCCGTGACCATCTCTAGATCATCTTTCGGTAGTACGGCTCCGTTCCTGCGCTGGGTGGCCGCGGCGCGCAAGGCCCCGGTCAGCCCGGCGAAGGACGTGGCCGACTTCCACGACGGCGTCGAACTCCGGCTGCGTGCCCTGTTCGTGACGCCGGACAGCAAGGTCAAGGCGAAGTGGGGCGAACTGCGCCTGTCGAACTCCGCGGACGCCACGTGGGAAGCCAAGGTCGGCAACGACACGCTGACGATCCCGCTCGCCACCACCACGATCGCCCCCGCGGACAAGCCCCTCTTCATGGGCGTCGCCCGATTCAATCTCACCCTCGCCGACGGGAAGGTGCAGCCCATGAGCGTCTACGCGGGAGACGCCGGCCTGGTCAACGCCGTGTTCGGAGAGGCGGCCGAGTAGGCCCGACACCACGTCGTCCGGGGGAGCGGCCGGGCTCAGCGGGCCCTGCTCCACCCGGTCGTGCTGGAATACACGTCCAGCAGGTCCACCACGAAGACCAGGGTCGAGCCCGGCGGGATCAGGGGCGAGGGCGACTGATCGCCGTAGCCGAGACGCGGGGGAACGACGATCTCGCGTCGGCCACCGACCCTCATCCCCCGCACCCCCCGGTCCCAGCCCTTGATGACCTTGCCGCTGCCCAGGCCGAACTTGAACGGCTCACCGCGGTCCCAGGAGGCGTCGAACTCCTTGCCGGACGCGAACGTCACCCCGACGTAGTGGACCCTGACCACCATGCCGGGCCTGACCTCGGCCCCGTCCCCGACGACCAGGTCCCGCACGGCCAGCTCGGTGGGAGCGTCCCCCTCGGGAACGTCGACCTCGGGCTTCGTCGGGTCACTCATCGCAGCCTCGTCACTTCTCTTCTCCACCATGGCCCGGCGCCCGGGTGATACCGAGGATGAGGCGTCGGACAGCTCGGCTCAAGTCGACGAGCGACCGACGATCTCGATCAGGTTGTTCTCCGGGTCGGCGACGAACGCGATGGTCATGCCCGGGCGGCTGCCCGCGGACGGTTCTGCCAGTGCGGTGGCGCCCAGGGCGAGGAGGCGGTCGTAGGCGACCGGCACGTCGTCGACCCGCAGGGCGAGATGGCCGAACCCGTGGCTGAGCAGCGATGTGGCGATGTCCCAGCGGGGGTGGGCGGGGCGGCTGCCCACGCGGTGCAGCAATTCGAGGCGGAAACCGTCCGCGTCGATGAGGACGGTGGCCCGCATGGCGATCGCGGGTCGGTCGACGGTGTAGTCGACGCGGGCGTCGAGGGCGGCGGACCACCACTCGGTCATCCCGGCCAGGTCGTCGACCGACAGGCCGACATGGTCCACGGTCATGAGGGTCCTTCCGCTCGCGGTCTCGTACGGCGTCAGTGCGTGCTCAAGGTCTCGTACGGTGTCAGTGCGTGCTCGCGGTCTCGTACGGCGTCAGTGCGTGCTGCGGCCGCCCGACAGGTCGAAGACCGCGCCCGTCGAGAAACTGCACGCCGGGCTGGCCAGCCACGCCACCAGAGCCGCTACTTCCTGGGCGGTGCCGAGGCGCCCCATGGGGATGGCCGCGCGCATGGTGTCCTGGATCTCGGGACTGTTCTCATGGGTCATCCCCGCGTCGATGCCCGCCGGCGTGACGGCGTTGACCAGAACGCCCGACGTGGCGAGGTCCTTGCCCAGCGCCTTGGCCAGCGCGATGACGGCGGCCTTCGAAGCGCTGTACGCGGGGAGCAGCGCGGAGCCCTCCTTCCCCGCGACGGACGCCACGAGGACCACCCGGCCGTAGCCGCGCTCGACCATGCCGGGCAGCAGCGCCTTGCAGACCCGGAAGGTCCCCCCGGCATTGACGTCCATGATCTGGTTCCACGTCGACTCGGGCAGATCGAGCAGGCCCTGCCACGGTCCGCTGATGCCCGCGGCGTGGACGACGACGGACACCGGACCCAGCGCGCGCTCCACTTCGGCGACGGCCGCCGCGAGCGAGGCGGTGGACGTCACGTCCGCGACGACCGGATGGTGCGGGCCCGAGGTGCCCGGGGACAGGTCGAGTACGGCGACCCGGTGGCCGGCGGCCGCCAGCGCATCCGCGCAGGCCCGGCCGATCCCGCTCCCGCCGCCGGTGACGACGGCAACGCCGGTGTCAGTGCTCGCAGTCATGGGGTTCCCCTCTCCTGTGTGTCGCTGTCTATCACAGAAATCGATTTTCCAACAGGAGATCTAATTCGCTGAAGGATTCCGCTTCTTCCCTGGATGGTCCGGCTCTAGACTGCGCGCATGAAACGGCAGAGGGTCGGCTCTTCACTCGTCGAGGACGTCCAGGTGGAACTGCGTGAGGAGATCCTCATGGGGATCCTCGAGCCGGGGGAGCGCCTGCTCGTCCAGCCGCTCTCGAAGCGGTTGAACGTCAGCCTCTCGGTCGTGCGCGAAGTCCTCACGCGCCTGTCGCAGCAGGGCCTGGTGACGGCTGCTCCGCAGCAGGGGTTCGCGGTGATGGGACTGTCCCCGGAGAACCTCGCCGACCTCACGCGGGTGCGCATCGAGGTCGAGACCCTGATGATCCGGCGTGCGGTCGACGAGGGCGACCTCGCCTGGGAGACGTCCGTCGTCGCGGCGCATCACCACCTCGCGCGCACCGCGCCCCTCGCCGACGGTGCCTTGAACCGGGGCTGGCGCTCCGCCCACTCGGCCTTTCACGCCGCGGTCGCCGCGGGTTGCGCCAGCCCGCTGCTGCGTGCCTTCCGGGCGGAGCTGTACGACAGGGCCGAGCTCTACCGCGCCTGGGCCGTACGGGTCAGTGCCGAGCGTGACGCTGCCGCGGAACACCGTCGGATCTGCGAGGCGGCCCTTGACCGGGACGCCGACCAGGCCTGCGAACTCACCGCGCAGCACATCCAGTTGACGACCGATCTGCTCATCGCCTCGATGTCGGCGGCCAACCAGGCCTGACGGGCGGCCTGGCGGGCGGCCTGGCGGGCGCCCGGCCCGGCGGGGCGCCCGGTGCGCGATCCGGGGGATGATCTGACTATGGATTTTCGATTTTCTCTTGCCATATCGATGGTCCGGGTCAAGACTGCCGTGCCAAGGGACCCACCGACGGCGTGGGTGCCAAGCACCTGAAGGGTTGATCACATGCGACTGGCGAACCTGGGCGGCCGGGCCGTGCTGCTCGTCGACGGCGGAGCCGTGGACGTGGAGCGGCTGACCGACGGGGTGTTCGGACCCGGTGCCCGCTCCGTCCTCGACAACTGGGCGGCGTTCTCGGCCGCGGTGGCCGAGGCCGATGTCGAGGGCGCCGAGCGGATCGCGTACGAGCCGGCGGACCTCGGCACGCCGGTGCCCGAGCCCCGGCAGATCTTCGCGGTGGGTCTCAACTACGCGGACCACGCGGCGGAGTCCAACGTCCCCGCGCCCGACCACCCCCTGATCTTCACCAAGTTCCAGAGCTCTCTCGCCGGGCCGGCCGCCACGGTCACGCTGCCCACCGAGAACGTCGACTTCGAGGCCGAACTGGTCGCGGTGATCGGCAAGGAGGCGTACCAGGTCGCCGAGGCGGACGGTTGGTCCTACGTCGCCGGCCTCACGGTGGGCCAGGACCTCTCGGAGCGCGAGGTGCAGATGCGGGGCATGCCGGTTCCGCAGTTCTCGCTGGGCAAGTCCTACCCGGGCTTCTCTCCGGTCGGCCCGGCCGTGGTCACGCTCGACGAGATCGAGAACCCGGACGATCTCGCGATCCGTGGCTGGGTCGGCGACGAGGTGCTCCAGGAGAGCCGCACCAAGCAGCTGATCTTCTCGGTGCCGAGCATCGTCGCCTACCTGTCCGGTGTCTGCACGCTCCACCCCGGCGACCTGATCTTCACCGGCACCCCCGCCGGTGTCGGGAACGGCCGCACGCCCAAGCGCTTCCTGCGCCCCGGGGAGACCCTGCTCACCGAGGTCGAGGGTCTCGGTCGCCTGGAGAACCCGCTCGTGCAGGGCTACGAGTCCACCGCCTCGGCCTGAAGGAGCACCGGATGCCTCTCCACGGAATGGCCTCGCTGACCTTCGGCGTCCCGAACATCGCCGAAGTCACCAGCTACTACGAGGACTTCGGTCTTGACGTCACTCGTACCGACGCCGACGGGACGACACATCTCGCCACGGTCGAGGGCGGCGAACAGCTGCACATCGCGCACGCCGGCCGACGCCGTCTGCTCGCCATGACGGTGGGCGCGGACGACCAGGACGACCTGGACCGCATCGCCTCGCAGCTGGCGCGTCTGGGGCTCGACGTCTCGCGCGGCGACGGCTCCCTCAGCACCCGTGAACCCGGCACCGACGTCCAGGTCTCGGTCGAGATCCGGCCCCGTGTCGTGCAGACGCCCACGGCGCCCGTCGTCCACAACGGGCCCGGACGGCAGGCGCGGCTCAACGAACGGGCCCCCGGCATCGAGCGCACCCACCGGGTTCGTCCCCGCAAGCTCGGCCACGTCGTGCTCGGCTCCACCAACCAGCCGGGCAGCCAGAAGTTCTTCACCGAGGGACTCGGTTTCAAGGTCAGCGACGAGGTCAAGGACCAGGCCGCGTTCATGCGGTGCAGCACCGATCACCACAACGTCCTGGTCCAGGCGGCGCCCGTCACGCTGCTGCACCACACCTCGTGGCAGGTCGACGACGTCGACGAGATCGGCCGCGGTGCCATGTCGATGCTCGAGGAGCACCCCGACCGGCACGTGTGGGGGCTCGGCCGGCATCACATCGGCTCCAACTTCTTCTGGTACCTGAAGGATCCGGCGGGCAACTTCAGCGAGTACTACTCCGACATGGACTGCATCGTCGACGACGAGCTGTGGGAGCCGGGCGTCTGGGACGGCATCAAGTCCCTCTACAACTGGGGCCCGAAGCCGCCCGACTCCTTCCTCGCACCCGAGGACCTCGCCGCGCACATGTCCGGCGCCCACGTCGACTGATCTCGGAACAGCCAGCAACACCCGTCGCCGGCACCGTCGCCGGCCCGGCACATCCAGCTCACCTCTCCCCATCCACCCAACGCACGTGTGTACATCGATCGCGGCGCGGGCGCGCCGTCAAAGGGACGGTCTCAATGAAGAGGTACCACCGCACTGAGCGGTCGCGGCGCGAGTTCCTGGGGGGCGCGCTCGCCGCGACACTGGCCCTGGCGGTCACCGGCTGTGGTTCGTCCGGCGGAACCGAGCAGAAGGGCGGGGCGGCCGGCAACGGCACCGTGGACCGCAATGCCACGGTCAAGATCGCCATCGACAGCCTGTCGACCAACTTCGACCCGATCCAGAACATCGGCAGCGGCGGCAACTACACCCTGCCCCAGGTCTACGACCAGCTCCTCCAGCTCGACGAGAAGCTGAACCCGAAGGCGATGCTCGCCACGAAGTGGCAGTACAACGACGACGGCACCGAGTTGACGATGACGCTGCGCGACGACGCCGTCTTCAACGACGACGGTTCCAAGCTGGACGCCGCCGCCGTGAAGACGAGCGTCGAGCGGGCGAAGAACGACAAGTCCTCCCTGGTCGCGGGGGAGTTGGCGGCACTGAAGGGCGTCGAGGCGGTGGACGCCACGACGGTGAAGTTCACCTTCTCCGCCCCCTCGTACTCCTTCCTCTCCGATCTCGCGGGGGATCCGCGGATCTCCTCCGTCGTGAACCCGAAGCGTGCCACCGACGGCAGCCTCGTCAAGAAGCCGGCGGGTTCGGGCCCGTACACGCTGACCAGCGCGACCCAGTCGAAGATGGTCTTCGACCGGGTGGCGAAGCACTGGGACACGAGCTCCGGCCTCGCCAAGCGCCTCGAGGTGCAGGCCATCATGGACGCCAAGTCCCGACTCAACGCCCTGCGGGGCGGGCAGTTGGACGTCGTCGCGATCGGCCTCGGGCAGGCGACGACCGCGAACGGCCTCGTCAAGAGCGCGGGCCTGCAGACCTTCTACTCGCGCAAGGCCGTGAAGTACCTCCTGGAGGTCAACACCACGGGTGGTTCCCCGCTCGCGAAGCTGGAGGTCCGGCAGGCGATCAGCAAGGCCATCGACCGGACCGCGTACACGAAGACGGTTCTGCAGAGCACCGGCGATCCGTCCGTCCAGGCGTTCTCCCCGTCCAACGCGGGGTACGACTCCGCGCTCGACGCTCCGGCCGAGCTGAAGGCCCAGCCCGCCGAGGCCAAGGCGCTCCTGAAGAAGGCCGGGGTGAGCGGCCTGAAGATCTCGATCCTGGCCCTCGCCGGCTCCACCACCAACGCCGAGGTGCTGCAGCAGCAGCTGGCCGACGTCGGCATCACGGCGAGCATCGAGACCCAGTCCAACTTCGCGGGGCTGATCCAGGGCTGGCAGTCCGGAAAGTACGACACCTACATCGGATCGGTGGACACCTGGGACCCGGCGGCGATGATCCGCTCCGGTCTCACCACCATGCCGCAGAGCGGTGGCGTGCCCGACTACCTCAAGGACGCGGTGGCGAAGGCGGACAGCGCCGCGCTCGGTGACGCGCGCGACCAGGCCTTCCACGAGGTGAACAAGATCCTCACCGAGAAGCCGGTGCACATCCCCCTCGCCGACGCCGACAACGGTCTGATCGCGAGCGGCAAGGTCGTCGGACTCGACACCGTACGGCTGCTGTCGTTCTCGCCCGCGTTCGAGATGCGGCGCATCGGTCTCTCCTCCTGAGACGCCTCGCGACACCAACTCTTAGCGAAATGCGACCTGCTATGGACATTTCCTCAATGGGCCGGAGCGGCCCGCGGGTGGCGGGCGGCGGCATGGCCGGAGCGGCACTGCGGCGGGTGGGCGGCGGTATGGCCGGCGTGGCACTGCGGCGGGTGGGCTCGGCGATCCTCACGCTCCTCGTGGTCGTGATCGTGGTCTTCCTGCTCCAGCAGCTGGTGCCCGGCGATCCCGCGGTGGCCGTCGCCGGAAAGGACGCCTCGGCCGAGCTGCTCGCCCAGATCCGCCACCAACTCGGCCTGGACCAGCCGTTCTTCCTTCAGCTCGTCGACTACGTCTGGCACGCCTTCACCTTCGATCTCGGTACGAGCATCCAGGACAGCCGGCCCGTCACCGAGATGCTGGCGGAGGCGCTGCCGGTCAGCCTGTCGCTCGCGGTGGTGGCCATGGGCTTCACCCTGGTGATCGGTGTCGTCCTCGGTACCCTGGCCGCTCTGCGGCCGGGGTCCTGGCTCGACCGCACGCTCGTCGGCGGCAGCGCCGTGGCACTGGCCGTGCCGCCGTTCGTGATCGGTCTGCTCCTGCAGAACGTCTTCGCCGTGAAGCTCGGCTGGCTGCCGGTCATCGGCTACACGGCCTTCGCCGACAACCCCGTCCAGTGGTTCACCGGCCTGATCCTGCCCGGCCTCACCCTGGCCTCCCTCTCCTCGGCCGAGGTCGCCCGGCAGCTGCGGGGCAACCTGATCGACACGCGGGAGCAGGACTTCATCCGAACCCTGCGGGCCAAGGGGCTGACCTGGCCCAACGTGCTCTTCAAGCACGCGTTCCGCAACGCGGCCGCTCCCATGCTGACCGTGCTCGGGATCCAGCTCGGCCAGGTCATCGGCGGCGCCGTGATCATCGAGCAGGTCTTCGGCCTGCCCGGACTGGGCCAGACCGGCGTCACCGCCATCCTCGCGAAGGACTACCCGGTCGTCCGCGGCGTGGTCCTCGTCTGCGCGGTGCTCGTCATCGCGCTCAACCTGCTCGTGGACCTGATCAACGTGAAGCTGAACCCGAGGACGGACCTGCGATGACTGCCGACACGGTCACCGAACCGGCCCCGCCGGCCGTATCGAGAACGCCACCTCCGCCGCTTCGCCGACGCCTGGCACGGCTGCGCCACAGCCGGGTCGTACGACGGCTCCTCACGGACCGCCCCGCGCTGGTCGCGCTGGTGCTCCTCGCTCTCATCTCCCTGGTCGCGGTGTTCCACTCGCTCCTCGAACCCCACGACCCGCTCCGCCAGGAGCTGTCCCACATCAACGCCGGACCGGGCTCCGAGCACCTGCTGGGCACCGACTACCTGGGCCGGGACGTGCTCAGCCGGCTGATCGAGGGAACCGCGCCCACGCTGTGGACCGCCGTCCTCGGCACGCTGATCGGCATGATCGGTATCCCGCTCGGCCTCCTCGGGGGATACCTGCGCGGCGTGGTGGACGGTGTGCTGGGCCAGGTCTCCGACGGCCTGCTGAGCATTCCGCCGCTCCTCTTCGCCTTCGGCATCATCGGCTTCATGGGCCGCAGCTCGCTGAACACGGCCCTGGCCGTCGGCATCGTGCTGATCCCCCGCTTCTACCGGGTCGCCCAGACCGCCGCCAGGAGCGTGGCGGAGGAGCTGTACATGGAAGCCGCCCGCGCCTCCGGTTGCGGACCGGGCAGGCTGCTGGTCCGGCATGTCGTTCCCAACGCGCTCGGCCCGCTCCTCGTCCAGACCTCGCAGGCGATCGGTGTCGTGGTCTCCGTCCAGGCGGGCCTGAGCGTGCTCGGGCTCGGCACCCCGCCGCCGACACCGACGTGGGGCGGGATGCTCAGCGACGCCTTCGACAACAACGCCGACCAGATCTTCCCGATGCTCCCGTCCGCCGTGCTGATCGTCGTGCTGATCCTGTGCTTCTTCACCCTCGGCGACTCCATCCGGGATGCCTACGGCCGCGCGGAGAGGGGCAAGAAGTGAGCACCACGGAACAGACCGCTCCGCTGCTGGAGGTACGCGGCCTCAGCATCGAGGCGAAGGGCCCCGACGGGCCACTCGTCCTCACCGAGGGCACCGACCTGACGATCCGCCCGGGGCAGACGCTCGGCCTCGTCGGCGAGTCGGGTTCCGGGAAGTCGATGACCGGCCTGGCGATGCTCGGCGTGCTGCCGCCCAGCGTCCGCGTACGGGCAGGGCAGGTACTCCTCGGCGGAACCGACCTCATCGCGCTGCCGGAGAAGGAGCTGCGCGCCGTGCGCGGCGGGCGGATCGGCATGGTGTTCCAGGAGCCGCGCCGCAGCCTCGACCCTTCCTTCACCGTCGGCGACCAGGTCGCGGAGACCATCCGGGCACACCGCGAGGTATCGCGCAAACAGGCACGGAACCTGGCCGTCGAACTCCTCGACCGGGTCCGCATACCCGACCCCGGGACGCGCGCGGGGCAGTACCCGCACCAGTTCAGCGGTGGGATGTGCCAGCGCGTGATGCTCGCCGTCGCCCTCGCCGGCGAACCCGAGGTCCTCATCGCCGACGAACCGACGACCGCGCTCGACGTCACCGTCCAGGCCGCGATGCTGCGTCTGATCAAGGACCTTCAGGAGGAGCTGAATCTCGGCGTTCTGCTGATCACCCACGACATGGGCGTGGTCGCCGAGGTCTGCGACGACGTCGCGGTGATGTACGCCGGGCAGGTCGCGGAGGTCGGCCCCGTACGCGACGTGCTCTCCGCGCCGCGCCACCCGTACAGCGCCGCGCTGCGGGACGCGACGCCCGACGAGTGCAGGCGCGGCGAGCTGCTGCAGGCGATCCCCGGGCAGATCCCGCCTCCGTCGGCCTGGCCGTCCGGGTGCCGGTTCCATCCACGCTGCTCCCTGGCGGTCGACGCCTGCCGCGAGGCGGCGCCCGACGTGCTGCAGCTGGGCCGGACACGGGTGCGCTGCGCACGCGCCACGGAGAACCTCACGGAGAACTCCGCGAACAACTCCACGAACAACCTCACGGAGAACTCCACGAACGACTCCACGGAGAACTCCACGAACAACTCCGCGAAGAACGAGGGAGCCGGCCATGGCGCTCGTTGAACTCGACCGGATCACCAAGGCGTTCGGGCGCGGGCGCCGGCGAGTCCAGGCGCTGCGGGGCATCAGCCTGACCATCGCACGGGGCGAGACCCTGGCCCTGGTCGGCGAGTCCGGCTCGGGCAAGTCGACCCTCGGCCGTATCGCCCTGCGGCTCGTCGAGGCGGACGAGGGGACGGTACGGATCCTCGACCGTCCGGTGCGCGAGCTGTCCGCGAAGGAACTCCGGTCCGCCCGCCGTGACATGCAGATGATTTTCCAGGATCCGTTCGGCTCGCTCGACCCGCGGATGGTCATCGGGGAGCTCGTCGCGGAACCGATGACCGTGCACGGCATCGGCGCCGACCACGACGAGCGGCTCGCTCGGGCCGTCGAGCTCCTGGAACGGGTCGGCCTCGACGCGAGCGCCATGGAGCGGTTCCCCTACGAGTTCTCCGGCGGGCAGTTGCAGCGCGTGGCGATCGCCCGCGCGCTCGCGACCGACCCGAAGTTCCTCGTCTGTGACGAACCCGTCGCCGCGCTCGACGTGTCGGTTCGGGCCCAGGTCCTCAATCTGCTCACCGAGGTGCAGCGGGAGCGCGGCCTCGCCTGCCTGTTCATCACGCACGACCTGTCCCTGGTGCGGGCCGTCGCCGATCGGGTCGCCGTCATCCACCACGGTGCGATCGTCGAGTGCGGCCCGGCGGAGGAGGTGTACGAGCACCCTCGCCACCCGTACACGCAGGCACTGCTCTCGGCCGTGCCCGGCCGCGACCCCGACCGCCGGAGCCTGCTCGCACGGGCGGCGGAGCAACCCGCCCCGCAGACACGCGAGTCGACCGGCTGCACCTTCGCGAACCGGTGCCCGCTGGTCATGGAGCGGTGCTGGACGGACGTACCGACGCCGCACGTCGACGCCGCCGCCTCCCACGAGGTGGAAGTGGCCTGTCACCACCTGGATGTCCATCGCCAACAGGCGCTTCAGTAAGGGGAGTTGAAGGTGAGCACGACCGAACACGGCCTGCCGCCCTCGCTGCGACTGGAGCAGGACGGCGCCATCGCCGTCCTGACCCTCGCGAGAGCGGCGAAGCGCAACGCGCTCGACGACGTCACCGTCGAGGGCCTTGCCGGCTTCTTCCGCCGGCCGCCGGACCGGGTCCGCGCCGTGGTGCTCAACGCGGACGGCGACCACTTCTGCGCGGGCCTCGACCTGGCCGAGCTGGGCGAACGGGACGTCGTCGGGGGCCTGCACCACTCGCGGATGTGGCACGAGGCCTTCGCGCAGCTGGAGTCCGGCAGCGTCCCGGTGGTGTCGGTCCTCAAGGGTGCGGTGATCGGCGGGGGCCTGGAACTGGCCGCGGCCACCCACATACGGGTGGCGGAACCGAGCGCGTTCTTCGCGCTGCCCGAAGGCCGGCGCGGCCTGTTCGTCGGGGGCGGCGGATCGGTCCGCGTGCCCCGGCTCATCGGCGCTCACCGCATGGCCGACATGATGCTCACCGGGCGGGTGCTCTCCGCCGACCAGGGCGCCGCGATCGGACTCGTCCACTACCGGGTCGACGAGGGAGCGGGCCTCGAACGCGCCGTCGAGCTGGCCGGCCGGATCGCCGAGAACTCCGCGCTCACCAACTACGCGGTCCTGCAGGCCCTGCCCCGCATCGCCGAGGCCGCCCCGGACACCGGACTGCTCATGGAGTCGATGATGTCCGCGATCGCCCAGGACAGCGCCGAGGCGAAGGAGCGCATGCGCGCCTTCCTGGCGGGTCGCGCCCCGAAGGTGCATGCCGACCGAGAGGAAGCGTCCCTGTGAGTCCGATCCAGCCCCACCCGAGCGGCGTCGAGCGCGCACGGGTCCAGGGATTCATCAGGTGGCTGAGTGCCGAGCGCGGTGTCGACCTCGCCTCCTGGGCCGAGCTGTACGCCTGGTCCGTACGCGAGGTGGAGTCCTTCTGGGAGTCCGTGTGGGAGTACTTCGAGGTCACGTCCCACACGCCGTACGAACAGGTCCTCGACACCCGCGAGATGCCCGGATCCCGCTGGTTCCCCGGCGCGAGGCTCAACTACGCCGAGCACGCCTTCGGCCGCCCCGAGGACGCGCAGGAGACCGCCGTCCTCGCCTACTCCCAGACTCGCGAACCGCTCGCCCTCACCTTCGGCGAACTGCAGGACCGGGTACGCCGGGTCCGTGCCGGGCTCGAACGTCTCGGTGTCGGCCCCGGCGACCGTGTGGTCGGCTACCTGCCGAACGTGCCCGAGACGCTCGTCGCGTTCCTGGCGACGGCCAGTCTCGGCGCGGTGTGGGCGAGTTGCGCGCCCGAGTTCGGCTCCGTCAGCGTCATCGACCGCTTCGGCCAGGTCGAGCCGAAGGTCCTGCTGGCCGTCGCCGGATACACGTACGGGGACAAGCAGATCGACCGGCGCGGCGAGGTCGCCGAGATCCGGGCCGCGCTGCCCACCCTCGAACACGTCGTGCACGTGCCCTACGGACCGCTCGCTCTGCCCGACGCGACCGCCTGGGACGACCTGTGCGCACCGACCGACCGGACGCTCGCCTTCGAGCCGGTCCCGTTCGACCATCCGCTGTACGTGCTGTTCTCCTCGGGCACGACCGGCAAGCCCAAGGCGATCGTCCACGGGCACGGCGGCATCCTGCTGGAACACCTCAAGAACCACGCCCTGCACTGGGACATGGGGCCGGGCGACCGGCTGCTGTGGTTCACGACGACGGCGTGGATGATGTGGAACACGCTCGTCTCGGCGCTGCTCGTCCGCTCGTCCCTGGTGATGATCGACGGCAACCCGCTCCACCCGGACCTGCGGGAGCAGTGGCGGCTGGCCGCCGAGACCGAGGCGACCCTCGTCGGTGCGAGCCCGGGCTATCTGATGGCCTGCCGCAAGGAGGGGGTGCGGCCCGCCGAGGAGTTCGACCTGTCCCGGGTGCGTCAGCTGGGCGTGGCGGGCAGCCCGTTCCCCGCCGAGGGCTACGACTGGGTGCACGAGCAGTTCGGGGACTCCGTCCTGCTCAACGTCGGCAGCGGTGGCACCGACGTCTGCACCGGGCTGGTGCAGGGCTCGCCGCTGCAGCCGGTCTGGGCGGGGGAGATGTCCGGGCCGAGCCTCGGCGTGGACGTCAAGGCCTTCGACGCCGAGGGGAAGGTGGTCGTCGGGGAGGTGGGCGAGCTCGTCATCACCTCGCCGATGCCGTCCATGCCGGTCGGCTTCTGGGGCGACACGGACGGCGAACGGTTCAGGGCGGCGTACTTCGACGAGTACCCCGGGGTGTTCCGCTTCGGCGACTGGTGCCGGTTCAGCGAGGCCGGCTCGTGCCTCATCACGGGCCGTTCGGACGCCACGCTCAACCGTGGGGGAGTGCGCCTGGGGACCGCCGAGTTCTATCGCGTGCTCCAGGACGCCGACGACATCCTCGACAGCGTGGTCGTCCACCTGGAGGACCGCGAGGGCGGGATGGGCCGGCTGCTGCTGTTCGTGGTGGTGGCGGAGGGCGTCGACCTCGATGACGGCCTGCGGCGCAGGCTCGCTCGTGACATCCGCACCGCCCTCTCGCCGCGCCACGTACCGGACGAGATCGTCGCGGTGCCGTCCGTGCCCTACAGCCGTACGGGCAAGAAGCTGGAGGTCCCTGTCAAGCGCATCCTGCAGGGCGCCGCACCCCACGAGGTGGCCTCGCCCGGCGCGCTCACGGACCCGACGGCGCTGGACGCGTACGCGGCGTTCGCCCGCGACGGGGCGCTCGGATGACCGCGCGCGTGGCGACCGTCGCGGTCGTCGGATGCGGCGTCATCGGAGCCGGCTGGGCGGCGCTCTGCCTGGCCCAGGGGCGTGACGTGCGCGCCTGCGACCCGGCGCCGGGTGCCGAGCGGCGACTGCGTGAGCACGTCGACGGGGCGTGGACCGCACTGACCCGCCTGGGCCTGGCCGAAGGGGCCTCCCGCGACCGGCTGATGTTCGCCGCGTCCGTCGCCGAAGCGGTCGAGGGCGCCGACTTCGTCCAGGAGAGCGGCCCGGAGACGGCCGACCTCAAGCAGGGGCTGATCGCCGAGATCGACGCGCACACGTCCGGCTCGGTCCCGATCGCGAGCAGTTCGTCGGGGCTCATGCCGTCCCGGCTGCAGGAGATGGCGGCGCGGCACCCCGAGCGCGTCCTGGTCGGGCACCCGTTCCATCCGGCGTATCTCATCCCGCTCGTGGAGGTCGTGCCCGGCAGCCGTACGACCGCGAGCGCCGTGGACACGGCCCTCGCCTTCTACTCCTCCCTCGGGAAACGGCCGATCCTGGTCCGCCACGAGGTGCCCGGACACGTCACCAACCGGCTCCAGGCCGCCCTCTGGCAGGAGGCGTACTCCCTGGTGGAGCGCGGCGTGGCGACGGTCGCGGACATCGACGCCGCGATCAGCAGCGGTCCCGGCCTGCGCTGGGCGCTGCTCGGCCCGCTCGCCAACCAGCACCTGTCCGGCGGCGCCGGCGGCCTCGCGCACACGCTTCGCCACCTCGGCCCCCCGGCCCAGGAGTGGATGGACGACCTCGGCCGCGTCCACCTCACCCCCGCCCTCGCCGCGCGGCTCGTCGAGGGCATCGACGGCGAACTCGACGGCACCGACCAGAGCGCCCTCGTCGCCGAGCGCGACGACCTGCTCATCGACCTGATCGCCGCGAAACGCCGACGCACGGCACTGCCGTAGCGATCCGTCGGCAGCGAACCACAGGAGACCTCCCTTGCCCAGCAAGTACGCGACGAAGATCGACGTGGCGGCGCTCACCGCCCTCGACGTCCATGTGCACATCGAGTCCGACGACCACGGCCACTTCTCCCTCGACGAGGAACTCCTCGACGCCTCGGCGAAGTACTTCCGGGCCGGTCAGGACCGCACCCCGAACCTCACCCAGGTCGCCGAGCACTACCGCGCCCGCACCATGGCCGCGGTCGTCTTCACCGTCGACGCCACGACCAACCTCGGCCACCCCGCCCTCTCCAGCGAGGAGATAGCGGTGCAGGCGGCGGCGCACGCGGACGTCCTCATCCCGTTCGGCTCCGTGGACCCGCTCCAGGGCGCGGACGCCGTGCGACGGGCCCGCGTGCTGGTCGAGGAGTACGGCGTGTACGGCTTCAAGTTCCATCCGACGCTTCAGGGCTTCGCCCCCGACGACCCGGCGTTCGCGCCGCTCTGGGACGAGATCGAGTCCCTCGGCGTGATCGCCCTGTTCCACACCGGGCAGACCGGCATCGGCGCCGGACTTCCCGGCGGGCGCGGACTCAAGCTGCGCTACTCGGACCCGATGCTGCTCGACGACGTCGCGGCCGACCACCCCCACCTCAAGATCATCATGGCGCATCCGGCCGTGCCCTGGGTCGACGCGGCGATCTCGATCGCCACGCACAAGTCCAACGTCTACATCGACCTGTCGGGCTGGTCCCCGAAGTACTTCCCGGCCCAGCTGGTCCGGCAGGCCAACACCGTGCTGCGCCACAAGGTCCTGTTCGGCTCGGACTTCCCGGTCCTCACCCCGGACCGCTGGCTGGGCGACTTCGAACGGCTCGACATGAAGGAGGAGGTGCGCCCGCTGATCCTCAAGCAGAACGCGGCCACCGTCCTCGGCCTCACCGCATCCTGACCCACGACCCCTCACAAGGAGAACCACCATGGCCTACGTCGTCACCGCCGTCTGGACCGCCCAGCCCGGCAAGGAGGACATCGTCCGCGACGCCATCGAGAAGCTGACCCCGCCCTCCCGCCAGGAGCCGGGCAACCGCTTCTACCAGGCGTACCAGGACCCGTCCGAGCCGCTGGTCTTCCGGCTGTTCGAGATCTACGACGACGAGGAGGCGTACCAGGCCCATGGCGCGTCCGAGCACTTCACGGAGTACGGCCATGGCCAGGCGATCCCCGTCCTCACGACCCGCGAGCGGGCCTTCTACGAGACGATCGGCTGACCGCAACCGATGAAGCTGGCAGCCTTCCGACTCACCGACGAGCCCGACGGGACACGGCACGTCGGGCTCGTGGCCGACGAGGGACCGGGCTGGACGCTGCGTCCGCTCCCCGGCGTCGACGACCTGACCGCGCTGCTCGCCGCGCCGGCGGCCGAGCGCGCGGCCGTGGCCGCCGGGGCGGCGCGGACCGAGGTCCTGCACCCCTCCGATGTGGTCCTTCTGCCTCCCGTCCACCCGGTGGCGATGCGGGACTTCCTCACCTTCGAGGCCCATGTCGACGGCATGGAGCGGGGCATGGGCAACCCCGGGCCACCGGCCGAGTGGTACGACGCCCCGGTGTTCCTGTTCATGGCACCGCACGCCGTGACCGGACCGTACGACGACGTGCCGATGCCGCCCGACACCGAGCGCCTCGACTTCGAGCTGGAGATCGCCGCGGTGATCTGCCGCGACGCCCGGGACGTCACCCCGGACCAGGCGCGTGACGCGATCGGTGGCTACTGCGTGATGAACGACTGGTCGGCGCGCGATGTGCAGGGCAGGGAGATGAAGCTGAAGCTCGGTCCGTCGAAGGGCAAGGACTTCGCGACCACGATCGGACCGTGGGTGGTGACCCCCGACGAACTCGACGCGCACCGTGACGTCGACGGGTTCCTGGACCTGGCGATGAGCGTGGTCGTGAACGGCGAACCCGTCGGCGCG
Source organism: Streptomyces mangrovisoli (assembly GCF_000974985.2). Classification (GTDB taxonomy): domain Bacteria; phylum Actinomycetota; class Actinomycetes; order Streptomycetales; family Streptomycetaceae; genus Streptomyces; species Streptomyces mangrovisoli. The sequence continues at coordinate 24,244 of NZ_LAVA02000066.1, read as the reverse complement.
GACCGCTCCGGTCACATGGGCTGGTCGTTCGAGCAGCTGGTCTCGCACGCCTCACGCGCCTCGTGCGTGCGGGCCGGAGAAGTCCTCGCGTCCGGCACCTGCGCGTCCGGCTCGCTGGCCGAGTCCTGGGGCCGGGCCGGGGCGTTCGTCCCGCCGCCGCTCCAGGTGGGCGACGTCGTCGAGATGACCATCGAGGGGCTCGGCACCCTGCGCAACCGCGTCGCCGCGCCGAACAAGAGCGTCGCCGCGGTGGCGCCGGCCCGGCGTCGCCCCCGTACGGAGGTGTCCTCATGAGCGTCGTCACCACGCACAACCCCGCGACCGGCGAGGAGCTCGTCTCCTACGAGGCGCACGACGCGGCCGACATCGAGCAGGCGCTCGCCGACGTGCACGCGGCATCCCTGGTCTGGCGGGACACCGGGCTGGACGCGCGGCTCCGGCTGCTCCGCCGCGTCGGCACGCTGCTGACGGAGCGCCGTGACCGGTACGCGGCGCTGATCACGCAGGAGATGGGCAAGCCGCTCGCCGAGGCGCTCGCTGAGATCGACAAGTGCGCCTGGAACTGCACGGTCGTGGCCGACCTCGCGCCGCAGTGGCTGGCCGACCACGAGATCGCCTCGGGTGCTTCCCGCTCCTGGCTCTCGTACGAACCGGTCGGGGCCGTCTTCGCGGTCATGCCGTGGAACTTCCCCTTCTGGCAGGTCGTCCGCTTCGCCTGCGCCGCCCTGGCCGCCGGGAACGCGGCTCTGCTCAAGCACAGCCCCGATGTCACCGGGTGCGCCCTCGCGCTCGAGGAACTGTTCGCCGACGCCGAGGCGCCCGAAGGGCTGTTCCGCGCTCTGGTCGTCGAGGCCGGCGACGTGCCCGAGGTCGTGCGCCGCGTCGTCGAGGACCCGCGGATCGCGGCGGTGACCCTCACCGGCAGCGAGCGGGCCGGTGCGTCCCTCGCCGCGGTCGCCGGCCGCGCCCTCAAGAAGTCGGTGCTCGAGCTGGGCGGTTCGGATCCCTTCGTGGTCCTCGCCGACGCCGACGTCGATGCCGCGGCGACCGCCGCGGTCAAGGCACGCTTCACGAACTCGGGACAGAGCTGCGTCTGCGCGAAGCGGTTCATCGTGCACAGGGACGTGGCCGACACGTTCCTCGCCCGATTCCTCGAAGGCGTCGCGAAGCTGCGGGTCGGCGACCCCACCGACGCGGGGACCACCGTCGGCCCGATGGCCCGCTCCGACCTGCGGGACAGCGTCGTCCGCCAGATCGAGCGCAGCGTCGGGCAGGGCGCCCGCCTGCTGGCCGGCGGTCGACTCGTCGACAGGCCGGGCTACTTCCTCCAACCCGCGGTGCTCGACGGGGTGCTGCCGGGGATGGCCGCCTTCGACGAGGAGACCTTCGGCCCCGTGGCCGCGGTGACGCGGGCGCGCGACGACGACCATGCCGTCGAACTGGCCAACGCGACGGAGTTCGGGCTGGGCGCCTCGGTATGGGGAACACACGAGCACGCCCTCGCGGTCGGCCGCCGGATCCGCTCGGGCGCGCTGTTCGTCAACGCGATGGTCGCCTCCGACCCACGCCTCCCCTTCGGCGGCACGGGCCGCAGCGGGTACGGGCGCGAGCTCTCGGCCGAGGGCGTCCGGGAGTTCACCAACGTACGGACGATGGTGGTGGCCTGAGCCTGTTCTGCACGGTGTTCTTGTGCCACGGCACGGAATCAGCTGCTGTCAGCCGATGTCCCACGACGCCAGGCTTGTGGCGCAGTGCAAGCAGCGGAACAGGTAAGCCGTCGGCTCGCCGGCGCGGTCCAGCCGCCGCAAGAACTGCTCGGTATCCGCCGGCGACCAGCCGTAACGTCGGCGATCTTCACGGAGCATGGCGAGGGCCGGTTGCGTCCTGGGAAGTGGTGTACGGGTTCGACCTGATCCGGGGTTTGCTCCGGCGTCGGGATGGTGCCCGCATAGATGAACGGCCACCGGCTGATCTTCGAAGTGACGAAGCCTCGAAGGAGATCAGCACGATGACCGCACCCGACAGTCTGCCCCTGCACGTGCTCGCCGAGGAGAACCTCGCCGCGGCGAGTCCCGATCTGCTGCGCGCGATGGTCAAGACGTTCGCCGACGCCCTCATGTCCGCGGAGGCCGATGCCCTCTGCAACGCCGAATACGGGCAGGTCAGCGACGAACGCGTCAACCACCGCAACGGCTACCGCCCGCGCGAGTGGGATACGAGGGCCGGCACGGTCGAACTTGCCGTCCCCAAGCTGCGCCAGGGCAGCTACTTCCCGCACTGGCTGCTCGAGCGGCGCCGGCGGGCCGAGCAGGCACTCATCAGCGTGGTCGCCACCGCCTATCTGCTCGGTGTCAGCACACGACGGGTCGAGAAGCTCGCCGAGTCCCTCGGCGTCACCCAGCTGTCGAAGTCCCAGGTCAGCGCGATGGCCAAGCACCTGGACGAGCAGGTCACCGCCTTCCGCAACCGCCCTCTGGACGCCGGGCCCTACGCATTCGTCTGGGTCGACGCACTCACCCAGAAGGTCCGCGAGGGCGGCCGCATCATCAACGTCCACGCGCTGATCGCGGTCGGCATCAACGCCGACGGTCACCGCGAGATCCTCGGCCTCGACGTCGCCACGGCCGAGGACGGGGCCGGCTGGCTCGCCTTCCTGCGCTCCCTGACCGCCCGGGGCCTGTCCGGTGTCCAACTGGTCGTCTCCGACGCCCACACCGGCCTCGTCGCCGCGATCGGCGCGGTCCTGCCTGGCGCTTCCTGGCAGCGGTGCCGAACCCATTACGCCCGAAACTTGCTGAGCCAGGTCCCGAAGTCTGCACAGCCCTGGGTGGCCACCTTGTTGCGGACCGTCTTCGAACAGCCCGACACCGACGCCGTCCAAGCCCAGATGCAGCACGTTCTGGACGCTCTGGAAGCCAAGTTCCCCAAGGCGGCAGCCCACTTGGACGCCGCTCAGCACGAGCTGCTCGCCTTCTCTGCGTTCCCTCGCGAGATCTGGCGGCAGATCTGGTCGAACAATCCGCAGGAGAGGCTGAACAAGGAGATCCGTCGCCGCACCGACGTGGTCGGCATCTTCCCCGACCGCACCGCCCTGATCCGCCTGGTCGGCGCCGTGCTGGCCGAGCAGAACGACGAATGGACCGAGGCCCGCCGCTACATGGGCCACGAACTCCTGGCCAAGGCCCGCCTCCACCCGATCGAGTCACAAACCGACGAGAACGACCTGCCCACCGAACTCACCGCATAGCCTCAAAACGAGATCACCGAGTGGCCGTCGATACACCACTCCCGCGGACGTGACCCGAGGGCCTCTGGGTGAGCCTCGAGCTCGCTGTACCCGGCAGGGCCGAGAAAGGCCGCGCCATCGCCACAGTGGTACAGCCAGGCTTCCTGCTGCCAACCCGCGAAGCCGGGAGTGCGTCGGGTGATTTCTTCGACGACCGACCAGGGCACGTCGTCGGGGACGTCAACGGCATCGCTGAACATCGCAGGCAGGTCGGATTCGCCGTCGCCTCCGACCGAGATGCTCAGGGCGCGTGACGCTGCCCCGGAGTGGATGCAGTGCAGGCACAGGGAATCGGGTTGCCGACCGTAGACAGGGCCTTGATAGCAGATCTGTCGAGCCGTGCCACAGACACTGCAGACGTGGTCGATCCGCGACGCGGACCCGGAGGCCAGCGGATCAGGGTGGTATCGAAAGGTCGGCTCGGTCACCGGAACATTGTCCCGACCTGAAACGGGCACCACGGATCGGCCTCCAGCCGCCGCACGCCGTGATGCAGCACCCGCTCACGGGAAGGTCCGAGGCTGAACGTCGAGCTGGGATCTTGTGCCGCTATCGCTCCGAGGGTGTCGCGGCGAGTCGCAGGATCACGTTGTCCAGCAGGCCCGCCACGACGCGGTCGTCGATGAGCTCTCCCCACATCGCGCGATGCAGGAGCAGCGGGAGAGCGATGTCGGAGACGAGGTTGAGATCGGTCATCGGGCCGATCTCACCCCGCGCGATGGCCCGCTTGAACGGGCGTTGCAGCACCTCGCGGTACGCCTCGCGGGTGTCCTGGCGCATGATCGACATGATCGTCTCGTCGCGCTGGGCGCCGTCCACCAGAGCGATGATCAGGCGCCGGTTGGTGCGCAGCATCTCCGCGGCCGACTCCAGGATGAGCCGCAATTCCTCGCGCAGCGAGCCCAGGTCGCCGGGGTCGCCCGGGGTGGCGCCGTCGAAGCTCAGCCGGACGGCGTCGCGCACCAGGTCGGCCTTGGTGGGCCAGCGGTTGTAGAGCGTCTGCTTCGACGTCTGGGCCGCCACCGCGATGGCGTCGATGGTGACGCCTTCGATGCCGCGCTCGGCGACGAGTTCGAGCACCACCCTGCGGATGCTCTCGAGCCGTGCCTCCCCGCGGACACGAGCCGTTCCCGGCGCCTTCTTGGCCACTGCCATCGGGTCTGGTTCCTCTCCACGGATTGCGATGCACATGATCCCACCACCGGGCGGTCCACCGGACCAACAGAGCCGCGGACCGACCGAAGCGGCGGGATCGTCCCAGGTGCGCCCGGCGCACCTGGGACGATCCCGCCGTCCGTCCGTTACGGGGTCGGAGGCTTCGCCCCGGCCGGCGGCCGCGGCGCCCCCGGCGGAATCTCCATCCGCCGCTGGGGCACCTCGGCGCGCAGCGGCGCCAGCGCCCCGGTCCACCGCAGCAGCTCGTCCAGGTGGAACGGCAGCGTCTCCTCCATGATCGGAGTGGGCGAGAACTCGCCGTCCTGGATGTGCTGCATCACGAACGGGATCGCCACGCCGTCCGCGATCGGCATCATCCGCAGCGTCGTCACGATCTGCTTGATGACCTGGACCCCGCGCAGACCCGCCGCGATGCCCCCGTAGCTGACGAAGCCGACCGGCTTGTACGTCCACTCCCAGAACAGGTACGAGATGGCGTTGATCAGGCTCGGCGGCGGGCCGTAGTTGTACTCGGGCGTGACGAACAGGAAGGCGTCCGCCGACTCCACCGCGCGGCTCCAGGCCTGCGTGTGCTCGTTCGTGTACCTGCCCATGCGGGGGTGTCCGGGCTCGTCGAGCAGCGGCAGGTCGAACTCGGCGAGATCGGCGACCTCGACCTCGAAGCCGCCGTGCTTCCTGGCCGCGTCCGCCGCCCAGGTGCCGATCGGCAGCCCGAGCCGTCCGGGGCGGGTGCTACCGATGATGATGAGAAGTTTCGGCATGGTCTTCCTTTGCCATCTGCGGTGATCGGGACAGTCGTGGGTGGTGGGAGGAGGCGTTCGGCGCCGGCTCAGGCCGGCAGTCTCGAGTGCGCCCCGAGGTGGTGCCAGGCGCGGTCGTGGTACACGAGCGGCGCGGCCCCCTCCTGCGGTGCGATCACGCCTCCCAAGGCGTGGCAGGCGATCACGGTCGATCCGCCGACCTTCATCTCGAGGCGTTCGACGACCCGGCTGCGCACCCGCACGGGCGCGTCCACCAGGTAGGGCTCGCCGGTCTCCAGGCGGCTCCAGCTGCCGGGATCGGCGAAGCGGTCGATGCCGCTCGTCGCGAACCGCTGGGCGATCGCGAGCTGGTCGGCACCGAGCAGGTGGATCACCAGGGTGTCGACCTTCCCGAGTACGGGCGCCGCGGAGGACGCCGAGGACAGCGAGAAGACGAAGAGCGGCGGCTCGGCGCTGACGGAGAAGACGGAGGACGCCGTCAGCCCGACGGGGCCGCTCCCGTCGTCGGCCGTGATCACGGCGACACCGGCGGGGTGATTGCGGAAGGCCAGCTTGAACTCCGCAGGGGAGAGCCCGGGCTCGACGTCCTCGGGCTTCACGGGCAGGTCCGGGTGAGTAGGCAACGGCGCCATGCTCAGCTCCCGTCGTGAGGAAGTGTACGAAGTCGTACGGTAGTGAGTCCGTCCAGTCAGGGCAACCCTCTGGAGAGGATGACCGGCTATGAGAAATCCCCAGTTCCCAGCTGTCGAACTGCTCGGCCGGATGCGGTCAAGTCTCCGTGAAGAAGCATTGACAGAACCGTTCCGTACACCAAAACTGACGAACGTTGCGTCGTACGGCCATCACCTCTGGCACCTCCGGAATGAGGACACATGAGTGACCAGCCCGCCGGTACGCCGGCCAACGGGCCCGCATACCGCTTCGACGGCCCCCTCGCCACGATCGAGAGCCCGGAGTTCTTCCGGACCTGGATGGACGACGAGGTCTACTTCGAGCGGCTCGTCCGCTCGGCCGATCCCCTCGACGCCGAGCGCAAGCGCGTCGCCGTCGGCTTCCAGCGCGACCTCGCGCGCCTCGCCGCCACGGGATCCATCGCGGACAGGATCGACGACCTTCTCGCGACGTACCTCGCCGAGGACTACCAGCAGCACGACGACCACCTCGCCGACGGCCGAGGGCCGCTCGCGGACTTCTTCAAGGGCGCCGAGGCCAAGGGCGTCGACCTGTGGCCGCCGATGCCGATCGTCGCCATGGCCGACGGCGAGATCGTCTCCCTGCTGCTGCAGGGCGTCTCCGAGCGCGGCGTGCGCTTCATCCCGACCATGTTCCGGGTCGCCGACGGCGTGCTGACCGAGCACTGGAGCGCCGCGGCCCCGCCCCCGCCGCCGCAGGCCTGACCCCCTCACAAGAAGGTGAACGTGAACGTGACCGAACAGGACACCAGCCCCGCGGAGTCGGTGCTGCAGCGCTTCGTGCCCGAGGCGACCCTCACCCCCGCGGCCCGCCACATGCGCCGCGCCGTCGCCGAGTTCGTACCCGAGATGCGGGCCGACGCGACCACCGCCGAACAGCGGCGCGCTCTCACCGACAAGGTCTCGGGGCACCTGGCCGACCTGGGCGTCTTCGACCTCGGCACCCCGGTCGAGCACGGCGGCCTCGCGGCCGGCGCCCGGGACCTGGCCGAGGTGCTCAGGGAGGTCGCCCGCGGCGACGGCTCGGCGGGCTGGCTGACCGCCACCGCGGCCAACAACCACATGCTCGCCCTCGCCTATCCGCCCGAGGCCGTCAAGGAGATCTTCACCTCGGGAACCGACCCGAAGGGCCCCCGCCTGGTCGGCGCCTCGGTCTTCGCCCGCAAGGTCGGCAAGGCCCGCCGCGCCGACGGCGGTTGGCAGGTCTCGGGCCGGTGGGGCTTCGCCAGCGGCTGCCGCACCGCCGAATGGGCCATGGTCGGCGCCGACTTCACCCACGAGGACGGCCGCCCGGGGCGTGGACTGGCCCTCATCCCGAGGAGCGCGTACGAGATCCTCGACGACTGGCAGGTCTCCGGCATGGCGGCGACCTCCAGCAACACGATCGTCGCGACGGACGACGTCTTCGTCCCCGAACACCACTTCCTCGACCTGGCCCACCTGCCGGCCCGCATGAACGGGCTCCGCGAGCGCTACCAGGGCGTCGCGTTCACCTGGGGCGAGCAGGCCCGCATCGTCGTCATCACCCTGCAGCTGGCCGCCGTGGCCCTCGGCATGGCCGAGGGCGCCCTGGAGACGCTGGTGGCGCAGGCGCCCAGGCGCACCCCCTTCAACCTGCCGTATCCGACGATCGCGGACTCCCCGGGCACGCAGATCGCCACCGGCCGGGTGGCGGCGCGCGTCGACGTGGCGCGGGCCGTCATCGAGCGGATCGCGGACGGCATCGACCGGATCAGCGCCGACGGGCTCGACGTCACCCCGGTGGAGGCGACCCGGCTCCACATGGATCTGGTCCTCGCGATCAGGCTCGCCAGTGACGCGATCGCCGACGCCGAGGAGACGCTGGGCACGTCGTCCGCGGCCCTCTCCAACCCGGTGCAGCGCTATCACCGGGACGTACGGGTCCTCGCCTCGCACGGTGCCATCCGCTTCGACCCCCTGGCCGAGCTCACCGGCAAGGACGCGCTCGGCCGCACCGTCGCCCCGACGTTCGCGGGCGGCCTCCCCGACGTCTCGTAGCCCTCACCGCCGAAGGAAGACCCTCACCGCCGAAGGAACAACCTCATGACGCACCCTTCCCTCTCCGCCCCGCCCGCGGCGGACCTCCTTGCCACTGCGGAGAAACTCGTCCCGATGCTGCGCGAGCAGGCCGCCGAGGCCGAGCGGCTCGGCAGGCTCACGGACACGGCGATCGACGCGTACCGGGAGGCCGGCTTCTTCTCCGCGATGCGCCCGGCGGAGGCCGGCGGCTCCGCGATCGACTTCGCCACCTTCATCGACCTCGTCCGCGTCCTCTCCCGCGGAGACGCCTCCGCCGGGTGGGTCGGCGCCTTCCTCATCTCCCACAACTGGCTGCTGAGCAGGCTCAACTCCGAGGCCCAGGCGGAGATATTCGCCGACGGTGCGCCGGGCCTGGCCGCCGCCACCGCCGCCCCGCCCGGCACGGCCGAGCCGGTCGAGGGCGGCTACCGGGTCACCGGCCGCTGGCGCTTCGCCTCCGCGATCCTGCACGCGAACTGGGCGGTGGTCTCCGCGATGGGCCCGCAGGGCCCGCTCGCGATCGTCGCCCGGACCGACGAGGGCGCCGTCGTCGACACCTGGCGAGTCCCGGGGATGAAGGCGACCGGCTCGAACGACTTCGAACTGCAGGACGCCTTCGTCCCCGCCCACCGAGCCGTCGACTTCCTCCGCTACGCCTCGCGCGACAACGACGGCGCACGGCTCCACCCGTCCTACGAGGCGCTCCAGTACCCGATGTACCGGGTCCTGTCCCTCATCCACGGGGCGGTCGCCGTCGGAACCGCCGAGGCGGCCCTCGAACTGTTCCCGGAGGCCATCGGCAAGCGCGTCCGTCCCGGCGGCGGCCCGGTCCTGGAGGAACCCGAGACCCACGCGGCGTACGGCGAGGCGACCCAGGCCGCCCACATCGGGCGCCTCCTCCTCGACGACGCCGTGACCCGCACCGAACGCCTCTACGCCCGCGACTGCGCCGACCCCACCGCACCGGAACTCGCCCTGCTCAACCTGTCCGTGACCGGCAGCGGTACGGAAGCCTTCCGCGCGGTCGACCTCCTCGTCCAGGCGGCCGGCGCGAGCATCCACCGGGACGGCACCCCGCTCGACCTCATCTGCCGCAACACCCAGGTCATGCGGAACCACATCACCCTCGACCTGCGCCACACCCAGCGCCTGGCGGGCCGCGTCCGCCTCGGTCTCGGCCTGGGCGTGCCCGGCCACGCGCAGTACTGACCCGAAAGGAGCGGGAGCGGCACATGGAGCACACCGAGGACCTGGCCCTGCGCATCGAGCGCCTGGAGGCGGTGGTCGAGGTCCAGAACGTCATGAGCAAGTACGAGTACCTGCACTCGGCGTACATGAACGACCGCATCGTCGAACTCTTCGCCGACCGCGACGACATCGTCATCGACATGCCGTTCGGCCGCTGGTACGGCAAGGACGCGGCACGCCGCTGCTTCGGCGTCGCCTTCGGAGAGGAACTCACCCCGCGTGACCTGCGCGGCGAACTCGTCGACCACACCCTGACGACCCCGGTGATCGAAGTCGCCAAGGACGCGCGCACGGCCAAGGCGGTGTGGAACTCACCGGGTCACGAGGCCCACAGGTTCTTCTGGGTCGACGGGTCCCCGCGCATCGCCTTCTGGTACTGGTGCAAGTACGCGGTCGACTTCATCAGGACCGAGCACGGCTGGCGCATCTGGCACCTGGCGGTCCATCAGACGTTCGCCGCCGACTACGACAAGAGCGTCGTCGCCGGCGAGGCCCCGCCGGAGCCGCCGATGCCCACCGGCTGGGCGGCGCCCGACGAGCCCGCCGCGGACTCCACCGTGTACGACGCCCAGCGCGCGCCGCGCCTGATCCCCGTACCTCCGGAGCCCTACGACACCTTCGAGTAGTCGGAGACCAGGAAAAAGGAGAGCGGACGCCGGTCGGGCGTCCGCTCTCCTCATGTCGGCCGGGCTACTTCACGGCTTCGCCGGAGGCCGTCACCGCCTTCCAGGTGCCACCGAAACTGGACAGGCCGTGACCGCGGGCCGTGCCATCGGACTTGTCGCCGCCGAACGTGTAGAGCGGGTGACCGTCGATGGTCTGCTGGTCGATGCCGTCGTGATGCCACACGGCGACCTTGCCCGTGACGCCGGAGCCGGTCTTCGGGGTGGCGGTGGAGCTGGTCACGGGCGCCCAGAAGCTGGTGCACCCGTCCTTCACGCACCGGGGTTTGCCCGTGGTGTCACCGGTGAGCAGGTACACCGCCCGCCCCTTGTCGTTCACCAGCACCGACTTCTTGCCGCCGCTCGTGAGGGTGACCGTCCCCACCGTGAGCACGGTGGGGACGGGCTTCGCGGCGGCGGTCGGGGAATCCGTGGCGCTCGGCTCCGCGGACGCCGTGGCAGCGGCGGATGCCGTGCTGCCTGAAGACGCCGTGCTGCCGGATGACGCCGTGCCGGTGGCCTGACCGCTGCAGGCGGCGGTGGCGAGCGCGACCGCCGCGGCGATGCACACGGGCCCCGGCAGGCGGCGAGTTCTCATGATCGGTAGTCCTTCCCATCTCGTTCGGGGGCGGCTTTCCCCGGATCCGTGCCGACCGGAGATCACCAGATGGCCAGTCCCGCCGGGGCGTGGGCGCCCGTGATGAACTTCTGGTTCGGGTTGCCTCCGTCCAGGTCCGCCCGGCCGATGGCGTCGTTGTTGTTGGACCAGTAGATGTACTGCTCGTCCACGGCGACGCCACCGGGGAAGCTGACGCCGGTGATGAACTTCTTGTCCGCGCCGGTGCCGTCGACCTTCGCCCGGCCGATCGTCTCGTCCGCCTGGTTGGCCCAGTAGATGTAGTGGTCGTCGACGGCGAGTCCGACCGGGATCGGGGAGAGCACCTTGTCGCTCTGGACGCCGGTGTCGGTGACGAAGTCGGTGTTCACTTCGCTGCCGTCGGTCCTGGCCCGGGCGACCGTGTTGGAGACCGTGGTCCAGTAGACGTAACCGCCTTTCAGCGCAAGGCCGTTCGGGGTGCCCTTCACGTCCTTGCCGGTGGTGATGAACTTCTTCTGCACGCCGGTCCCGTCGAGCTTCGCCCGTGAGATCGTGAAGGTGCCGTTGTTGGCCCAGTACAGGTACGTCCCGTCCGTCGCGATGCCGACGGGGAACGCGGCGCCGGCCGTGATGAACTTCTTGTTCATCTCGCTGCCGTCGACCTTCGCCCGGCCGATCGCGTTGGCGAAGGTGTCGGTCCAGTAGAGGTAGTCGCCGTAGGCCAGCAGGCCGTTGGGGTAGTCGATGCCGGAGAGCAGGCTCTGGCTCGCACCGCTGCCGTCGAGCTTCGCCGCACCGATCGTGTGAGCCGTCGCCTTGAGCGCGGCGTTCTTGTGGATGCCGTTGTTGGCCCAGTAGACGTGTGTCGCCGTGTGCGGAGGCGTCGCGGCAGCACTCGGCGCGGCGGAGGAGGCGGCCTTGTCGCCCTGGCCGCCCTTGTCGCTCTTGCCGTCGTCGGAGCCGCACGCCGCCAGAGGCAGGGCCAGCAGCACGGACGCGCCCGCGAACAGCGCGGACCTGCGACTGAGGGATGGGGTGGGAACACCATTGCGCGAGCCGGTCACATCTGTCTCCTTCACGGTTGCACGCTTTCGGGCAGTCGCTGCGCGGGGTCCGGAACCCGGGAGGCGAACGACGGGGACGTAGGGACGGTGGCGAGGCAGACCAGCAGCCCGGCGGTGAGCAGTACGAGGTTCTTCACCACGAACTCGCCGGTCATGGTCAGCTCCCACAGCTGGTGGTCGACGAATGCCTGGCCGGGCACGAACAGCAGGACGCCGAACGTCCCGGCCATGTGGAGGGTGAACACCGGCGCGGCGTACAGGAGCGCCCTGCCCGTGAGGAACCACAGGCCCAGGGCGATCTCCATGGCGCCCAGAGCAGGCACGAACCAGTCGGGAGTGGGGAACGGGACCGCCTCGCGCACCAGATCGGCGACGGGCGTGTGGCCGGACAGTTTGAGAGCCCCGAACCAGATGTAGACCACGCCGAGCGTGATGCGCACGGCATGTGTGCCCCATGGCCGGCACACGACGGCGAGGCGGAGGAGAGGGCCGGACGGAGACAGGACGCGAGGAAGCGACACGGGAGAACTCCGATCGGGACTGTGATCAGGACTGTTCGGAGCTCCGCACCACCAGCGCGCCGGGACCCTGGGCGCCGGAGATGAACTTGTGGTCGGCGCCGGAGCCGTCGAGCTTCGCCCGGCCGATGGTGCCGTCGCTGCTGGTCCAGTAGATGTACGAGCCGGTGACCGTCACCCCGGGCGGGGTCTTGGCGCCGGTGATGAAGTTCGCGTTCGGGGCGCTGCCGTCGAGCTTCGCGCGGCCGACGGTGCCGCCGCTGCGACTGGTCCAGTAGAGGTACTGGTCGTCGACGGCGAGCCCGGCAGGGGTGTTCACGCCGGACATGAACTTCTGGTTCGCGGCGCTGCCGTCGAGCTTCGCCCGCCCGATCGTGTTGTTGCCGTTGTTGGTCCAGTAGACGTACTGGGCGTCGACCGCCACCTGGTTGGGGAAGTTGCAGCCGGCGATGAACTTGTCGTTCGGGGCGCTGCCGTCGAGCCCCGCCCGCCCGATCGAGTTGCCGCTGCCGTTGGTCCAGTAGAGGTACTGGCCGTCGCTGGCGAGTCCGGCGGGGGAGTTGAGGCCGGAGAGGAACTTCTGGTTCGCGCCGCTGCCGTCGAGCTTGGCCCGCCCGATGGTGTTCTTGTCGCCGTTGCTCCAGTAGATGTAGTCGCCGTTGATCACCACGCCGACCGGGAAGCTGGCACCGGTGATGAACTTCTGGTTCACCTCGGAGCCGTCCAGGTTCGCGGCCCCGATGGTGTTGACGGCTTCGTTCCGGCTGGGCACACCCACCTTGGTGCCGCTGTTGGTCCAGTAGATCCGGTCCGTCGTCGACTTCGCCTTCGAGGAGCTCGTGTCCTTGGAGGAGTTCGAACCGCAGCCGGCGAGTGCTGCGGCGATCAGCGCAGATCCGGCGAGGACCGACCTGCGGGACAGGCGAACTCCGTTGTTCGAGCCGGTCATTGATGTCTCCTTCATGCCCGGCCGGCCGTGGAGCCGGCCGAATTTTTCGTGGACTGTACGGGTCAGGTCAACATCGGTCAAGCAGAGGGTAGACGAGGTCTGAAGCCAGCGGTACTGTACCGTCTAGTTCAGTTACAAAAGGAGCCCGGACGGCTGACCGGACTCGGTGAAAGTGCGAGATCAAGGAGGATCTGGCAGTGGGCGATGAGAAGCGAGGCGACGGGTCGTCGCGACGTGCTCTTCTGATCACGGGAGTCACAGGGGCGGGCCTGGTCGCGGGCTCGATGGCCGTCGCGGGCTGTTCGGCGCACGGGGACAAGAAGGAGGCCACGGACGGGGCCTCGTCGACTGCCCGGAACGCCGCCGCTCACAAGGGGGCGCCGGAGAACCCCAAGAACTTCGGGATCATGTTCCCGAGCCTGCGTGCGAAGCCGTTCGCGGAGCCGAACGACGCCGTCCGCAAGGCCCTGGAGGAAGTGGGCAGGATCGGCGGGATCATGGACGCCAAGGAGGACCTGTCGGCGGGGCCGGAGCGGCTGCTGCTCGACGACAAGGTCAACGGCACCCCGACCAGGTCGGACCAGTACGGATCGAACCCGTACAACCCGACGATGACCCAGGGATCCACGTTCTTCGGCCAGTTCATCGACCACGACGTCACGTTCGACCGGACCACGGTGCTCGGGGCGCCGGCCAATCCCCTGATCTCACCGAACGAGCGGAGCGCGGCCCTCGACCTCGACATCCTCTTCGGGGGCGGCCCCGGCCACACCCCCGATCTGTACGTCGACAACAAGAGCGGCACGGTCGGGCCCAAGCTGAGGATCGGGACCGGCGGCGTGTACGAGAGCATGCCGTACGTCGCCGACGGCAAGGGCACGTACAAGACGGTGACGGCCGACCCGCGCAACAACGAGACGCTCATGCTCGAAGGCCTGGTCGTCGGGTACATGAAGGCCTACAACCGGGTGCTGGACGACCTGAAGAGCCTCGACCTCAGCCACATCCCCACCGCCAAGGACGCCGATCTGTCCAGCGGCCACGAGCGCTATCTCGCGGCCAAGGAAGTGCTGCTGTGGCACTACCACTGGCTGATCGTGAACGAGCACCTGCCCCAGCTCGTCGGCCAGTCGCTCGTCGACGACATCCTCGAGAACGGCAACCGCTACTACAACCCGCCCAAGGGCAACGCCTTCATGCCGATCGAGTTCGGCAGCGGCGCCTACCGGTTCGGGCACAGCCAGGTCGACTCGTCGTACCGCGTGAACTTCACGAGCGGCACCGGTGAGAGCAGCAACCCGCACAAGAAGCCGTTCTACGCGCTGACCTTCGACCACAAGTCGATACCGGCGTCGAAGTACGACGACAACACCAGCTACGACCGCGACGACACGCTCGGCGGATATCCCGCGAAGCGCCGCTACATCGGGTGGCAGACGTACTTCGACTTCGGCGACGGCCAGGTCATGCACAACAGGAAGATCGACACCAAGCTGACGAACATCCTGTTCAAGCTGCCGATCCCGTCGATCGCGCCGGGCACCGAGAAGAGCCCGGTCTCCCTCGCGCAGCGCAACCTGCTGCGCCAGCTGACCTGGGCGACCCCGTCCGGCCAGGACCTCGCCGAGCTGATGAAGGTCGACAGCCTGACCAAGGCCGACCTGGCGGAGATCGGCGGCGTCTACGCGCCGTTCGCGACGAAGACCCCGCTGTGGTACTACGTGCTGGCCGAGGCCAGGACCGTCAACAACGGGCAGAGCCTCGGTCCCGTGGGCGGACGCATCGTGGCCGAGACGCTGATCGGCCTCGTGCGCGCCCAGTCGGGCAGCTATCTGAACAAGTACCCGAAGTTCAAGCCGTTCCTCGGCACCGATCTCAAGCTCGGATCCGACCGGGTGCGCACCATCACGGGCCACCGCGACTACACCCACGCCCATCTGCTCTACTACGCCGGAGTCGTCGAGCCCGGGGTCTACCGCTGAGTCCGGCCCCGTCGGCACGGTGTGCGGCACGGTACAGTTCAATGGTGATGAGTACTCCTACGACGGACAGCAAGGCGGGGGAGCGGCGCAGGCCCGGAGCCCGCGGCAAGCGCAAGCAAGTGATCGACGCCGCCGTCCAGTTGTTCCTGGCGAACGGCTTCGACCAGACCTCGATGGACGCGATCGCGGCCCGTGCGGGCGTCTCCAAGACGACGGTCTACGCCCACTACTCGGACAAGCTCGCTCTCTTCAAGGCGGTGGTCGAGCGCTCGGGCCAGTCGCTCGCCGTGGAGATGGACGAGTCGCGGCTGCGTGGGGAGCAGGATCCGCAGACGCGGCTCAGGGAGATCGTGCTCCTCGTGCTGGAGGCGACGACCTCCGACGAGTTCCGTGCGTTCCTGCGGGTGATGGTCTCGGAGAGCACACGCCATCCCGACCTCGCCGCCGCCGCGGAGGCCGGCGGACTGTTCGACGTCATCGGGCTCGTCGCCTCGACCCTGGAGGACGCGGCGGATCGGCGCGGCTACCGCCTCTCGGATCCCCGCACGTTCGCCACGGTCCTGCTGCGGATGGCCGTGCCGGGTCCGCAGCTCGATTCGGTGCTGTTCGCCGAGTTCCGGCCCGACCGTGCCCTGCTGGAGTCCCACGCCCGCTGGGTCACGGCGATCTTCCTGCGCGGGATCGAGCCCTGGCCGGGGGAGCCCCGCGACGTGACGCCCCCGACCGGCGGCTACGACTACCCGTGGCTGCCCGACGCGGCCGACAAGCGGTAGCCGCCGCCACGTAGAACCAGCCCTTCCGTATGCCGCTCCGCCGGAGCGGCATCTCTAGGAGCATTTACTGACCTGATCGGTGCAGTACAGGCTGTGAGTGTACTGCACCGATCAGTAGCTACAGCGAAACGAGAGGAAGCAACGATGACGGAATCTCCCGCACTCGACACGACCTTCCGGACGGAGGTCGGTTCGGCGATGCGCTCCGCGGCCCTGGAAATGGTGCCGTTGATCCGCAGCGAGGCGGCCGAGATCGAGCGGATCGGCGAGATGACCCCGGCCGTTCTCGATGCCCTGCAGGACGCCGGTGTCTTCACGATGGCCATGCCGCCCGAACTCGGCGGGACGGCGCTGGGCGCGAGTGACGTCGTGGAGGTCGTGAGCGCCTTGGCCAAGGGCGACGGGTCCGTGGCCTGGATGGCCTTCGTGGCCGCCGGGATGCGGATGGTGTCGACGTTCCCGCAGCCGCTGGTCGACGACGTCTTCGCGCTGCGCGACAGCTGGGCAGGCCCGCTCTGCATCGGCGCCTCGGTGTTCTCCACGAGCGTCGGCGACGCCCGCAAGGTGGACGGCGGCTGGATGGTCAGCGGCACGTGGAGGTTCGGCAGCGGCTCCAAGCACACCGCCTGGGCGGCCGTGGGGGTGGAGTTCGAGACCCCGCACGGTCCGGGCCGCGGGATGGCCGTCCTACCGCGCGAGGACTTCCGGATCCTCGACGACTGGAAGGTCATGGGCCTCTCGGGCACCTCCAGCAACGGCATCACCACCGACGGCGAGGTGTTCGTTCCGGATCACCGCATCGTCGACCTGCGCGAGCTCGATCAGATGATGGGCTCGGGCCCCAGCCGGTACACCGGCCTGGCCTACCAGACCGGTATGCGCGGGACGATGATCACGATCAGCGTCTACACCATCTCGATCGCGCTCGGCATGGCCGAGGGGGCGCTGGAGTCCTTCACCGAGCAGGCGCGCACACACCGTCCCTTCAACCTGCCCTATCCGACCGTGGCGGACATGCCGACGGTGCAGGTCGTCGCCGGCAAGGCGCGGGCGATGATCAACATCGCCGGTACGGTCATCCGCTCGCACGCCGCGGAGGTCGACCGCCGGGCGGTGGCGGGCAAGGACTTCTCCCCGGAGGAGGAGTCGGAGATGACCCTGGACCTGGTCTACGCCGCGCGGCTCTGCGAGGAGGCGATCAACAGCCTCCAGGTGGCACTCGGTTCGTCCACGATGCGGCTGTCCAACCCGATCCAGCGCTTCGTGCGCGACATCCGGGTGCTCACCAGCCACGGGGCCATTCGCCTCGACCCGCTGTCGGAGATCAACGGCCGTGCGGCGCTCGGTCTCGAACCGTTCGCGATGTTCGCGGGCGGCCTGGCGAAGGTCGGGGGCTGAGATGGCGACCGTCGTCCACGACCTGCACGCGAACAAGCGACTCGTCCTCGACTACTTCCGTGACGTGGTCGCCGCGTTCGACCCCGAGGCCCTGCCGAAGTACGTCTGCGACGACTTCGTCCTGCACGGCCCCGACGCGCTGGTCGGCATCGACCGGTTCAAGGCGCTGCTGCGACGCGACTTCGCCGGCCACCCACCCCTGGACCCCGAGACGGTCCCGGTGCTGCCGCCGGTCTTCGTGGTCGCCGAGCGCGACCTGGTGACGATCTGCTTCTACATGCCGGCGGTGGAGCCGGAGGAACCGGGCTCCACCTACGACCTCTTCGCGTACAACACCTACCGGGTCGCGGACGGGAAGCTGGCCGAGCGCTGGACCAACGAGCACAAGTACGCGCGGCCCCAACTCCCCGAGTCCCCGGACCTGGGAGCCGACCGGTCGACGGAGCCCCTCCAGGTCGGCCGCACCGACCTGGAGGCGAACAAGAAGCTCGTCAGCGACTTCTACGTCGAAGTGTTCGGCCCCATGAACCCTGAGGCGGTGAAGAAGTTCGTCGCCGACGACTACCTCCAGCACGCCTCCCACATGCCGCAGGGCCGGGCCGGACTGGAGAGGTACGTGGCGGAGCTCGCCCGGCAGGCTCCGCCGCCCCCGGCCGGTACTGCGCCCGCCGGGCCGCCCGCCCCCGCCGTCCTGCACGCCGAGGGCGACATGGTCGTCATAGCCGGGGAACTGCCCCAGCCCCTGCTCGACGGCTCAGGGGGAACCTGGACCTTCTACGCGTACGACGCCTACCGCGTGCGCGACGGGAAACTGGCCGAACACTGGAGCGGCATCGACAAGCACGCCCGCCCGCGGACGCCGTAGGGCCGGCGTCCCGGGCAGTGGTCGAAACGGTCACCCACGGGTGGCCGTTTCGTCGTCCGGGAGCCAGGGGCGGGCGTAGCCGGGAAGGGGCAGGGCCTCGGCGACCGTCTCTCCCGCACGGGGCTCGATGCCGCGCAGGAAGAGGGTGACGATCCAGCGGGCGTGCGCCTCGAGCAGGTCGCGCGCGGGCTTGAACTCGGCGAAGACGAGCGAGTCGAGCTGCGGACCGGCGGCCACCATGCGCAACAGCAGGGCCGCGTGGGCCCGGGAATCGGCGAGCCGGTAGCCGCGCTCGGCGGCCGCCTCGTCGAGGAGCTCGGCGATCAACGCCGGGACGTCGACCGGCTGAGAGGCCCGCATGGCCTCGGCCAGATCCGGGTGGCGGGCGCTCTCGGACACCATGATGCGCAGGAAGGAACGGAAGTCGGGCTGGACCGTGGCCTCCAGCACGCTGAGGATCAGCTGCGTCAGCCGTGTCTCCGCGGAGGCGGCGGGGTGGGTCGCCGCCTCGTCGGGCGCCAGGGCGAGTGTCTTGGCCATCCGCTCGACCACCGCCTTGAACAGCGCCAGCTTGTCGGGGTAGTGGGCGTAGACGGTGGTCTTCGACACTCCGGCCCGAGCGGCGATCGATTCCATCGACGTCTGGTCGTAGCCGTTCTTGAGGAACATCTCCACGGCGGCGTCGATGACTTGCCCGCGTTTGGCGCGTGCGCCCGCGCGCCGGGGCGTGTCGCCGCCGGCCGCGCTCGTTGAAGTACGTGCCACTGTTCTGCCTTCCCCGTCCGACCCGATCCCTCCTGCGTCCGAAGCGTCTCGTGTCACACCAGCAGGCCGGTCTCCTGGCCGAAGAGTGCCGCCCCGTGCCGCGTCCAGGCGCCGTCGTTCAAGGTGGCGTGCTGGGCGATCGTGTAGATGTCGCGCAGGCGGCGCTGCATCGCGGAACTGTTGTAGATGCCGCGGGCACCGTAGGCGCGGAAGCAGGTGTCGACGACGCCGATGCAGGTGTCCACGACCCAGGCGTTGTTGGCCGACGCGACCGCCATGAGCTGCGCGAAGTCACCGTCCTGGCCGTCGGCCCGCTGGAGCGCCGCCTGTCGGCGCACCAGCTCGCGCGCCGCACGAAGACCTGTCTCCGCCTTGCCGATGCGGTGCTGCACCGTCGGGTTGGCGGCCACGGTGGTGCGGGAGAGGGCGCGCCGGCGCTCGGCGGCCGAGTCGGAGAGGTCGTTGAGCGCCCCCTGGGCGACCCCGATCGCGATCGTCGCCAGGTGATGCCCGAACTCGATGAGCGGGTATCGGGAGATGCCCTCGACGCACGGCGCGGCGGTGGCGATGTCGAACGAGTGGTCGTCGGCGACGAAGACCTCGTCGAGCGTGAAGTCCTTGCTCCCCGTGCCGCGCAGACCGAGCGTGTGCCAGGTGTCGAGGAACGACGCCCGGTCCTTGGCGAAGAGCATCGCCCGCAGACGCGGTTGCCCTCCGGGGCCCTCGACCGGCTTGCCGTTCCGGGTCAGGACGCAGTTGGCGAAGAGGTGGTCCCAGTTGTCGCATCCGCTCGCGAAGGACCAGCGTCCACTGACGCGGTAGCCGCCGTCGACGATCTCCGCCGTCCCCTGCGGTCCGAAGGCGCCGCCCACGGTGACGTCGGGTCCCGCCGCGTAGAGGTCGTCGAAGGTCTTCCTGGGCAGCCAGGACAGTACGGCGGGGCTCTGGATCCCTATCGCGGTCGTCCAGGCGACCGAACCGTCGATCGTCGCCAAGGTCTCGATCACGTCGAGCACGTCGGTGACACTCGCCTGGATGCCTCCGTGTCCGGTCGGGAGGATCAGGCGGTACACGCCGAGACCGCGCAGCAGCGCGTGCAGATCCGCGGGCAGTCGCCGCGCGCGCTCGACATCCTCGACACGATCACGGATCTCTTCGGCGATCTTCTGCACCGCCGTGAGCACGGACTCGGACTCCGGCACATCCGCAGGAATGGCTGCATTCATCGGTCTCTCGTCCTCCTGTTGGGATCGAAGCCGTGCGCGACGGGCGCGCAACTCAGAACTGTACTGTACAGTACATGCGAACTGAAGGCAGGAAGACCTGCAACGGATGGAGGAGGGTCCATGAGGCTTCTGATCACCGGCGCGTCCGGGCGGCTCGGCCGGATGGCGGCCGACCACGTGCTGACGCGGATCGCCCCGGAAGACCTGATCCTCGCGACCCGAACCCCCGAGGCGCTGTCCGCGTACGCGCGCCGGGGCGTCGAGGTGCGCGAAGCGGACTTCGAGCGACCGCAGACGCTGAAGGCGGCCTTCGAGGGCGCCTCGCGCGCGCTCCTGATCTCGACGGACGCCCTGGGGCGCCGCGGGGGGCAGCACGGCGCCGCGGTCGACGCCGCGGTGGGGGCCGGTGTCGGCTTCGTGGCCTACACGTCGTTCGTGCTGGCCGGAGCCGAACGGCCGTCGTTCGTCGACGCCGAGCACATCGAGACGGAGGCACACATCCGTGCGAGCGGGCTCGAGTGGTGCTTCCTGCGGAACTTCCCCTACGCCGACAACGAGCTGGGGCCGATGCGGGACGCGCTCGACCGCGGGGAACTCGTGACGAACACGGGAGCGGGCGAGACGGCCTTCGTGGCCCGCGCCGACTGCGCGGCCGCGGCCGCCGCGGTGCTCTGCGGCGAGGGGCACGCGGGCCGGACCTACCACGTCACCGGCCCGCAGCTCATCGACGCGGAGGCGCGCGCGGCGATCTTCTCCGAGGTCGGGGGCAGGCCGGTGACGGTCACCCAGGTCGACGACGAGACTCTGGCCCGGGAGATCTCCCAGGCCGGCGGACCGCCTCTGGAGGTTGCCCGCCAGATCGCCGGAGGTGTCGGACGGGCCACGCGCGACGGGTACTTCGCGGTCCGCACCGACGCGGTCGAGAAGCTGACCGGCCGGCCCGCCCGCTCGCTGCGCACGGTCCTGGAGAGCGCCCTGTGACGTCAGCGACGGTGCCGAGCGTGGTCCCGGGCCTGCCCTGTCGCAACGGCACCGAGTGCGAGGGCATCGTGTAGTTCGCCCGGGACAACACGCAGGTCGCGGGTGTACGAGGGCGGGCAGTGCAGGGCGAGGGCGCTGCTCAGGCCCTCGCCGAACGGCCGGGCGGCGCACCGGAGATCCGCGTCCAGCACGATGGTGTCCGGGTTGAGCAGCGTGACGGTGCCGGCGAGGGACCGGGCGGTCAGACGGCCGAAGTCGTGGAAGAAGCGGACGGCGACCGGATGGCCGTCGGTGACGAGCGCATCGACTTCGGCGGGCTCCAGCCGTCTTCCGTAACGCCGTTCCAGGGCGGTGTGCGGATCGGGTCCGGGCGCCTGTACGGCGAGACAGCCGCGGCTGCCGCACGGGCAGTAGGGCCCGTCCTCGGTGACCTGGACATGGGCCAGTTCACCGGCCGTGCCGGACGCGCCGGTGAACAGCTCCCCGCCCAGGACGAGGCCCGCACCGATGCCGTGACAGACGGACAGGTGGATGGCGACCGCGGCGCCGCGGGCCGCCCCGTAGTGGGCCTCGCCGAGTGCGGCGAGGTTGGCGGCGTTGGCGAAGTGCACCGGGCGGCGGAACAGCCGGGCCAGCCGTGGTCCCGGCTCGTCCCCGTGCCACTGGACCAGAGCGTCACGGAAGGCGGGATCGGGCTGCGGGCCGTACGGCGGGAGCCCCGGGGGCGTCGCCGGCGCCGGGCCCGCGAGCGGCATCAGCCGGTCCCCGTGCGCACTGTCCACCGTGAACGGTACGGCGATCACCACGCGTCGGGCGGCGCGTCCGTGCGCGCGCTCGGCCGCTTCGAGGACGTCGAGGGCCTCTTCCGCCCACTTCTCCCACGGGCCGGGCCAGGGGACGCCGATCGTGTGCTCGGCCACGGAGCCTGCCGAGGTGGCGAGCGTGACGACGGAACGGGTGCGGCGCAGATGGACCAGCGCGACGAGGGGCGCGCTGCGGTTGAGCCGGTAGACCGTGGAGGGGCGGCCCCGTCCGGCACCGGGACGGGGGCGGTGAGCGACGGGAGCGATCTCCCCGCGCTCGACGAGGCCGCCCACCAGGGCCGCGACGACGGTGCGGGAGAGCCCGGTGATCTCCGTGAGTTCGACGCGGCTGAGTTCCTCCGCGCCGTCCAGGGCGTCGAGCAGGGCGCGTTCGAGCACGGCCGTACCGGTGCGCGGTCCCCGGGACGCCGTCATCGTCGCTCCAGTACCGCAGTCGCCAGAGCGGGACGTGCGGAGTTCCGGGTGCGTCCCTGAGCGGCCGCGACGGCTGCGTCGTGATGAGCGCTCGGCTGCTGTGGTGCGACCCAGTTCAGGCGCAGTTGGACCGGGGTCGCGGAGAGGTCGGGAACGAGATTGAGGGAGAGGGTGTGCGCTCCGGCCGTCAGACGGATCCTGGTCCGGGTGTCGGCGAGTCCGTCGGCGGTGGGGGCACCGGCAACGGTCGCCGGCACCGTGCCGTCCACGACGAGTTCGCCGATGGCGCCCAGCGACTGGATGCCGAGCCAGTAGTCGCCCTCGGAGGGCACGGTCAACGTGCCCGACCAACTGGCGACGGTCCCGGCGGGCAGTTCGTTGCCGCCCTCGGTCGTGAAGTCCACGGTGCGGTCGGTCCGGGTCCCGCTGCCGGTGATGCGCAGCAGGCCGGGTTCGCCGTCGTGGCTGAGGGCCGATGCGGGGACGAGACTGCTGCGCGACATCCTTGAGCTCATGCTGCACCTCGACGGCGGTAGGCGTGGGCACGCAAGGAAGGCGGCACACCCTGCGCGTACAAGATGCGAAGCCAACCGGGCGAGTGTCGGTCCCGACGTGTGTCGCAGAAGCTACAAAGAATTAAATTGATCGGTCAATACACCTCGCATCAGGACTTTTTCTGCGCTGACAACGCCAAAAACGACAGTCCTGCGCGCCCACGGCTCCCGGCGACGCACGAGGTTCCCGAGGGTCTTCGAGCCGAAGGCGCGCCCATGTACAGTGTGGGGCGCCTTCGACCTGCACAAGCAGGCGGGGAGCCGTCCTCCAGGAGTCAAAAGTGCTGCGCACCATGTTCAAGTCCAAGATCCACCGAGCCACCGTCACCCAGGCCGACCTGCACTACGTGGGATCGGTGACCATCGACGCGGACCTGCTCGACGCCGCCGACCTGCTGCCCGGTGAGCTCGTCCACATCGTCGACATCGACAACGGCTCGCGCCTGGAGACCTACGTCATCGAGGGCGAGCGCGGCTCCGGTGTCATAGGGATCAACGGGGCGGCCGCCCATCTCGTCCACCCCGGCGATCTGGTGATCATCATCAGCTACGCTCAGGTGACCGACGCCGAGGCGCGGGCGCTGGAGCCGAAGGTGGTGCACGTCGACGGCGACAACCGCATCGTGGCCCTGGGCGCCGACGCGTCCGCACCGGTGCCGGGCTCGGACCAGCGGCGCAGCCCGCAGGCGGTCCCGGCATCGTCCTGACCGGGACGGCCCCCGGTCCCGAGTGACGTCACGTACGACCAGGAACGGGTGATCCCATGAGTGACGACGTCCAGATCCGCGACGACCGTGCGGCCGGCCGCCTGGAGGCGGTCGGCGGCGACGAGGTCGTCGGCCACATCGAGTACTTCGTGCTCGAGGAGCCCGAGCGGGCGCTGGTCCCCGTGCACACCATCGTCGAGCCGGCCCACGAGGGGAAGGGCATCGCGGGCTCGCTCGCGCGTGAGCTGTACGGCATCGCCGCGCGCGAGGGCGTGCCGGTCGTCCCGCTCTGCCCGTACGTCGCCAAGTGGGCCGAACGCCACCCCGACGAGGCCCCCGCGGCCGACCCCGGTCTGCGCCGGGCCGCCCTCGCCTGGCTGTCGGCCCACCCCGAACGCTTCTGACCCCGAAGCGCCCGGTCCGTGTCCCCCCGTCCCGCCCCGTCCGCGCGTTCTGGCCGCCACCCGGCCCGACGCATTGCCGCCCCCGGGTGACTGCCCGCGCGGGGGACGGGTACGCGGGGGAGTAGTCCAAAGCCGACGTCGATCGACTCGCTGGAGGACGGACCATGACCAACCCGTACCCCGACCCGGTGCCGCCGGGTCCGACGCCCGGCCCGGCCCCGGGTCCGCCCGAGCCGGTCCCGGGCCCCGGGCCCGCCCCCGGGCCGCCCGTCCCCGGCCCGGAGCCCACCCCCGGGCCACCCGCACCGGGCCCCGTGCCCACGCCCCCGCCGACGCCCGGCCCACCGGCCCCGGGTC
>NZ_LAVA02000065.1 GCF_000974985.2 Streptomyces mangrovisoli | reverse complement strand
CTCCCCGCCCCGCCCGAGGGCTCGCCCCGCTCCCCCGCCGCACGCCCCATGCCGGTCAGGCCGCCGGGGCACGCGAGGAACCCGAGCCGGACGACGAGAAGGAACTCCCCGACGACCTCGACGAGTTCACCGCCGAGCGGGCCGCCTCCACGCTGGCCGGCTTCCAGCGCGGCACGCTGATGGCGCGCGACGAGGACCCGTCGCCGTACGCCGGACAGGAGGGGTCCGGCTCCGGGGAGCCGGACACCGACGACCCCGACACCCGTTCCACCCCGCCCGCCGACCGCTCATGAAGGACGCCACATGACACACCCCGCCCCCACCACCGACACCCAGCTCGACCAGTTGCTGACCGGACTCGTCGAACGGGTCGCGGAGGTGAACCACGCCGTCGTGCTCTCCGAGGACGGGCTGGTCGTCAGCAAGTCCGTCGGCTTCCTCCGGGACGACGCGGAACGGCTCGCGGCGACGGCGTCCGGGCTGATGAGTCTGAGCAAGGGCGTCAGCCTCGACTTCCGCGGCGGGCCGGTGCGGCAGGCGCTGATCGAGATGGCGCACAGCTTCCTCATCCTCACCGCGGCCGGGCCCGGTGCCCATCTGGTCGTGCTGACCAGCCAGGGCGCGGACGTCGGCGTGGTGGCGTACCAGATGAACATGCTGGTGAAGAAGATCGGTGAGCACCTGCGGGCCGCGCCGCGCGCGGGCGTCGTCCCGCCCCGCGCCGAGTGAGGGGACGGACGGGTCCGGGCGCGCCGCGAGAGGCGGGGTGACGGAAGGGTCCGCGCGGGAGTGAGGGGCGGGGGGCGGGGGGCGCACAGATCTAGCCAAGCCCGGTCGCAACATTGACGCCCCCACGCCCCCTCCCTACCGTCTGACCGACTTGCCGAACTGCGTTCGAAATACCGTCAGTTCCGTCTTCCCTGGAGAGCAGATGAGCGCAAGAACGCCCGCCGGTCCCCCACCCTCCCGCCGCCGGTTCCTCGGCATGGCGGCGACGGTGCCGCTCGCGTCCGCCACCGCCCTGTCGCTCGGCGCCGCACCCGCCGAGGCGGCCACGTACGCGGCCTACGTCATGGCCTACTTCACCGAGTCGCCGGACATGCTGGCCGCGAACTACGGCCTGCATCTGGCCGTCAGCACCGACGGCCTGGAGTGGACGCCGCTCCACCAGAACGCTCCCGTCGCCACCCCCACCGCGGGCTCCCTCGGCCTGCGCGACCCGTTCGTGCTGCGCAAGCAGGACGGCACGTTCGTGGTGCTCGCCACCGATCTCAACGGCACCGACTGGAGCTACGTCAGCCAGTACATCCACGTCTGGGACTCCACCGACCTGCGCACCTTCACCGGCTACCGGCGCCTGAAGCTGCACGACCTGAACACCCACGCCTGGGCGCCCGAGTCCTACTGGGACGCGGGACGCGGCCAGTACGGCGTGATCTACTCGGCCGTCGACGCGAGCGGCCACAACGTGATCATGGTGAACTACACCAGCGACTTCGTGACCGCCGGCTCCCCGCAGGTCTTCTTCGACCCGGGCTACGACGTGATCGACGGAGATCTCGCGGTCGGCGTGAACGGCGTCAACTACCTGTACTTCAAGAAGAACTCCACGCTCGTCGGCGCCCGTTCGACCTCACTGGACCCCGGCAGCTTCACCGAGTTCAGCACGGCGGTCTCGCACGGCGGGACGGAGGCACCCACGCTCGTCAAGTCCCTGGCGAGCGCGACCTACTACCTCTGGGGAGACACCTGGGACCCCAACGGCGTCTTCTACGCCTGGCAGACCGGCGACCTGTCGGCGGGCACCTGGACCGCGCTCGACCAGAAGCGCTACACCCAGCCGCTCAACTCCAAGCACTGCGGCATCCAGCCGATCACCGCGACCGAGTACGCGAACCTCGTGGCCCAGTGGGGCACCCCGGCCTGGAACCGTCTCAAGTCCTACAACTACCCGGGCCGTTACGTCCGGCACAGCGACTTCGCCGGCCGGATCGACGCCTACGCCTTCGACCCCTACCCCGACTCCCAGTGGACGCTGGTGCCCGGACTCGCCGACAGCACCGGCGTCTCCTTCCAGTCGGTCAACTACCCGACCCGCTACCTCAGGCACTACGACTACGCGCTGCGGCTCGACGTGAACGACGGCACGTCGACGTTCGCCCAGGACGCCACCTTCCACCGCACCGCGGGCCTGGCGGACTCCACCTGGGCGTCCTTCCGGTCGCACAACTATCCCACCCGGTACATCCGGCACTCCGACTACGCGCTGCGCATCGACCCGGTCTCGACCGCGACCGACCAGCAGGACGCCACCTTCCACGTCGGTTACTGACGCGCGCGCCGCCGCCCCGGCCAGACCCCGGAGCACGGAGGCGGCATCACAACCGGGCCAGCCGCGGCAGCAGTTCGACCGCCGCCAGGACGTCCGCGGTGAGCGGCCGGTCCTCCGTCCCGGACGGCAGGCCGGCCGCCGCCACGGTGAGCGCGGCGATCGGCGGCGCCACCGGCAGCATCCGCAGCGCCCGTACGGCCGTGACGAGTTCGCAGGCCAGCACGGTGGCGTAGGCGTCGGCGGCGCGCAGCGCCTGGCGGGCCGCCTGGCCGGCGAAGCTGGCCGCCTCCTCGACCCCGTGGGAGAGCACGGCGTGCCCGGCCGAGGCGGGCACCGCGCAGGAACGCAGCTCCGCGAGTGCCGAGTTGGCGGTGTACTCCAGGATCATCGTGCCGCTGCTGCTGGCCGGTCCGGAGGCGAGGAAGGCGGGCAGCCCGGTCAGGTCGGACCTCCCCAGCGCGCTCAGCCGGGCCGCGGAGAACTGCGCGGTCTGCACGAGTGCCAGGTCGAGCCCGTCGAGCGCGAGGGCCAGCGGGGCGGCGTAGAACCCGCCGTGGTGATGGGCGGTCAGCGCGTCGGGGTCGATCACCGGGTTCTCGGACGGGCAGTTGATCTCCACCTCGACGATGCCGCGCAGCCGGTCGGCGGCCTCCAGGGCGGCCCCGTGGGCCTGCGGGAAGGCGCGGAAGCCGTACGGGTCCTGGATGCGGCGGCCGGTGCCGTGGGCGACGTCGGCGGGACCGAGCAGCCGCCGCACCTCGGCCGCCGCGCGCGCGGGTCCGGGGTAGGGGCGCAGGGCGTGCACGGGTGCCGCGTACGCCTCCGGGGAGCCGGAGACCGCCGCGAGCGAGAGGGCGGCGACGGCATGGGTGGCGCACAGCAGTTCGTCCAGGCGGTGGGCGGCGAGCGCGGCCTGTCCGAGGGCGAGCGCGTTGCTGCTGAGCAGGGCGAGGGTGTCGCCGGGCTGGAGGGTGACCGGGGCGGGCAGGCGTGGCGGCGGCTCACCGGGGCCCGGTGCCTCGCCCGCCGGTCCGAGCCAGGGACGCTCCCCGATGAGCGTCAGGCCGGTCTGGGCGAGCGCGGTGAGGTCCCCGGTGCCGACCGCGCCGTACTCGTTGACGGCCGGGTGCAGGCCGAGGCGGAGGGCTTCGGCGAGGGCGGTGACAAAGGCGGGCTGGATGCCGGAGCCGCCCGCGAGCAGCTGGTTGGCGCGGACGGCGAGCATGGCCCGGACCTGGCGGGCCGGGAGCAGGCCGCCCGCGCCGCCCGCGTGGCTGCGCAGCAGGCGCAGCCCGTGGCCGGCCTCGTCGGCCGTGTCCACGGGGACCGAGCGGTGGGCGCCGACGCCCGTGCCGCGGCCGTAGAGCCGTCCGGCCGCGGCAAGTTGCGCCGCGGCCCGCCACGAGCGGCGGGCGCGGTCCAGCGCCCCCGCGGGGACGACGGGGTCGGCCTCGGCGTCGGCCAGCCGGACGACGCCGGGGACGCCGAGTCCCCGGCCGTCCAGCACGACGCGGGCGGCCCCGGCGTCCGGGGGCACCCGCGTCGGTCCGTCGGTGCTGGTGTCCACGTGCCGAGGGTCAGTCGAGGCCGGACGTCTGGAGCCAGGTCTTCGCCACGTCCAGCGGGTCCTTGTTGTCCGACTGCACCTGGGTGTCCAGGTCCAGCAGGGTCGCCGTGTCGAGCTTGGCGGAGACCGCGTTCAGGGCGTCCACTCCCTTCTGGGAGAGGCCCGACTTGTAGACCAGCGGCTGCACGTTCTCGAACCCGAAGAGGTTGTTCGAGTCCTGGAGGACGACGAACTTCTCCTTGGAGATGGTCGGGTCCGTGGTGAAGATGTCCGCCGCCTGCACGGTGTTCTTCTTCAGCGCGGCCACGGTGAGCGGGCCGCCCGCGTCCAGAGCCTTGAACGTCTTGAACTCGAGGCCGTAGACGGACTTCAGGCCGACGAGACCCTGCTGGCGGGTCTGGAACTCCGGGGAGGCCCCGATGACCAGGTCCTTGGCGACGTCCTTCAGGTCGGCGATGGTCGACTCGGAGGTGAGCTTGTACTTGGCGGCGGTCGCCGCGTTGACGGTCACCGAGTCCTTGTCCTGGGCCGGCGAGGGGTCCAGCAGCGTCAGCTTGGAGTCGAGCTTCGCGTTGATCGCGGCGGTAGTGGCCTCGATCGTCTTCGGGGCGGCCTTGGCGTCGAGGTAGGCGAGCAGGGCGCCGTTGTACTCGGGCAGCACGGTGACAGACCCGTTCTTGAGCAGGCCGTACGTCGTCTCGCGGGTGCCGATGTTCGGCTTGTAGGTGACCTTGACGCCCTTGGCCTTCAGTGCTTCGCCGTAGATGTCGGCGAGCAGGATGCTCTCGGCGAAGTTGTTGGAGCCGACGACCACGGTGTCGCCACTGGCCTTGCTGCCGGACAGGGGATCGTCGGACTTGCTGTCGGAGGACGAGGAACATCCCGCCAGCAGGGCCGACGCCGCGACGAGCGCGACCGCGACCGCGCCGCGGTAACTCCGGATGGACCTGCTGGTGTGGGCGTTTGAAGTCACGGTTGCCGTTCCGGGCTCGGGATCGATGGACAACACTCTGTGGCCGATCCAATCCAGCCGGTTTGCTGTGAGTCAAGTGTCTCCGGATCACCGATTGGCTTCGAACGAGGGGTAGTTGTGGAGGAAACATGCCTGAAACACAAACGTATGGGAGCGCTTCGTAATGGATTCTTGACGTAGGGCGAGGTGATCGATCATCCAAGTGGGGATAGTCTCGGCCGGGTTGACGTAGGTCACTCGGTGCACAGGAGCCGCGGTGATCGCGTCGTCTCACAAGCTCTCGTGCTCTCGGGTGGAGACGCCCGCACCTCTCGGGGTGGAGGCACCCGTCGAAGGAGGCCCCGTGTCCACGAACGCGGTGGACGCGCCCGCCCGGGGCTTCGCCGGCCGCTGGCCCTTCCGGCGCAAGTTGAACGTGCTGGTCGGCGTGCCTCTGGCCGTCGTCGCCGTGCTGCTCGCGTATCTGATCGCCGATCAGGTGGGACAGTCGCAAAGCGCGAAGTCGGCGGCGCAACTCGTCCGTGACAGCGCGCAGGTCGCCACCCTGGTCGACCGTGTGGAGAACGAGCACCAGCAGGCGATCCTGCTGTCGGTGCGCCATGAGGCAGGCACCGGCGCGAAGCCCTCGCTCACCGCCTACCGCAAGGCGCAGGCCCGGGTCGACGCGCAGGTCGAGAAGGTGCGCACCGCCTTCGGCAGCCGGCTGCCCGACACCGAGGCGCAGGCCCTGAAGGAGGTCAACGGCCTCGGCAGCCTGCGCGACACCATCGAGGACAGCTATCTGCCCGCCTCGAACATCGACCCGGCGTACACCGACGCCTCCAAGGGCCTGATCGACGGCCTCGGCCTCGACCGCAACGAGACACTCGCCGCCACCTTCACCGGCAATCTGCTCGACTCGCTGCTGCGCGCCGACGCGGCCCACGCGTCCTTCGAGACCAGCGTCTTCTCCGCGACGACCGGCGACACCAACGCCCTCATCGAGTACACGAACGCGATCGGCTCCTACGACCTGTACTCCTACCAGGCCGACCGGTTCACCCGGTTCGCCTCCGAGGAGCAGGCGGACTCGATCTCGGGCATCGAGCACAGCACCCCGATGCGGGACATCGCCGAGGCGTACGCCGAGCTCCAGGTCGACCCGAGCGGCCTCCAGAAGAACACCCCCGCCAAGATCCAGGCGGCGTTCAAGGACGCCATGGGCGACTACCCCGCCTACCCCGAACAGGCCGCGTCCCGGCTGGAGATCACCACCGCGCTGGTCGGGGAGATCGCCGACCGGGCCGACGACGCCTCCAGCAGCGCCCAGTGGCGCGCGGGGCTGCTGCTCAACCTCGCGCTGACCGGCTTCGCCCTGTGGATCGCCTTCGCGGTGGTGGTACGGCGCTCCGTGGTCCGCCCGGTGCAGGCGCTCACCGGCGCCGCCCGGGAGGTCGCCGAGGTCGCCGGGCGCGAGCTCGCCCGGGTGGCCGACGACGACGCGGAGAGCGAGGGCCCGCCCCGGCTGCGCGAGATGCCCGTCACCGCCGACGACGAGATCGGCGAGCTGGCCGAGGCGTTCAACCATGTGCAGACCACGGCCGCCGCGCTGCTGGAGCGCCAGGTGCTCAGCCGTCGCAACGTCGCCGAGATGTTCGGCAACGTCGGCCGCCGCGTCAGCAACCTGACGACCCGTCAACTCGCGCTGATCGACGCGGTGGAGCGGGGCGAGACCGACCCCGAGCTGCTGGAGCGGCTGTACTCCATCGACCACATCGCGGTACGCCTGCGGCGCAACGCGGACAGTCTGATGCTGCTCGCCGGCATCCGCGAGACCGTGCTGGCCTCCGGGCCCACCGCGCTGACCAACGTGGTCCGCGCCGCGCTCGGCCAGATCGAGGGCTACCAGCGGGTCCAGCTGCACGCGGGCGCCAACGAGGCGGTCGTCGAACCGGACGTCATCGGCGACCTGACCCTGATGGTGGCCGAACTCCTGGAGAACGCCGTGTCGTTCTCCCCGGTGGGCAGCCCGGTCGAGGTGCTCGTGCGCTCCGCCGAGGACGGCACGTTCATCGTCATCACCGACCACGGCCTCGGCATGAGCGCCGAGCGGCTCGCCGAGGAGAACGCGCGGCTGATCCGCCGCGAGCGCCTGGACGTCGTACCGACGAAGGTGCTCGGCCTGTTCGTGGTGGGCGCCCTGGCCCGCCGCTGGGACATCACCGTCACCCTCTCCCGCAGCCCGGGCGGCGGCGTGACGGCGGAGGTGGCGCTGCCGTCCTCGCTGCTGCTCACGATGAGCGCGGTGGAGGCGGCGGGCACGGTACGGCGTCCCGCCGGGGAGGCGCAGGCGGCCGGAACGGTCCTCGCGCCCGCGACGGCGCCCGGCCTCACGGCCGCGAGGTCCTCGGCCGTGGTGCCCGCGCCGCGGCAGGCGTCCGAGCCGACGACCGCGGCGGCCTCCGGATCGGAATCGGGATCAGACTCCGGCTCCGGCTCCGGCTCCGAGCGGGCGGACGGGTCCGGCGCCACGGCGCGGTACACGGCCGCCTCCGAGGACACGGCGGCCTCGGCCGCCGCGGAGCACACGGCCGCCCCGGCGTCCGGCGAGCACGCGGGCGCCGCCTCCGGTCCGCTGCCGTCGTCCGCCCTGCCGCCGGTCTCCGACACCGACGTGCACGGGCTCCCCCGCCGGGTGCCCCGGCGCGAGACGGCGGCCGGCGACGACGGCGCGGCCCCGCTGATCCCCCACGCCCGCACCGAGGCGGCGGCGGTGCCGGAGCACGGCCGTACCGACGCCACGAACCCCACGCGCGGCGACGACGCCGAGTCCGCGACCGGCGACGGGACCCGCCCGCTGCGCCGCCGGGTGCGCGGCGCCACCCTGCGCCCGGCCGCCGGCGCCGGTGACCGGCAGCCCGACCGCGAGGCCCCGCGCCCCGCCGACGCGGACGCCGTGCGCGACGCGCTCGACGAGTTCGAGGCGGCCGTGGCGCGGGCGCGGGAGGACAGCGCGACCCTGGAGACCGCGCGGCCCGCACCGGACCCGCACGGCTCGCCGGACCCGCTCCCCCCGCAGGACCGGACCCGAGTGCACCCCCCGCAGGACGTGAACCACCCGCACCCCCCGCAGGAAAAGAACCACCCGCACCACCAGAACCACCTTCCGGAAGGAGCCGAACAGTGAGTACGCCGACAGGTGACACTCCGACCGATCTGCGGGCCGCGGCAGCCGACTTCACCTGGCTGCTCAACCGCTTCGCGACCGAGACCGCCGGTGTCGTCGACGCCATCGCCGTGTCCTCGGACGGACTGCTGATCGCCGTCTCGCAGCTGCGGGAGCACGCCGACTCCGAGCGGCTGGCAGCGATCGTCTCCGGCATCACCAGCCTCGCCGCGGGTGCCTCCGGCAACTACGGTCTGGGCGGCCTCAACAAGGTCATCATCGACCTGGAGGGCGGCCATGTGCTGGTCTCCGCGATCGGCAGCGGCGCCGTCCTCGGCGTGGTCACCGACAAGGAGGCCAAACTGGGCAACATCGCCTACGAGATGACGCTGTTCGCCAACCGCGCCGGCGCCGCCCTCAGCCCCCAGCTGGTCCTGGAACTCAAGAACAGCGTCGGCACACCGTCGAGGCGCTGACCGACCTCCCCGGTCCGGCCGAGAGAGGAAGACACGCATATGGCCGACGGCTCGTCGCCCCCGGGCCCGGACCCGGTCGGCCCCGCTTCCGCCGTACGGCCGTTCCTGGTCACCGCCGGCCGGGTGGCGCCCACCGCGTCCGGCAAACCGGTGCCCGTCGAGACCCAGGTGGTCGCCACCGCCGAGGGGCTCGCCGGGCTCGACCTGCTCTCCTTCGAACAGCACGACATCGTCGCCGCGTGCCGGCGGCCCCAGTCCATCGCGGAGCTGGCCGCCCGGCTGCGGCTGCATCTGAACGTGGTGCGGGTCCTCGCCGAGGACCTGCGGGCATCCGGTCAGCTGACGGTGCACGTGCCCGACGCCGGCGTCGCCCATGACGCCTCCGTCCTGCGAAGGGTCATCGATGGCCTCCGCGCCATCCCCGACTCCCTGGGGGTACTTCGTGAGACCGACTGAACCGCTCCTCGGCGGCGGGGCCCCGCAGACCGCCGTACGGCCCCCGCTGCCGGTGAAGCTGGTGATCGCGGGCGGCTTCGGCGTCGGCAAGACCACCGCGGTCGGCGCGATCTCGGAGATCGAGCCGCTGACCACCGAGGCGGCCATCACCGAGGTCGCGGCGGGCGTGGACGACCTCACCCACACCCCGCGCAAGAACACGACCACCGTGGCGATGGACTTCGGCTGCCTCACCATCGACCCCACCCTGAAGCTGTACCTGTTCGGGACCCCCGGGCAGGAACGGTTCGGCTTCATGTGGGACGACATCGTGGAGGGCGCGGTCGGCGGCCTCGTCATCGTCGACACCCGGCGGCTCGACGACTGCTACGCCGCCGTCGACTACTTCGAGCACAAGGGCATCCCGTTCGCGGTGGCCGTGAACGCCTTCGACGGGCAGGTGCAGCACACCATGGACGAGGTGCGCTGGGCGCTGGACGTCAGCGAGGGGGTGCCGGTGCTCGTGTTCGACGCGCGGGAACGCGGCTCGGTGCGCGACGCGTTGCTCGTCGTGCTGGAACAGGCGCTGGCCCGCACGGAGGGCTGACGCGGACGGCAGCGTCGTACCGCAGGTGACACGAGCGACCACCGCGCGATCCACGGCGCCCGACACGCACAGGACTTGAGGGGTGGGCGAGAACGACTCGCCCACCCCTCACCGCCGTTGGGTGTGTCCCTCAGGCCCTGCCCCGCACCCCCGGCGACACCGTGAGCCGGTCGACCGCCCAGAACACCCCGAGCGTCACCAGCGCGAGCACGGCGACCAGGGTGGCGCCGCCCACGACCTTCTCGTAGTTGCGCTGGGAGAGGCCGTCGATGATGTACCGGCCGAGGCCGCCGAGGCTGACGTAGGCGGCGATGGTGGCGGTGGAGACGATCTGGATGGCCGCCGAACGCAGGCCGCTGAGGATCAGCGGGAGCGCGACCGGCAGTTCGACCCGGAAGAGGATCTCCGGTTCGGCCATGCCCATCCCGCGCGCCGCGTCCACCGGGGACGGGTCGACGGAGCGCATCGCCTCGTAGGTGGTGACGAGGATCGGCGGTACGGCGAGCACGACCAGCGGGATCATCGCGGGCAGCAGCCCGAGCCCGAGCAGGATGAACATCACCACCAGCAGACCGAAGCTGGGCAGCGCGCGGGCGGCGGTGGCGATCAGCGCGAGGGTGTTGCCGCCGCGCCCGGTGTGGCCGGTGATCAGGCCGACGGGCAGTCCGATGGCGGCGGCGACTCCGAGCGCGATCAGCGAGTACTGGACGTGCTCGCGCAGGCGGGTGGGGATGCCGTCGTAGCCGTGCCAGTGGGTGCTGTCGCTGAAGAAGGCGTTGATGAAGTGGAATATGTTCACCGGACGGCGTCCTCCAGTGCGGTGACAGCCGGTTCGGGCCGGGCCTCGGTGTCGGTCCCGGGCCGGGCTCCGGCGGCTTTCGTCCTACGGCTCCCGCTCCCGCGCGGCATCCACGGGGTCAGGGCGATCCGCAACAGGACCAGCAGGGCGTCGACGAGGACGGCGAGCACGGCCGTGCCGACCACGGAGAGCCAGATGAGCCGGTTCTGGTGGTAGATCTGGCCGTCGTGCAGCAGGTTGCCGAGGCCGCCCTGGTTGCCGATCAGCATGCCGACGCTGACGAGCGAGATGCTCGACACCGTGGCCACCCGCAGCCCCGCGATGATCGCGGGCGCGGCGATCGGCAACTGCACCTGGAGATAACGGCGTACGGGTCCAAGCCCCATGGCGGTGGCCGCGTCGAGGGTCTCCTGCGGGACCGATCGGACGCCGTCCACGATCGCCGGGATGAACACCACCAGGCTGTAGACGGCCAGCGGGATCATGACCGTGGTCTCGGTCTGGCCGGTGTAGTCGATGAGGACGACGAAGAACGCGAGCGAGGGGATCGCGTACAGCACGGTCGTGACGCCGAGCACCGGCGGGTAGAGCCAGCGCAGCCGGACGCACAACTGGGCGATGGGCAGGGCGATCAGCAGGCCGGCCGCGACGGGGATCAGCGCCTCGCGCAGATGCAGCCCGACCAGGCCGAAGTAGGTGTTCTGCAGGTCGCTCGGGATGTGGAAGAAGCCGCCGCTCATCCGGCCACCTTCGCGGCGTCGCGGCCCTCGGCGTGGGCGGTGCGGATCGCCTCGGCGATGGTCTGCTGGGAGACCACGCCGGCCGCCCGCCCCTCGCGGTCGACGGCCACCGCCCAGCCGGTCGGGGAGAGCACCGCGCCGTCGAGCGCGGCCCTCAGTGACTCCTCGCCGTGCACGAACGGCCGCCCGAACGGCAGCAGTTCGGCCGGGTCGACGGCGCCCGCGGTGAGGTCGCCGGGCGCGCTCCAGCCGAGCGGCCTGCCGTCCAGGCCGGTGACCAGCAGATAGGGCACGTCCGGGGTGGCGCGGGCGGCGATCTGCTCGGCGGTAGCGTCGACGGCGACGATCGCGGTCGTGGTCAACTCCAGTCCCGTGGACGGGAAGAAGGAGAGCCTGCGGATGCCGCGGTCGGTGCCGAGGAAGTCCTCCACGAAGGCGTCGGCCGGGTCGGACAGCAGCTCGGCGGGCGGCGCGTACTGGGCGAGCCGGCCGCCGGTACGCATCACGGCGACCATGGTGCCGATCTTGATGGCCTCGTCGATGTCGTGGGTGACGAAGACGATGGTCTTGCCCAGCTCCGCCTGCAGGCGCAGCAGTTCGTCCTGGAGGCCCTTGCGCACGATCGGGTCGACGGCGGAGAACGGCTCGTCCATCAGCAGCACCGGCGGATCGGCGGCGAGCGCCCGCGCCACGCCGACGCGCTGCTGCTGGCCGCCGGAGAGCTGGTAGGGGTAGCGCTTGGCGAGCGCGCCGTCGAGGCCGACGCGCTCCATCAGTTCCCGGGCCCGCGCGCGTGCCTTGTCCTTGCTCCAGCCCAGCAGCCGGGGCACGGTGGCGATGTTGTCGATGATCGTGCGGTGCTGGAACAGGCCCGCGTTCTGGATGACGTAACCCATGGACCGGCGCAGCGTGTTGACCGGCTGCTTGGTGATGTCGGCGCCGTCGAGCAGGATGGTGCCCTCGCTGGGCTCGATCATCCGGTTGATCATGCGCAGGGTCGTGGTCTTGCCGCAGCCCGAGGGGCCGACGAGGACGGTGATCGAGCGGTCGGGTATCTCCAACGAGAGGCGGTCGACCGCCACCGTGCCGTCCGGGTACCGCTTGGTGACTGAATCTATCCGTATCAAAACGCCGAATACCCTTCGGGTTTGGCAGCCAGCTGCCCGTTCTCGGCCGTTCCTGCTCGTGCGGGCCTTTGTCCGGGAGAGTCTAGACCGGTTGTGTTGCGGGACTGTGGCGGGCGCCACGTCTCGAACAGGCCACGGGTTCCCGCACCGGCCGCGCTCAGCCCCGCGATCCGTACCTTTCGGATAGCTGTCGATCGGGTGGCCGGGGGTGGCGCCGCGCGGGCCGTGGCGCAGTATGAGCGGGTGGAAGAGGCGCAGTATGAGCGGGTGGAAAAGGTACGACTCCTGGTGGTGGACGACGACCCGCCGATCGCCGAACTCGTCGCGACCGTGGCCCGGTACGAGGGCTGGGAGGCCGCGATCGCGCACTCCGGCACGGAGGCCCTGGAGCGGGCCGCCGCGTTCCGGCCCGACATCGTCGTCCTGGACCTGATGCTCCCGGACGTCGACGGCTTCGGCGTGCTGGACCGGCTGCGCGACGCGGGATCCATGGTGCCGGTGGTGTTCCTGACCGCGCGCGACGGCGTCGCGGACCGGGTGGCGGGGCTGACCCGGGGCGGCGACGACTACCTCGTGAAGCCCTTCGCGGTCGAGGAGTTGATGGCGCGGCTGCGCACGGTGCTGCGGCGCAGCGCGGCTCCCGAGCCTCCTCGGCAGCCACCGGTGCTGCGGGTGGCGGACCTGACCCTGGACGAGGTCACCCGCGAGGCCCGCCGGGGCGGCGGCCGTCTCACCCTGACCCCCACCGAGTACGAGGTCCTGCGCCACCTCATGCACAGGTCGCCGGCCGTCGTCACCAAGGCGCAGCTGCTCGACCACGTATGGGAGTACGGCTTCGGCGGCCGCTCGAACGTCGTGGAGCTGGTGGTCAGCCGTCTGCGCCGCAAGCTGGACGAGTCGGCGCCGGGCGACGGCCCGCTGATCCACACGGTGCGGGGCTTCGGCTATGTGGTGCGAGAGGCGGGGCGATGAGCCCCGGCGGTCTCCGTGACCGATACGGCCGACTGCGCCTCGGCACCCGGCTGGCGCTCGGCCTCGGCGTGCTGTCGCTGCTCGTCTTCGCGGTGGTGGGCGCCACCCTGACGATGTACATGCGGGACTACCTGGAACGCCAACAGGCCGACCAGCTGGGCCTGGTGCAGGTCGTGCAGTCCAAGGACGCGGCGAGCCACGGCACCGTGCAGCGACAGCCGTACTACGGCTGGTACACGGCCGTCTACGACGTCTCCTCCGGCACCCCCTTGCTGCGCCGTCCGGCCGAAGTACCGTCCGACACACGCGAGATGACGGCGCTGGCCCGCACCATGGCCGACTCGGACCGGGAGTTGCTGCGCACGGTGACGATCGCCGGGCAGGGCACCTACCGACTGCGCGCCTGCCGGGTGGGACCCGGGGTGGTCCTGGTGAGCGCCGCGCCCATGGCGTCGATCGACGCGACGATGCGCCGGCTGATCACCGTGCAGGTGGTGGCGTTCGCGCTGGCCCTGCTCGCACTGGTGGTGATCGGCCGGGCGCTGCTGCGCCGGGGCCTGAAGCCGCTGAGCGACATGGCGCACACCGCGCACGGCATCGCGTCCCACGACCTCACCGACTCCGCCGCCAGGCTGCCGCTGCGCGCGGTCGGTCCGGGCGGCGGCCCCGAGGTCGAGGAACTGCGCACGGCGTTCAACACCATGCTGGAGCACATCGACGACTCGCTGGCCGTGCGCGCGGAGGCCGAACAGCGCCTGCGCCGCTTCGTCGCGGACGCCTCGCACGAGCTGCGCACACCGCTGATGTCCGTACGCGGCTACGCGGACCTCTTCCAGTACGCCGCCGCCGACGAGCCCGGGGAGCGCGAGCGCCATCTGGCCCGGCTGCGCGCGGAGGCGGCCCGCATGGGGATCCTCCTGGACGACCTGCTGCTGCTCGCGCGGCTGGACGCGGCGGAGGCGACGACGCCACTGCGCCCGGAGCGGACGGACCTGGGAGAACTGGTCCGGCAGGCCGGTGACGCCTTCCGCGCGGGCCACCCGGACCACCCCCTGGCCGTGGACCCGGGCCCCTCGCACGTGTTCGTCCGCGTGGATCCGGTCCGGGTCCGCCAGGTCCTGGACAACCTGCTCACCAACGCGGCGATGCACACGCCCGCGGGCACGGAGGTCAGCGTCGCGCTGAGCGCGTCCGCGGGGCAGGCGCGCGTACGGGTCGCGGACACCGGCCCCGGCATCCCGGCCGCCGACCGCGCCCGGGTCTTCGACCGCTTCTACCGCGTCGACAAGGCCCGCACCCGCGACCGCGGCGGCTCGGGCCTCGGCCTCCCGGTGGCCCGCTCCCTGGTCCGCGCCCACGGCGGTTCCCTGAACCTGGACGCGGCAACGGACGGCACGACGTTCACGGTGACGCTTCCGGCTGACGGGTGAGGACAGGTACGCGGGGTGGAGCCATGGACCGGGCCGTCAGACCCCCGGCACCGCCCCCTCCCGCGCCGACGACTCCAAGGACGCCGTCAGCGCGGCATGCAGCAGAGGCGCGCTCGTGCGGTCGCGGTTGCGGGCCAGGGGGACCTGCCAGTACAGGCCGGGGCCGTTGACACGGAGCGGTGGCGGGAACACCACGTGGCAGCCGCGGCCGAGGACGGCGACCTCGGGGAGGTTCCAGTCGGCGGCGGTGCCGGGGGCGACGAGCCAGTAGAGGATGGCTCCGTAGCCGTCGCGCACCACCGCGCCCGTGCTCTCGCCGAGCAGGCCCAGCGTGCGCAGGCCGAGTTCGAGCGGTACCCGTATCCCGTCCCACCAGTGGCCGGCGGCCAGTGCCCGCGCCTCGGTGGCGCGCACCGGCAGCCATCGTGGAACCGCATTCCCCGTCATCGCCCTCACCGGCTCTCCCGTCCGACGTCTGGACTCTATGGCCGGATGCCGTACGTCGACTTGCGGTGACGCGCACGGAAGTTGCCGGGGTGCGCAGCGCCCGCGCGGGCCGCCGGGCACGTGGGCAGCCTACTTACCTTTGGCATATGCCATATGACGTCGGGCCCCCCACGGAGACCTCCGCTCCCCTAATCTGACAACGGGTAACGACCCCTGAACGCAATGAAGTTCAGGGGCGCCCGCATATGCCACCAGGCATACCCGAGGGATACCCCGAGCCCACCCCAAGCCCCACCCGAAGACATGCCGGAAGACATGCCGGAAGGCCCCGGTCGCAGCGGAGGAGTCACGTTGCCCACGGGACGTTACGTCGTGGAGTCGCACAGCACCACCGCGCTGGACGCGCGGGAGCGAGCCGACTTCTGGAGCGAGCACATAGCCTCCTACCAGGCGCGCATGGACTACCGGTACGCGCGGCCCGACGACTTCCACGGCGAGACCGTCCGCCAGCGCAGCGGCACCTACCAGATGGTCAGGTTCCGGTCCGACGCCATCGAGTACAACCGGTCCGCGCAGCAGGTGCGCCAGGAACCGGACGAGGACTACCGGCTGTTGGTGCCGCTCGGCGGACGGCTCGTGCTGCGCCAGGACGGCCAGGAGGCGGTCCTCACCCGCGGCACCGGCGCGCTCGTCACCTTCGGGGCGCCCTTCAGTTGCGTGCAGGAGGCCGCGACACCCGCCCTCATCTTCACCTTCCCCGCCCGCGAGATCGACGACCCGCTCGGCAACAAGTCCCCGATGGCCACCGGACTCGACCTCACCACCGGGCTCGGGCGCGTGGTCACCTCGATGCTGAACGACCTGCACGAGGAGCGCCACCATCTCACCGAGCCGCAGTTCGACGCCGTCTCCGACCGGATCGCCGAACTGCTGTGCATGCTCGTCGTCGGCGACGAACGCCCCGACGCCCCGGGCCACTTGACCGAGGTCGAGACGGTCGTACGACGCCATGTGCGCGCCCACGCCGCCGACCCGGGGCTGAGCGGCACCACCATGGCCCGCGCGCTCGGCTGGTCGCTGCGCCAGATCCAGCTCGCGTTGCAGCGCGTGGGCACCACGCCGCGCGACCTGATCCGCGAGGAACGGCTGCGCCTGGCCCGGGACCGGCTGCGCTGCGGCGACTGCGAGCACATGACCATCACCGAACTGGCCTACGCGACCGGCTTCTCCTCGGCGAGCGCCATGAGCACGGCCTTCCGGCGCCGCTACGGCGTCAGCCCCCGGGAGATGCGCAACGGGGGCCGCTCGTCCGAGGACCCCCGTTGATGCACCGGCCGCTCACACCTCGGCGACCGGCCGGCTGCACCTCAGCGGTCGACCCGCCACACCTCGGCGACCGGCCCGCTGCACCTCAGCCCTCGTCCGGCGCCAGCCGCAGCGAGATGCTGTTGATGCAGTACCGCTGATCGGTCGGGGTCGCGTAACCCTCGCCCTCGAAGACGTGCCCGAGGTGCGAGCCGCAGCGGGCGCAGCGCACCTCCGTGCGCAGCATCCCGTGCGAGCGGTCCTCGATCAGCTCCACCGCGTCCGTGTCCTTCGGGTCGTAGAAGGACGGCCAGCCGCAGTGCGACTCGAACTTGGTGGTGGACGTGAACAGTTCCGCGCCGCAGGCGCGACACGCATAGACGCCCTTGGTCTTGGTGTCGGTGTACTCACCGGTGAACGCGGGCTCGGTGCCGGCCTGCCGC
The DNA here is from genome assembly GCF_000974985.2 of Streptomyces mangrovisoli. Taxonomy (GTDB): domain Bacteria; phylum Actinomycetota; class Actinomycetes; order Streptomycetales; family Streptomycetaceae; genus Streptomyces; species Streptomyces mangrovisoli. Next base: position 12,792 of record NZ_LAVA02000065.1, on the reverse strand, counting down.
AGCACGGCGTACTCGGCCGGGGTCAGCTCCTCGCGCCACTGCTCGTCCGGCTTGTCGACGTCGTACGCCATGGCCTTCAGCCCCTCACTTCGAAAGACGGTCCAGGATGAGCGGTCCGAGGTCGGTGACGTCGCCCGCTCCCATGGTGAGAACGAGATCCCCCGCCTTCGCCATTCCCGCGACCACCGCCGGCGCCTCGCCCTTGTCGTGGACGGCCGTGACGTCGGCGCCCGCGGCGCGCGCCGCGTCGATGATCAGCTCGCTGGTGACGCCCGGGATCGGGTCCTCACGGGCCGGGTAGATGTCGAGGACGACCGAGGCGTCCGCGAGGGCCAGCGCCTGGCCCATCTCCGTGGCCAGCTCCTGCGTGCGGGAGAACAGGTGCGGCTGGAAGAGCACCAGGATGCGCGCGTCGCCCACGGCGGCGCGCATGGCCTCCAGGTCCGCGGTCATCTCGGTGGGGTGGTGCGCGTAGGAGTCGACGACCTGCACGCCGGCCGCCTCGCCCTTCAGCTGGAGCCGCCGCTTCACCCCGGTGTACGCGGCCAGCGCCGGGGCCAGCTCGGCCGCCGGGACGCCGAGGGCCACGCCCGCGGCCAGGGCGGCGACCGCGTTGTGGGCGTAGTGCCGGCCGGGCACGGACACCGTGAAGGTCAGCTCGGCGCCGTCCAGCAGGACGGTGACCTCGCTCTTGAGGCCCTGGGGTACGACCGCCAGCACGCGCACGTCGGCGTCGGCGGACTCGCCGTACGTCACCGTCGCGACCCGGCCGTCGAGGCGGCGGGTCAGTTCGCGCGCGCCCTCGTGGTCGGCGGAGATCACCAGCGTGCCGCCGGGCACGATCCGCCCGGCGAAGGTCTCGAAGGACTCGTAGATCTCGTCCATCGAGGCGTAGTTGGCGTGGTGGTCCAGCTCGACGTTGAGGACGATGGCGACCTCGGGGGCGTACTTGTGGAAGCTGCGGTCCGATTCGTCGGCCTCGGCGACGAAGATCTCGCCGTCGCCGTGCAGGGCGTTGGAGCCGGGGGCGTCCAGGTCGCCGCCGATCGCGTACGACGGCTCACGGCCCAGCTCGGTCAGCGAGACCGCCAGCATCGAGGTCGTGGTGGTCTTGCCGTGGGTGCCGGCGACCGCGATCGGGCGCAGCCCCTCCATCAGGGCGGCCAGCGCGTCGGAGCGGTGCACGACGGGGATGCCCAGCTCGGCGGCGCGGGCCAGCTCCGGGTTGTCCTTGCGGATGGCGGAGGAGACCACCACGCAGCTGGCGTCGTCGGCCAGGTGCTCGGCCGCGTGCCCGATGTGCACGGTGACGCCGTACGACCGCAGGGCCTCGGCGGTCGCCGAGTCCTTCGCGTCGCTGCCCGCCACCTTGGCCCCGCGCTGCGCGAGGATCTTCGCGATCCCGGACATCCCGGCGCCGCCGATGCCGATGAAGTGCGGTCGGTCCATGGCGGTAGGAAGGCCGGGTGCCATGCGCGTTTCTCCCAAGATCCGGTACGAGTCTGCGACGCGCCCCGCTCACGAAGCGCGCCCCCAGCCTATTGCGTGAGGGGGGCCGCTCCGCTCAGGGGACGCGGGACATCAGGGGGCGGCGCGATCCCTCGCGCCCCGAGGGCGCCGCACAGGCGTCCCAAAGGGGCGCGGGGAACTGCGCGACCAGCCCACCACGACCCGCAGAGCCGCACGACCCGCACAGCCGCACAGCCGCACGTCCCGCCGATCCCCTCCCGCCCCGGCGTACCCGGCGCCCCGAAGCCACACGCCCCAGAGCCACAGCGGCCCAGCGCCCGCTCACGCCTTGCTGTGCGAGAACAGCTTCAGCACCGGTACGCCCACCTTGTGCCGCGCCCGCGAGGCCCAGTCCCGGTGGAAGAACTCCTCCACGTAGTGCGGGTCGGTCAGCACGATCACCTCGTCCGCCCGGACCTCCTCGACCAGCGACTTCAGCGCGTCCAGCGGATGGTCCTCGATCAGCCGGCCCGCCGCCTCGCTGCCCGCCGAGCGCAGCGCCACCAGCGAGACGTCCAGCGCCCGCTCCCCGAAGCCCTTGGCGTCGTCGCCCTCCGGGGTGGAGCCTTCGCGCGCGGCCTCGTCGAGCTCGCCGAGGGCGACGTCGTCGATCGCCCGCAGCAGCCGGTCCGCCTGGTCGCCGCGCGGCTGGAGCAGCACGTGGAAGGCGACCGGCTCCTCGCCGTGCAAACTGGTCACGAACTCCACGTCTGCGGACGTCAGGGCCTTCTCGATCATCAGTACGCTTGTGAACACCAGACGCCCCTTCTCGTCGAGGGCATCGGCCCTCCGTCCTGCGTGACCCGTTCCAGGTCCTGCGGAAACCATCCTGCCCCGTGATCGCACGGGGCAGCCGGATTTAGTTTGCCCGGGGGAAACCAAACGGAACGAGACGTTCCGCCGTTTCGGGACCAGCGGCACCGAACATGGGGCCGAACGGCGTCCCGGCCCCCCGGCCCCCTGGCCCACTGACCCCCTGGCCCCGGCCCCCTGGCCCGCCCGCACCCGCCCGTCACACCCACGCGCCCGGGGGCGCCCCGTCACGCCCGCGCATACCGGCTGAACAGGAACCCCTCCTCCTCCAGCAGCGACACCAGCCGGAAGCGGCTCGGCACCGCGACCGCCGGGCCGCCCGCGATCCGCTGCGCGCCGCCCGCCGTGAGCATCGGGGAGACGGTCAGGCACAGCTCGTCCAGCACCCCGGAGGCCACGAACTGGCCGAGCAGCCGCGGGCCGCCCTCGGTGAGCAGCCGGGTGTGGCCCAGCTCCGCCAGCTCGCGTACGGCCCGCACCGGGTCCACGCCCACGCCGTCGCCGGCGACCACCACCCGGGCGCCCGCCTGCTCCGCGGCAGCGACACGCTCCGGGGCGGCGCCCGCGCCCGTGAGGATCAGGGTGGGCACCAGGGGCGAGGTGAACAGCGGAAGGGAGAAGTCCAGGTCGAGGCCGGCCGTCACGACCGCGATCGCCGGGGCCGGCCCCTGCCCGGCCGCCTCGCGCAGCGCCGCGAACTCCGCCCGTGCGCGGGCGGGCCGGTACCCCTCCTGGCGCACCGTCTCCGCGCCCGCGATCACGACGTCCGCGAGCGCCCGCAGGGTGCCGAAGACGCGCATGTCGGTGGCGCAGGAGATGGGCTGCGAGCGGCCCTCGTGCTGGGCGGCGCCGTCCAGGGTGGAGACCATGTTGGCCCGCAGCCAGGCCGCGGGCGCCTCCGTCCGCGCCCCCGCCCCCGCTCCCGTCCCCGTCCCCGACCTCGCCCCCGACCTCGCTCCCGCACCCGCCTCCGTGGCCCGCTCGGGATAGGCGTAGGCCGCGGCCAGCTCCGCGAGACTCCACTCGCGGGTCCCTCCGTCCGGCCCCGCCGTGGGCCCCTCCGGGCTCCCCCCGCCGTACTGGGCTGCTGTTTCGTCGGTCACAGGGAACAGGCGTCGCATGTCGAGCAGTGTGGCACGCCCTTTACCATGGACCACCGTGTCGTCCTCCTCCCCCGCCGCCGAGCAGATAGCCGACGCGGCCCCGCTGTCCCTGTGCGCCCGTGAGCCGTACGTCCCCGCGGACCGGCTGGTCGCCGAGATGGTGCCGCCGCCGCGCTTCGACTCGGTCCGCTTCGCCACGTACATCCCGGACCCGAACCAGCCGAGCCAGACCGAGGCCGTGGGGATCCTGGACGGTTTCGCGGGCGGCCTCGGCGGTGCGCACGCCGTCGGCGGCGGCCGCCGCGGTCTCTTCGGCCTCGGCCGCCCGAAGGCCCCCAAGACTCCGGCCGGGCCGCGGGGCGTCTACCTCGACGGCGGCTACGGCGTCGGCAAGACCCACCTGCTCGCCTCCCTGTGGCACGCCACCCCGGCGGAGCCCGCGCTCAAGGCGTTCGGCACGTTCGTCGAGCTGACCAACCTGGTCGGCGCGCTCGGCTTCCAGCAGACCGTGCAGACCCTCTCCGGGCACCGGCTGCTGTGCATCGACGAGTTCGAGCTCGACGACCCGGGCGACACCGTGCTCGTGTCCAGCCTGCTGCGCAAGCTGGTCGACGCGGGCGTGGCGCTGGCCGCCACCTCCAACACGCTGCCGGGCAAGCTCGGCGAGGGCCGGTTCGCGGCCGTCGACTTCCTGCGCGAGATCCAGGGCCTGTCGGCGCACTTCCGCACCCTGCGCATCGACGGCGAGGACTACCGCCACCGCGGGCTGCCCGAGGCCCCGGCGCCGTACTCCGACGAGGAGGTCACGAAGGCGGCGTACGCCACCTCCGGCGCCTCGCTCGACGACTTCCCGCATCTGCTGGAGCACCTCGCCAAGGTGCACCCGAGCCGGTACGGCGCGCTCACCGACGACCTGCGCGCGGTGTGCCTGACCGACGTGCGCCCGGTGCCGGACCAGTCGACCGCGCTGCGGCTCGTGGTGCTCGCGGACCGGCTCTACGACCGCGAGGTGCCGGTGCTCGCCTCGGGACTGCCCTTCGACCGGCTGTTCAGCGAGGAGATGCTGAACGGCGGCTACCGCAAGAAGTACTTCCGCGCGATATCCCGGCTCACCGCGCTGGCCCGCGACGCGAAGGATCTCGTCGCGACCCACTAGCGCCGCGGCCCCGGACCGCGGCGGCCCCGGACGGTGGCGGCCCCGGACGGTGGCGGCCCCGGACCGTGGCTCCGGACCGTGGCCCCGAAGCCCAACTCGGGCATATCGTTGCAGGAGCAGACATCACGGACCTCACCTCTGCTGGAGGAGGTCGACATGCTCGAGGAGCTGCTGGGCGCGCTCGCCGCCGCGGGCGCCGTCGGCCTGGTCTACGTGGCCACCGGCATCCGGGTCGTCAAACAGTACGAACGCGGGGTGGTCTTCCGGCTCGGCCGGCTGCGCGGCCAGGTGCGGGACCCGGGAATGGCCGTGATCGTGCCCGCCGTGGACCGGCTGCGCAAGGTCAACATGCAGATCGTCACGCTGCCGATCCCGGCCCAGGAGGGCATCACCCGCGACAACGTGACCGTGCGGGTCGACGCCGTCGTGTACTTCAAGGTCGTGGACCCGGCAGCGGCCGTCGTCAACGTCGAGGACTACCGGTTCGCCGTCTCCCAGATGGCACAGACCTCGCTGCGCTCCATCATCGGCAAGAGCGAGCTCGACGACCTGCTCTCCAACCGGGAGAAGCTCAACCAGGGCCTGGAGCTGATGATCGGCAGCCCGGCCATCGGCTGGGGCGTGCAGATCGACCGGGTGGAGATCAAGGACGTGTCCCTGCCGGACGCGATGAAGCGCTCCATGGCCCGGCAGGCCGAGGCGGACCGGGAGCGACGGGCCCGGATCATCAACGCGGACGCGGAGCTCCAGGCGTCGAAGAAGCTCGCGGAGGCCGCGCAGCAGATGGAGGACACCCCCTCGGCGCTCCAGCTGCGGCTGCTCCAGACGGTGGTCGCGGTCGCGGCCGAGAAGAACTCGACGCTGGTGCTGCCGTTCCCGGTGGAGCTGCTGCGCTTCCTGGAACGGGCCGCGCAGCCGGAGCAGCTGGAACGGCAGCGCCCGGCGGACCGACGACCCGAGCCACCGCCCCCGCAGCCCTTGCCGCACCGACCGAAAGCGGCCGGGTGACCCACCCGCGGTCATGCCGCGCGCGCCGGGTGTCGTGTGCCAATGGCACCCCGCCCGCCGCTAACGTGCGCCCATGCGCGACGGACTGGGGCGGCCCGCAGCGGGCGTTGTGCTGCGTGAGCCCGCTGACGGCGAGCGGCGCCAGCGGGAACGGCAGTTGCATTGAAGGCGGCGGCACCACGCCGTCCGTCTCCTCCACGGGGCGGTCTCGAACGCCGGATCACACACACCACGTGGGATGAGGGGCAGATGTCGCCGGGCGCGGTCCAGTGCCGCAACGGCCTCACGCAGGACGGCTCCGGAGGCCTCTGCCAGCCGGGCACGTCGCAGCGCTACGTCTTCCGCGCCCGCCGCCTACCGCTCCCTCGACCTCTCCACAAGCAGCCTCCGCCGACGGCATAGAAACACGCCCTCAGCAGCCACGCTTTCGCGTCAGGACTGACGGGCCCATTGCGGCGCGGCGGCTGAGCCGGGCCGAAAGCAAGCCACCCTCTGGACCTCGCCCGGGGGTACTCCCGCTCGGCTCGCCGCCGGACCCGGCCCCGACCGGCGCAAGCCACTTCGAGGTTCAAATCCGGCAGCGAGCACCTGGCGCAAGTGGTTCAGGCGGCGTGAGCCCGGAAGTCGCCGAACCACAGTTCACTGTTGTCGGCGCGCAAGCCGACTCCGCCCGGCTTGGCCAGTGGACCTGGTGTGCGATCCACGGTGCGCAACACTTCTTTGCCATTGATGGCCAGGCGCAGCCGGACCCCGGAAAAGGTGTTCACGGCCTGCGCCTCGACGTGGTGCCAGTCTCCGTAGGTGATCGCACATCTGCCCTCGGCGATTGTGGTGTAGTCACCGCCCTCCACGGCTGCTGCGTCGTCCGCTGGTACCTTGCGTTTGATCACCACTGCGCCGTCCCGGCGCCGGAAACTCAGCGCGTACAGCTCCTGTGGGCTGTGGTACCGCAGCCAGACATGCGCACCGTCCCAGTCCAGAGCCGGCGTGCGCGCGGTGACGATCGGTGGCAGCAGTCTCACCTTGAGAGACACTGCGACTGAACCGAAATCCCGACGGCGGCTTACCAGACGGAAGACCGCTGAATCGTCGGCAGTCCGGGAGTCAGAGCCGGTCTCCCCAGCATCGGGGCGACCGGTCCATCCGAGGCCGCTGACCGCGAAAAGTGAGCCACTTGTGGTTACCCAGTCCGAGGACTCGTGTGCCTGCGGACGGTGCGGATTGCGGAATGCCCATTCGTTGGTGACCAATCCGTCCTGGCCGAAGGCCGGACGGAACTCCGGGAAGGTGTCGCCGCCATAGAGCTCCCAGGCGGCAACCCCGGTGGCCAAGGCGGCAAGCCCCCCAGCCACCCCTCCCCAGACAAGTTGACGCCGTGACAAGCCCGCCACCGTCAGCCTGTCCCTGTGATCGCGGTGACATCGAGCTTCTGCACGGTCGGCCACGACCATCGCGTCAGACCTCGGTAGGCCGAAAAGCCCACTCCACCGGTCTCACCCTTGGCGAGCAGACTGACGGTGGTCGAGGTGTCCACGGTGATCAGAGTGTTCTCCCCGGTCACACTGATCGTCACCTGATGAGCAGGGGCATCCGTGAGTCGACGGGTAGCTACCAGAGCCTGGTTGTCCGCATTTCCTGAGTAGACGTCCAAGTGGTCACGGTAGACACGCACACTGATTGCCAGAGGGCTACCGACCCGGACCCAGAGTGCACCGCTGACCTCAGTGTTGGTCAGATTGGAGATCGTGCCGTGCAGGATGTAGTTGCTCCAGCGGGCAGTCGCATCGGGCTGGTAGGCGCCGTACGCAGAGAGCGTACGCCCCTGCGGAGACAGTTCGCTGCGCGTGATCTGGAGCGGCGCCTTGACATCCGGCGACGAGACCCAGGCAGCGTCTTCAGCGAGCAGCGCCGCGTCGCCGACAGATTGCTGTGAACCCGTTACGGCACGCGGTCCGTCCGCAATGTCGGTGACCCGAAGAGAAGCAAACCGCGGCCACGACACCCCCGGCTTGTTGATGCCCGCGCGCAACGCTATACCGCCGGTTCGATTCGCCGGCTTGCCAGTGGTCGGCAGCGTCACACGCAGTGTGCCATCCACCCAGATCTGAGTTCCGCTGCTGCGCACCACGATCCTCAGCATGTGACTGGAAGCCACGGGGAGGCGTTTGATCGCCTTTTGTTTTCCCGAGACGGAGACCGTGAGGTACGCCTGGCTGAGGCTCGCTGCGACAGGAGTCTCGCTTCCGTCGCGGACCTGCACAGCAGCCTGATTGGTCGCGTCTTTCAAGTTGGAGACTCGCGCGTCCACCTCGTAGTTGTTCCAGTCGACGCTGCTCAGCGCCCGGTAGGAGGCGGACATGTAATGCACCGGGGAACTCTCGTCCGGGTATGGGCCGGCTCCGGTGAACGCGCCCAGGCCAGGGGTCCCACTGTCGAGCGTCCACAACTGCGGCTGCGCCAGCGGCGCGCTGGCGCGCGGGGCGACCTGGGTCCAGCGAACAACATTCGTCAGAACTGAGGCCGTGGTGGACGACTTGACGACTTCGAGGCGCCTGACCTGCCGCGCGGCAGCCGCACGTCGACTCGCCGGCAGCTTGAAAGACGACACATTGGTCATCGTGGCCACGAATTTCCTGTTCAGGATCTCCTGCAGGATCTGATCGTGGCTCGGTATATTCGCCCGTTCCGTTGCTTCGGAGAAGGGGAAGGCAAACAGTTTCGGGGCTGGCAGGCCGTGGGTGGAAAACGCGTCGAACGACAGTTTGAGGTCGTTCTCGACCCGGGTCTCGTACTCGGCGCGGGTCTCCTGACGGTGCTGCCGAGCCAGCCAGAGGCGATTAGCCAGTGCCGAAGCTCGGTGACCCGCCGCATCAACCACCGCACGGCGATGGAGGTTGTTCGTGTGGTCCTGGAAGTCCCATCGCCCCGATGCCTGCATCCGAGCGATCTCGTTCCAGGACAGGTAGTACGGGCGATCGTCGACGCGACCAGTGATCAGGTAGACGGCACCGTGCATGTGGTGCCGAGCCAGGATCCGGTCACCGTAAACCCACAGGCCGTTCGGACCGTCGTCGAACGTGATGTACACCGAGCGCGGAGGCGCGGGCTCGCCCTGCAGGTAGGCGACGAACTCATCGCTGGTCAGGCTCCTGTAGCCGGCTTTCTCCAACGCCGTCAACTGTGCGTCGAAGGCCGCAGGCGTGACCGTGTAGTCGCTAGACCCGTAGCCGATGTCGTGATAGGCCAGCACGACCGGAGCAGCGGTCGCAGGCAGGGAACTGGCCGCTTCGCTCCATGAAGCCGCTTCCCGAGCATCCACCCGAACTGTCGGCGGCTGGACCTGAGTGCTCATGTACTTGCCGTACAGGTAGTACTCGGTAGCGGCGTAGAACGGGAGAGCCAGCACCGCGAGTGCCAGCACGACGAGCCCGAAGCGTGCCGGCCAGTGCCAGATGCTCAAGTGCTGTTTCCCGGCGTGCCGGTTCATGTCGGTCACGGCAGGATGCTCCCTCGGGACAGCACGATGACGTATATGCCGCATACCGCGGCGATCGACAGCAGGGCGGCAAGGAGCCGCCCCAGCAGACTCAGGGCTTTCATCAGGTGAGGCTCCTTGCCCAGACGCCGCGGCGGATGGTGGCGAACGAGTACGGCAACAGCCAGGCCAGAAGCAGCGCCGACAGCAGGCTCATCAAGGGCCTGTAGCGCCAGCGTCCGTCGTCAGGGTTGTCCACCTTGAATGCCAGGCCCCAGACAAGTCCCTTGAGGATGACTCCGCAGAGGTAGAGCAGGGTCAGGAACGCCATGCCGTGCAGCGGCGCCCACACCAAGTGACGGAAGGCCATGACCGGGGCAGCCACCACCCACAGCGCGTGCCCGTAGTAGAGAGCCGCCGGTCCGAAGCCGCGGCGCCACATGAAGGAGCCGGTGAAGAAGAGGTTGCGGATGAAGCTCTTCTTCCAGCGGATCTGCTGCTTCATGAACGAGCGGAAGCTCTCCGGAACGTTTGTCCAGACCTTGGCGGACTGGACGTAGCCAATACGCCAGGCGCGCTCGGGGTAGTCGCGCTCGGTCACGAAGGGGGAATCCGCGTACTGCCGCTTGAGCTTCTTGCCGCGCCAGCGCTGGCCGAGTACGTAGCCGGTCAGCTGGCGGTCGGTCGCGAAGCGGAACGGCGCACCCATGAACCGGTCGCCGGCCCAGGCAGGCAGGTAGTTGTAGATGGCGTCGCGGCGGAAGACCGCGAGCGGTCCGGAGACACAGGTGACCGAACCGAAAGTGGACTCGGCAGCCTTGGCCACCCGGAACTGACCTTCGTACCAGACGTCCTGCGCCTTGGTGAAGATGGTGCGAGTCACGTTGAGCGCGCGAGCGTGGCCGCTGACGGCGCCGAGCTCCGGGTGGTTGACGAGAGCCCTCACGCACCGGCTGAGGGCGTCGGGAGCCAGGATGCAGTCGGAGTCGGTGAAGGCGATGATGTCGCCGTCGGCGATTTCGCACGCCTTTACCAGCGCGTACTTCTTGCCGAGGTTCTTCTCCAGGTAGAGCACGGTGATTCCGAGCTCGGCCTCCAGCCGGCGAAGCACGTCGCGGGTGCCGTCCTCGGACATGTCGTCCACGACGATGATCTGAAGCAGATCCTCGTCGTAGTCGCACAGGGCCATCGAGCGCACGCAGGCTTCGATGTAATCGATCTCGTCCTTGACCGCAAGCAGGAAGCTGACCTTGGGCCGGGACGGAAGGGCAGGAAAGTCTGCCAGATTCTTCTTCTTGGGACGCTTGCGCAGCGTCCGTTCCGACGGGTCGTCGTAGCGGCTGTACGCGATGTAGAGCATGGCGATCGTGCCAGTCAGCACGGTGAAGCCGTAGCCGAGGACCAGGGGACTCTGCGCCAGACGAGGTGCCTCACGTGCCAGAATCAGCAGCAGCGGCAGCAGGCAGATCAACGTCAGCACGCGGCGGAGACCATGGCGGAGCGCCGGGTGCATCGCGTCCAGCCGGCGACGCAGGAAGCCCGGTTCGGTCTTCCGGGCCGAGCGGAGGGACGGCAACGGCGGTGCTGCGGGACGCCGTGCCTGTGCGCGCTCGAACGTGATCGTCGCATTGCCGGATTGGAGGAGCGTGTGCGGGTCTTTCCGATCGAGCTCCCCATACGAAGGGGACGGCTCGACGAGCGGTTCGGGGCCGGACATGGTCACACGACCGCCTTGTGGGCAGGTGCGTCAAGGCGGTAGGTGGCGTCCAGCACCAGCGGTTGAGCCTCCAGCCAGGCGAGATCCATGCCGGGCTGGACGGTGTGCACCAGGACCAGATCCCAGGGCTCCGCCTCGGGGGCAGCGGTGCTCGTCAAGGTGTGCTCACCGATTCGCAGCGAAGGTATGAGCGGGTCGTGGAAAGCGGTCTTGGCGCCGGCTTCGGTGAGTTCCTCCAGGATCTCCAGGGCCGGGGATTCGCGCAGGTCGGCAACGCCGGGCTTGTAGGCCATCCCGAGGACGAGCACCCTGGCCCCGGAGACGCTGTGGCCAGCGTCTCCCAACAGTTCGCGTACACGCTGGACGACCTTGCGTGGACGTGAGGCGATGGCCGCCATGGCGGTGTCGATGAGCGGGGAAACGATCCTGCGGGCACGCAGCTGCCACAAGAGGTAGTGCGGGTCGCACGGGATGCAGTGACCGCCGACGCCGGGACCGGGGTAGAAGGGCATGAAGCCGTAGGGCTTGGTTGCGGCCGCTTCGATGATTCGGACCGGCTCAAGGTTCAGTCCCCGGCAGTTCTCCGCGAACTCGTTCGCCAGCGCGATGTTGACGGCGCGGAAGGTGTTCTCCCACAGCTTGGTCATCTCGGCCTCTTCCGCCGAGGGCAGTGCATGGACGGACGGAGCCGTCCGAGCCAGTACCGCGGTGGCCAGTTCAGTGCTGCGCGGGCCGACGCCGCCCACCACACGCGGGGTGCTCTCCTGAGCGTGGTGGGCGTTGCCCGGATCGATCCGCTCTGGGGAGAACGCTACGAAGACCTCGCTGTCGATCACCAGGCCGCGCGCGATGAGTGGCTTGACGAGCAGGTCCCGCGTCGTGCCGACGTAAGTGGTGGAAGTCAGCATCAGCAACTGGCCGGGAACGGCGTGACGTACGGCGTCGGCGCAAGCCCCGGCCATGGCGTCCAGGTCCGGCACCAGATGCTGGTCGACCGGGGTAGGCACGCAGATCAGAACAGTGCGAGCACCAGAGAGAGCAGCCGGGTCACCGGTCAGAGTCAACCGTCCGGTGTCACGAAGACGCGTGAGGCGCTCGTGATCGGAGGGAAGCAGGTCGACGTTCCCGCTACGGATGGCATTGAGGCGCCCTTCGCTGACATCGATGCCAATTACGTCGTTGCCGGCTTCCAGTAGCGCGAGCGCGGTCGGCAGCCCGACATAGCCGAGGCCGACAACGGCGACGGGAGCAGCGGCGTGCTCCTCCGACCGAAGTGACGAGTGGGACGAAACGGGCATGGACATGCTCCCGGGAGCCGAAGGGGATGTGTAGGCGTGTCGAGATAATGTGAGGATCTCGTGAACATGGAGATTAAGGGGTGCTTGATCACAGCGCACGCATCGCGACGCAGCTCGCTGCAGCGACAGCGAGGGCGATATGGCCGTTTTGCATGAAAAGTCGATGGCGAATGCAGGAAAAAGCACCGAAAGGGGCAGCCGGCCAGTCAGGCATTGTGATGATCTCGTGATGATCTGACGATCATTGAAATATCGCCACGAAGTACGCATTCGGGATGGTCGCGGATCGAGTGGAGAAGTACTGCGCGGAAAAGCTGCGTTGAGCCCCGCGTCCGCACCGATTTACCCCGGAAGACCACAACACCCGAGCCCTTGGTATGCAGCCCGATCGGGGCCACGAGCCGGACCCGTACGACATCGGGAGGCTGGATCCGGCGCGCCTCACCCCATGAGGAATGAATAATCCTATTTTCGTACGATGATTGCTCTCGTACGACGCGTCACCGCCGTCTGCGCCCTCGGCGGCGTCCTCGCCGCCTGCGGCACCGCCACCACCCCGCACGCCGCCTCGCGCGCCGCCCGTCCGGCGAACGCCCCCTCCGCCGCCGCCCGGCCCTCCGCCGCCCCGTCCCGCCCGCCCACCCTCGCCCCCGGTCCGTCCGGACTCACCCCCGTCTTCAGCCACGGCCCGCGCACCGACGGCAGGACCGTCG
>NZ_LAVA02000064.1 GCF_000974985.2 Streptomyces mangrovisoli | reverse complement strand
GTGCGGCGGGGGGCGGGGGGATGTCACGGGGTGCCGTACCGGGCGCCGGCGCGGGCACCACGGCAGGGGTGGACGGCCGTCCCCCGGGTGCCGCGGCGGGTGACGGCTCCACGGCCTCCCGGCCGCCCTCCTGCCGCGGCACCCCCGTCAGCGCCGTCAGTGCCGTCGCCGCCGTCGGTCCCGTCGCCGCCGTCGGTCCCGTCGCCGCCGTACGGCCGTCCGCCCGGGTCCACCCCGGCGGCAGCGCCGGTGTCACCGAGGTGACGGGGATGTCCGGTGCCCCGGTGCGGACATGGTCCGGCAGGACCGTGCCCGCCGGGGGTGTGGTGATCTCCGGGTGCTTGGGGCGGCGCCACAGCAGCCCGGTGAATTCCCTGGTCGTCGTCATGAACGCTCACCCGCCTCCCGCTACTTGCCCGTGATCGTGCCGAAGTCGGTGCCGGAGCCGAGCAGCAGGCCCGCGCCGAGCAGCAGCATCGTGGCCGGGACCATGAAGGTGGTGATCATCAGCGTGGCCCGGGGCACGGCGCGCGCGGCCTTGCGGCGGGCGTTCTGCGCGTCGGTGCGGCGCATGTCCTTGGCCAGCGAGACCAGCGTGTCGACGATGGGGGCGCCGAGCTCCTCGCCCTGCTGGAGGGCGGTGACGAACATGGCGACCTGTTCGGAGTCGTTGCGGCGGCGCAGCTCCGCGAAGGCCTGGCGGCGGCTCATGCCGAGGTCCATCTGGCGCAGGGTGATGCGCAGTTCGTCGGCCCAGGGGCCCTCGTAGCGGGAGGCGACGCGGTCGAGGGCCTGGCGGAAGCCGAGGCCCGCGCTGACCACGACGGCGAGGACGTCGAGGAAGTCCGGCAGGGTCCGCTCGATGACGTCCTTGCGGATGCGGATCGCGGACCAGATGCCGACCTCGGTCCAGAACGCGCCGAACGCGAACAGCAGGACGGCGACCAGGTAGTTGCCCTTCAGCAGCATCACCAGTCCGCCGACGCCGCCGAGGAACCCGTAGACGGCGCGGCGGGCGGCGTAGCGGTCGATGGTGAGGCCGCCGGGGTTGCCCGCGAGGTCGATCTTGCGGCGGTAGCGGGCCACCATCTTCGGGCCCATCATCCGCAGCACCATGGGCGCGTAGCGCATGCCGAGGCGGTCGACGAGCGAGTAGACGGCGCCGGTGCGGGTGGCGCCCACCTCCAGGGCGAGCGCCAGGTCGCTGGGGAGCTTCGTGTCCGCGCGGTACATGCGCAGGCCGGCGAAGGCGCCGTAGACGCCGAGGGCCATGACGAGGGCGAGGACGAGTGCCATGCGTGGTTTCCTCCTTTCGGGGTGCGGTGGTTCAGACGTCGATGCGGGACATGCGGCGGATGAGCACGAAGCCGATGGCGTAGAGGCCGAAGGCGATGACCACGCAGGCCTGTCCGACGGGTGATCCGGTCATCCGGTCCAGGGCGCCGTCCTTGACGCCGTTCATCAGGAACAGGGAGCCGATGCCGAGCACGGGGACGGCGTAGGAGGTCATGTTGACCTGGGAGAGCTGGGTGCGGACCTCGCGCCGGGTCTCCTTGCGTTCCTCCAGCGTCTCGGTGAGGTTGCGCAGCGCGCCCACCACCTGTCCGCCGGCCCGGTTGGACAGGACGAGGGTGGTGACGAGGACGACGAGTTCGCGCGAGGGCAGCCGGTCGGCGAGTTCGCCGAGCGCGTCGTCGATGGAGTGCCCGACCGCCAACTGGTTGGTCACCTTGGTCAGTTCCTCGCCCGCGGGGGCTTCCAGCTCCTCCGCGGCCATGCCGATCGCTGTGCGCAGCGCGAGTCCGGCCTGGGTGGCGTTGGCCAGGATGCGGGCCAGTTCCGGGAGTTGGTTGATGAACTTCTCGATGCGCTTCTGGCGCTGCCAGTTCAGGAACTGCCAGGCCGCCCAGACACCGAGCAGTCCGGCGATGGGGCCGAAGAAGGGGGCCAGGGAGGCCTGGCCGATCAGCCACAGGCCGACGACCGCCGCCAGCATGTAGACGAAGAACTCGCCGGGTGTGAGGTCCAGGCCGGTGGCGGCGAGCTTCAGTTCGAGCTTGCGGCCCGCGTTCGTGCCGCGCAGCCGCCGGTCGAGGCCGCGGAAGCGGCGCCTGCGGCCGCCGATCGGGATCTGCCCGGTGTGCGAGAGGCGTTCCACGAGGGCCGCCCGCTGAGCCCGTCCGCGCGCGTAGGTGTGCAGGCCCACGACGGCCAGGACGCACGTCAGCAGCGTGACACCGGTGGTGAGCTGGACGAGGGTGTGCAGATCCATGGGGACGGTCCCTACCTACCTGGCTTCTCGGGTGGCGAGCTGGTGTGCGGACTGGGCGACGCCGAACGCCTGCGGGATGGGCTGGTTCGCCATGTAGAGGCGGTCGGCGGTGCGGCGGGTGAGCGGGAAGTAGTGGAAGGCGCCGTGGATGCGGCCGTCGGGGGTCATGGGCTGCGCGTCGAAGCGGGCGATCGTGACCAGCCGGTACGGCTCCCCGCCGTGGCTGTCCAGCATCGCGACCTCGGTGATCCGGCGGGCGCCGTCGGCGAACCGGGTGAGCTGGATGATCACGTCGACGGCACTGTTGATCTGGTCGTGCAGGGCCACGAAGGGGACCTCGACGTCCGACATGGAGGCGAGGGTCTGCAGCCGCATCAGCGCGTCCTCGGCGCTGTTGGCGTGGACGGTGGCGAGGGAGCCGTCGTGACCGGTCGACATCGCCTGGAGCATGTCGAGCGACTCGCCGCCGCGGACCTCGCCGACGACGATCCGGTCGGGCCGCATCCGCAGGGAGTTGCGCACCAGGTCGCGAATGGTGATCTGGCCCTTGCCCTCGACGTTCGGGGGCCGCGACTCCAGGCGGATGACGTGCGACTGCTGCAACTGGAGTTCGGCGGAGTCCTCGATGGTGATGATCCGCTCGCGCTCCGGGATCAGCCCGGACAGGGCGTTGAGCAGGGTCGTCTTCCCGGTGCCGGTGGCGCCCGAGACGATGATGTTGAACTTCGCCTGCACCAGGCCGGCCAGCAGGAACAGCATGTGCTCGTCGAGCGAGCCGAGGCCGATCATCTCCTGGAGGGTGAAGGAGCGCGGGAAGCGGCGGATGGTGAGCGTGGCGCCGGTCAGGGACAGCGGCGGGATGATCACGTTGACGCGCTCGCCGGACGGGAGGCGGGCGTCGACCATCGGATTCGATTCGTCCACACGGCGGTTGACGGTCGACACGATCCGCTCGATGGTCTGCATCAGCTGGTCGTGGGAGGCGAACCGCATCGGCAGCTGCTCGACCCGCCCGCCGCGTTCGACGAAGATCGCGTCGGGGCCGTTCACCATGATCTCGGTGATGGACGCGTCCTCCAGGAGCGGTTCCAGGATGCCGAGGCCGAGCGCCTCGTCGACCACGCGGCGGATCAGCTGCGAGCGCTCGGCGGTGGACAGCACCGGGCCCTCACGGCTGATGATGTGCCCGAGCACCCGCTCCAGGCGCGCTCTGCGCTCGGCGGCCGCGAGGGAGCTCATCTCGGCGAGGTCGATCTCCTCGAGCAGCTTGGCCCGGTACGAGGCGACGAGATGGCCGTCCGCGCCCTTGCTGCCGTGCTCCTCGGGGGAGTTGATGCGTGCCCGCAGGCTCATGACGTGAGTGCTCCTCGGTGCTCGGTCATCAGTGCTCGGTCCTCGGTCAGTCGTCGTCCTCGGTCAGTGGTCGTCCTCGGTCAGTGGTCGTCCTCAGTCAGTGGTCCCGTGGCATGGTGGCGGTCCTGCGCGCGTCCCCCAGGTTCCACACGACGGTGGGTATGTGGACGGTGGCGGTGACGGTGACCGTGTCCGCGCCCGCCCCCGCGGCGCACGTCACCTGCATCGTGCTGCTGACGGCCGCGGCGCACGCCTGCTGCGCGTCCTGCCCGAGCGACGCCGCGCGCGCCCCGGCCCGGGCGGCGGTCCCGGCCTGCTGGGCGGCGTAGGCCACCGCTCCGAGCTGGATGCCCGCGAGCGCGACCAGCAGCAGGATCGGGACGAAGCCGAGGTACTCGATGGCGACCTGTCCGCGGTCGCGGTGGGCGCGGCCGGGCGCGAGGGGCTCGCGGAGCCTTCGTAGGAAGCCCATGTCAGTTCTTCTCCTCCTCCACAGCCCCGGCGTGCCCGTGCACGGTGAAGGGGAAGTCGATGGAGCCCGGGAAGAGGACGGGCACCTTGATCGCCACGTCCGCCGTCACATAGCCGGTGCCGCCGCACTGCGTGACGTCGGCCCCGCTGCGCCAGGCGCCGGACAGGTCCTCGAGGGCGGCCTGCCGGCAGACGTCGTAGCGCTCGCCCCGGGCGGCGGCCGTGGCGGCGCGTACGCCCTCGTCGGCCGCGTTGCCCGCGAGCGTGTAGGCGTAGCCCACGAGCACGCACTGCCACACCAGCACCAGGGTGAGGATGATCAGCGGTGTCATGCCGAGGAACTCGATGGTCACCTGGCCCCGGTCACCTCGCAGGCGTGCGGTCCCCCGCGTCAGGCGTTTCATCCCCCGCCCTCCCTGCGCCGCCGGAAACTCACCGACCCCCGGTCGCCACCTCGCAGCCGGCCGCCGCGCTGGGCGCCGTCGGGGGCCGTGACCAGTCCCAGTTCGCCCGCGAGGGTCCACAGGGCCTGCTTGACGACGCTCTTGTTGTCGAGTTGGTGGATGCGGCCGGAGTCGACGGCACCCTGGAGTTCCTTGAAGTTGGCGGGAACGGCCGTGCGGGCCACGGGCGTTCCGGTGATGCGCTGGATCAGCGGCGGCTGGATCTCGGTGGCGCGGGTGTGCCGGTTGACGACGACGGTCGTCTCCTCGGCCTTGCGGATCTGGAGCCGGTCCCACATCCGCACGGTGCGCTTGGCGGCGCGTACGGCCAGCACGTCGGGCGTGGTCAGCAGCAGGGCCGTGTCCGCCATCTCGACGGCGGCCGCGCTCGCGCCGGTCAGCTGGGCCCCGCAGTCGACGACGACGACCTCGTAGCGGGAGCGCAGGGCGCTGGTGATCTGGCGGGCGGCGCGGTCGGTGACCTCCTCGCCGCGTTCGCCCTCGCCGGGCGCGAGCAGCAGGGCGACACCGGTGTCGTGGCGGAAGACCGCGTCGGCGAGGACGCGGGGCGAGATGTCGGTGATGGCGGCCAGGTCGACGACCGAGCGGCGGAACTGGATGTCGAGGTAGGAGGCGATGTCGCCGGTCTGGAGGTCCATGTCGACGAGGGCGGTGGAGCGGCCCGACGCCTGCGCGGCGAGGGCGAGTTGGATGGCGGTGAGGGTGGCGCCGACGCCGCCCTTGGCGCCGCTGACGGTGACGACGGTGCCGCCGGCGCCGGTGAACACGTCGCCGCCGTGGCCCAGATGGCGCCGTACGCCCACCGACCACTGGGAGACGGCCTGCACCCGGCTGGCGAGTTCCTCGTAGCTGAGCGGCAGGGCGACCAGGCCGCGGGCGCCGGAGTCCATGGCGGCGGAGAAGAGGCCGGGGCTCGCGTCGGAGGTCACGAGGATGACGCCGACCGCGGGGAAGCGCAGGGCGACCTCGCGGATCAGTTCGAGGGCGGGGACGGGGCCGATCCGCTCGTGCACGACCACGACTTCGGGCAGTTCGTCGACGGACTCGGCGGCGAGCCGGGCGAGGGTGTCGACGAGCTGGGTGGAGTCGACGACGGGGGCCACCGGTTCGGCGTCCGGGAGCTGGCTGAGCAGGGTGGTGATGGAGCGGACCGCGTCCACGTCGCCGACTGCCGGGAGGATCCTCGTGGGCATTGCGGGCCTCTCACTTGTCCGTCGCGATTTCGTACGTACGGTCCTTGTCCGGCACGGTGGTGGAGCTGCCGGGCGCGACGAGCGCCAGCCGGACCCGCTGGGCGAACGACTCGGCGTAGGTGAGGCGCTGGGCGTCGAGCGTGGAGAGCGCGAAGGTGATGGGAACCGCGTCCGTGGGCTGCTGGTTGTTCTTGTCGTCGGGTTCGAGGGAGGTCAGCTTGCCGACGTCGAGGACCCGGGCGTTGGTCACGATGATCTTCGACTCGTCGGGGTCGGTGTCCCGCTTGCCCTGGAAGGTGGCGTAGACGTTGACCGTGTCCCCGGGGTTGATCTTGCCGGCCACCCCGGTGGCCGCGTCGATCATGATCGCGACCTCCTGCTCGCCCGCCTTCAGGGCGGGCTGGTCGACGATCATGTCGGTCTGGAGCAGCGAGCCCTTGCGCAGGTTGGTCACCGCGATCTTGCCCTGGATCTGCTTCAGATCGGTGACCGCGTTGGCCGACAGCCACCGCTTGGGCATCTCGACCTTCTCGAACTGGCCCGTGTTCAGCGTCGTGTAGGGCGCGACGTCGGTCTTGAGCTGGTAGGCGGTGACCTCCGGGCCCACTTTGGACTTCACGTCACTGATGACGGAGAGGACTCCGGCGAACGCGCCGAGGGCGCAGAGCACGGAGAGGATCAGGAGTATCACGCCGCGGCGCTGACGGGAGTTCATGAACCGTACAACCTCATTGGGGATATCGGTCGAGCGGAGACGAAGGGTCTGAGCGGGGAGCGCTGAGCGGCACGCGCCCGGTGTGGTTCAGGACTCATCCGGCGGGCGATCGGTTCTCGTACCGGCGTGAGCTGCGGCTTTCGAGTGCCCGGGGGCGGCGTGCGGGCGGTACGGCGCGCGGGGCGGGGTCGTCGTGCGCCGGCGGGGTGGCGGAGCAGAAGACGCAGCGGTCGCCGATGACGTCGATGCCGCACCAGTGGCACACGCTCTGCCGTACGGAGGTGACCAGTTGATAGAGGACCGACAGGTCGGGCAGGTAGGTGCAGAACTCGACCAGCCGCGAGGTGCCCCACCACTGCGCGGACTCCGCGGGCAGCGGGCACTCGCGCAGGCCGAGCACGTTCCACGCCTGGGCGAGGGTGCCGCCCACCCAGTCGCTGGGCGACTGCCCCTTGGCGACCAGCATCCAGGTGCCGAACTCCGGTCCGGCGAGGGTGGCTTCGGGGCCGATGCGCACCAACTGCGGCTGCGGGTGGGCGATCACGCCGAACTGGGTGCCCGGCACCCAGGACTTGGCGTGCTGGCGCAGTCCGACCGGGACCCGGTCGAGGCGGGTGACCGAGCCGAGGACCGCGCCGCAGTGGACGTAGTGGGTGAGCAGGCGGCCGGCGGAGGCGAGCACGCCGGGGCTGAGGTCGCAGGACGCGAGCTGCCGCAACTGCCGCGCGAGGACCGCGAGTCCGAGGGGCGGAAGGTCCGGCTGGAAGAGGGCGATCCGGTCGCTCTCCAGCAGGGAGCGGATGGTGTGCAGCCGGCTCGCCACCCCCTCGGGCACGGCCTGCGAGCACACGACGATCAGGTGTCCGTGCAGGTCGAGCAGGGTCTGGACATCGGCGACCGTCTGGTCGAGCGGCCGTCGGTCCAGTTCATGGAGGACGGCCGCGGGCATGGTCCGCTCGTCCTGCGGCGGCAGCGCCATGTCGGCGCTGGTCACAGCAATGGCAGTTGGCACGCGCAGCTCCCCGCTCCACATCCGTCGGTCACCGGTGGCACCCCCGTGCGGTGTCAACACCCTTTGTGGCGCTAACTCCTGTGCGGCGTTACTCCCGTCGGCCGAGACGACTTCACTGCGTGACTACCTCAGCACTGTATCCACGCCTCTGTGACCGGAGAACAGCGTTTTTGTAGCTGTACGGCAACTGGCGTCGCACAAGGTGCGGCAAACCGGGGCAGGCGGAGCATTCGGCCGTCGTGGTGTCCTCCTCAGGTCCTCGGCCCCACGCTTCCCGCCCCGGACGGCGGCTACTCCCTCCGGGGCGCGCGCACTGAGCCGCGCGGCGCGGCGCGTCGGGGCGCGGGAGACCTCGCGGCGGGACAAGTCGGCGGAGCCGGGACGTAACGGCGGCGCGGGGCCTGTGAGTTGGTCTGGACCTCTTGACATCGCAATTGGTCTGGACCACCTTATGGGCACAACGGTGGCCACCGTAGCGAGTCCCTCCCTCCCCCTTTCACCCCCACCGGAGGCCCCAGTGGACCTGGACCGCGTACCAGGCATCTCCCCTCGCAGAAGACGGCTGATACGGACGACCCGGCTCTGGTCGGGGGCCGTGGCCGCGGCCATGGCGCTGTGTTTCGCCGGTACCGGCACCGCCTCGGCCGCGGACGTCAACAACGTGAAGAACGCCGGATTCGAGTCCGGCCTGAGCAACTGGACGTGCACGTCGGGCAGCGGCTCGACGGTCTCCTCCCCCGTGCACGGCGGCGCGGCGGCGCTCCAGGCCACCCCGGCCGGCCAGGACAACGCGCAGTGCAGCCAGACGGTGGCGGTCAAGCCCAGCTCGACGTACTCGCTGAGCGCGTGGGTCCAGGGCAGCTACGTCTATCTCGGCGTGACCGGCACGGGCACCACGGACGTGTCGACGTGGACGCCGAGCGCGACCTCGTGGCAGCAGCTCACGACGTCCTTCACGACGGGCGCGTCCACGACCTCCGTCACGGTGTACACGCACGGCTGGTACGGCCAGCCCACCTACTACGCCGACGACGTGTCGGTCTACGGCCCCGACGGTGGCGGTGGCGGCGACACCACCCCGACGGTCCCGGCCGCCCCGACCGGCCTCGCGGTGGCCTCCACCACGTCGTCCTCGGTCTCCCTCTCCTGGTCCGCGGTCTCCGGCGCGACCGGCTACAACGTCTACCGCGACGGCACCAAGGTGACCGCGGTGACCGGGACTTCGGCGACGGTGACCGGCCTGTCCGCCTCGACGTCGTACTCCTTCCAGGTCACCGCGACCAACTCGGCCGGTGAGTCGGCGAAGTCGTCGGCCGTGACCGGGACGACGGCGGCCACCTCCGGCGGGGGCGGCGGCAGCACCACGCTGCCCAAGCACGCCGTGACCGGCTACTGGCAGAACTTCAACAACGGGGCGACGGTCCAGAAGATCTCGGACGTGTCGTCGCAGTACGACATCATCGCGGTCGCCTTCGCCGACGCGACGTCGACGCCGGGCGCGGTCAGCTTCACCCTGGACTCTGCGGGCCTGAACGGCTACACGGTCGACCAGTTCAAGTCCGACATCGCGGCGAAGCACGCGGCGGGCAAGAAGGTGATCATCTCGGTCGGCGGCCAGAACGGCACGGTGTCGGTGACCGACTCCACCTCCGCGACGAACTTCGCGAACTCGGTGTACTCGCTCATGCAGACGTACGGCTTCGACGGCGTCGACATCGACCTGGAGAACGGTCTCAACGCCACCTACATGTCGCAGGCGCTGCGCTCGCTCTCCACGAAGGCCGGCTCGTCCCTCGTCATCACGATGGCCCCCCAGACCATCGACATGCAGTCCACCTCGGGCTCCTACTTCCAGACGGCCCTGAACATCAAGGACATCCTGACGGTCGTCAACACCCAGTTCTACAACAGCGGTTCGATGCTGGGCTGCGACGGCAAGGTCTACAGCCAGGGCTCGGTGGACTTCCTCACCGCCCTCGCCTGCATCCAGCTCCAGGGCGGCCTCTCCCCGTCCCAGGTGGGCCTCGGCGTCCCCGCCTCCACCAGCGCGGCGGGCAGCGGCTACGTCTCCCCGACGGTCGTGGACAACGCCCTGGACTGCCTGGCGAAGGGCACCAACTGCGGCTCCTTCAAGCCCTCGACGACGTACCCCGACCTCCGCGGCGCGATGACGTGGTCGACGAACTGGGACGCGTCGGCGGGCAGCACGTGGTCCGCCACGGTGGGCGCCCACGTCCACGCGATGTCGTAACACCACCCCACCCACCCGACGCCCGGCCCGCCTTCCCCGGCGGACCGGGCGTCGGCCGTCACGGCTCTCAGCCGGAACTTATGTACGCCTGCTTAGGATTGGGCGGTCGTTCGGTCTACAGGTGGGGTTGGAGCATGTCGGTCGGGTCGTCGTCTGCCGGGTCCCCCACGGACACCTCGGGGGGCGGATGGACCGCGCCCAGTGAGGTCGAGCAGGCCCTGTTCGAGGCCAGGGGGCGGGACGACTGGGGTGGGTATCTCGGGGTGCTGGCCCGGCAGCGGGTGTACTTCGAGGTGCGGCGGGAGCGGGTCGACGCCGAACCCAGTGGGACATCACCGGTGTTCGGGCACGATCCGCGGACCGGCGGGCTCATCTGGGCGGTGTACACCGAGGGGATGCTGCCGCCGCCCGAACCGCACCGGGTCTTCGACTGGAACCGGCTCGGGTGGTTCGCCAAGGTGTGGGCCGCCGGTGATCCCCCGTATGTCGTGGTCAATCCCGGCAGCCCTTGTGAGGCCTTCCTGCCGTCCGCGCCGCCGCATTCGGCCGCGTGGGCCCGGTA
Source organism: Streptomyces mangrovisoli (assembly GCF_000974985.2). Taxonomy (GTDB): domain Bacteria; phylum Actinomycetota; class Actinomycetes; order Streptomycetales; family Streptomycetaceae; genus Streptomyces; species Streptomyces mangrovisoli. Next base: position 127,040 of record NZ_LAVA02000064.1, on the reverse strand, counting down.
TTCGGAGGAGGCCGGGTTCCCGGAGTACCGGAGCGGGCTGCGGACGCTCCGGGTCGGCGGCCCGCTGGAGGGGCCCGTCGCGCACGGACTCGCCTGCGGGGCGCTGCTGTTCGTGCGCAGCGGGCTGCCGTGGAACGCGATGGCGTACCACGGACGCGGCTATCCCACCGAGCGGAAGACGCTCAAGGACTGGTGGGGCGTCGGCAGCGCCGCCGAGTGGCAGGTCCAGCAGCGGGCGCTGCTCGCCCTCGACGGGGCCAACCCGGTCTGGGAGTTCGCGCTCCAGGTGCGGCGGACCATCGCCCGTGACTTCGGCGGCCACGTCGAGACGGGGTACTGGCGCGACGCCGCCGCCCGCGTGCTGCGCCGGCGCGCCGAGGGCGAGACCGTCATCACCGCCGACGGCGTCACCACCACGCCCACCGTCCCCGAGGCCGAGACCGAGGCCCGCGTCAAGGGCGTACAGCACCTCATCGGGCGGATCACCCGCTACGAGGCCCGGTTCCGCGCCGACGGGCTGCTCGCCGAGAACCGGTTCGTCGGCTCGGTGGACGCCTGGGACATCGGCCGCGCCTCCGGCATGGCGCGCTGGGGGCTCGGGGCCCGCTACTGCGATCTGCGCCAGGCCGAGGCCGCCGTCGTCGAGGCGGGTCTCGCCGCCGCCCGCTCCTACCGGTCCTGGCAGGACTTCTCGGCCGGCTACATCCTCGGCCGCTGTCTGCACTTCGACGACGAGGAGTTCGGGGACTGGTACACGAGCGCCCTGGAGACGCACCGGATCCTGATGTCCGAGAAGGAAAGCCCCTGGCGCACCCTGCCGTTCCGGTAGGCCGGACCGCGCCTTGCTGAGCACCCGCCGTCAGTTCGCTGTGCGTACGCTGAAACATTTTGCCCGTCCCACCGCATCAACCAGTCGAGGGCATCGGCACGGTGGCGGGTGCGACGCGACGGGGAGCGGTGTATGAGGCAGGAACACGCGGACGAGTACGCGGAGTTCGCCTCCGCGCGGGCCGGGCATCTCTACCGGTCGGCCTGTCTGCTCGCCGCCGGGGACACCCACCTCGCCGAGGACCTCGTCCAGGAGACCCTGGGGCGGCTCTACGTCCGCTGGGCGCGCGTCAGCCGCGTCGGCAACCCCGCCGGCTACGCGCAGACCGTCCTCACCCGTACCTTCCTCGCCCACCAGCGCCGCCGCAGCAGCACCGAGCGCGCCACGGACGTGTTCCCCGACCTGCCCGCCGCCGACGGCTCCGACGGCGGCGACTCCGCGCTGCTGCGGCTCACCCTGCTCGACGCGCTGGGGCGGCTCCCGCCCAAGGACCGCGCCGTCGTGGTCCTGCGCTACTGGGAGGACCGCTCCATCGCGCAGACCGCCGACGTGCTCGACGCCAGCTCCGCCGCGGTCCGTACGCGCTGCGTGCGCGCCCTCGCCCGGCTGAGGGAACTGCTCGGCGAGGAACTGGGCGCCTACGCGCGGCCCTGAGCGGCCGACCCGGTTCCCCCACGATTCTCGCCCCCTTCGTCCGGCGCCCCGCCGCCGGCGGCTCCGGCTCCGGCTCCGGCTCCGGCTCCGGCTCCGGCTCCGGCTCCGGCTCCGGCTCACCCAACTCGCGGAAACGGTGGTTCGTCATGCCCGAAAGTCCTGAAGAGCACCACGAGAGCGAACAGCCGCTCGACGAGTACGAGTTGCGGCTCGGCGCGGCCCTGCGGCTGGCCGGGGACGCCTACGACGCCGACCGGCACGCACTCGTCACCGGCGGCACCACGCGCGGGCGCCGGATGCGGATGCGGCGCCGGGCCGCCGTCGTCGCCGGCGCCGCCGGGGTCGCGCTGGCCGGGGTGAGCGGGGCGCTGCTCGTGCCGTGGCACGGCGGCTCCGGCCCCGCGTCCGCGGCCGCGTCCGTCGGCGCCGCGCCCCGCACCGCGCACGCCACCGCCTCCCCCGCGCCCGTCACCGGTGCCGCCATGGTGCGCACACTGGAGAAGCTGCTGCCCAAGGGCACCTTCGCGCACGTCGGGTCGCGCGGCTCCGACGAGGAGCCCACCGGATTCCCGTACGCCACCGTCGTGTACGACGACGGCAAGGGCGCCGCCGGGATCTCCGTCAGCCTCAACCGGGTGGTGCCGGGCGGCACGGACGCCCGGCAGGCGGTCACCTGCCCGGACAAGGTCGCCATCCCGTACGACGCCTGCACCAGCCGCCGCCTCGCCGACGGCTCGGTGGTCATGGTCTTCCAGGGGTACGAGTACCCGGACCGGCGGGTGGACACGAAGCGCTGGACCGCCGACCTCGTCACCCCGACCGGGCAGCATGTCTCCGTCAGCGAGTGGAACGCCGCCCAGGAGAAGGACTCCCCCGTCACGCGGTCGCAACCGCCGCTTTCAGCAGCGCAGTTGACCGACTTCGTGGCCGCGCGCGCGTGGCGGCCGCTCGCCGACGCCGTACCCGAGGACCCGCACCAGGCCGCCGAGCCCGCGCCCGAGAGCGGCGGCGCGCCGATCGTCGGCACCCTCGCGGCGCTGCTGCCCAAGGGGGTCCATGTGGTGACGCGGAGCAGGAAGTCCGAGGACGACGCGGGGTCGTACGCCTATGTCGTCGTCGACGACGGCAAGGGGCGCAGCCTCGTGCAGATCAACGTGCAGCCGGACATGAGCGATGTCGCCGGGGATCTGTTCGGGTCCGGCGACGAGACGCTGGCGGACGGCACGCGGGTCGCGCAGCACCAGGGGCCGGGCGACAAGGGCGTCGCCGGGGTGGTGATGTGGACGGTCGACACGCTGCGCACGGACGGGCGGCGGGTCGTCGTCAGCGCCTTCAACTCCGGTACGCAACATGACGCGGCCACCCGCGCCGCGCCCGCGCTGACGATGCAGCAGCTGCGGGCGATCGCCCTCAGCCCGCAGTGGCTCTCGGCGGGCTGAGGGTGCTCGCGGCCGGGCGCCCTACTCCTCGAAGTAGGCGTCCAGGACGGCGTCCAGCTGCGCGTCCCACTCCTTGAAACGGGCCCGGGTCGCCGCCTCGATCTCGATCGGGTACCAACGGTTGTCCGGGGTGTGGACCGTGATGGTGTACCGCTTGCCGAAGCGGGGGGCCTCCGTCTCGACCGCGCCGATCTCGTCCCAGCGGAACTCGCAGGCCTGGTCGTCGAGGCGGAGCCGGACGCCCGTCGCGTCGGCCTCGATCCTCGCGCGGCGGTCCGCCGCCTCGAAGGCGGGGCCGTCGGACTCCTCGTCGGCGTCCGACGCGTCCTCGTCCGACGCGTCCTCGTCCGAGGCGTCCTCGTCCGAGGCGTCCTCGTCCGAGGCGTCGTCGGCCGCGGACGCGTCGTCCCCGGTCTCGTCGTCGGCCGGCTTCCCGGACCCCTCGTCGGCGGCGTCCTCCGCGGAGCCGTCGGAGGCGTCCTCGGCAGAGGGCTCGCCCTCCACGGACTTCGCCTCGAGGTCGGCCTCGTCGGCCGGCTGCTCCGTGTCCTCGGACCCCTCCGGCTCCGCGGACACGGGTGCGGTGAGCCCGGGGATGAAGGCCGGGTCGAATCCGGCGCCCCCCAGGGGCTGGCTGCTCGATCCTATGCGCTGCTCCACGGCGGCAGTATGGACGACGATCCTGTGCCGTAACCAGTCAGCCCAGCCATCACCCTGCTTCACCCACGTCACAGCCCTGCGGCGGCCGGGGCGGTCTCACTCGTCCATGAACACGATCCGGCGCGTGCGGCTGCCGTCGCCCGGTGCCGGCGTCACCGCGCCGCGGCCCGCCGGGACCGCCCGCTCGCGGCCCCAGGCGCGGATCTCCTCGATCTGCTCCGGGTTGCTCACGCTGAGCGGGCGCACCTGGGCGAACGTGTCCATGACGTACGAGTCCTTGAGCTGATCCGCGCCGCCCCGGCGCACCGCCTCCTCGGCCACGTCGTGCAGCGCGGCCTCGATGTCGGAGCCCGCGAACCCCTCCGAAAGGTCGACCAGCCGGTCCACCTGCTCGGCGTCGGGCTCGGTCTGGAGGTAGCGGCGGTAGTAGATGCCGATGATCTCCTTGCGGTCCTGCGCGTCGGGCAGGTCGACGAAGAACAGCTCGTCGAAGCGGCCCTTGCGCAGCAGCTCGGGCGGCAGGCTGCGGATGTCGTTGGCGGTGGCGACGACGAAGGCGCGGGACTCGGACTCCTGGAGCCAGTAGAGGAACTGCCCGATGATGCGCTGCGGGACGCCGGACATGTCGTCGCGGCCCGCGAGGCCCTTCTCGATCTCGTCGATCCACAGCACGCACGGCGCCACCCGGTCGGCCATGGCGAGCGCCTCGCGGAAGCGGCCCTCGGACTCGCCGAGGTACTTGCCGTGGATGCTGGCCATGTCGAGCCGGTACAGCGGCAGCCGCCACTCGTGCGCGATGGCCTTGGCGGACAGCGACTTGCCGCAGCCGGGCACGCCGACGAGCAGCACCCCGCGCGGCGGGCGCAGCGCGGTGTGCCTGAGGTCGCGGGAGATCATGTCGTGCTTGCGCTCCAGCCAGGCGCGCAGCCCGCTGAGCCCGCCGACGGAGTAGTCGCTCTGCCGCAGCTGGACCCGCTCCAGGCCGGTCAGGTCGCTGAAGATGCGGTCCTTGGCCTGGGCGAGGCCGAGGACGTCCTCCTTGCGGATCGCGCCCTTCGCGGCGATGGTCGCCATCAGGTTGACGCACTCGGCCTCGGTGACACCGCTGAGGAACTCGGCGGCCCGGCGGGCGTCCTCCTCGGTCCACTCGATGGGGATGTGGTTGTGGTGGTCGCCGAGGAAGCCGCTGAGGATGCCGTACATCTCGTCGGAGTCGGGCAGGTCCAGGCGCAGGCTCATGCCGAGGCGCTGGAGCCCGCTCCAGATGGGCGTGTCGGTGATCAGCGCGATGCTGCCCATGTTGCTGTCGGCGAGCCGGGCGAGTTCCGCGAAGTGCCGGGTGACCGGGGTGTCCGACTCCAGCTCGTCGGGGTCGACGAAGACCACGGTGGCGTTGGCGCGGCTGCCGAACTGCGCGGCGGCGAAGTCCATCGCGCCGGTCAGCGAACGGTCGTCCTGGACGGGCGTGTTGCTGCGCAGGTCGCGCAGTCCGGTGGCCCGGGTGTAGATCCAGAACGGCATGCTGCTGCGCCGCGACTGGGTGGCCGCCTCGCGCAGGAGCCGGAGGGCGCGCTGCTGCTCGATGGTCCGCATGGCGATGACCGGGACGCGGGCGGAGATGTAGCTGTCGAGGTGGGCGAGGCTCTCGGCGTAGTTCGACATGTCGGGGTACGGCCTTCGATCGGGGAAGGGGCGGGGCGCGGTCGGGCGGGCGGCTCGGCCGCCGGCCCCCACCGGAAGCGAGCGGCTCGGCGGGACGCGGCGGACGGGCGGGACGCGGCGGGCGGCTCAGCCGGGCAGGATGCGGCGCCTCGGGGGCGCCGCGGGGTCGTACGCCCAGGGCTGCCCGGGCGCCGGGGGCGGCGGCGCGCCGAGGGTGGCGGTGAGGGCGTTGTCGCGCAGGGTGCGGCGGCGGGCCTCCACCCGCCGGGGGTCCGTGCCGCGCCGGGCCTCCTCCTCCAGGCCCCGCTCCAACTGGGCCTGGACCTGCGGGATCTGCTCGTCGACCAGCGCGGTCAGCCGCTCGCGCAGGGACGCGGGCAGGCCCGGGTGGGCGGCGAGGGCGCGCACGGTGTGCAGCCCGGTACGGGCCTGGGCGAGTTCACGGCCGTAGGAGAACTCGTCGTGGGCCTGGGCGAGCGCCCGCACCATGGCGTCGGCCCAGGCGACGAGACGCGCGGTGAGCGCGCCGGTGAGGTGCGCGGTGAGCCGGGCCCAGGTGTCGGCGTCGAACTGCTCCTGGGTGAGCGGGGGCAGCGCCGCCGGGTCGACGGGTTCGAGGGCCGCCCAGCGGCGCAGGTGGTCGACCCACGCCTGGTAGGGGCCGCCGTCGGCCCACAGACCGGTCATGTCGCGGCGCCCGGTCTGCGCACGACGGTTTCGCCGGGCGGCAGCGGCTCCCAGTCGGGCAGTCCCTCGACGACCTGGCGCTGCCGGCTGGTCCTGCGCTCCTGCCGCGGCCGTGCCGTGGCGGCCCAGGGGGAGGGCGTGGGTGCGCCGCCGCCCGCGGCCCAGGGCGAGGGCGAGGGGGCCTGCGCGCCGCCCGCGGTCGCCGGGGAGGCGCCGCCTGGGCCGGCCGGCGGGGCGCTGCGTGGCGGCGCCGTGGGCTGGGCCGGAACCGTCCAGGCGGCCGGGTCGGCGGATCTGAGCAGACCGCCGCCCATCGCGGGCCGCTGGGTCGCGGGGGCCGGGGCGGAGGCGGGCGCGGCGGCGGAGGCGGGCGACCCGAGGGAGCGCCAGAGGTCGGGCTGCGGGGCGTCGCCGTTGCGCGGCGGGGTGTTCGGGGTGCTCATCGCGGCGAGCCCTCCTCCTTGCGTACGGTCCGGCCCTCGAACGGCGAGGCGCCGTCGGTGGCCGTGGGCAGGGTGCCGATCAGCTCGCGGACCTGCGCCTCGATCTGGTCGGCCGTGCGGAACTTCGCGTACCAGTCGGTCAGTTCGGCCGAGGCGGCGCGCAGCTTGTGCAGCGAGTCGGTCTTGGCGCGCTGCAGGAGCCGGCGCGCGGCCTCCTGATTGCGCCCGGCGACCCGGGCGCCGTTGTGGAGGATCAGTCCCCAGACGCCGGCGACGGCCGCGGCGGCGACGAGCGCGAAGCCCACGGAGACCTGGGAGAAGAACAGCAGGATGCACGCCACGACGGCGACGAGCGGGGCAACCTTCTTGACCAGCGGGAACGCCAGCGATTCGATGAACGGATCCATGTGCCGGTCCCAGTGGTCGCCGAGGGACTTCTCCAGCGTGGCCAGCGGCTTGGTGAACGTGCCGTGCCAGGGCGGCAGCCGGAAGTTCTGCGCGCCCACCGAGTGGGAGGTGCCGAACTTCGCCTCCACGTCCTGCGGTACGGCCGCGCGGTAGTCGCGGGTGTACCCGGCGTGCGCCTGCCGGAACCAGTCGTGGCAGGCGGCCACGGCCAGCCGACGGGTGGCCTCGGAGACCCCGATGGCCGCCGGGTCGAGCGCCGCGGTCGTCTGCACGGTCAGATAGTCGAGGGTCTTCTCGTACGACGCCGCGTTGGCGTCGGCGGCGTGGCGCGCGGCGTCGAGGTCGCCGTCGTGATCGACGACCGCCTGGTGGAAGGCGAGGTCCCGGTAGAGCGGCAGTTCTTCCTCGTCGCACTCGTCGACCAGCAGGTCGAGGATGTCGTCGATGGCGTCCTCAAGGCGGTCGGTGGGCTCGAACTCCCGGTCCAGGATCGCCTGGTACTTGTCCAGCAGGGGCTGCTGGGCGCGGGCGGCGGCCAGCACGCGTTCGAGGGTGGGCCACTGCGGGGACAGCTCGGCCAGGCCCGGGAACTCGGCCTTCGGCCGGGGCACCCGCAGCGAGTCGATCTCGACCCGCCACCGCTCGACCTGCTTGGCCTGTGTCTCGGGGCTGTCCATCAGCCGCGCACGCCACTCGGCGAGGGTCCGGTCCAGCAGGTCGCGGCCGACGGGCCCGAAGGCGCCCTGCGCGATGGCCTCCAGGATGACCGCGAACTCGCGGCCGAGGGCGGCCGGTTCCTGTGCGAGGAGGTAGTGGCGCAGCCAGCGCACCGCGGACTCCTTGCGGTCCTGGCGGCGCAGCACCAGTGCGAAGAACAGCGAGGTGCGGTCCTTCGAGCGGCGGAACGCCTCCTCGACGGCGCGGTCGCACAGGCCGGGATCGTCGGCGGACCAGGCGCTGAGCGCGACCAGGGCGGGGGCCAGCCAGTAGCGGGGCGTCTGGATCATCAGCTGCTCGCTGACCGAGCGGACGGTCTCCTCGGTGACCAGTCCGACGTCGAACGCCTGGAGCAGGCCGACCGAGGAGCGGCGGACGACCTTGTGGTGGCCGAACTCGTGGTCGATGCGGTCCTCGATGACGCCGATCCTGGTCTCGGCGCGCTGCACGTTGGCCGTGGCCTCGGCCTTCTTGACGAAGGCGAGGAAGTCGTGGCGCAACTGCTGGAGTTCGGTGCGGGCCTGCTGCTGGTTCGCCTCGACCGTGGCGACCTGACCGGACACCGAGCCGACCTTTTCGGCTACTTGGATGACCAGCCCTTGCACCGCGGCGACCTGACTGCGCAGGTGGTGGTCGATCTCGGCCATGCGGAAACTCCGTTCACGTGCTGCGTGTTCGGGCGGGCGTGACGTCGTGGGGGGGGGGAGAGATGGGCGCGGCTCAGGGCCGCACCACGGTGCCGTCCTCCAGGACGGGCAGGATCAGGCCGTCGCCGTAGACCTCGATGTAGGCGTAGCCGCCGGAGCGGGCGAGCATGCGGGCCGCGGAGAAGGGGTCCGGCATCGGCTCGGCGGGCGCGAAGTGCCGGACGATCACGTGGAAGAGGTTCAGCTGGTGGTCGACGTAGGGCGGTCCGAGGTAACAGCGGGCGACGAAGCCGAGCGGTACGTCGCCGTGGTCCGAGCGGTACTCCTCGCGGACCCACTCGGCGAGGGCGCGGCACGCCTGGTCGTCGAGGCCGGCGTCGAGCGTACGGACGGCGTCGAGGAGCCGCCTCGAGCGGGACCGGTAGAGGGTGTGGGGTACGGTGCGCGGGCCGGGGGCGATGGCCCGCTCCGGCTGCCGGACCTGGTCCTGGCCGCCGATCAGGCGGCGGCCCGAGCCCGGGGCGGACGCCGGTCCCGCCGGTCCCCCGTTCGCGCCCACGATGCGGCGCGGTCGTTCGACGTACCCCATGTGTCCCCCGAGTGTCATGGGCGGTGCACCGGAACGAGCCGGTTCTCCTGTCATCAAGGTTAGTGATGTGACGTCAAGAGTGCGACCGGTACTACCGATTGTCCTCCGCGTGACCTGATTGCGCCCGGAAAAAGCCCAGTTGACGACCATCCGGTTGCTGTTCCGTTTCTGTCCCGGCCCCGGCTCCCCCTGGCAGACTCTCCGCCATGGGGAAGATCCATGCGTTGCTGGTGGGGATCGACACGTATCCGGCCTCGGTCGCGCCCTCGCTCGGCGGCTGTCTCAACGACATCGCCGCCGCGCGGCGGCTGCTGGACGACCTCGCCGGGGAGCGGGCCGAGGTGCGGGTGCTGCGGAACTCCGAGGCGACCGTCGAGGCGGTGACGGACGCGGTGCTACGGCACCTGGGGGCGGCCGGCGCGGGCGATCTGGCGCTGCTGTGGTTCTCCGGGCACGGCACGCAGGAGCCGGCCCACGGAGGCGATCTGCTGATCGAGGCGACGGGGCTGAACCAGGCCCTGGTCTGCGTCGACGGCATCCTGCTCGACAAGCGGCTCGGCGTGCTGCTGGACACGGTCGCGGCGGGCGGCGCCCGGGTCACGGCGGTGCTGGACTGCTGCCACTCGGGCGGAGCCACCCGGGACCGGGCCGCCCGCTTCGCCCCGCCGTCACCCGACTGGGACTTCGGCCCGCGGGAGCACACGACGGACGCACCCGACCCGCAGGCAACCCCGGCCGGCACGCCCGACCCATGGGCGCCCCCGGTCGGCGTGTCCGACCCGCAGGCGACCCCGGGCGGCGCCGCCGCCGACCGCGCGGTTCCGGTGGTGGCGGCCGGTCCCCGGCATCTGCTGCTTGCCGCGAGCCGGCTGGACCTGCCGTCGTACGAGGACTGGTTCGGGGGCAGGCGGCACGGTGCGTTCACGTATGCGCTGGTCGGCGCGGCGCGCGCGGCCGGGCCCGCGGCGACCGGGCGGGAGCTGCTCAGCGCGGCCTCCGCGACGGTGCAGCGGCTCGGCACCGGGCAGCGCCCCGTGCTGTTCCCGAACCTGCACGGCGGGGACGCGGACCGGCCCTTCCTCGACGGGTCGGAGGCGCGGCCCGCCGAGTCACTGCTGCGGTTCGGGCCGAACGGCTGGGAGGTGGACTGCGGCAGCGCGCACGGTCTGCCGGACGGGCCGGGCGCCGAGGGAACGGAGTTCGCCGTCGTGTCCGAGGGGCCCGGCGGGAGGCCGTTGGACGGCGGAGGCCAGGTCGTCGCCGCGCGTTCGGTACGGCCGGAGCGGACGCTCGTCGAGCCGGTGGGCTGGGTGCCCGCCCACGACCGGGTCTACCCGGTGACCGTGTCGGCGCTGGCGTTGCCGCCGGGCAGCGTGACCCTCGACGGCCCGCCCGAGGTGGTCGCGGAGCTGACGGAGGCGGTGCGGCGGGCGCCGCTGCTGCGTCTGGCGGACGGGCCCGAGACGGCGGCCGACGTGCACTTCCGGGTGCTCGTGCGGGACGGGGTGGCGCATGTGCTGCGGCGGGACGGGACGCCGTACACGGAGCCGGTCGCGCTGGGCGGGTTCCGCGGGCCGGGCGAGGCCGCGGGGCGGGTCGCCAACTGCCTCGCGCACCTGACCCGTTGGCACCGGCTGCGCGACCTCGCGCCGCGGCCCTCGCCGCTGGACGGCCTGGTGCGGGTGGAGGTGGCGCCATGGGGGGCTCAGACCGGGGAGGTGCTCCTGCCGGACGCGAGCGGGGAGATCGTCGTGCCTTACCGGCCGGGACCGGACGGCCCGCAGGCGCCGTGGGTGTCGATCCGGCTGCACAACCGCTCGCCGGACCGCACGCTGTGGTGCCTGCTGCTCGACCTGACCGACCGGTACGCCTCGGATCCGGCCCTGTACGAAGGCCACTTCATCGGTCCCGGCCGCACCGGGCACGCGCTCGACGGCGACCCGGTACGACTGTCCCTGCCCGCCGGGCGCGCCGAGGTGCCGGGCGCGCAGGCGCGGGACTGGCTCAAGTTGATCGTCGCGGAGGGCGAGTTGAACACGGCGCCGTTCCAGCTGCCCGAGTGGAGCCCACGCCTGCCCACCGGCACGCGGAAGCTGGGGCCGGTGCTGACCGGCGGCGCGATGCGCTGGACGACGGCCACCGTGCCGCTGCGGACGGTGGTGCCGGGGCCGGTGCCGGCGGGCGCTGCCGACGCTCCGAGGGCCGCGGCGGGACGCGGGCGGTTCACTGGCCCAGGTGCGTGAACCCCGCCCACGCGCTCAGGTCGTGCGGGTCGATGCGCGCCGCCCGCTCGGCGAGTTCCGCGGGCAGCTGAGCGGGCAGTTCGCGGTCAGGGTCGATCATCCACAGCTGGGCGCGGCGCAGGGCGCGCCCGGGGGGTTCGCCGTGGGTGCGCAGGAAGTGGTGGGTGAGGAACATCAGCACGGACGTCGCCTCGTCCGGCACCGGCCACAGGGAGCCGACGACCGAGCGGGCGCCCGCCACCAGGAAGGCGGTGGCGAGCGAGTACGCCTCGTTGTGGCCGCGGCCCGAGACATGGCTGCGGCAGGCGGCGAGCAGCACGAGACCGAGCCGGCCGTCGTCCGCCGCCACCGCCTCGGTGAGTTCCTCGGCCGCCAACTGACCGTCCGACAGGGAGAGATAGGCGCTGCGGCGGGCGCCCGCGGCGACCGAGGCGTGGCAGGCGAGGTGCAGCACGCCGCCGCCTTCCTCGCCCTCGGCGGGCGGTGAGCGCAGCCAGTCGAGCACCTCGCCGGGGGTGCCGGGGCCGTCGGCGGCGCCGCGGGTGCGGTGGCCGAGGAAGCGGCCGTCGGGGTAGAAGACGCGCTGGACGGCGTCGGCCTCCTCGCCCGCGTGGTAGAGGTCGCCGGTCGGGTTGCCGACGAAGAGCGCGGCGCCGGGGCGGGCGGCCGCGGGGCGGGCGGCGACCTGGCAGAGCAGGCGCGCGGAGGCGGCGTAGGAGATCTCGGCGGCCTGGAGCGCGTACTGCCGGCCGCGCGGGCCGCCCGCCTCCCAGGCGGCGTGCCAGGGCACGAGCCCGAGGGCCCCCATCGGCACGAGCACGAGCCGCGGCAGCCGCCCGCTCGGCATCTCGAACGCCTCCAGCAACGGCCGCATCCCCGCGTACCAGGCCCACCCGCACAACCGGTCGAGCTGCCGCCGCAGGCTCCGCGAGGCATCCCGCCCGAACCCGGGGACGGGCCCGAGGACCCGGGGGTCACGGGGCTCGGGGCCCGGCCCGGCGGGCGGTCCCCAGGGCGGGCCGGCGGGAGGCTCCGTGGACGCCTCCGAGGGCGGCCCGGTGGGTGCGGGGCGCCCGGTCGGGCCGGTGGGTGTGCGGTCCAGGGGCGCGGTCGCCGGGGTGTACTCCTTCAGCGGTGCCGCCGTCTCCGTCAGGGTGGGCAGGGGTACGGCGTGGACCGCTCCCCCGGAGGTGACCACGACGGCCGTGCCCGCCACGTCCTCCGAGGCGGGGACCAGGTAGACCAGGGCGTCCTTGCCGAGGGAGCGCAGGGCGCGACCGATCTCCTCGGGGGCGGGCGGGTCCAGCAGCAGGGCCGTCTGCGGGGAGTCTCCTGGGGTGAGCGCGGCGAGGACGCGGCGGCGCAGGGAGCTGGGCACGCCGAGCGGGCTCGCCACCGCGGCCCCCGGGTTCTGCGGGAGCCCGGCGCTGTCGGCGCCCGAGGCGCGCCACTCGGCGGCGAGGTCCGTGTGCCCGGCCGCGGTGAGCAGGTCGGGCACGGAGGTGGAAATGACCGCGGCGTGCAGGACGAGTCCGCGGCAGGCGTCCAGGGCGCGCAGCGCCTCCTCGGGCCGGTCGTCCTTGAGGCACCACCCGGCCACCTCCAGGGCCGCGGTGGTGGCCTGCGCGGCGGCGAGCTCGGCGTGCCCGGTGCCGGACTGCAGGAGGGCGGCCCAGGCGTGGCCGCGCAGCGAGTCGAGGCCGACGCGGCGGGCGGCGGCCCGGTCGCGACGGTGCGGGTCGTCGCGGTCGCGGTAGGCGCGGGCCAGGGCGAGGCCGGTCGGCGCGTGCAGCCGGTGCTCGGGGCCGCCCGCCTCGGCGAGGGCGCCCTCCAGGAGGGCGATCCCGCGGGCCAGCCGCTCCCGTCTGTGGACCCGGTCGATCTGCATGGAGGCGAGCACGCAGTGGGCCATGCCGAGGCAGTTGGCGTAGCGCAGCCGGTTGTCGCTGCCGGGGTCGGACAGGTCGTACGCCTCCTGCAGCAGCCGGGCCGCGTCCGACAGGCCGGGCCCGTCCTGTGCCGTCCCGGCCCTGCCGAAGCGGGTGACGCCGTTGTCGCCGAGCACCCAGGCCCGGTGGTCGCGGGGCAACCGGGCGGCCTGGCGGCGCAGTTCGAGTACCCCGGGGCGGTGGGCGGGCGGCGCGAGCGGGGGCACGCCGAGCGTCTCGGCGAGATGGTCGCGGGCGGCGCGCGCGTTCTCCATGAGCGTGTAGATCTGGATGCGGCTGGGGTCTTCGTCGCTCATCTCGGCGTGTCCGGTGGCGAGTTGGACGATGCTGCGGTCGGCCGCCGCGAGGTCGCCGCGGCGGGTCGCAGCGAACGCGTCGTGGGAGGCCTGCTGCAGGTCCATGGACTGCCGCAGGTACCGGGGCACGGTCGGGTCCTCGCGCAGCCGCCGCCACGCCTCGGCGCCGGCCTCCATGTCGTCGGCGGCGCCGCCCGTCTGCCCGCGCCGGGTCTGCGCGGCGAGCCGGGCGAGGGCGACGCCGTAGTCGCGACCGGAGTCCTGCCCCGCGGCCTCGGCCTGGTCGAAGTGGGCGAGCACGGCGTCGAGGCCGGAGCCGGAGCCGGCCATCTCGGCGCCGAGCAGGGAGACACCGGCCACCGCGTGCGCCTTGCCGAGCCAGGCGGGGTCCTGCTCGACCCGCTGGAACACGGCCTCGATCAGCTCGCGCCGCTGGTCGGCGGTGACGTGGCGGCCGTCGGGGTCGAAGGCGATGAGGTTGCCGAGGAGCATCGAGGCGAGCCGGGCGCGCGCCTCGCTGCCGGGCTCGGTGGCGCGCACGCCCGCGAGCACCTGGTCGAAGGCCGCCTGCCGCCGGTGGCTGCCGGTCACGTCCCGGCCGAAGCCGGGCAGGTGCTCGTCCTCGCCGAAGTCGAAGTGGGAGCGGCCCTGCTGGAGGTCGTCGTTCATGGCGTTGTACGCGGAGAGGACGCCTTCGACGTCGAGCCCCTCGGGTACGCCCTCGCGCTCGGCGAGAAGCCCGTGCTCGACGAGCCGGTAGCGGGCCCAGGCGTCCATCAGAAGGGCCATGGGCCTCAGGCCCTGCACGTCGAGGGAGCTCCGCAGGGTCGGGGCGACTCCTTCGAGGACGTCGCGGGCCCGCCCCGGGTCGGGGTCGTCGGGGTAGCGGGCCTGCTGGAAGAAGGCGAGGAACATCGCGGTGACGGTGGAGTCGCCGTCGCGTGCGGGGTCCCAGGTGTCGAGGGCGTGCCGGAGCAGGGCGATGGCCCGGTCGCGGCCGCCGGCGTCGTCGCGCTCCGCGGCCCGTTCGTACAGCAGCCGCCCGAAGACGTCGAGGTACGGCGGCAGCAGCCGGTCCTCGGCGCCGGGCACGGCCAGCAGCCGGGTCAGCTCGACCTCGGCCGCCGCGCCGTGGGCCTGGTCCTTCCAGACCGCCCAGAGCGTCGCGCGGATGAACACGGCGTCGCAGCGCACCTCCCACGCCCACTCGGGGGCGTCGGCGCCCGAGCGGCGCAGCTCGGTGAGGGCGGTGTCGAAGGCGTCGCGGGCGGACTCCAGCTCGCGGCGGTCCTCGGTGGCCCGCCCGTGCAGCATCAGGGCGACGCCGGCGCTGTGCCACACCTGGGGCACGTCGGCGGCGGCGACGGGGTGCGCGCCGTCCAGGGCGGCACGGTAGTGGCGGGCCGAGGCGGCGGCGTCGTCGAGGTCCCCGCGCAGCGCGAACCGCCGGATGTGCAGCAGGCCCAGGTCGACGCGGAGGTCGGCGATCCCCTCGATGGCCGGGTCGGCGGCAGACAGGGCGTCGTGGTGGCGGGTGAGCGCATCATCGAGGAGGGCGCCCTCGTCGTCGGCGGGGGTACGGCGCTCGTAGCGTTCGCGGGTGCAGGCGACGAGCAGGGCGTGCGCGACCTCGCGGACCGGGTCGAAGTCCGGGTCGTCGGGCGGCAGTCCGTCCGCGCCGACACCCAGCAACTCCACCACCTCGGAAAGGAGTTCCCGGTCGGGTCGGGCTTCGTCGTAGCGCTGCGCCCGCAGATGCCCGAATATCACCCGCCATGCCGACCACATGGGGTCGTCGGCGGGGCCCGGGCGGCCGAAGGCGTGCTCGAAGGCGTCGAGCGCGACGGCGTCCTCGTCGTCGCCGTGGCCGAGGGCGTGCAGGCGGTAGCTCAGCTCGCCCGCGTAGCCGCAGAGGGCGGGCGCGTCCGGGTCGCCGGAGGACAGGCGGGAGAGATCGTCGAGCACACGGTCGCGCTCGGCGGCGATCTCCGCCACGAGGGCGGACAACTCTGCTGCGTCGTCGGGCATATGAGCAATTCTTCTACGACTTCTACGGCGTCTGTGGCGTCTGTGGCGTCTGTGGCTTCTACGGCGCGAGGCGGGTGAAGTAGGGCCGGAGGACGGAGTCGAGCCATCCGCGTCCGTCGTCGGTCGCGAAGTCCACGGTGTGGCCTTCGACTTCGGTGACGGCGTCGGGCGGACAGCGGTCGCCGAAGAGGACCACCGTGCGGTCGCCGGGCTCGCGCTTGGAGGACCAGACCATGCCCTGCGCCCAGGGCTCGGTGTGGCGGCGGATCCAGTGCGCCCAGTCCCGGGTGTAGGCGTACTCGGCGGCCTCGGTCTGCACCAGCCAGCTGTCCTGGTGGACGCCCGCGAGGTCCTGCGCGGTCATCAGGGCGACCACGGTGACGTCGGCGGCCAGCCGCAGGGTGCTCACGCCCCGGCCGCGCACCGCGGCCCGGGGCAGCAGCCGGGGGCCGCCCGCCGGGTCGAAGGGCAGCGAGCGCAGCAGGGTCTCGCAGACGGCGGCGGCCGGGGTGGTGCCCGCGTAGAGGTAGCCGTAGCGGTCGCAGGCGGTGGCGTCGAACCGGCCGCCGCCGTAGAGGCAGTGGGCGGGGCGCGGGTTGAAGGCGGTGGCGGGCCGGTGCAGGGAGTGCACGCGGTGCAGCACGGTGCCGCGGGTCAGCACGGCCTTGGCGGGGGTGGCCGTCAGGTGCTCGGGCGGCCGGTAGTTGGGCACGGTCAGCTCTCTTCCTGGGGGGTGGGCGGCACGCTCACTCCTCCTCCATCAGGAACCGCGCGATGTCGACGAGGTGCGGGTCGCGTCCGGTGCCGAGCAGCGCGGCGGGCGCGCCGCCGAGCCAGGCGTTGGGCGACAGCCACCAGTCGGCGGCGCCCCAGGGGTCGTGTGCGGCGTCGAGGAGCGCGTTGACCTCCAGGACGACCAGCCAGGGCAGGGTGTCCTCGGAGAACTGGAAGCGGGGCAGCCGCGCCCGGCCGCCGGGGCCGGGCAGCCGGATCAGTCCGGGCGCCTGCGGGTCGCCGCCGCGCCGCAGCAGGGCGTCGGCGTCCAGCGCGGGCGCGGCGAGCAGCCGTTCGCGCACGGGGCCGAGGACCGGGCCGACCATACGGTGCCCGTCGAGGACGAGGACGGCGAGGTCCTCGGCGTGGAAGCCCTGGTAGGCGGGTGGCGTGCCGGGGGGCGCGCCGGCGAGCCGGGACTCGGCGCCGGGGCCGAACTCGCCGGGCAGCGCCTCGCGCAGCAGCCCGGCGGCCTCGGCGGCGGCGTCGTCCCGCGCGCGGGTGTCGCCGTGGTGGTCGCCACGGATGTCGCCGTGGTGACCGCGGACGACGGCGAGCAGGGCGGCGAGCCGCTCCCGGGTGGGCTCGGCGAGCCGGCCGGCCAGCCGGTCCCAGCCGGCGGCGGCGACGGCGAGCACGGCGTACGGATCCACTGGTCCCCCTGTCACCGCTTCTCCTGTCCGGGCCCGTGCGCTCCGCCCAGCAGCCGTTCCACGAGGTCGGCCCGGGCGTGGCGGCGCATCACCAGGTGCACCTGCCACGGCGCGCCGCGGGCGAGTTCGGCCTCCACGGCGGTCCACAGCGCGCCGAAGCTCTCCAGCGGCGGCAGCCCGCCGCGGCCCGCGCCGAGCAGCGGCAGGCAGATGGAGGTGAGCGGCGGGTCGTGGCGCGGGGCCTCGTCGGCGAGCAGCCGGAAGGCGCGGGTGACCCCGCGGGTGATGTCGGCGGGCTGGACGTCGTAGTCGCTGGTGCCGGGCCGGGGCACGGCCACGGCCACGTGGTAGATGCGGCGCACGCCCTGCTCGGCGAGGGCGCCCGCGCCGGTCGGGGCGACCGTGCCGGGCAGGGCCGCCCGGCCGGGTGTCCCGTGCCGGACGGCCCACCCCCGCAGCTCGTCGTGGACCAGGTCCTCGACGAGCGCCCCCGTCGGGTCGGTGCGCGCTCCCGCGCGCCGCAGGGTCGCGGCGACGGACGCCTTGTAGGAGGCGGGCAGCGCGAAGTGCGTGTTGGACGGGGAGACGACGACGTCGACGTCCCGCAGCAGCTCGACCGAGTGCACGTGCAGGGTGATGGCGACGGTGCGGTCGTGGACGTACGGCCGTACGACGCGGTGGGCGGCGGCCAGCCGTCCGGGGCGGACCGGGGCGGCGGTGCGGCGGGCGGCGATGCCGAGGAGCTGTTCGGCGATCTGCCCGAGCACCATCAACTCGTGGTGCTTGCGGAACCGTTCGACGCTGACGCCGTACACCTCGGCGGCGCGCCTGCGCCGGTCGGCGGCCGGCCAGTCGCGGGTGCCCTGGGCGAGGCCGAGGCTGTACTCGGCGGCGGTCTGCAGGGTGCCGCCGCCGATCGCCAGGACGGCTTCGCGCAGCAGGCGTTCGATCGCGTGGGCCGGTAACTCGCCCTCCTCCCCCGGCCGTTCACCGGCCATGCGGGCGAGCTGCGGGGTGTCGAGTCCGCGCAGCCGGACGACTCCGGCCCGCCGCACGGTCCTCACCTCGGCGAGCACCGCGCCGTGATCGGGCAGGTGAGGGAGGTGCGGCATGAACCCAAGAATTCCATCGCCGCCTCCGCCCTCACAAGCCCGATCCGGTTGCTCCCCCTCGTCCATTGCACACGGCGGGCCGGTCGGGGCCCGGGTGGAAACGGGTCGATTCCGGGGCGGAGTCGCCGCACGGCCCGACTCCGAGTCCGACTCCGCTGCCAGGAAAGGGAGTTCTTCGCGGAGGTGGGCGGTCAGCCGAGCACGGCCAGCGCGTCGATCTCGATCAGCAGGCCGGGCGGCAGGCCGACGTAGACGGTGGTGCGGGCGGCGGGCGGCTGGGTGAGGGCCTGCTCCTCGAAGTAGCGGTCGTAGATCTCGTTGAACTCGGGGAAGTGGGCGACGTCGGTGAGGTAGACGCGGATCATCACCACGTCGTCCCAGCCCGCGCCACCCTCCTCCAGGACCGCCTTGACGTTGGCGAGGGTCTGCAGGGTCTGCTCGCGCAGGGTGGGCCCGGCGGGCACGGGGGCTCTGCCCTCCTCGGCCGGCAGGAAGCCGACCTGGCCCGCGGTCTGGAGGATGTTCCCCTTGCGGATGCCGTGCGAGAACTTCGCGGGCGGGGCGGTGTGGGTCTTCGGGGTGAGCGCGATCTTGTCCGTCATGCGGGTTCCTTTGCTGGGTCGTTCTCCGGGGGCCGCCCGGAGTACTCGGCGCTGACGGCGTCGGCGGTGCGGCGCACCAGCGGGAGCAGGGTGAGGAGTTCGTCGGCGCCGACGACGACGTTCGGCGCGGAGACCGACAGCGCGGCGGCGACCTTGCCGTCCGCGCCGCGGATCGGGGCGGCGACGCAGTTGATGGACTCCTCGTGGCCGCCGAGGTCGGTGGCCCAGCCCTGTTCCCGCACCTTGGCCAACTCGCGCAGGAAGGCGGGGGCGTTGGGGGTGGAACGGGGCGTGTAGAGGGGGTAGTCGAGGCCGCCGGCGACGGTGCGGCGCTCGGCCTCGGGAAGGTCGGCGAGCAGCAGTTTGGCGACGGCGGCGACGGTGAGGGCGACGGGGCGGCCGATGCGCGAGTACATGCGCACGGGGTAGCGGCTGTCGACCTTGTCGAGGTAGAGCACCTCGCCGTCCTCGTACACCGCGAGGTGCACGGTGTGCCCGCAGCTCTCGTTCAGCCGGACGAGGTGGGGGTGGGCGATCTCGCGGACGTCGAGGTTCTCCACGGCCTCCTGGGCCAGGGCGAAGAGGCGGGCGCCGAGGCGGTAGCGCTGGTCGGACTGGCGGTAGACGAGGCCGTGCTCGTCGAGGGTGCGCAGCAGGCGCAGCGCGGTGGACTTGTGCACGCCGAGCCGGTCGGCGACCTTGCCGAGATCGGCGGGTCCCTCGGCGAGCAACGGCAGGATGCTCAGGGCCCGGTCGACGGACTGGCTCATGCGGTGGGCACCTCCTCATGGACGCCGACCTCGGCGCCGGGGGCGGGCGGGGTCTCGGAGTGGGACTGGGCGTGGGTCGCGCCCTGGGTCTCGGCGTGGGCGTCGGCCTCGGACTGGGTCTCGTCCCGGGGCGCACTCCGGGAGTCGGCCCGGGTCTCGTCCCGAGAGTCGCCCCGGGGCTCGTCCCAGGCGTCAGCCCGAGGCTCGTCCCGGGCGGCGCCCCGGGGCTCGTCGCGGGTCTCGTCCTGGGCGTCGGCCCGGGGCTCACCCCGGGAGTCAGCTCGGGTCTCGTCCCAGACGTCAGCCCCGGGCTCGTCCCAGACGTCAGCCCGGGGCTCGTCCCGGGCGTCAGTCCGGGCCTCGGCCCGGATCTCACCCCGGGAGTCGGCCCGGGTCTCGTCCCAGACGTCAGCCCCGGGCTCGTCCCAGACGTCAGCCCGGGGCTCGTCCCGGGCGTCAGTCCGGGCGTCAGCTCGGGCCTCGGCCCGGATCTCACCCCGGGAGTCGGCCCGGGTCTCGTCCCAGGCGTCAGCCCGGGGCTCGTCCCAGGCGGCAGCCCCGGGCTCGTCCCGGGCGTCGGTCCGGGTCCAGCCCGTGGCGAGTCGGAGTCTCCCCCACGCGGTGTCGTCGAGCGCGGTCAGGCGGTCGGCGTGGGCGCGGGACGGCGGGCGGGCGAGGTCGCCGGGGACGGTGAGGGCGGCCGCGGCCGCCAGGTGTCCGTGGCGCAGGCGGTCGCGGAGCGGCAGCCCGCGCAGCGTGGCGGAGAGGAACCCGGCCGCGAAGGCGTCGCCCGCGCCGACGGCCGCCACGACGTCGACCCGCAGGGCGGGCGCGTGGGCGGTGACGGGCCCGGCGAAGGCGGTGGCGCCGTCCGCCCCCTGCTTGACGACCAGGATCCCGGGGCCGGGCAGCGCGGCGCGGACGGCCTCGGGGCCGACGAGGCCCCACAGCTCGGCGGCCTCGTCCGCGCCGACGAACACGAGGTCCGCGGCGCGCGCGAGGTCGAGCAGCACGGGCCCGGCGGCCCGCTCCCGCCACAGGGCGGGCCGGTGGTTGACGTCGAAGGAGATCAGCGGGCCGCCCGGGGCCGCGGGCGCGGTCAGCGCGCGGACGAGGGCGTGGCAGCCGGCGGAGAGGGCGGGGGTGATCCCGGTCAGATGCAGGACGCGGGCCGCGCGCAGCGCCGCGCGGTCGACGTTGTCCGGGGTCATGGCGGAGGCGGCCGATCCGGCGCGGTAGTAGGCCACCTCGTGGTCGCCGTGCGCGCGGTCGGCCGCGGTGCGGAAGTAGACGCCGGTTTGACGCGCCGGGTCGCGGCGCACGGCGGCGACGTCGACGCCGTGGCGGCCGATCGTGGCGAGGAGGTGGTCGCCGAAGCCGTCGGCGCCGACCCGGCCGACCCAGCGGGTGGAGTGACCGGCCGCGGCGAGGGCACAGACCACATTGGACTCCGCCCCGCCGACCCCGCGCACGAAGGCGGGCGCGTCGGCGAGGCGGCCGGGACGGGTGGGGTGGAAGGTCACCATGGACTCGCCGAGCGCGGCGACGTCGACCCGGGCGGGGCCGGCAGCGGCAACGGCTGCGCCTGCGGCTACGGGACCTGCGGTGGTCACGGTGCTCGGGGCTCCTCGGGGCGGGCGCGGTGGGCGAGGCGGGCGGGTCGAGCGGGGCGGGGCGCGCGAGGTCGAGCGGGGCGAGACGGGCGGCGCGAGCGGGGCGGGCGGACGGAGCCGGTTCGTTGACCCCGTGTCGGGCGAGATGTTAGACAGCGGTGAGCGACATACGCAATGGACGTTGCACAGGACGCAACGTACCTGATCAGGAGGGTCGATGAGGTCCGAAGCGCTTGCCGGGCTGGCCGCGGAGCGGGTCGGTCACCGTTTCAAGGGGCTGCCCCCGGACGCCGAGGGGCTGACCGTCGGGGAACTCACCGCGCAGCGCCGGAACCTGTTCGACGGCGGCTTCACCACGCCCGTTCTCGCCCTGTCCGCCGAGCGCCTGGAGCACAATCTGCGCCTGATGGAGACGTACGCGGTCCGGCACGGCCTCGCGTTCGCCCCGCACGGCAAGACGACCATGGCCCCCCAGCTGTTCGATCGGCAGATCGAGCGCGGCGCGTGGGGCATCACGCTCGCCGTCCCCCACCAGGTGTGGGTGGCGCGGGCGTTCGGCGTGCGGCGGATCTTCCTCGCCAACGAGCTGGTCGACCCGGCGGCGCTGCGCCGGATCGCCGGCGAGCTGGCGGCCGACCCCGGTTTCCGCTTCGTCTGCTACGTCGACTCGGTGCGCGGCGTGGAGCTGATGGACGCGGCTCTCGCGGGGAGCGGGCGCCCGCTGGACGTCGTGATCGAACTCGCCGCGGGCGACGGCGCGCGGACCGGGGTGCGCACGGAGGCGGAGTGCGCGCGGGTCGCGGACGCGGTGGCGGCCGCACGGCACCTGCGGCTGGTCGGCGTGGCGGGCTACGAGGGCGAGGTGCCGGGCGCGGACCCGGAGCGGGTGGGCGCCTGGCTGTCCCGGCTGGTGGCGCTGGCCGCCGGCTTCGACAAGGAGGGCCGGTTCGGGGGCGCGGACGAGATCGTGGTGAGCGCGGGCGGCAGCGCGTGGTTCGACACGGTCGCCGAGGTCTTCGCCGAGATTCCGGAACTGTCCCTCCCCGTGCTCAAGTTGCTGCGCTCGGGCGCGTACGTGTCGCACGACGACGGGCACTACCGCAGGCTGACGCCGTTCAACCGGGTGCCCGGGGAAGGCGCGTTGGAGCCCGCGTTCCGGCTGTGGGCGCAGGTGGTGTCGCGGCCGTCGCCCGAGCAGGCGTTCGCCAACGCGGGCAAGCGCGACGCGGCCCACGACCTGGATCTGCCGGTGGCCCTGGCGGTGCGCCGCGACGGTGTCGAACGCCCCGCGACCGGCGTGTCGGTGGCCCGCCTGTCCGACCAGCACGCGTGGCTCGACACCGGCCCGGAGGCGGACGTCGAGGTCGGCGACTGGGTCGGGCTCGGCCTGTCCCACCCCTGCACGACCTTCGACAAGTGGCAGTTGATCCCGGTGGCCGAGGCCGACGGCACGGTGGTCGACTACATCCGGACGTTCTTCTAGGAGGCCTGCGATGGAGGAGTTGGTCGTCCGGGACGCGGACGTCGTCGACGGCACCGGCGGCGACGCCTACCGCGCGGACGTGGTGGTCGACGGCGGCCGGATCGTCTCGATCGTCAAGGAGGCGGCCGCCGCCGGGTGCCAGCGCCCGAAGGCGCGCCGGGAGCTGGACGCGGAGGGCCTGGTCCTCGCGCCCGGCTTCATCGACATGCACGCCCACTCCGACCTCGCCCTGCTCACCGACCCCGGCCACTGCGCGAAGGCGGCGCAGGGCGTCACCCTGGAGGTGCTGGGCCAGGACGGGCTGTCGTACGCCCCGGTCGACGACCGCACGCTGGCCGAGGTGCGGCGCGCGATCACCGGCTGGAACGGGCCCGGCGACGACGTCGACTTCGACTGGCGCTCGGTCGGCGAGTACCTGGACCGCCTGGACCGCGGGATCGCCGTGAACGCGGCCTATCTGATCCCGCAGGGCACGGTCCGGGCGCTGGTCGTCGGCTGGGCGGACCGGCCCGCCACCGCGCGGGAGCTGGACCGGATGCGGCGGTTGGTCGCGGAGGGGCTCGAACAGGGTGCGATGGGGCTGTCGTCCGGACTCACCTACACGCCCGGGATGTACGCCGAGGACGGTGAACTGACCGCGCTGTGCCGGGTGGTGGCGGAGTACGGCGGCTACTACTGCCCGCACCACCGTTCCTACGGCGCCGGGGCCCTGGAGGCGTACGCGGAGATGATCGCGCTGGCCCGCGAGGCGGGCTGCGCGCTGCATCTGGCCCACGCGACGCTGAACTTCGGCGTGAACGAGGGCCGGGCGCCCGAGCTGCTGGCGCTGCTGGACCAGGCGCTGGACGCCGGGGCGGACCTCAGCTTCGACACCTACCCGTACACCCCCGGCTCGACCACGCTGGCGGCGCTGCTGCCCGGCTGGGCGGGCGCGGGCGGCCCCGCGGAGGTCCTGGCCCGGCTGGGCGACGAGGCGACCGCCGAGCGGATCCGGTACGACCTGGAGGTCACCGGCGCGGACGGCTGCCACGGGGTCCCGGTGGACTGGGACACGGTGGAGATCTCCGGGGTGGGCGACCCGGCGCTCGCGGAGTACGTCGGCCGTACGGTCCAGGAGTCCGCGGACCGGCTCGGCGAGGCCCCGTGGACCACGGCCCGGCGGCTGCTGCTCGCCGACCGGCTCGGCCCGACGGTGCTCCAGCACGTCGGCCACGAGGAGAACGTCCGCGCGATCATGCGGCACCGGGTGCACACGGGCGGCTCCGACGGCATCCTGCGCGGCGCCAAGCCGCATCCGCGGGCGTACGGCACCTTCCCGCACTATCTCGGGCGCTACGCAAGGGAGTTGGGAGTGCTGCCGCTGGAGGAGTGCGTCGCGCATCTCACCGGCCGGCCGGCCGCGCGGCTGCGGCTGCCGGACCGGGGGCTGGTGCGCGAGGGGTACCGGGCGGACCTGGTGCTGTTCGATCCGGCTTCGGTCGCGGCGGGGGCCACCTTCGAGCAGCCGCGGGCGCTGCCGACGGGCATCCCGCACGTCCTGATCGACGGCCGGTTCGTGATCGAGGACGGGCACCGCACGGACGTACTGGCCGGACGGGCGGTCCGCCGTACCCCGGTGTGACGGGCCCGCGCGCGGTCACCACCCCGTGGCGCCACGGCCGTGTCCCGACGGCCGTCGCGCTGCTACCGGGGACGGGTCACGGCTTGGGCAGGGTGCAGCCCGAGGCGCTCAGGTTCAGCACGTTGCCCGTGGTGAAGCAGGCGGGGATGAGGTAGGTCTCCTCGGCGTAGTTGATGCCCTCGCGCACGGTGACGTTGCCGTTCTCGTCGACCTCGCACGGGTTGTCCTCCGTGCAGCGCTCGCCGTCCTCGTTGCCCGTGTTGTTGACGGCGACCACCAGGCCGGTGGAGGTGTCGATCACCGGGGAGCCCGAGGTGCCGCCGATGGTGTTGCAGGCGGAGGTGTAGCGGACCGAGTCCTTCCAGGTCCAGTCGCCCTCCTTCAGCCGGTACACGAACCCGTCGATGGCGCAGGTGTACGTGGTCTTCCAGTAGCCGGACACCACCTTGATGGCGGCACCGGCGGTCGGGTGCGTGGCGCTGAGGGTGAGCGCGCTGATGCCGTAGGAGCTCTTGATCGCCGCGTACGTCGTGGTGGTGCGGTAGATCGTGACGTCCGTGTCGGTCATGGTCGAGTACACGACCCGGTTGGCGCGGAGCGTGGCGACCTTGCTGCCGGAGGAGTTCAGCAGCCCGAACGTGCGGCTGGAGGACTGGTTGGTGATGACCTCGCCGGCCGCCGGGAAGCCGGTCTCCAGGCAGTGGCCGTTGGTCATGACGAGCGCCGGGTCGCTGTCCGCCGAACCGGCGAACCGGATGACGGAGCCGGAGCAGTTGCTGAGCGAGACGGTGCCCGCGTAGGTGACGGTCACCGCGGCGGGCGCCTGGGGAGCGGCGACCGCGGGTGCCACGCCCGCCCCGGTGACGACCAGGGTGCCGAGCACGGCGAGAAGAGGCTTCTTCATGTGGGGGTCCCCTCTTCGGACGGGAACGGCCGGAGATCTTCCGGCCGAGCCTTGTTTTGTCATGGACATTCTGAGGCCGGAGAGAGGGTCCGACAAGAAGCCCTGTGAGCCGGGCCTTTGAACGCGCGGGCACGGCGAAGAGCCCCCGCCCCGGAGGAGGGGGCGAGGGCTCAGGAAGCCACGCGGACTGCGGCCGTGTCCCCGGCCGGACGCCTGGTCGTGTCCCTAGCGCTGCGACCGCACTAGCCGCGCCCGTGACCGTGCCCGTGGCCGTGGGTCGGGTAGCTGACGCTCGGCGTGGGGGTCGTCGCGGAGGCGGACGCGGTCGTCGGCGAGGGCGAGACGGACGCCGGCGGGGCGGACGTCCGGCCGGCCGACGCCGTCGCGGCGGCGGGCGTGCTCGTCGCCGTCACCGAGGGGGCCGCGGCGGAGGCGCCCGCCGTGGTGGTCGCGCTCAACGGCAGCGCGCTCTCGCTCACGGCCGCGGAGGACGCGGACGCCGTCGCCGACGAGGCCGCGTCGCCCGGCGCGGAGTCGTCGGCGCTCGCGCCGCCCCGCCCCGCCGTGCCCTGGGAGCCGTCGGGCGAGGACGACCCGGAGAAGGTGAGCCCCGCGATGACGGCGGCCAGCGACAGGGCGCCCACCGCGCCGACGGCCGTCGCGACCCGGCGCGAGCCCGACCGGTTCGACTTCTTCAGGGCCCGCCGGCGCCCCGCCCGTCCCCCGTCGTCCGCACCGGCGGTCGGGGCGCCGGGACCCGGCGGCGCGAGGTCGGCGACCCGGGGCAGTTCGCGCGTCTCGTCGTACGCGTTCTGCCAGCCGTGCGCCGCCGCGGGGTCGGCGTACGCGTCGTACTCCGGGGCGTCGACGAGCCCCGGATGGTAGACGTTCGGCACCGCGCCGGGCAGGTCACCCGTGCGGCCCTCGCCCTGGACACCGAAGGCGTCCGTGGCATCGTTGGCGGCATTCACGCCGTGCGCCCCGTTTCCGTAGTGGGATGCCTGGACATGGCCGGGGAATTCTAGATACCACCCGGTCCGGCGGAACACGGAGGGCGGCAATCACCCGCGGCACGCCGTCTCACGTGGCGGAAAACACGGGCCAAACGCCGTTACCGGGCCGTAAGCTCCCAGTCATGCAGGTGATCCAGTCGACGAAGCTCGCCAACGTCTGTTACGAGATCCGGGGCCCGGTGCTCGAGGAGGCGATGCGGCTGGAGGCTGCCGGTCACCGCATCCTCAAGCTGAACACGGGCAACCCGGCGGCGTTCGGCTTCGAGTGCCCGCCGGAGATCCTGGAGGACATCCTCCGCAACGTCTCCACGGCGCACGGCTACGGCGACGCCAAGGGCCTGCTCGCCGCCCGCCGCGCGGTGGTGATGCACAACCAGACCCTCGGCATCGAGACCGACGTCGAGCACGTCTTCATCGGCAACGGCGTCTCCGAGCTGATCGTGATGGCGATGCAGGGCCTGCTGGACGACGGCGACGAGGTCCTGGTCCCCGCGCCCGACTACCCGCTGTGGACCGCCGCCGTGTCGCTCTCCGGCGGCACCGCCGTGCACTACCGGTGCGACGAGCAGTCCGACTGGATGCCCGACCTCGCCGACATCGAGCGCAAGGTCAGCGACCGCACCAAGGCGATCGTCATCATCAACCCGAACAACCCCACGGGCGCGGTGTACGACGAGGCGATGCTGAAGGGGATCACCGACATCGCCCGCCGGCACAACCTGCTGGTCTGCTCGGACGAGATCTACGACAAGATCCTCTACGACGGCACCACGCACACCCCCACCGCGAAGATCGCCCCCGATCTGCTCACCCTCACCTTCAACGGCATGTCGAAGGCGTACCGGGTGGCCGGCTACCGGGTGGGGTGGATGTCCATCTCCGGCCCGCGGGCGCACGCCGACTCCTACATCGAGGGCCTGACGATCCTGGCGAACATGCGCCTGTGCGCCAACATGCCGGGCCAGCACGGCGTGGTCGCCGCGCTCAGCGGCCGCCAGACCATCAACGACCTGGTGCTGCCGGGCGGGCGGCTGCGCGAGCAGCGGGACGTCGCGCACGAGCTGCTCACCCAGATCCCGGGCGTGACCTGCGTGAAGCCGAAGGGCGCGCTGTACCTCTTCCCGCGCCTGGACCCCAAGGTCTTCAAGATCAAGGACGACCGGCAGATGGTCCTCGACCTGCTGCGCAGCGAGAAGATCATGGTGGTGCAGGGCACCGGCTTCAACTGGCCGGAGCCGGACCACTTCCGGGTGGTCACCCTGCCCTCGGTGGACGACCTGCGGGACGCGGTCACCCGGATCGGCACGTTCCTGGACGGCTACGGACAGCCGTAGGCCGCCGGCCGCGGACCGGACCGCCACCACAACGGCCGCGGACCGGCACGCTTCCCGCCCCGTCCGCTCACCACACGCGGTCGGCCGGACGAGTTCTGTCATCGCCACAACTTTAGACGAAATCTAAGCTAGGATGGCTTCTGCCACTGCACAGGAGGCCATCCATGTACGAACCGATCCGCACCAAGTCGGTCCACACGACGATGGCCCGCGCCACCTCCGACTTCCCCCACCGGTCGCGCGAGGAGGAGCTGGACATCCAGCTCGCGGGTCATCTCGCCGCGCTGCTGGCCGTCACCGACGAGCTGCGCACGCTGACCCCGTCCACCGACCTCGACACCGCGGCCGAGCGGCTCGCCACCCAGGTGGCGCGGCTGCGCGGCGGACGTCCCCCGCTGCGCGCGACGGCGACCTCCGCCGCGGCGCCCACGGTGCTGCACCGCAGGGCGCACGCCCTCGCGGGGCGCGCCCTGGTCGTCGCGGCCTCCCGGGCCGACACCGCGGCGGCGATCCTCGCCGCCGAACGGATGGACGCCCACGCCGCCGCGGAGGAGTTGAGCGCGGCCCACTGACCCCCCGCGGGGTCCCCCATCGGCCCCGGTCCGCGTGCACCCGCAGCGACGCGCGGACCGGGCGCCATGACCTCCCGCCCCGGCCCGGTGAGGGTCCAGGTCGCCCGCTCGCCGGAAGGCCCGGCTCCGGTTGCATACCGGGAACGCCTGGACACCCCCCGTTCACCCGTCCCGACCGGGAATGTCTGATTCCGAGAGCACGCTCCGGGACGTGAGACGCATAGCGGGAATCGTCCTCGCGGTGCTGCTGATCGGTGGCGTGGTGGCCGCCGTCGTCACGGGCCGGAACAACGGGGACACGAGCACGGCAACGAAGACCGTGCGCGCAGTGATCGGGTCGGAGAAGGCCGAGTTCTTCGCCGATCCCGACGTGGTGAAGGCCCTCGCCGCCAAGGGCTACACCGTCAAGGCCGAGACCTCCGGGTCCTGGGCCATGGAGGGTCTCGACCTCAAGGGGTACGACCTCGCCTTCCCGTCCAGCCAGGCGCCCGCCGACGCGCTGGCCGCGAAGTACCACGCCCGGGAACCGCTCCCGCGGCCCTTCTACTCGCCGCTGGTCGTGGTCGCCCACCGCAGCGCGGCCGCCGTGCTCGCGGCGAACGGACTGGCCACGCTCGACGGCAAGGGCCGCGGCATCCTGCGGATGAGCGCCTATCTCGACGCGGTGCGGCACGACCGCACCTGGCAGCAGCTCAAGGGGGCGTCCGCGCACGGCGAGTTGAGCGGCACCCTGTACATCGCCAGCACCGACCCGGAGACCTCCAACTCCGGCGCCCTGTATCTCGCGGCCGCCTCCTACGTGGCGAACGGCGGCAAGGTGGCGGCGGGCCAGGCCGACATCGACCGCACGGCGCCGCTGATGCGCAAGCTGATCAGCGTCCAGGGCGCCCAGCAGTCCAGCTCCGACGGCCCGTTCCGGGACTTCGTCAGCGGCGCCGGCAACCCGCTGGTGCTCGTGTACGAGTCCCAGGTCGCGACCCTGCTGACACAGCAGCACGGCGCCGACGACCTGGTGGTGCTCTACCCGGACACCACCGTCAACAGCGACCACACCGTGGTCCCGCTGACCGACACCGGGCGCGCGCTCGGCGAACTGCTCAGCACCGACCCGGCCTTGCGCAGGCTCGCCGTGAAGCACGGATTCCGGCCGCAGGGGGACGCCGCCGAGTTCACGGCGGCCACGGCCGACCGCGCCACGTATCTGAACCAGAAGCTCACCGGTGTCCGGCAGGCGCCCGTGCCCACCTCCACGGTGCTGCACGAGATGGCGCGCCGGGCGCGCGGACAATAGGGGGAACGCACATGACCGTCAACAGCAGCGCCGGCGAAGGCGAGTTCACGCTCACACCGCCCGAGGCCGTCGCCCCGGTGCCCCGGGAGAAGGCCGGCGGGCTGGTCCCCGTCGACGAGAGCGTCCGCGCCGACATGGCCCGCAAGGCCGCCGCCTACGTGGGGGAGCTGGCCTCCCTCGACGCCCGCTCGCCCCAGTTCGCCGGCAAGGTCGGCGAGATCACCGCCCTCGGCGCCGGGGAGATGCGCAGCGCCACCGCCCAGTCCAACCGGATGCTGGAGCGCGCGGTGCGCAGCCTGCCCGACAAGGGCGGCGACGCGCAGTCCAAGGTCGCGGGCTCGCTGGTGGAGCTGCGCCGGGTGGTCGAGGACCTCGACCCGCGCGACCTGCCCGCCGCCAAGGGCCGCAGGTTCCTCTCCCGGCTGCCCGGCGGCAACCGGCTGCGCGACCACCTCGCCAAGTACGCCAGCGCGCAGTCCACCCTGAACACCATCGTCGGCTCGCTCCGCGGCGGCCAGGACGAACTGCGCCGCGACAACGCCGCGTTGCAGACCGAACGGGTCCGCCTGTGGGAGAACATGGGCAAGCTCCAGGAGTACGTCGTGCTCACCCAGGCCCTCGATGCGGCCGTCGAGGAGCACATCGCGGGCGTGGCCGGCGAGGACCCGGCCCAGGCCGACACGCTCCGCGCCGACATCCTCTTCCCGGTCCGGCAGAAGCACCAGGACCTGCTCACCCAGCTCGCGGTCTGCGCCCAGGGCTACCTCGCGATGGACGTCGTACGGCGCAACAACGACGAGCTGATCAAGGGCGTCGACCGGGCGGCCACCACGACGGTGTCGGCGCTGCGCATCTCCGTGATGCTGGCCTCCGCCCTCGACCACCAGAAGAAGGTCGTCGACCAGGTCAACGCGTTGCGCGGCACCACCGAGGACCTCATCCGCGGCAACGCCGAGATGCTCGCCACGCAGAGCGGCGAGATCCAGCGCATCGCGGCCGATCCGGCGGTCGGCGCGGAGACCCTGCGCTCGGCGTTCCAGCAGATCTACCGCACCCTCGACACGATCGACACCTACAAGGTGCAGGCGACCGAGGCGATGGCCGCCACGGTCGAGTCGCTGACCGCGGAACTGCAGGGCGCCGGGGCCTATTTGGAGCGCAGCCGGGCACAGGGCGCGCTGGACGGGGGGCTCGCATGAGATCCCCGCGCACCCTCGCCGCGGTCCTCGTGGCGACCGCCCTGCTCGGCGCCTGCTCCGGCGGCGGCCACCAGGACAGCACGTCGAACGCCCCCGAACCCGGCACCCTGCGCGTCCTCGCCTCCAGCGAACTCAGCGACATGACCGCCGTGTTCGACCGGGTCCACAAGGACACCGGCATCCGCATCCGGCCCACCTACATGGGCACCCTCGACGCCGTCGACCTGCTCGCCAAGGGCAAGGCGGACGGGAAGTACGACGCGCTGTGGCTGTCGTCGGACGCCTATCTGCGGCTGCGCCCCGAGGCGGCGAAGCGGGTGGAGTCGGAGACGTCCGTGATGTCCAGCCCGGTCGCCATCGGCGTGCGCACGGCCACCGTCCGCGCCCTCGGCTGGAACCCGGACCAGGTCACCTGGTCCCAGGTCGAACAGGCCGTGCAGGACGGCAGGCTGACCTACGGCATGACCGACCCGGCCCGCTCCAACTCCGGCTTCGCCACGCTGATCTCGGTCGCCTCGGCGCTGTCCGGCGCGCAGTCCGCGCTCACCGACGCCGACGTGACGAAGGCGACGCCGAAGCTGAAGGAGTTCTTCAAGGGGCAGAAGCTGACCTCGGGCTCCTCGGGCTGGCTCGCCACCGCCTACAAGCGGCGCGGCGACATCGACGCCCTGCTCAACTACGAGTCGGTCCTCAAGGGCATCCCCGGCCTCACCGTGATCCGCCCCCGGGACGGCGTCGTCACCGCCGACTACCCGCTGTCCTCGCTCACCGCGAGCGACGCCCGCACCCGCGAGGACGTCCGCAAGGTCACCGACGACCTGCGCACCGACGCCGTACAGAAGCTGATCACCGACACCACCCACCGGCGGCCCGTCGTCGCCTCGGTCGCGCCCGCGCCCGGCCTCGACACCGGCAGGCGGCGCGAACTGCCCTTCCCCGGCAGCCGGTCCGTGGCCGACGGGCTGCTCGACTCCTACGAGAACACGCTGCGCCGCCCCTCCCGCACGGTGTACGTCCTCGACACCTCCGGCTCCATGGAGGGCGACCGGCTGTCCCGGCTGAAGTCGGCGCTGACCGGTCTCACCGCCGACTTCCGGGACCGGGAGGAGGTCACGCTGATGCCGTTCGGGTCGAAGGTGAAGAGCGTGCGGACCCATGTCGTCGACCCGGCACGGCCGCGCGACGGGCTCGACGCGATCCGCAAGGACACCCGCGCGCTCAGCGCCGACGGCGGCACCGCGATCTACACCTCGCTGGAGCAGGCCTACGGCCAACTGGGCGTGGACGGGGACAGGTTCACGTCGATCGTGCTGATGACCGACGGCGAGAACACCGCGGGCGCCAAGGCCGGCGACTTCGACGACTTCTACCGACGGCTGGTCGGCTCCCAGCGGAACATCCCCGTCTTCCCCATCGTCTTCGGCGACTCCGACCGCTCGGAGCTCCAGCACATCGCCGACCTGACCGGCGGCCGCCTCTTCGACGCGCAGCAGGGCTCGCTGGACGGCGCCTTCGAGGAGATCCGTGGCTACCAGTAGGAAGAGCGAGCGGCCGGGCCGGGGACTGCTCGGCCGGCTGGAGTCCCGCAAGAACATCGCGGGCAGCGCCTGCGGGCTGGTCGGCCTGGTGCTGACCTTCACCGGAGTGGCGGGGCCGTACTGGCCCGTCGTGGTGGCCGGACTCTACGGCGCGGGCGCGCTGATCGCCCCGCCGGAGCGCCCGCCGCTGCCCGACTTCCCCGATCCCTCCGCCCAACTGGAGGAACTGCGGGAGGACTTCGAGCGGCTGCGCGGCTATCTGCGGGAGGTCGGGCTGCCGCCCGTCGCGGCGGCCGGTGCCGAGCGGCTCGACGAGGTGCTGGCCGCGCTGCTCGACCCGGGCTGGGCGGCCGAACTCCTCGCCCAGGACCCGGAGAGCCTGCATGTGCTCGCCCGGACCGTGCGGCGGGACGTCCCGGAGGCCGTGGACACCTTCAACCGGACCCGCTGGTGGACCCGGCTCGCCCCGGGCCAGCAGCCGCCCGAACACCACCTGGAACGCCAGCTGGCGCTGCTGCACGAGGAGTTGCTGCGGACCGCCGACGCGCTGCGCGAGACCGAGGCGCGCCGCCAGGAGTCCCACACGCGCTATCTGGAGGACCGGGGCCAGGCCGGCTGACCCGCCCGCCCCCGCCCGTCCCGGGTCAGCCGCCCGCGACGGCCGCGACCAGGATGACGATCACGAGGAGCGCCAGCAGCACGGCCACCGCGATCTGCGGTGGGCCGAAGGCCGGCTTCGGCGGGTTGGGCGGGACCGGGGGCACGCCCGCGGGCACCGGCGGGTTGAACACGTCGTGCCCGGTGGTGGTGGCCCGCGCGCACCACGGGCAGGCGTTCAGATGGGAGCCGTAGACGTGCAGCGGGCGGGTGGCGCAGCGCTTGACCTGCCGGCGTTCCTTGTCGAGGGCGCGCAGCCACGCCTCGGCCGACGGCCGGAACTCGGGGTCGTGCACCCCGATGCCGAAGGCGCTGCGGGCCAGCACCAGCAGCTCGGGCGGCAGCACCGACGGATCGAGCGTGCTGCGCGGCACGGTGACCAGCTCGGGCCGCACCACGTAGGAGACGCTGGAGACGATGTTGTCCTTGACCCCCGACTGGGAGACGCTGTCGCGGGCGACACCGCCGAAGGGATGGTTGCCCGCGGTCAGCAGCTGGTAGACCAGCACGGCGAGCGCGAAGTCGTCGCTGGCCGCGGTGGCCGGTCCGCCCGCCTGCCGCTCGGGCGCGGAGTAGTCGGTGGTGTGCATCAGGCAGGGGAAGACCTCACCGCTCTTCTCGTCGGTGAAGGCGATGGAGTCGCAGTCGAGGAACGTGACGAAGCCGTTGGCGTCCACGACGACGTTGTTGCTGGAGAAGTCGCCGATAACCAGCTTCTCGTGGTGCATCCGCGCCGTCATGAAGGCGAGGTTCCAGCCGACCCCGAGCAGGAACCGCCAGTCGGCCCGGTCGGGGAACCGCTTCAGCCGCTGCGACCGGGTGAACAGGCCCACCAGCTGCACGTGCTGGGGCTCGCCGAAGCGGCGCATCGCGTAACCGATGAACTTTCCCTGGCTGTTGCGGGCGATGGCGGTGGGCCAGGCCAGTTCGGGCGGCTGCGCGCTGTCCAGGGGACGGCCGCCCAGCGGTGACATGGTGCGCATCCGGGTCAGCCGCCGCTCCTGGTCGGGTCCCGGCATGTCGTGGTAGAGCTTCACCACCACCTGCTGGTCGCCCCGGACCGCGTACACGGCGGCCTGTCCGCCGCTCTTGAGGGGCGGCTCGACCAGGACGACGGCCCTGCCGTCCAGGAAGACCGTGCGGTCGGTCATGAACGCCCCCTGCGCACGGCCCGCAGCAGTGTCTTGTCGTCGGCGTTGAGCGCGGTCAGCCGGTCCGATCTGAGCAGCGCCGCGAGCGCGTCGTGTGCGTTGTCGGTGACCGGCCCCGGAGCGTCGAGGGAGCGCAGCACGGCCTCCACGAAGGCCGTGTGCGGGATCGTCCCGCCGCCCGGCCCGCGGCTCAGCGCGGCCTGGGCGAGGCCGTCCGTCGACAGCAGCACCCCGTCCACGCCGGGGTCCTTGACGCAGCTGTCGTAGACCCAGTCGGGCGCGTCGTTCGAGGTGAGGAAGACGGTCTCGTTGCTGTACTCGCTGACGGCCGCGGGCTGCGGCAGCAGGTGGTACTGGCGTACGCCGTCCTCGGTGCCGGCCCGCAGTACGACGAAGCCGTCCCCGACGCTGACCTGGCCGATCCACTCCGGGGCGAGCACCACGACCGTGAGGGTCGTCGCGAAGTCCGGCGCGTCGGCCCCCGTGTGCTCGCGGAAGGCCTGCCGGACCTCGAGGAAGGTCTCCCTGAGCGCGTCCCGGACCTTCGCCCCGGGCAGGGCGGCCAGGGCGCCGGCCCGGCGCCCGAAGTGGTCCATGGCCAGCCGGACGGCGAACTTCGACCCCTCGTCGGACCGGGGCCTGCTGCCCGCGCCGTCGGCGACGGCCAGCACGGTCACCGGGCCCACGACGCGGTGCTCGCACGCGTCCTGGCAGGGCACGCCCGAGCGCCGGTGGCGGTAGCCCTCGACGCTCACCCCGTGGACCCGCCACGGCGTGTCCCGGTCCTGCGAACCGTTCACCGCTCCCCCTCCGGACCGCTCACCGCTCCCCCTCCGGACCGCTCACCGCTTTTCCTCCGGACCGTTCACCGCTTCCCCTCCGGACCGCTCACCGCTTCCCCCGCATGTCAGCTCTCCCAGGCCGGGCGCTGCGTCTTGAACTGGCTGAAGATCTTCTCGAACACCTCGTCGCCCGCGCCCTTCTGCTCGGCGTTGGCGCTGGCCGACATCATCTGGAGCAGCTCGCGGAACGGGAAGCCCTGGATGCGCGCGTTGAACTTCGGCGCGAAGTTGCGCAGCACCTGCTCGCCCAGCTCCGTGATGCCGCCGACGCCGATCGCGTAGAGCCGGAAGCGGCGGTTGCGCTGCTCCTCCTCCAGGACCGGGATCAGCCGCCGCCAGGTCTCGGTGAAGTGCCCGGTGGCGTCGGTCGGCAGTCCGTCGGTGACCAGGCAGATCTGCGGCCGGTAGTACTGCAGCCCGCTCGCCCTCAGCTCGGCCTTGCGGGCGGCGATGATCCGCATCGACAGCTCCAGCGCCTCCGTCATCAACGTGACCCCGGAGGCCGCGAGTTGCGGGGCCTGGAACATGTGGGCGGGCACGAAGGGGCTCACCCCGGCGCGCGCGTCGAGGAGTTGGGGTCCGCGCCAGGAGCAGACGCCGAACCGGCCGCCGAAGGTGACCACCGCGACCTCGACGCTGTAGCTGAGGGAGACGTCCTCCTGGAGCTCGCGGGTCCATTCGGCCAGCGCGGTGTTGAGGGTCTGGATCGGTGCGCCCGCCATGGAACTGGAGATGTCGAGGCAGAGCACCAGCGGCAGCCGCTGGGCGTTGTTCTCGAACTCGATGTCGGCGTACTCCGCCGGCATCGTGGGCGGGTATTCGCTGGACATGGTGATCTCCTGACGAGCCGCTGATGCTCAGTGGTGGTGGACCCGTTCACCGGGCGCCCGTGACGGGCTGTTGCTCGGAGGGGAAGGCGTAGAAGACGTCGTCGTCCTGGTCGTGCGGTTCGGTGAGGTCGATGACGCCGCCGGGCGGGGGCGGCGGCTGGCTCGGGTCCGCCCACACCGCCCGGTACAGCACGCGGTCGACCTCGACGTAGCCCTGCGGGTGCAGCTCGGTGCGCACGACGGCCGTGGTGGACGGGGAGCGCCGCGGGCCGACGGCGCGGCCGGGGCTGCGCGGGGGCTCCTTGGGGCGGGGGCGCACGACCGCCGTCGGCTCGTCGCCGCCCCGGGCGGGCATGGCGGCCGTGCGGGCCGCGGCCGGGCCGCCACCGGCACCGGCACCGGCGAAGGCGTGCCGGGAGTGCGGGAGGGCGCCGCCGGTGCGGCGGATGAGGAACACCAGCACGCCGAGGACGATCACCAGCAGGGCGATCACGGAGATCAGGATCCCGCTGGTGGAGCCCGAACCGGAGTCCTCGGCCCGGCCCCCGGCGCTGCCGCCCGCCTTGTTCTGCGCGGTCTTCGTCGCCGCGGGGTGGGAGGCGGAGGCGGACGGGACGGTGATCACCTGCCGGTCGAGCGCCTCGGCCACGCCGTCCTGGACGAGGTCGGCGCCCTCGGCCGTGGTCCGGCCGGCGGTCGCGGCGAACGGCTTGCAGTCGATGGCCTTCGTCCCGCAGATCCCGTCGTGGGTCAGCCGGGTCACGGTGTCGGCGGACAGCAGCTCGATCCGGGCCTTGTCGGCCACGAACCGGTTTCCGGCCAGCAGCAGCAGTACGGTGCCGCCCTGGCCGGTGCGTACCCCGGACGGCACCTGGACCATGAGGTCGCTCCGGCGCTGCACGACGGCCTTCTCCGCCTCGCTGTCCGGCTCCTTGTAGTCCAGCGGCTTCCTGAGGGTCACCGTGACCGGCGTCCCGCCGTACGCCGAGCAGCTCACCAGCTCCGTGAACGCCTGGCCGCAGTCGACCGACGCGGTCCCCGAGGCCGCCACCGCCGTCGACGCGCCCCACATCACCGGCAGCGCGCCGAAAGCGAGCAGCAGGAACGAAAGGAACGGTCGCCTCATAAGACCCCCCGTGGCCGAAACCGCACGCGCCCATAGTGGCGGTAACAGGGGCAGTCTGTAAGGGTTTTGCAAGGAACGATCAAATCCGACTTACAACTCGAACACCTCACGACACCTGGTGAACATCTGCCGCGCCCGTTCCGCCCAGTCGGTCACGAGATCGTCGAACTCGGTCTGTGTCAGGCGGCAGTTGAGCGGAAGGTCGCAGACCCCGGCCAGACAGGGGCTGGGGCCGCGCACGTCCCAGACCGACAGCATCGGATAGAGCTGCTCCGTGTTCCACGCGTTGGCCGCCGCCGCGGCGACCGCGAGCTGGTCCTGGCGCAGCGCCCGGCCGTCGGTGAAAAACGCGACGAGGAGCCGTTTCGTCGTCATGAAACGCACGGTGAGCAGCCGCCCCGTCTCCCGCACGTCGAGCAGCAGGGAGACCGAGTCGGTGTTCGCGTCGGTCTCGGTGGGGTGGTGCTCGCGCTCCCCCCACGTGTGGACCAACTGCCGCCAGCGGGCGCCGATCTCCTGCCCGGCGTACGGTTCAGCGACCGCCACGTGCCACCGCCTCGGAGACCATCGCGTCGGTCAGGCCCGCGTCCAGCAGCGCCTGTGCGTGCAGGCGCAGGCAGGACGGCACGGAGAGGCTGGTGCCGGGCGCGCGGCGGCGGCGGTCGGCGAGGTCGCCGGCGCGCCTGGTGATGCTGCGGGCGACGGTCTCCGGCGGCCAGACCGCCGTCGGCGGCTCCTCACCGAGCAACGCGCGCAGCAGAACGGCGAGTTCGGGCCGCTCCTCCGGGCGCCGGGCCAGGCAGTGGGAGACGGTCCCGCGCAGGGTGTCGGGCACCCCGGTCAGGTCGGGGGTGCCGTGCACGATCCGGTAGGAGACCTGGTCGCCGCCGCCGAACGGCGGGCGCCCGGTCAGCGCGTACGTCAGC
Organism: Streptomyces mangrovisoli; assembly: GCF_000974985.2. GTDB lineage: Bacteria > Actinomycetota > Actinomycetes > Streptomycetales > Streptomycetaceae > Streptomyces > Streptomyces mangrovisoli. The sequence goes on along the minus strand of NZ_LAVA02000064.1, from coordinate 89,778 downwards.
ACACCGCCGAGGGAGAACACGTCGCTGGGCGGCCCGACCGGCTGCCCCCGCATCTGCTCGGGGGACATGAACGGCGGGGTGCCCATCACGACGCCGTGCCGGGTGAGTCCGGGCACGCCGTCGACCCGGGAGATGCCGAAGTCGATGACCCGCGGCCCGTCGGCCGCCAGCAGCACGTTGGCGGGCTTCAGGTCGCGGTGCACGACCCCGGCGGAGTGGATCGCCTGGAGCGCCTCGACCAGTCCGGCGCCGAGGCTGCGCACCTGCGCCTCGGCGAGCGGGCCGTCGCCGCTCACGGCCTCCGACAGCGGCGGTCCCGGCACGTAGAGCGTTGCCAGCCAGGGCAGTTCGGCGTCCGGGTCGGCGTCGACGACCGGCGCGGTGTAGGCGCCGCTGACCGCGCGCGCGGCGGCGACCTCGCGGGCGAAGCGCGCCCGGAACTCGCGTTCGGCGGCCAGTTCGGGCCGGACCACCTTCACCGCGACCTCGCGGCCCGCGGGCGACCGGCCGAGATAGACCCACCCCATCCCGCCGGAGCCCAGCCGCCCGACGATCCGGTACGGCCCCACCCGCAACGGATCACTGACCGGTGTGCGCACCCCGCTCACCTCTTTCACGGGTTCGTTCAAGGATGTCCCGAGTGTCCCCCGAAATGGGCGACGGCAAAGAGGCGATGCGGGAATTGGGGGTGGCGGATTGTGGCTCCGGCGCCTCCGTGCCCTGCGGGGTGCCCTGCGGGCGGCATGTTCGAGGGTGCGGGGGGTTGCCGTGCGGGCGGGAAGGCCGGGGGCCGCGGTGGGGGTGGCGCCCGGTGGCCGGGTGCGGGGCCGTCGTGGCTGGTCGCGCAGTTCCCCGCGCCCCTTTCGGGGGCCGCCGTGCGGGAGGTGCACGGTGGTCGGGTGCGGGTGCGTCGTGGCTGGTCGCGCAGTTCCCCGCGCCCCCTTCGGGGCGCTGACCCCGGCGTTGCTTCGGTGGTGGGGCATGGCGGGGCCCGCCGTCGTGGTCTCCGTCGGGGCGGACGGAGGGTGGACGGCGGGCCCATGGCCTCGCACGCCGTTGTGCGGGGCTCGCCGGTCTCACCGCGGCCGGCCCGTGACGATCACTGGTCAGGGCGCGTCGGCCGGCCGCGGAGTCGTGGTGCGGGCGTCAGCCCAGGCGCTCGACCAGCGCGTGGTACTGGTCCCACAGCTCCTTCGGGGTGTGCTCGCCGAAGGTCTTGAGGTGGTCCGGCACCAGCGAGGCCTCCTCGCGCCAGATCTCCTTGTCGACGGTGAGCAGGAAGTCGAGGTCCGACTCGGGCAGTTCGAGCCCGGCGGTGTCGAGGGAGTCCCTGGTCGGCAGGATGCCGATCGGGGACTCGACGCCCTCGGCACGGCCGTCGAGACGGTCGACTATCCACTTCAGGACGCGGCTGTTCTCGCCGAAGCCGGGCCACACGAACGCGCCTTCGTCGTTCTTGCGGAACCAGTTGACGTAGTAGATCTTCGGCAGCTTCGCCTGGTCCTTGTCCTTGGCCACGTCGATCCAGTGGGCCATGTAGTCGCCCATGTTGTAGCCGCAGAACGGCAGCATGGCGAAGGGGTCGCGGCGCAGTTCGCCGACCTTGCCCTCGGCGGCGGCGGTCTTCTCGGAGGCCACGTTGGCGCCGAGGAAGACGCCGTGGTTCCAGTCGAAGGACTCCGTCACCAGCGGCACCGCGGTGGCGCGGCGGCCGCCGAAGAGGATCGCGGAGATCGGCACGCCCTTGGGGTCCTCCCACTCGGGCGCGATGATCGGGCACTGGTCGGCGGGGACGGTGAAGCGGGCGTTGGGGTGGGCGGCGGGCTCCGCGGAGTCCGGCGTCCAGTCCCGGCCCTTCCAGTCGGTGAGGTGGGCCGGGGTCTCCTCCGTCATGCCCTCCCACCAGATGTCGTTGTCGTCGGTGAGCGCGACGTTGGTGAAGACGGAGTTGCCCCACAGCGTCTTCATCGCGTTGGCGTTGGTGTGCTCACCGGTGCCGGGCGCGACGCCGAAGAAGCCGGCCTCGGGGTTGATGGCGTAGAGCCGCCCGTCCTCGCCGAAGCGCATCCAGGCGATGTCGTCGCCGATCGTCTCGACCGTCCAGCCGGAGATCGTCGGCTCCAGCATGGCGAGGTTGGTCTTGCCGCAGGCGCTCGGGAAGGCGGCGGCGACGTACTTGGACTCGCCGTGCGGCGGGGTCAGCTTCAGCACCAGCATGTGCTCCGCGAGCCAGCCCTCGTCGCGGGCCATGACGGAGGCGATGCGCAGGGCGTAGCACTTCTTGCCGAGCAGGGCGTTGCCGCCGTAGCCGGAGCCGTAGGACCAGATCTCGCGGCTCTCGGGGAAGTGCGAGATGTACTTGGTGCTGTTGCACGGCCACGGCACGTCCTGCTCGCCGGGCTGGAGCGGGGCGCCCAGGGTGTGCACGGCCTTGACGAAGAACCCGTCGGTGCCGAGCTCGTCGAGGACGGGCTGTCCCATGCGGGTCATGGTGCGCATGGACGCGGCGACGTAGGCGGAGTCGGTGATCTCGACGCCGATCGCGGAGAGCTCGGAGCCGAGCGGACCCATGCAGAACGGGACGACGTACATCGTGCGGCCGCGCATGGAGCCGCGGAAGATGCCGTTCTCACCCGTGAAGATCTCGCGCATCTCGCCGGGCGCCATCCAGTGGTTGGTGGGCCCCGCGTCCTGCTCCTGCTCGGAGCAGATGTAGGTCCGGTCCTCGACCCGGGCGACATCGGTCGGGTCGGAGGCGGCGTAGTAGGAGTTCGGGCGCTTGATCGGGTCGAGTTTCTTGAAGGTGCCCTTCGCGACGAGCTCCCCGCACAGGCGCTCGTACTCGGCCTCGGATCCGTCGCACCAGACCACGTTGTCCGGCTGCGTGATGTCGACGATCTCGTTGACCCACGAGATCAGTTCCTGGTGCTGGGTGGGGACGACGGTGGGAGCCGCGATGTCGCGCGCCACGATTGCTCCTAAATGAGGGATTTTGGGTTGGAGGCCCCGTGGGGGCTGCGACCCGGACGCCCGCCAGACGGATGCCTGGCGCTCATCCGGTGCCGACCGCACTCATTTGATCCTGCGATGCGTCCGCCCATCTGTCCAGAGGGCCTCACAGGTGAGCGGCGTGATGAAGACCACGGTTTCGGCGTTTCTTTGCGTGCACGTTTGGTTCAGCTGAAGGACTTTTTGCGTTGCGGCCTGATCAAGATCGATCGCGCCGTGATCGGGACATGACCGCCGTGAGACGATGGCCACTCTTGGTCCCCGCGTGGGACCACCCTGATCCGCAACTTACGGTTCCGTAGGTACGATGCCCCGCATGACTGCGCACGTCCCCGAAGCAGCCAAGGGCCAGGACGCCGGCGACGGTTCCGCGCCGCCCTCCCTGCCGCAACAGATCAAGCAGCAGGCCCAGGAGCTCGTCGAGCCGGTCAAGCCGAGACTGCGCGGCTGGCTGCACCTCGGCATGTTCCCGGCCGTCCTGGTGGCGGGCCTGGTCCTCACCGCCCTGGCGGACTCCACCCGCGGCCGTATCGCCTGCGGGGTCTACATCCTGACGGCGTGCCTGCTGTTCGGGGTGAGCGCCCTGTACCACCGGGGCAACTGGAGCCCGCGCATGGACGGCATCCTGCGCCGGCTGGATCACGCCAACATCTTCCTGATCATCGCGGGCACCTACACACCGCTGACGATCCTGCTCCTCGGCGGGAGCAAGCGTCAGTGGCTGCTGTGGGGCATCTGGGCCGCCGCGGCGGCCGGCATCGCCTTCCGGGTGTTCTGGGTCGGCGCCCCGCGCTGGCTCTACACCCCCTGCTACATCGCGATGGGCTGGGCCGCGGTCTTCTTCCTGCCGGACTTCATGCGCACCGGCGGCATCGCGGTCCTGGTGCTGGTGATCGTCGGCGGTCTGCTCTACAGCGCGGGCGGCGTGATCTACGGCATCAAGCGCCCGAACCCCTCGCCGCGCTGGTTCGGCTTCCACGAGGTGTTCCACTCGCTGACGCTCGCCGCCTTCGTCGTGCACTACGTCGGCATCTCGCTGGTCGCCTACCAGCACGGCTGACCCTCCGGCCGGCGCACGCCCAGCCCTCCCAGCCCTCCCAGCTCTCCCAGCGGTCACGGCCTCCCGGTCGTGGCCGCTTTCGCATGTCCGGCACCGCCCCCGCCGCCGCTTTCTGCCGCCTTGCTAGAGAGCCACTCGCATTCTATTGACAGCACACCTCTTTTGACAGCTACTCTCATTTCATGGTTGCTCTCACTCAGAACGTGCAGACGCAGCGCGATCCGCGCCGCTGGTGGGCCCTCGGGGCCCTGGTCGCGAGCATGCTGGCGCTCGGCTTCGACATCACGATCCTCAACGTGGCGCTGCCGACCATGGCGGACCAGCTCGGCGCCTCGATCAGCCAGCAGCAGTGGATGGCGGACTCGTACACCGTCGTCTTCGCCGCGCTGATGCTCCCCGCGGGCCTGCTCGGCGACCGCTTCGGCCGGCGCCGGATGCTCATCACCGGCCTCGCGGTGTTCTTCGCCGGCTCCCTGGTCGGCACCCTGGCCGACGACGTGAACTGGGTCATCGCCGCACGTGCCGTCATGGGCGTGGGCGGGGCGCTGGTGATGCCGCTCGCGCTGTCGGTGCTGCCCTCGCTGTTCGGGCCCGACGAGCGCACCAAGGCGGTCGGCATCATCTCGGCGTCGTCGGCGATGGGCCTGCCCCTCGGCCCGATCATCGGCGGCTGGCTGCTCGACCACTTCTGGTGGGGCTCGGTCTTCCTGATCAACCTGCCGATGGCCGCGATCGGCGTCGTGGCCTGCGTCTTCCTGCTGCCCGAGACCCGCGACCCGTCCTCCCCCAAGGTCGACGTCGTCTCCACCGCGCTCACCGCGGCCGGCCTCGGCTCGCTGATCTACGCCATCATCGAGGCCCCCGACCGCGGCTGGGGCGACCCGCTGGTCCTCGCCCTGTTCGCCGTCTCCGCCGTACTGCTGACGCTGCTGGTGCTGCGCGAGCGCCGCTCCGCGCGCCCCATGCTCGACATGAAGCTGCTCGCCGACCGCGGCTTCCTGCTGAACACCGTGGCCGCGACGCTGGTCATGTTCACCATGTCCGGGCTGCTGTTCGTGCTCCCGCAGTACCTCCAGGCGGTCCTCGGTCACGACGCCTTCGGCACCGGCCTCAGGCTGCTGCCGATGATGGGCGGCCTGCTGGTCGCCGCGAAGGGCGCGCCGCCGGTGGTGACCCGCTTCGGCTCACGGGCCGTGGTCTGCGCCGGGCTCGTCGTGCTCGCCTTCGCGGCGGTCCTCGGCAGCCGTACGACGGCGGACTCGGGCTACGGCTTCACCGCGCTGTGGCTGTCGATCGCGGGGCTCGGCTTCGGCTTCTCCGTGGTCCCGGCGATGGACGGCGCGCTCGCCGCCCTGCCCGCCGACCGGGCCGGCAGCGGCTCCGGACTGCTGATGACCCTGCGCCAGGTCGGCAGCGCGATCGGCATCGCCCTGCTCGGCTCCCTGCTGGCGAGCACCTTCCGCGACCGGCTGGACGTCACCGGGCTGCCCGCCCGGCTCGCGGACACCGCCGGGGACTCCGTGGTCGCCGCGCACATCGTGGCCCGGACGGTCGGCTCCGCCCATCTCGCCGCCTCGGCGAACAGCGCCTATGTGCACGGCATGGGCCTGATCCTGCTGGTCTGCGGGGTCGCCTCGGTGGCCGCCGCCCTGCTCGCGGCGGTGTTCCTGCCGAACACGCCGGTCGCGGAGCGGCCCGAGGGCGCCGGATCGCGCGGCTACGACGGGGACGGCCTCCCCGCCGGACACGCACCGGTCTCCCCCGGCTCGGACGCCTCGGACGGCTCGGACAGCTCGGAACCGGCCATGGCCGCCCCCGAGGCGGATGACCGACAATGACCACCATGACGGAACGCACCACCACCCCCGCCGACCGCCCCGCCCTGGGTCTGCGCGAGCGCAAGAAGATCAAGACCCGCGAGGCGATCCGCACCGCGACCTACGGGCTGATCGGCGAGCAGGGGTACGACGCCACGACGATCGAGCAGATCGCGGAGCGCGCCGAGGTGTCACCGTCGACGGTCTTCCGGTACTTCCCCACCAAGGAGGACATCGTCCTCACCGACGAGTACGACCCGCTGATCATGGAGGAGCTCCGGTCCCGGCCCGCCGACGAGCCGTGGCCGGACTCCCTCCGGTACGTGATGCACCGGGCCACCCAGCTGGGCGCGGACGAGGACCCCGAGGTCTCCCGGCTGCGGACCCGGCTGATGGTCGAGGTGCCGGCGGTCCGCTCGCGGATGATGCAGAGCATGTCCTCCACCGGGCGGATGCTCTGCCAGGCCATCGCCGAGCGCACCGGCCGCGACCCGGAGGGCCTGGAAGTGCGGGTCTACGCCATGTCGTTGATCGGCGGCCTGATGGAGACCTCCCTGTACTGGGCGGAGAACGGACACCGGGAGGACTTCCAGGCCCTCCTCGACCGCACCCTGGACGTCCTCCAGCACGGCCTCGGCACCGAAAAGAACTGAGGCCGTGCCCGTCGGCCGTGCCATGCTGACCGGGTGAACGGACCCGAGATCCACGTCGGCTTCGCCCCCGGACTGCATGTGTTCGTCCCGCAGGCGCGGCGCCACGGCGCCACCGCGGTCGCGACGGACGGTGTCTCCACCCTCGGCCATGTCGTCGAGTCGCTGGGCGTCCCGCTGACCGAGGTCGGCGCATTGAACGTCGACGGGCGCCCGGTGCCCGCCTCCCATGTGCCGGCCGCCGGCGAGACCGTGACGGTGGCCCCGGTCGACCGCCCCCAGCGGGTGCCCGGGGCTCCCCTGCGCTTCCTGCTCGACGTGCACCTCGGCACCCTCGCGCGGCGGCTGCGGCTGCTCGGGGTCGACGCCGCCTACGAGTCGACCGACATCGGCGACCCGGCCCTCGCCGCCCGCTCGGCCGCCGAGAAACGGGTCATGCTCAGCCGCGACCGCGGTCTGCTGCGCCGCCGCGAGCTGTGGGCCGGGGCGTTCGTCTACAGCACCCGCCCCGAGGACCAGCTGCGCGACGTCCTCGAACGCTTCGCCCCCGAGCTGCGCCCGTGGACCCGCTGCACCGCGTGCAACGGGGTGCTGGAGCGGGCCACCAAGGAACAGGTCGCGGACCGGCTCAAGGGCGGCACCGAGCGGTCCTACGACGTCTTCGCGCAGTGCCGCGCGTGCCACAGGGTGTACTGGAAGGGCGCGCACCACGAGCAGTTGGAGGCGATCGTCAACCGCGCCCTGGCCGAGCACGGCTGACGACCACTCACCACCGGTTGCCCGGAGGGCCGTTCAGAGGCCGCCCAGCGCCTCGCGCAGGCGTTCCGGGTCGGTCGTCGGGGCGTCGCAGGTAAAGTTGCGGCAGACGTAGGCGGTGGGCGCGCCGTCGACCAGCGGCCGGTCGGCGAGGAGGGGGAACTCGTCGCTGTCCGGCGTGCCGAAGGCGACCACCGCGCCGGGCGCCGTGCCCAGAAGTGCCGTACGGTGCAGGGCCTTCGAGGCCTCGTCGTCGAGGGACGGGCCGACCACCGCGACCTCGCGGGGTCCGTCGCGGTACGCCTCCGCGACCGCGAGGCCCCAGCCGATGAAGCGCGGGACGCGCGGCCCGAGCGCCGCGACCACCCCCAACGCCCGCTCCGCGGCGGCCCGATGGGGTTCGGAGCCGGTCTGCGCGGCATAGCCGAGCAGGGCGCCCGCGGCGGCGCTCCAGCCGGACGGCGTGGCGCTGTCCGTGGGGTCCTGGGGGCGGCGGATGAGCGGCTCGGCGTCCTCGGCGGTGTCGTAGAGGGTGCCGGTGGCGGGGTCGGTGAACCGGGCGAGGACGTGGTCGACGAGCAGTTCCGCGAAGTCCAGCCAGACGCCCTCGCCGGTCACGGAGGCGAGCGCGAGGAAGCCCTCGGCGACGTCGGCGTAGTCCTCCAGGACGCCCGCGTGGGCGCCGGCCCTGCCGTCCTTGCTGGTGCGCACGAGCCGGGCCTGCTCGTCGAGGTGCACCCGCACGAGGAGGTCGGCGGCGCCGACGGCGGCCTCGACGAGGTCGGGCCGGTCGAAGTAGGTGCCGGTCTCGGCCAGCGCGGCGACCGCGAGGCCGTTCCAGGCGGCGACCACCTTGTCGTCGCGGCCCGGCGCGGGGCGCCCGTCGCGCGCGGCGAGCAGCCGCGCGCGGACCGACTCGACCCGTTCGGCGTCGTAGAAGCCGTCCTGCTGCGGGAGTTGGAGCACGGAGGCGCCCTCCTCGAAGGTGCCCTCCTCGGTGACGCCGAAGTACCGTTCGGCGAGCTCCGCGTCGTCCGCGCCGAGGACCTCGCGCAACTGGGCGGGCGTCCACACGTAGTAGGCGCCCTCGACGTGCCGGCCGGTGCCGTCGTCGCTGTCGGCGTCGAGCGCGGAGGCGAACCCGCCCTGTTCGGTGCGGAGTTCGCGCACCAGGAAGTCGGCGGTCTCCAGCGCGACCCGGCGGGCGAGCGCCGATCCGGTGGCCCGCCACAGGTGCGCGTAGACCCGGCACAGCAGGGCGTTGTCGTAGAGCATCTTCTCGAAGTGCGGCACCACCCAGTCGCGGTCGACGGAGTAACGGGCGAAGCCGCCGCCGAGCTGGTCGTAGATGCCGCCGCGTGCCATCCGCTCGCAGGTGTCCTGGGCCATCTGGAGCGCGCCCTCGGCCCCGGTGCGGGCGTGGTGGCGCAGCAGGAACTCCAGGGCCATGGACGGCGGGAACTTCGGCGCCCCGCCGAATCCGCCGCGCTGCGGGTCGTACTCCCGGGTCAGTCCGAGCAGCGCCTGCGCCAGCTCGTCCTCCTGCGGCGGCCGCTCGCCGGTGTGCGCGATCTCCCGTTCCGAGAGGTCCCGCACGATCTTCCCGGCGACCTCGGCGACCTCCTCGCGCCGCTCGGTCCAGGCGCTGTGCACGCCCTCGAGGACCTGCCGGAACGAGGGCATCCCGGCCCGCGGCTCGGGCGGGAAGTAGGTGCCGAAGTAGAAGGGCTCGGCGTCGGGGGTGAGGAAGACGGTCATGGGCCAGCCGCCCTGGCCGGTGGCCGCCTGCACCGCCTCCATGTAGACGGCGTCGACGTCGGGCCGCTCCTCGCGGTCGACCTTGACGCTCACGAAGTGCTCGTTGAGGTACTCGGCGGTCGCCTCGTCCTCGAACGACTCGTGCGCCATGACATGGCACCAGTGGCAGCTCGAGTACCCGACGCTCAGCAGCACGGGTCTGCCCGCCTCCCGCGCCGCCTCGAAGGCCCCCTCGGACCAGGGCCACCAGTCGACGGGGTTGTCGGCGTGCTGCAGCAGATACGGGGACGTCTCATGGCCCAGGCGGTTCGGCATGGCATCCATCCTGCCGCAGTACGCGGATCGGGGCGTGGATCAACGGCCCGGAAGGCGCGAGGGCCACCCGACGGCGGACACGGGACGGCGGGCACGGGCGGGTGCCGCCCCCGGTCCCCGCCCCTCCCGCCCCGGTCCCGCCCGGTCCCGCCGGACAGATCCGCTTCCGCTCTCTCGCGCAAGCGTCCCGCCCCAAGCACACTCGTAGGCGTAGGAGTTGCCGCCGGAGGGGGACGGGACATGCGGGACGGCCATCGGGCGGAGGTCGAACGGATGATCGGGCGGGCGGTGGAGGAGGAGGTACGGCGGTCGGGCGGGCGGCTCGACGCGCAGGTGCTGACGACCAGGGCGCGGTCCGCGCTCGACGCGATGGCGCAGACGGCGGCGCAGGAGTACGACGCCTATGCGGGCGCCCTCGCCGAGGCGGAGGCGGGCCAGATCAGCTTCGGGCAGCGCTACGCCCGCGAGGGCGCCGGAACTCCCCTGCTGGTGGCGGCCGTTGCGGCCGTCGCCGCCGCGGTGGCCGACCTGTCGCTGGGCACCGGGGCAGGCACCGCGCTCGGCGCCGGCGCCGTCGTGGGGGCCGTGGGAGCCGCGGCCACCGTGGTGAAGGTGGCCGGGGCGCACCTGCCCGCCGCCCACCACCGGGCCGGGGCGGTGAGCCAGCCCGGCGGGCCGGAGGCGCTGCGCCTCCAGTGGCTGACCGCGCTGGAGGTGCGCGGCATCCGCCCGTTCCTCGATCAGCAGCGCATGATCAGTGCGTCCACCGGCCCCAAGGCGGGTCCCAAGCTGCGCGGCAGCGACAAGAGCGCCGCGGCCCGCAGGCGCAGCGCGCTGGAACAGTCCTTCGCCCAACTGCCGGACGCGGACCGCACGTTGGCCGGTCGTCGCAGTGAGCTGGCGCAGCTCAGGCAGTGGGTACAGGCGGCCCGCGCGCACACCGAGACCCGGCCGACGGTCGTCGTGCTGCACGGCGCGCCCGGCTCCGGCCGGACCGCGCTCGCGCTGCGCGCCACCCACGACCTCAAGGACCACTTCCGCGGCGCCTGCGTCGTCGACCTGCGCGGGGACAGCGCCGGGGAGACCCCGCTGACCACCCGCGACGCCCTGCTCCATCTGCTGAACCGGCTCGGCGCGCCCCGCGAGCAGCTGCTGTTCCGCGAACGCTCGTCCCCCGACCAGCAGGTCAAACGGCTCGGCGAGCTCTACCGCCAGCACCCCGCGAGCCTGCCCGTGACCATCGTGCTCGACGACGCGCGCGACCCCGAACAGGTCCGCGCCCTCCTCCCGGAACGCTCCGACAGCCTGGTCCTGGTCACCGCCCGCGAACCGCTCGACCTGCCCGCGGACCTGCCCGCCTGGGTGCACCGGCTGCCGGTCCAGGCGCTCGGCCCGGCCGGCGCCGAGGAACTGCTCGCCTCCGCCGCACAGCACCGCCCGGAACCGTACGACGCCGAATCCAGCGACCGGATACGGCAGTTGTGCGGCGGGCTGCCGCTGGCGCTGCGCATCGCGGGCTCCTCGCTCGGCCCGCGCTCGCCCCGGGAGCTGGCCGGCGACCTCGGCGCGTACGGCCCCGTGGCCCCCGTCGAGCGCGCCCTGTGGCTGCGCTACACCGACCAGCAGGAACCCGCCCGGCGCCTGCTGCGGCGGCTCGCGCTGGCCGGCCGGGCCTCGCTGGGCACCGCCGCGGCCGCCGCGCTGCTGGCCACCGACGAGCCGGAGGCGACCCGCCATCTCGACGCCCTGGCCCGCGCGGGCCTGCTCGACCAGGTGCGCGGCAGCCGCTACCGGCTGCACGACCTGGTGCGCGCCTTCGCCCAGGCCCGGCTGCTCGACGAGGAGGACCCGGCCGAGCGCTCCGCCGCGCAGGAACGCCTCATCGTGAACTACGCCGACCTCGCCGACTCCGTGCTGCGGCTGGTCGACGGCAACATGTCGACCCGCTCCGACCGCTTCGGCCCGCACGGCTTCACCTCGCTCGACGAGGCGCTGCGCTGGCTGGACGACGAGTCGAGCTTCATCACGGCGACCCTGCGGCACGCCGAGGGCGTGAACCAGGCGGCCGTACGCAATCTGCTGGGCGCGCTGTGCGACTACTGCCTGCTGCGCGGCGACCTCTACCGGCTGGGCGAGATCAGCGAGCTGGCCCAGGCCGTGGACGAGGGCCTGCTGGTGCGCTCGGTGCAGTGGCGCACCGGCATCGCCGCCCGTCAGCTGGGCGAGCTGGACAAGGCCCGCACCACGCTGACCTCCGTGGTCGACCTGTACGTCCAGGCCCATCACGACGCGGGCGCGGCCCGCGCGCTGTGCTCGCTGGGCATCACCCTGCACCACCAGGGCCAGCTCACCGAGGCCGCCGCCCGGCTCCAGGAGGCCCTCGACCTCCAGCAGGCCCCCGAGCTGGCGACGGACCGGGCCTGGACCATGCACGCCCTCGCGGCCGTGGAACGCGACCGCTCCCGCCTCGCCGACTCCCTCGACCTGCTCACCCGCTCCCTGGTCCTGCACCGGCGGGGCAAGTCCGTGCACGGCGAGGCCTGGGCCCACTTCCAGCTGGGCCAGCTGTATCTGCGCATGGACGACGTACCGGGCGCCGAGGCGCACCTGCGCACGGCCCTCGACCTCTACGGCCGCACCCGCGACGCGCGCGGCGAGGCCTGGGCGCTCACCCAGCTGTCCCGGGCCCGGGTGGTGGCCGGCGACCCGCTGCCGGCCGTGGACGGCTTACGGCAGGCGGCGGCCCGGCACCGGGACAACGAGGACGCGCGCGGCGAGGCCTGGACCCTCTACCACCTGGGCCAGGCCCTGGAGGAGACCGGCGACCTGGACCAGGCGGTGCGCGAGCTGGAACGGGCCCGGACGATGTTCTCGCGGATCCGCGACGTGTACGGCCTGGCCTGCGCCCGGCACCACTCCGCCCGCGTCACCCGCGACCAGAGCGCGGCGCGGACCGGTTCGCTGCGCAACTCCGGCTTCGCCCGGCAGCTGCTCGTCGACGCCCGCGCCGACTTCCAGCGCATCGGCGTCGCCCACGGCGAGGCGTGGACCTGCCTGGAGCTGGCGGTCGTCGAGGCGGGCAACAGCCGTGCCGCGCAGGCGCTGGACCTGTGCGACCAGGCGCTCACCCTGTTCACCTCGTACGGCGACCGGCGGGGCGAGGACTGGGCGCGCTTCCTGCGCTGCACGCTGCTGCCGTACGCGGCGCCCGGCGGCATCGAGGTGGGCACGGCGGTCGCCCAGGAGGACCTGTCGCAGCTCGCCCGGACGGGCCACGCCCTGCGCGACGAGAAGCTCGGCGACTACATCGAGGCGTACCAGCTGCTGCTGGAGCGGGGCGCCGGGCTGGAGGCGGGGTGGCAGGCATGGCGGCTCGGCATGGTGCCCAGCCGCCATGCCCGCGAGGTCATGGGGGTGGCCGTACCGGCCGCCCGGCAGTGACGCCCACGGGTACCCCGCGAGACGGGGCGGCTCGGCGGCCGCCCCGGCCGGTCGCGGCGGCGGCCCCGCCGGGTCGCGTCCGGCCCGCGGGGCCGCTCTCAGCCCTGCCGGGGCTCGGCGTCCGCCGGGACGGCGTCGGTCGGCTCGGCCGCCGCGGACGCGTCCGAGGACTCCTTGAAGTCGACCTTGCCCATGTGCTTGCTCATGGACTTCATCAGGCCCCACACGGCCAGGGCCATCACCGCGAAGACGATGAACCCCAGGACACCGGGGGTGACCTTGTTCTCGTCGACCTCCTTGGCGAGGGGGACGAGGTGGGTCACTGCCAGGCTCACACTTGCGCTCATGTCAGGCATTGTCGCGGACGCCCGCGAAGAGGTCGTCCTCGGGGAGGGAGGTATCGACGAGCGACTTCGCCAGCTCGTACTCCTCCGTCGGCCAGACCTCCTTCTGGATCTCCATCGGCACCCGGAACCAGCCGCCGTCCGGATCGATCTGCGTGGCGTGCGCGATCAGCGCCTTGTCACGGATCTCGAAGAAGTCCGCGCACGGGATGTGCGTGGTCAGCGTGCGCTCGGCCCGCTCGAACTCCTTCCACCGCTTGAGCCAGTCCCCGTACGGCGACTCCAGGCCCCGCTCCAGCAGCGCCTGGTGCAGCGCCTCGGTACGGGGGCGGTTGAAGCCCTGGTTGTAGTACAGCTTCTGCGGCTGGAACGCCGGGCCGAACTCGGACTCCGGGTACTTCTCGGTGTCCGCCGCGCCCTCGAACGCCACCATCGAGATCTTGTGGGTCATGATGTGGTCGGGGTGCGGGTAGCCGCCGTTCTCGTCGTAGGTGGTGATCACCTGGGGACGGAAGGAACGGATCTGCTTGACCAGCTCTCCGGCGGCCTTGTCCACGTCCTCCAGCGCGAAGCAGCCCTCGGGCAGCGGCGGCAGCGGGTCGCCCTCGGGCAGACCCGAGTCGACGAAGCCGAGCCACTCCTGGTGGACGCCGAGGATCTCGCGGGCCTCGTCCATCTCCTTCTTGCGTACCTCGTGGATGTTCTCCTCGATGTACGTGTCGCCCTGGAGCTTCGGATTGAGGATGGAGCCGCGCTCCCCGCCGGTGCAGGTCACGACCAGCACGTCCACCCCCTCGGACACGTACTTCGCCATGGTCGCCGCGCCCTTGCTCGACTCGTCGTCGGGGTGGGCGTGGACGGCCATCAGTCGCAGCTGGTCAGTCAAGACTCAATCCTCGGTAGGTCGGCGCCCCGATGGGTCGGGGTGCGATCGGCGGCTTCTATAGTGACCGAATCGGGGGGCGAATAATTCCGCGGAGAGGACGATCATGAGTACGGCGAGCACGCGGCTGCCCGAGGGCCGCTACGGCCGTTCCTCGGACGAGCGCTCCGACCGACGGCTCAGAATCGCCGCGATCGTCATGGGATCCCTGCTGGCCGCCGCGGTCGGCTGGTTCGCCTGGGACTACGTCGGCGGGACCGAGATCAGCGCCCAGGTGATCACCTTCCAGGCCAACGACACCGCCGTGCAGGTGCACCTCGAGGTCCACAAGGACGCCGGCACGGACGGCTACTGCACCCTGCGCTCACAGGCCGCGGACGGCAGCGAGGTGGGCCGGGCGGACTTCCACTTCGACGGCAGCGCCACCCGGATCGACAAGGTCGTCACGCTCCGTACGACCGCCCGGGGCACCACCGCCGAACTGCTGGGCTGCCACAGCGGCTGACCGGCGCACGCGCCCCGGTCGCACATCACCCTCGCCTTGTCGGCGCTGACCAGGGCCTATGGAAATTCAGTGCCTTATGTCCTCCCCCTTCGGCGCTTGAATTGTTAGGCTCGTGGTTTCGCCCTTCCGTGAGGAAGCATTCTTCTGGGTAGGGCGATGCTTTGTATTCCCAGTACCGACGAGGAGCACCTGTGACCCAGACCAGCGAGAACGTCACCTGGCTGACCCAGGAGGCGTACAACAAGCTCAAGGACGAGCTTGCGCACCTTACTGGTCCTGCGCGCACGGAGATCGCCGCCAAGATCGCGGCCGCGCGCGAGGAGGGCGACCTGCGCGAGAACGGCGGGTACCACGCCGCCAAGGAGGAGCAGGGCAAGCAGGAGCTCCGTGTGCGCCAGCTGACCCAGCTTCTCGAGAACGCCCAGGTCGGCGAGGCGCCGGCGTCGGCGGACGGCACGGTCGCGCCGGGCATGGTCGTGACGATCGCCTTCGACGGCGACGAGGACGACACGATGACGTTCCTGCTCGCCTCCCGTGAGTACGCCAGCTCCGACATCGAGACCTACTCGCCGCAGTCCCCGCTCGGCACGGGCGTGATCGGCCACAAGGTCGGCGAGGACGCGGACTACGAGCTGCCCAACGGCAAGAAGGCCTCGGTGCGCATCCTCAAGGCCGAGCCCTACTCGGGCTGAGCCCTGCCACGCGCCCTGACCAGGACGAGCCCCCGGTGTCCGCGGACACCGGGGGCTTCGTCGTGCCGGTCCGAGGTCACGCCGTCAGGCCGTCACGGCGTCACGGCGTCAGGCCGTCGCCGAGCGGTACTTGCGGACCGCCAGCGTCCGGAAGATCGCGACGATCACGACCGAGTAGAGCAGCGAGGCCCACACGGGGTGCGCCATCGGGAACGCGTCGGACTGCGAGACGCCCGGGTCGCCGAAGAGCATGCGGCAGGCCTGGACGGTGGCGCTGAACGGGTTCCACTCGGCGATCGGCTGGAGCCAGGACGCCATCTGCGAGGAGTCCACGAACGCGTTCGAGATGAAGGTGACCGGGAAGAGCCAGATCAGCCCGCCGGAGGTGGCCGCCTCCGGGGTGCGCACCGACAGCCCGATCAGCGCGCCGATCCAGGTGAACGCGTACCCGAGGAGCAGCAGCAGGCCGAAGCCGGCCAACACCTTTCCGACGTTGGTCGGGTTCTCGAAGCCGGGCCGCCAGCCCACCAGCAGCGCCACGATCGCCAGCACGAACAGGGTCACCGCGGTCTGCACGAGGTCGGCCAGGGTCCGCCCGGTGAGCACCGCGCCGCGCGCCATCGGCAGCGAGCGGAACCGGTCCACCAGCCCCTTGTGCATGTCGTCCGCGATGCCCGCACCGGCACCCGCGGTGGCGAAGGTGACCGTCTGCGCGAAGATGCCGGCCATCAGGAAGTTCTTGTAGACGTCCGGATCGGTGGAGCCGCCGACGGTCATCGAGCCGCCGAAGACATAGGTGAACAGGACCACGAACATAATTGGCTGAATCAAGCCAAAAATGATCATCTCTGGAATCCGACTCATGCGAATCAAATTCCTGTGGGCGATGACCAGGGAGTCGTTCAGGGCGCTCACTTGGCGGCCTCCTTCTGCTGCCGGGGCTCCTTGGCCGCCGGGTCGCCGGAACCGTTCGCCCCGTTCTCCTCGGCGGTCAGCTCGGCGACATGGCCGGTGAGGGAGAGGAAGACGTCGTCCAGGGTGGGGCGGCGCAGTCCGATGTCGTCGATCTCGATGCCGCGGGTGTCGAGTTCGCGGATCACCTCGGCGAGCAGCTTCGCGCCTCCGGTGACCGGGACGGTGAGCTTGCGGGTGTGCTCCTCGACCGTGGTGTCGCCCTTGCCGAAGCCGCGCAGCACCTCGGCGGCGGTCGGGATGTGCTCCCGCTCGTGCACCACGACCTCGACGCGCTCGCCGCCGGTGCGGGCCTTGAGCTGGTCGGAGGTGCCCTGGGCGATGACCCGGCCCTGGTCGACGACCGCGATGTCGTGCGCGAGGTGGTCGGCCTCCTCCAGGTACTGGGTGGTCAGCAGCAGCGTCGTACCGCCGGAGACCAGTTGCTTGATGACCTCCCACAGCTGCTGGCGGTTGCGCGGGTCGAGGCCGGTCGTCGGCTCGTCCATGAACATCACCGGCGGCGAGACCACCAGGGCCGCGGCGAGGTCGAGCCGGCGGCGCATACCGCCGGAGTAGGTCTTCGTGGGGCGGTCGGCCGCGTCGACGAGGTGGAACTGCTCCAGCAGCTCCTCCGCGCGCGCCTTCGCCGCCGCGGCCTTCAGCTGGTAGAGCCGGCCGACCATCTGGAGGTTCTCGCGGCCGGTGAGATATTCGTCGACCGCCGCGAACTGGCCGGACAGGCCGATGTTGCGGCGGACGGCGTCGGGGTGCTTGAGGACGTCGATGCCCGCCACGACGGCCGTGCCGCTGTCCGGGCGCAGCAAGGTGGTCAGACAGCGGACCGTGGTCGTCTTGCCCGCGCCGTTGGGCCCGAGCAGGCCGAGGACCGTGCCTTCGGGGACGTCGAGGTCGACGCCGTCCAGAGCCTTTACGTCACCGAAGGTCTTGACCAGGCCTTCGGCATGGATGGCGCCTGGCATGTGAGTCTCCGTGTCGTCGGGGTCGTCGGAAAGCAGTGCACATGAACCATTGACCGGAACCGGGGACGGAACTGAGCGGTACGTCGGCCGTCGGCGGTCCCGCCGCCACCGTCCCCCGCCCTCACGTCACCCGTCCACCCGACACACCATAACGCGATGTATCGCGTCTCTCAATGGACTTCACTCGAACGGGTGCGGCCTCGTTCACACCGTGCCACGGTACGGCGGCGGGGCGGCGGGCGCCGCCGGATTTCCGGGCGGGCCGTCCGGGCGCGCGCCCCGGCTCAGTCGATGACGGTGTAGCCCGCCTCGCGCAGCGCACGGCCGAGCTCGTCGCAGTGGGCCGGGCCCTTCGTCTCCAGGTGCAGCTCGACCTCGGCCTCGGTGAGCCCGAGCCGCGGATCGGTCCGCACATGGCTCACGTCGAGGACGTTGGCGTCCGCCGCGGACAGCACCCCGAGCAGCGTCGCGAGCGCGCCGGGGCGGTCCGTCAGGCGCAGCCGTACGGCCAGGTAGCGGCCCTGCGCGGACATGCCGTGCCGCAGCACCCGCTCCATCAGCACCGGGTCCACGTTGCCGCCGGACAGCACCGCGACGACCGGCCCCGCGAACGAGCCGGGCGCGCTCAGCAGCGCCGCGACCGGGCTCGCGCCGGCCGGCTCGACGACCAGCTTGGCCCGCTCCAGGCAGAGCAGCAGCGCGGCGGACAGCTCGTCCTCCGTGACCGTACGGACCTCGTCCACCAGGTCCCTGACGAGCGCGAACGGCACCTCGCCGGGCCGCCCGACCCGGATCCCGTCGGCCATCGTGGCGGGAGCCTCGATCGACACCGGCCGGCCCGCCGACAGCGACGGCGGATAGGCGGCCGAGCCCACCGCCTGCACCCCGACGACCCGCACATCGGGCCGCAGCGCCTTCACGGCGACCGCGATGCCCGCCGCGAGCCCGCCGCCGCCCATGCCGACCAGGATCGTGCCGACCTCGGGGCACTGGTCCAGCACCTCGAGGCCCACCGTGCCCTGGCCCGCGATGACGTCCGGGTGGTCGAAGGGGTGGATGAACACCGCGCCCGTCTCGGTGGCGTACTCCTGCGCCGCGGCCAGCGTCTCGTCGACCACCTGGCCGTGCAGCCGCACCTCGGCGCCGTACTCCTCGGTGGCGCTGATCTTCGGCAGCGGGGCGCCCTTCGGCATGAACACCGTCGAGCGGACCCCGAGCAGGGAGGACGCCAGCGCCACGCCCTGCGCGTGGTTGCCGGCGCTCGCGGCGACCACACCGGCGGCCCGCTCCTCGGGCAGCAGCCCGGCGATCCGCACATAGGCGCCACGCAGCTTGAACGAGCCGGTCCGCTGGAGGTTCTCGCACTTCAGGTGCACCGGCGTGCCCGCGAGCCGGGACAGGAGCCTGCTGCCCTCCATCGAGGTCACCCGGGCGACACCGGCGAGCATCTTCTGGGCTCCCCGCACATCGTCGAGGGTCACGGAGCGCAAGGAGTCGGCCGTGCTGTAGCTCATCTCTCCAGCATCGCAGTTCACACTCGGTGGGCGCCGCTGTGACCAACCTCCGAGACTGGTTTGGGCAGCGCCGGTACGCCCCGCCCCCCGGCCGCGTACTCTGTCCCCCATCCCAGCAGCCTCCATGAAGCGAGCCCCCGGCCATGCCCACAACACCTGGAATGTCGATGGACATGTCGACCGTCGGTGACCCCGGTCTCCTCGACACCTTGCAGCACGAGGTGGCGGTGTTCGCCCGCCGTGCCGAACAGACACGGCTCGGTGGGGTCGGCCAGGTGCGCAACTCGATGGACCGGGCCGCGTACCTGCTGCTCAACCGCCTGGACAAGGAAGGCCCCATGGGGGTCAAGGCGCTGGCCGCGTCCATGGGCATCGACTCCTCGACGGTGACGCGGCAGGTCGCCCCGCTCGTGGACACCGGCCTGGTCAAGCGCACCTCGCACCCCGAGGACGGGCGCGCGGTGGTGCTCCAGCTCTCCCCGCGCGGGCAGGCGCGCCTCGAGGAAGTCCGCTCCTCGCGGCGTCAGTTGATGGCCGAGCTGACACACGACTGGGCGCCCGAGGAGCGCGAGACGTTCTGCACGCTCCTCATGCGCTTCAACACCGCCCTGTCCGCCCGGACGAGCGCCCAGGGCCTGCCCGGCGCGGAGCCGTCGCCCCAGTCCTGAGCGCCCTGCCCGCCCGTGTCCGGCTCCCCGGCTCTTGACCGTGGGGCCACCCCTGGCCTCATATGAGATCGGGCCCGTCGTGCGCGGTCTTTCGGCCGCGGGGCGGGGCCCGTCACCTCCGGGTGACCGGGATGCAGTCGGGAGGCGCGGTGGGAGAACGACACGCGTCGCGACGCGCCCGCCGGGCGAAGGAGTTCGAGGCGTTCGTGGCGGGCGCGGCCGGGCGGCTGCTGCATGCCGCCACCCTGCTCACCGCCGAGGCTCCGGACGACAACCCGCGCGCGCGGCGCCTGCTGGCCCTGGCGCTCGCGCACACGTACGCGGGCTGGGACCGGCTGCGCGGCGAGGATCCGTACGACCGGGCCCGGCAGTATCTGGCGGCCCGGTTCGCGCACGGCGCCTGGCGCCCGCACGGCTTCGGCCGCTCCGCCCGGCGGGCACCGGGCGCCCTGGCCGCGCTCGGCCCCCAGGAGCGCCTGGTCCTCGTGCTCAGGTTGTACGAGGGGGTCGCCGAGGAACAGGTCGCGGCGCTGCTCGGCCTGCCCACGGAGCGGGTCCACACGGTGTGCGACCGCGCCACGGCCACCCTGCTGCACCCGCCGCGCGGACCGGCGCCCGCGCCGGTGCGGGGCGCGAAGGCGGTGGCGTCGTGAACCGGCCCGAACGCGAGGCCGCCGTACGGCGGATCATGGAGCGTGGCGCGCCCCAGGTGCCGCCCGACCTGTACGCGGACGCCGTACGGCGCGGCGGCCGGATGCTGCGCCGCAGGCGCGCGGCCCGGCGGCTGATGTGGCTGCTGCTGTGCGCGGCGGCCGTCGCCTTCACGGTGTGGGCCCTGACGGCGCGCCCGTGGGTGGAGCCGCCGTCCGAGACGACTCCACCGCTCACGGGCTGGTGACCCCGGCGAGTCCGGCGACGACCCGCCGGGGGCGGGTCTAGCCGAGCGCCTGCCGGAGGTCCTCCAGGAGGTCGTCGACGTTCTCGATGCCCACGGAGAGGCGGACGAGGTCGGCGGGGACCTCCAGGGGGGAACCGGCGGCGGAGGCGTGCGTCATCCGGCCGGGGTGCTCGATCAGCGACTCGACGCCGCCGAGGGACTCGCCGAGGGTGAACACCTTGGCGCGGTTGCAGACCTCGACGGCCGCCTCCTCGCCGCCCTCGACCCGGAAGGAGATCATGCCGCCGAAGGCGCGCATCTGCTTGGCGGCGACCTCGTGGCCGGGGTGGTCGGGCAGGCCCGGGTAGAGCACGCTCGTCACGCGCGCGTGCCGGGTCAGCATGTCGGCGACCTTGCCGGCGTTCGCGCTGTGCCGGTCCATGCGCACCGCGAGCGTCTTGGTGCCGCGCAGCACCAGCCAGGAGTCGAAGGGGCCGGCGACGGCGCCCATCGCGTTCTGGTGGTACGCCAGTTCGTCGCCGAGCGCCTGGTCGGACACGATCAGGGCGCCGCCGACGACGTCCGAGTGGCCGCCCATGTACTTGGTCAGCGAGTGCACGACCACGTCCGCGCCGAGCGAGAGCGGCTGCTGGAGGTAGGGCGTGGCGAAGGTGTTGTCGACGACGAGCCGGGCGCCCGCGTCGTGGGCGACCTGGGCGACGGCGGCGATGTCGGTGATGCCCAGCAGGGGGTTGGAGGGGGTCTCCACCCAGACCGCCTTGGTCTTCGGGGTGAGGGCGGCCCGGACGGCGGACGGGTCGGAGGTGTCGGCCACGGACCACTCCACGCCCCAGCGGGAGACGACCTTGGCGAAGAGCCGGAAGGTGCCGCCGTACGCGTCGTTGGGGATGACCACGTGGTCGCCCGGGCTGAGCAGCGTCCGCAGCAGGCAGTCCTCGGCCGCGAGACCGGAGGCGAACGCCAGGCCCCGGCGGCCGCCCTCCAGGGCGGCGAGGTTCTCGTCCAGGGCGGTCCTGGTCGGGTTGGCGCTACGGCTGTACTCGTAGCCCCCGCGCAGTCCGCCGACGCCGTCCTGCTTGTAGGTCGAGACCTGGTAGATGGGCGGGACGACCGCGCCGGTGAGGGGATCCGCGGTGTTGCCGGCGTGGATCGCGAGGGTCTCGAAGTGCTGACTGATGTGCCTGTCACTCATGGGCCCCGAGCGTAGTCCGCCGACGGGGGTGGTGCGGGGCGGTGCGCCCGCCCCCGGGCCCGGACGGGGGACGGCCGCGGGGGCGCGAGGCGCGGGTGCGGACGGGGTGTGTGACGCGTTGTCCACCTGCGAGAGGGAGTTGTCCACCGGCGCGGCGGAGTTGTCCACGGGTGGAGCCGAGTTGTCCACAGGCTGCGGCGGGAGTTTTCCACAGCCGCCGGGGCACGTTGGCCAATTGTCGGCGGCGTCTGGTTCGCTTGAGGCATGGAGATTCTCTGGGTCCTGATGGCGCTGGTCATGATGGGCTGCGTGCTGCTTCCCTTCCTGCGGCGCCGCCGCGGCATGATCGAGCAGGTCCCGCCGGGGCACCCGGACGCCGCGGACCCGGCGGACTACGGCTTCGTGCGCGAGGAGGACCTGGACGTCCGGATGCCCGGCCCGGACCAGGACCTGCTGGACGTGCTGGACCTCGTGCAGCGCACGCAGGACCACCGGGCGGCGACCCAGCTGCTGGCCGGCACCCCGGCGGAGGGCGAGGTGCGCTGGCAGCGGGTGCAGGCGTTCGCGGGCGCCGCGTCGCTGGAGCTGCAGCGGCGTCCGGGCGGCGTGAGCGAGGTGCCGGGCGGCCAGTGGCAGCGGGTGTGGCGGGCCGAGCAGCCGAAGGACCCGGGGGGCGCGGCCGTGCACGCGGAGTTCCTGGTGCAGCAGGCGTGGCGGACGTCGACACCGGGGACGGACGAGTTCCGGATCATCATGGAGGAGGCCAGGGACGCCTGCGGCCAGGCCGCGCTGCTGGCCCCGGGCGACCCGGTGCCGTACATCGTCGAGCTGTCGGTGGCGCGGGGGCTCGGCTACGCGCAGCCGGAGTTCGAGAAGCTGTGGCTGAAGATCCTGGACCGCGCCCCGCACCACATGGGCGCGCATCTGGCCGCGCTGCACTACTGGTGCGAGAAGTGGCACGGCTCGCGCGCCCTCGCGTACGAGTTCGCCGAGGCCGCGGCGGCCCGCGCGCCGCAGGGCTCGCTGCTCGCGGCGATGCCGCTGTTCGCGGTGTTCGAGCATCTGCCCGAGGTGAACCTGGTCCGCGGTTTCTACCAGAGCGAGGTCGTGACGAAGGCGATGCACGGCGCGCTGTTCGCGGTGCACTCGGCCCGCCCGGACGACCCGATGCTGGCGCACGTGCGCCATCTGCTGGTCTTCTTCCTGGTGCGCGCGGAGCGCTGGTCCGAGGCGATGGACCAGCTCATACACGTGGACGGGCACGTGGGCGCCCTGCCCTGGACGCTCTGCGGCGATCCGGCGGCCGAGTTCGCGGTCTACCGCGCGCTGGCGGTGGCGGGCTACGAGGCGAACGGCGGCAGCCCCGCGACGCTGATGAGCTGACCGCCGTAATTCGTTTGCCCCCGGCGGGCCGGTGCGCGCCAATGGGAGCATGGCCGACATTCAGGGCTCGTACGACGACCTGTTCCTCGCGGTGCCGCGACTCCTCGGGGAATTCCTGGACGCGGGGGACGCGGGCGGGTCGGTCGCGGTGTTCGTGGACGGCAAGCCGGTGGTGGACGTCTGGGGCGGGTTCGCCGACGCGGACCGGACGGCTCCCTGGCAGCGGGACACGATCACCAACGTCTGGTCGGTCACCAAGACGATGACGGCGCTGTGCGCGCTGATCCTGATCGACCGCGGCGACCTCGACCCGGACGCGCCGGTGGCGCGGTACTGGCCCGAGTTCGCCGCGGCGGGCAAGGAGAAGGTGCTGGTACGGCACCTGCTCGCGCACACCGCGGGGCTGCCCGACTGGGACGGCCCCGTCGAGGGTCTCTACGACTGGTCCGCCGCGACGGCGGCGCTGGCCGCGCGGCCGCCGCTGTGGGAGCCGGGGACCGCGGCCGGATACCACTCGCTCACCCAGGGGTTCCTGGTCGGCGAGGTGGTGCGCCGGGTCGGCGGACGGTCCCTGGGCGAGTTCTTCGCGCGGGAGGTGGCCGGCCCGCTGGACGCCGACTTCCACATCGGGCTGTCCGCCGAGCACGACTCCCGGGTGGCGCGGTCGGTCCCGCCGCCGTCACAGGACGAGGACTACGCGGCGAGCGCCCCGGGCGGCGACCCGTCCTCCGCCCCCGCCGCCACCGCCATGCGGGTCCGTGACGGCAACGGCGTGGCGTGGCGGCGCGCGCAGATCCCCGCCGCGAGCGGCTTCGGCAACGCCCGCTCGGTCGCCCTCGTGCAGTCCGTGATCGCCTGCGGCGGCACGGTCGGCGGGGTGCGGCTGCTGTCCCGGGCGGGCTGCGACCTGGCGGGCGAGGAGCAGTTCAGCGGCGACGACCGGCGGCTTGGGATGCCGGTCCGCTGGGGGATGGGCTACGGGCTGTTCGGCGGCTCCGTCGGCTGGGGCGGCTGGGGCGGCTCCCTCGTCGTGACCGACCCCGAGGGCGGGATGACGGTGGCGTATGTGACGAACCAGATGCGCGAACCCGCGGACGACAACCGGGGGATGGAACTCGTGATGGCGGCCTACGACGGGCTCACGGGCCTGCGCGCCTGACCCGGGGCCCGGGACCCGCGCCGCCGCCCGCGCCGACACCCGCCCCGTCCCCCACGGGGCCGCCCGCGCCCCGCAGTGCCGGGAGCAGATCGGCGAGTCGTTCGAGCTGTGCGTGCTGGGCGGGCAGCCCCAGGGCGCCGAGCCGGGCGACGACCTGCCGGGCGCCCGCGGCGGCGTACCGGTCGAGGCGCTCGCGCACCCGTCCGGCGGGCCCGATGACGACGGCCTGGATCTTCTCCAGCTCCTCCAGCGGCATTCCGTAGGCGGCGCGGGCGTAGGCGTCCATGGCCCGGCGGCCGTGTTCGGCGTCGTCGTCGACGCGTACGGTGACGAACAGGGCCGGGGTGACGTCCTCGGGCGCCCGGCCCGCGCCGGCGGCCGCCGCGCGGACGCGGGAGAGGCCGGCGGCGTACTCCGCGGGGTCGGGCGGATAGGGCAGCCAGCCGTCGTACGACCGGCCCGTGCGGGCCAGCGCGGAGGGGCTCGCGCCGCCCAGCCAGACCGGCGGCCCGCCGGGCCGCCCGCGATGGGGCACGGTCACCGGCGGGATGTCGTCCAGGCGCAGGATCTCGCCGTGGAAGCTGCGGGCGCCGTCCCACATCGCCCGCCACAGCGCGACGGTCTCGTCCAGCCGGGCGAAGCGGCGCTCCCACGGCACCCCGGACAGCGTGTAGAGGGGCTGCCCGAAGCGGCCGGGGAAACCCGCGCCGACGGTCACGGTCAGCCGGCCGCCGGAGAGCAGGTCGACGGAGGCGAGGGACTGCGCGGCCTGCACCGGCAGGCGCAGGAACGGCAGCAGGGCGGCCGTGCCGAGGGCCACGCGGTCCGTCGCCGGGGCGAGGGCGGCCAGCATGGTGAGGGCCTCGACACGGGGGCTGATCAGGGAGTCGTTGACGAAGAGCGAGGCGAGGCCGAGGCGCTCGGCCCGGCGGCCGAAGCCGACCAGGTCCCGAGGGTCGTCGCCCGCGCTCCACTGGGCGGTTCCGGTCGGAAGCAGTACGCCGATGTCCATGGCCACGATGGTCGGCACGGGCGGGGGCGGCGACAATTCCCTGCGGGGAATGGCCGGGCGCCCGGCGTCCCGCTAGAACGGAGGCGTGGACTTCCCCCGCGCGCTCCGCGAACGCCGTACCGGCCGCCGGCTCAGCCAGCTCGACCTGGCGCTGCGGGCGGGCACGACCCAGCGGCACCTGAGCTTCATCGAGTCCGGCAGGTCGCTGCCCGGCCGGCGGATGGTCGTACGGCTCGCCGAGTCCCTCGACCTGCCGCTGCGCGACCGCAACGAGCTGCTGATGGCGGCGGGGTACGCGCCCGTGTATCCGGAGAACTCGCTGGACGCGCCCGAGCTGGCGCCGGTGCGGGCGGCGATCGAGCAGATCCTGCGCGGGCATCTGCCGTATCCGGCGGTGGTCGTGGACCGGCGCGGTGACCTGGTCGTCGCGAACAGCGCCTTCGACGTGATCACGGAGGGCGCGGCGGCCGAGCTGGTGGGGCCGGGCAGGAACGTGTACCGGCTGGCGCTGCACCCGGACGGCGTGGCGCCCCGCATCCGCAACCTGGCCGAGTGGTCCCGCCACATCCTGACCCGCCTCGATCACTTGCCGGACCTGCGGGACGAACTCGCCGCCTACGCGCCCGCCCTGGAACCCTCGGAGGGACTGCTCGGCTTCGCGGTCCCCCTCCGACTGCGCTCCTCGTACGGCGAGTTGAGCCTGATGACGACGGTGACGACGTTCGCCACCGCCGTCGACGTGACGCTCGCCGAACTCAAACTGGAGGCCTTCCTGCCGGCCGACCCCGAGACGGCCCGCGCCCTGACGGCGGCGGCCGGGGCGGCAGCCGCCGACAGGGGAGAGCCGAAGGCGTAGAGCCCGTCGCGCGGACCGGGCCGGGCGTCGGACGAGCCCGCCTGCGGGCCCGTGCCGTCCACGGACCCGCTCACGAGCGCGACATCACTGGCCCGACATCGCGTTCCCGAACTCGGGGTCGTCGCCGGACTTGGTGATGCCGACGGACGTCGCGCCGAAGCTCACGGCGCCGGTGGTCGTGACGCCCCCGGTGGCGCCGCGCAGGACCCAGACGGCGCCGTCGTCGCTGTTCTCCCCGCCCGCGCCCACCGCCAGGTCGGCGCGGCCGTCCTTGTTGAGGTCGGTGAGGTGGAGAGCGTGGGTGAACAGGTCGCCCGTCTCGTTGGCGCCCGGCACGCCCGCGGTGCCCTGGTTGAAGGACTGCGCGCCGGTCGCCGTCAGGCCGGACTTGCCGCCGCGCAGCACCCAGACGGTGCCCACGTCGGAGGCCGAGCCGATGTCCTCCCCGGTCGCGCCGACGGCGAGGTCCGGATAGCCGTCACCGTTGACGTCGCCCGCCGCGAGCGAGGCCCCGAACCAGTCCTCGGACTCGTCCGTCCCCTGCACACCCGCCGTGGCCTGGCTGAACAGGGCGCTGCGCGTGGTGTCGACGCCGGCCGTGCCGCCGTAGAAGACGGTGGCGTAGCCGCCCTTCGCCGGCTGGGGCAGGACGGAGACGAAGTCGTTGCCGACGACCAGGTCGTCGTGGCCGTCGCGGTCGAAGTCGGCCACGGTGAGCGCGTCCGAGTACCCCGCGCCCGCCTCGGTCTGGAAGGTGAGCCCCGCCGAGCCGCCCCGGTAGACGAAGTTGCCCGTGGCGGACCCGATCACCAGGTCGTCCTTGCCGTCGTTGTCGAAGTCCCCGGCTGCCAGCTGAACGGCGCCGTCGGGGGCCGCGCCGGAGTCGATCTGCGCGTCGAGGCGCAGCTTGCCCGCCGCGCCGCCGGACTTGGTGAAGCCGCCCTTGAAGATCCACACGTCCTTGCCGGTGGAACCGACCGCCAGATCGGCCTTGCCGTCCCCGGTGAAGTCGCCGACCGCGAGGGACTGGCCGAACCGGTCGTGGCCCGAGGCGTTGGGGTCGCTGATCGTCGTACCGCCCGACAGGCCGGACGAGCTGCCCCACAGGATGGTGACCGAACCGCCGTCGGCGTCGCTGCCGACGTCCTCCAGCGGCGTGCCGACGACCAGGTCGCCGTAGCCGTCGTTGTTGAGGTCGCCGCCGGCGAGCTCGGTGCCGAAGCGGTCGGAGGTCTCCGAGGCGCCCGGCACACCGGCCGAACTCTGCGAGGTGACCTTGTGGCGCGAGGCGCTGACACCGCTCGACGAACCGTAGTTGACGACCACGGCCCCGGCCTTCGCCTTGCCGCCGGCGACGGCGCCCGGGGCGTTGGTCGCCAGATCGCGGTAGCCGTCCCCGTTGTAGTCGTCGGCGAGGCCCGACGGGGCGGCGCTCGCCCCACCGGGCAGACCGATCAACAGTCCACCGGCCAGGACGGCACCGACGACGGTGACACCCACGAACGCGGGACGACGGGAGCGCTGATGACGGGACCGAAGCATGGGTTCCCCTCCAAGACATGCGTGCTTACCTGGAGTTGACCTTTGGTGAGAGAAAACGGTTGCACCGTGCAGGCATCTCGTCGATCTTTCACATTTACTTCACGTCCACCCTGCGGTCCGCCGCCCGCCATCACCCCCGTCCCGTCCCGGTGTTCACGCCTCCGAAATCGGCCAGTCCGCCGCGAGTTCGCGCTTGAGGATCTTGCCGGTGGGGCCCTTGGGGAGCGCCGCAACGACCGTCACCACGCGGGGGTACTTGTAGGCAGCCACCTGCTCCTTGGCGTAGGCGCGGATCTCGTCCGCCGTCGCCCGCTCGCCCGGCCGCAGCACGACGGCCGCGGCGACCTCCTCGCCGTGCGAGGGGTGCGCCACGCCGACCACCGCGCACTCGGCGATCGCGGGGTGGCCGTAGAGGACCTCCTCGATCTCGCGCGGGTAGACGTTGTAGCCGCTCCGGATGATCAGGTCCTTCTTGCGGTCGACGATGAAGTAGCAGCCGTCCTCGTCGACGCGGGCCAGGTCACCGGTGTGGAACCAGCCGTCGCGGAAGGCCAGGGCGTCGGCGTCGGGGTTGGCGAAGTAGCCCTTCATCACGTTCTCGCCGCGGACGGCGATCTCGCCGATCGCGTCCCGCGCGTCCTGCGCGGCCGGGTCCAGTACGGTCCCGTCGTCCGCCACCAGACGCAGTTCGACGCCCCGCACCGGCGTGCCGATCGAACCCGCCTTGCGCGGGCGGTCGGGGTGGTTGAAGGCGGCCATCGGCGAGGTCTCCGACAGGCCGTAGCCCTCCAGGACCGGCGCCCCGAACGTCTTCTCGAAGCCGTGCAGCACCTCGACGGGCAGGGCGGCGCCACCCGACACCGCGAGCCGCAGCCGCGGCGGCGCCGCGGGGCGGTCCCCCGGCCGCTCGGCGTGCAGCAGCGCCGAGTACATCGTCGGTACGCCCAGGAAGACGCTGACCTCGTCACGGTGCATGATCTCCAGCGCCGTCACCGGGTCGAACCGGGGCAGCAGGGTCAGCGTCGCGCCCGCGGCCACGGCGGTGTTCATCGCACAGGTCTGCCCGAAGGCGTGGAACAGCGGCAGGCCGCCGAAGAGCACGTCGTCGGGGCCGAGCCGGAGCAGCGTCTCGGCGGTCGTGGACGTGTTGCTCAGCAGGTTGCGGTGGGTCAGTTCCGCGCCCTTGGGGGTGCCGGTCGTGCCCGAGGTGTAGAGGATGACGGCGGTGGCGTCGTCGGAGCGGTCCACTACACCCGCGTCGGCCGGGGCGAGGTCCGTGTCGCTCTCGGTGACGGGGTCCGTGCCGCTTCCGGTGGCGGCGTCCGTGCCGCTCCCGGTGGTGGCGTCCGTGCCGCTTCCGGTGGCGGCGTCCGTCGTCAGGAACGTCGTCCCCGCCGCTGCCGCCGCCTTCGCGACCTCGTCCGCGCAGGCCGGGTGCGCCAGCGCCACCCGCGCCCCCGAGTCGCGCAGCACGAACGCCGCCTCCCGCTCCTTCAGCAGCGGGTTCATCGGCACCGCGACGGCTCCGGCGCGCAGGATGCCGTAGTAGACGACGGGAAAGGCGGGCACGTTCGGCAGGGTCATGGTGACCCGGTCGCCCGGCCGTACGCCGTGGGCGCGCAGCGCCGCGGCGAGCCGGGCGCTGGCCTCGTCCAGCTGCCGGTAGGTCAGGGTGCTGTCGTCGTGGCGCACGGCGACACGCTCCCCGTGCGCTGCCGCGGAGGTCAGCAGGAGGGTGGCGAGATTGGTCATGGCGGCGGGTCCTCCGGTCGGCGGGGCGGATCGAGTCGAGTCGGTGAGGTCGGGGCGGGTCGAGTCGGTGAGGTCGGGGCGGGACGGGTCGGTGAGGTCGGGACGGGGCGGGGTGGGGCGGCGCGGGCGCCGGATCAGCGCGGGCGCCGGTCCGTCGCGCGGGCGCGGCCGGGCGGGGCCGTGCGCAGGTTCCGGGGGCGGATGACGTCGCGCGGGGCGATCCCGCGGCGGGCCCGGTCGGCCGCGACCGCGGGGGCGGTCTCGCGGGCCAGCCACAGCCGCAGCAGATGCCGCCCGCGCCCCGGTCCGACGACGTCCTCGTAGGCCGTGCGCCCGTGCAGCACCACATGGCTGTCGAGCAGCAGCAGGTCGCCGGGGCGCAGGTCCACCTCCAGCCGTACGGCGGGCGAGGCGGCCGCCGCGTCGAGGGCGTCGTACAGCTCGGCCCCGGTGCCGTCCAGGCGGCCGCGGTCGTAGCGCATGCTCGGCCGGTCGCCGTCCCTGACCACGATCGGGGAGGTCTGGTACGGCCGCTCCTCGCCCGGCTCCCCGACCTCGCCGAACGTGTGGCTGCGGTACAGCAGTTCCGCGAGGTCGGGCCGCGTGTCGAGCACCGTGTTGTGCACGGCCGCCGCACCCGCCAGCAGGACGCTGCCGCCCGAGCGGGCCGGGCGGACGCACAGCAGCCCGAGCAGATCCGACTCCGCGGTCCGGAACGGCTGCGCGGCGCCGGTACGGACCGGTTCCGGGGCACCGGTCGGACCCGCCACCACCGGGGTACCAGCCGAATACGCCGGCACCGGGTCACCCGCCGGACACGCCGGCCCCGTCGCCGGGACCGGGCCCGTGCCGCCGTACGGCAGCTCCCCCGCGTCCCGGATGTGGCACAGGGTGCGGCCGTCGGCGGTCTGCGGGACGGGCCGGCCGAGGTACTGGCCGATGCCGCGCAGCACCGTGCCCGCCTCCGCCTCGCCGAGCAGGTCCGCCGGCACACCACGGAGCAGCGCGAGACCGCGGCCCGTGGCGAGCGTGGCGGCGACGCGCGCGAGCGGTGCGGCGAGCGTCGGCAGCGGGAAGTCGCCGACGGTCATCCGCAGCAGGGTGGCGCCCCGCTCGCGCGCGGTGTGCACGGCGGTGCGCAGTTCGGCGCACTGCCCGGCGGTCAGCGTCAGCGCCCAGTCGTCCTCGCGCCCTGCGAGCTCGGCGCCGTACCAGAGGACAGGGCCGGTGAACGGCTCGGCGGCGGGGCGGGGGAAGGGCTCGGCGGCGGGGCCCGGACTCGGCTCGGTCGGCGGATCGTCGGCCATGGTCGCCTCCACGAGGTCGGATGAACGGGGACCGGGATCGCCGTCCCGCGTCGACGGGGATGCTATGAATCACCTGGCCGGAGTGCTTGACGCAAGGGGACGAGAAACTTAACTTCTGGGGACCCGCAGCCCTGGAGCGTGCCCATGAGGCCCCTTGTCCGCACCGCCGCGCTGAACGGATACGTCGAGCTGAGCCGTTCCCTCGGTCTCGACCCCCGCGCGCTGATGAAGAGCGTCGGCCTCGACACCGCCGACCTGGCCGTCCAGGACCGCTGGATCTCCGGTACGGCCGTGGTCCGGCTGCTGGAGCTGTCCGCGGCCACCTCCGCGCGCGAGGACTTCGGCCTGCTCCTGGCCGAGCTGCGGCGCTTCTCCAACCTCGGCCCGATCAGCCTCCTCGTCCGCGAGGAACCCGACGTGCGCAGCGCCCTGGCCCTGCTCATCCGCCACCAGCACACCTACAACGAGGTCCTGCACGCCCGGCTGTCCGAGGGCAACGGCGTCGCCACGCTCAAGGTCGACGTACGGCTGGGCGAGCCGCAGCCGACCCGGCAGGGCACGGAGCTGGCGGTGGCCGCGTTCCACCGGGTGCTCTGCGGCTTCCTCGGCCCGCACTGGCGCCCGTCGGCGGTCTGCTTCGCGCACCGGGCGCCGCGCGACACCGCGAGCCACCGCCGGGCGTTCGGGCCCGTGATCGAGTTCGACCGCGGCTTCAACGGCATCGAGTTCTACGCCGACGACCTGGACGCGGC
The DNA here is from genome assembly GCF_000974985.2 of Streptomyces mangrovisoli. GTDB lineage: Bacteria > Actinomycetota > Actinomycetes > Streptomycetales > Streptomycetaceae > Streptomyces > Streptomyces mangrovisoli. The sequence goes on along the minus strand of NZ_LAVA02000064.1, from coordinate 58,579 downwards.
CAACGCCATGGCCGACGCGCAGCTGCGCAGCTACACCCGGCAGTACTTCGAGCCCGTCGCGACCTTCCGGGAGGCGACCGAGGCGGACCGGGTGCGCGATCTCATCGAGGCGCTGCTGCCGACCGGGCGCTGCTCCATCGAGCAGGTCGCGCGCAGCCTCGGCGTCGACCGGCGCACCGTCCACCGGCATCTGGCGCGCTCCGGGCAGACGTTCTCCTCGCTGCTCCAGTCCACCCGTACGGCGCTCGCGGAGCAGTTCGTGCCGAACCCGAGCCGGTCCCTGACCGAGGTGTCCACGCTGCTCGGGTTCTCCTCGCTGAGCGCCTTCTCCCGCTGGTTCCACGAGCACTACGGCGTCGGGCCGCGGGAGTGGCGCCGCAATCCCGGCGGCGGGGCGGCGGCCGGTGTCCCCGATTGACAAGTCACGTGTCACGGCAGGCAAAGCGGGCCCGTGTCGGCCGCCCTACCTTTGCAGCACCGCACAGGCGGCCGGCCCCGGAGGGAGCCCGCTGCAACTTCCCCCAAGGGGGCTCCCTCCGGACCGGTTCGCTGCCGCCCGGGCGGATGGATCAAGAGCCGTAGAGCCGTAGAGCCCGTAGAGCCCGTAGAGCCGTAAGCCACAGAGCCGCCAGCCGCCGGCCGCCAGCCGGAGAGCCCGTCACCGCGCCGCAGCCGCGAAGCCGCCCTCGTACCGCCGTCATCACCTCGTCGTAGCGACAACCCCCTTCGCCGCAGGGCTTCTTCGCCGTGCCCGCGGCAGCTCAGGCGTACCCGTCAACCCCACCTCAAGGAGACGCACCGTGCACTTCCACGACGACTCTCTCTTCCCGGAGAACCAGGAGAAGCTGGTCATCCAGGCCGCGCCCTACGGCCCCGAGTGGCTGCCCGGCGACGCGGACGACCTGCCGCTGACCATGGACGAGCACGTCCAGGCGGCCGTCGACTGTTACAACGCCGGCGCGACCGTGCTGCACATCCACGTCCGTGAGCTGGACGGCAAGGGCTCCAAGCGGCTGTCCATGTTCAACGAGCTGATCGGACGACTGCGCGAGGCCGTGCCGGACATGGTCCTGCAGATCGGCGGGTCGATCTCCTTCGCCCCCGAGGGCGAGGGCTCGGAGGCCAAGTGGCTCGACTTCGACAGCCGTCACATGCTCGCCGACCTGGACCCCAAGCCCGACCAGGTCACCATCGCGATCAACACCAGCCAGATGAACATCGTCGAGATCATGACCGACGACGATCTCGAAGGCACCTCGATCGCCAAGCCCGACTACTACAAGGCGTACCGGGACATGTACCTGGAGGCCGGTCCCGACTTCTACCTCGAGCACCTCAAGCGGCTCGGCGAGAGCGGTATCCAGCCGCACTTCCAGCTCGCCACCCTCGCGCAGCTCGAAACCGTGGAGCGCCTGATCCGGTCCGGTGTCTACACCGGCCCGCTGGTCCTCAACTACGTGGCCATCGGCGGCGGTTTCGCCGGCCGGCACCCCGCCGACCTGATCGAGTTCGTGCGCCGCGTCCCCGACGGCGCCGTCCTGACCATCGAGAGCTCGATGCGTGCGGTGGCACCCATGAACGCGATCGGCATCGCGCTCGGTGTGCACGTCCGGGTGGGCAACGAGGACAACCTGTGGCGGCGCAAGGGCGAGCGCATGTCCAGCGTCGAGCAGGTCGAGCAGATGGTGCAGATCTCCGAGGCGCTCGGCCGTGACATCGCCACCGGCGCGGAGGCCAGGAAGATCTACCGGATCGGCGAGACCTTCGCGAGCACCGACGAGACGCTCGCCCAGCTCGGCATGGTGCCCAACCGCCGTCCGGGACAGCGCGGCTTCATGCTGCGCGACGCCTGATCCGTCCCGTCCCGTCCCGGCCGCCCGGCCGCCCGTCCCCGCGACTACGACCCCTCTCTGGAGCACCCCGTGGCATTCGCCGTCCGCTTCCGTGAAACCGGTGGCCCCGACGTCCTCACCTGGGAGGAGGTGACCGTCGGCGACCCCGGCCCGGGTGAGGTGCGCGTGCGGCACGAGGCCGTCGGGCTGAACTTCGCCGACACCTACTTCCGCACCGGCCTGTACCCGGTCCGGCTGCCCGACGGCATGGGCGTCGAGGCCGCGGGCGTGGTGGAGGCGGTCGGCGAGGGCGTCACCGACGTCGCCGCGGGCGACCGGGTGACGTACACCGGAAGTCCGCTCGGTGCGTACAGCACGGAGCGGGTCATGCCCGCCTCGCATCTGATCAAGCTGCCCCCGCAGATCAGCTGCGAGACGGCGGCCGCGATGACCATGCGCGGTCTGACGGCGGCCTATCTGCTGCGCAGGATCCACCCGTTGAAGCCCGGCGACACCGTGCTGCTGCACGCGGCGGCGGGCGGAGTGGGCCTGATCGTCAGCCAGTGGGCCGCGCTGCTCGGCATCCGTGTGATCGGGACGGTGTCCAGCGAGGAGAAGGCCGAACTCGCCCTGGCACACGGATGCGAGCACGTCATCCGCTACCGGCAGGAGAACGTGGCCGAGCGGGTGCGGGAGCTGACCGGCGGGGCGGGCGTCCCGGTGGTCTTCGACAGCATCGGCAAGGACACCTTCGCGGGGTCGCTGGCCTCGCTGGCCCGCCGCGGCCTGCTCGTCTGCTTCGGCACCGCCTCGGGTCCGGTGCCGCCGATCGACGCCATGCAACTCGCCGTCGCGGGCTCGGTGTTCGTCACCCGGCCCGCGCTGGCCGACTACATCGCCGACCCGGCCGAGCGCGCCGCCCTCGCGGGCGAGCTGTTCGAACATGTCGCCGCGGGCCGGATCAAGATCGAGATCAATCAGCGCTACGACCTCAAGGACGCGGAGCAGGCCCACCGCGACCTGGAGTCCGGGCGGACCACCGGGTCCTCCGTCTTCGTCCTCTGACCCGGCCGACGGCCCTCGTCGCCCCGGCCGACCGGGGCGGCCTCGCCCGACCGGACCGGCCTGACCGACAGGACCGCAGGACCGACCTGACCGACCTGACCGGCAGGACCGACAGGACCGACCTGACCGGCCGGGGCGACCGGGCCGGCCGAGGCGCCCCACCCCGCCCCACCCCCCACCACGTCACCCCATGGAGTGAGCACCCATGACAGACACCCTTTCGCCGTCGGACCAGGCCCCGGCGCAGGCGCGCCCGGCCGCTCGATGTACGTCGATCGAGGTCGAGCGGCTGACCTGCAGCATCGGCGCCGAGCTGCGCGGGGTGAACCTCGCCGACGCGGCCCGTGACGACGAGCTGTTCGCCGAGATCAAGGGCCTGCTGCTGGAGCACAAGGTGCTCTTCCTGCGGGACCAGGACCTCTCCCGCGCCGACCATGTCGCGTTCGCCTCGCGCTTCGGCGCGCTGGAGGACCACCCGGTCGCCGGCAGCGACCCCGACCACCCCGGCCTGGTGCGGATCTACAAGGACCTCGACAGCCCGCCGGAGCACTACGAGAACGCCCTCCACACGGACGGCACCTGGCGCGTCAACCCGGCGATGGGCGCCGTGCTGCGCTGCGTCGAGTCGCCCCCGGTCGGCGGCGACACCATCTGGGTCAACATGGCGGAGGCCTACCGCCGGCTGCCCGACCCGGTGAAGGCGCAGATCGAGGGGTTGCGCGCGCGGCACAGCATCGAGGCCAGCTTCGGTGCCGTGATGCCCGAGGAGAAGCGGCTCGCGCTGCACGAGCAGTACCCGGACGCCGAGCACCCGGTGGTGCGCACCCACCCGGAGACCGGCGAGAAGATCCTCTTCGTCAACGCCTTCGCGACGCACTTCACCAACTTCCACACCCCCGCGAACGTCCGCTTCGGCCAGGACTACGCGCCCGGCGCGAGCCAGTTGCTCAGCTACCTGATCAGCCAGGCCGCCGTCCCCGAGTACCAGGTGCGCTGGCGCTGGACGCCCGGCTCCGTCGCCATCTGGGACAACCGCTCCACCCAGCACTACGCCGTACAGGACTACTGGCCCGCCGTCCGCAAGATGGAGCGCGCCGGGATCGTGGGCGACAGACCCTTCTGACCTGCAACTCCCCTGCAGTTTCGAGCAGTAGAGGTGATGACAATGGAGTTTCACACCACTGCGCAGTCCCCGGCTCCGGCCGTGGCGGCGACCCCGTCGGCCTCCGGGCCGGCCTCCGAACCGGTCTGGCCCGTGGGCCGCGGCTATGCCTGGACGGTCTTCGCGCTGAGCTTCGGCCTGCTGCTGTCCGACTACATGTCCCGGCAGGTCCTCAACGCCGTCTTCCCGATGCTGAAGTCCGAGTGGCTCCTGTCGGACGGGGCCCTCGGTTCGCTCAGCAGCATCGTGGCCCTCGCGGTCGGCGTGCTGACCTTCCCCATGTCCCTGATGGCCGACCGGTGGGGGCGGGTGCGCAGCCTGCTGCTCGCCGCCACCCTGTGGTCCATCGCCACCATCGGGTGCGCGATATCGGCGAACTACGGCCAGATGTTCGTGGCCCGGCTCTTCGTCGGCATCGGCGAGGCGGCCTACGGCAGCGTCGGCATCGCCGTGGTGCTGAGCATCTTCCCCATCGCCCTGCGGGCCACCCTCTCCGGTGCCTTCATCGCGGGCGGCGCGTTCGGTGCCGTGCTCGGCGTCTCCATCGGCGGCGCGGTCGCCGACGCCGCGGGCTGGCGCTGGGCGTTCGCCGTGATGGGCATCCTCGGCCTGGTGCTCGCCGCGGTCTACGGCGTCGTCGTCAAGGAGCGCAAGCTCGTGCCGGCCGCGGACCTCGGCGACACGCCGGAGGACGCCGCCGAGGCGAGCGCGCCGCTCCGGGCCCATCTGCCCCGGCTGTTCTCCTCCGTCTCCGTCATCAGCGCCTACGTCGGCAGCGGTCTGCAGCTGTTCATCGCCGCCACCCTGCTGTCCTGGCTGCCGAGCTACTTCAACCGCTACTACCACCTCACGACGGCCAAGTCGGGCAGTGCGGCCGGGGTGTACGCGCTGGTCATCGGCGTGGGCATGATCCTCGGCGGCGTCGCCTCCGACCGGATCAGCGCCGGCGTCCCGATCCGCAAGTGGGCCGTCGCCGTCGGCTGCAGCATCGGTTCCCTGGTACTGCTCACCGTCGCCTTCCAACTGCCCAACGGGCCAGCCCAGTTGATCACGCTGGGGCTCGGCGCCCTGCTGTCGGCCGGTTCCGCCGGACCCGCGGCGGCGATGGTGGCGAACCTGACCCCCGCAAACGTCGCCGCGACCGCCTTCGGCACCCTCACGCTGGCCAACAGCCTGCTCGGCCTGGCCCCCGGCCCGGCGCTGACCGGCGTCCTCGCGGACCACGTGGGCCTGCTGGGCGCCCTGCGGGTCATGCCCCTCGTCGCGATCGCGGCCACCGCCGCCTTCCTGGTCGGCCGGCACTGGTACGAGCGCGACCTGCTCCGCATCGGCGGCCACCCGGCGCCGGCCGCGGAGCCCGAACTCCCCGCGGAGAGCACCTCATGAGCACCACCCCCGAGTCCACCACGGTCACCGTCCCCGAGCCCACCACGGTCACCGTCCCCGAGCCCACCGTGGTCGTCGTCCCCGGCCTGCGCGACCATGTCGCGGACCACTGGCAGACCCTGCTGGCCGACCGGCTGGTGGGCGCCGGCCGGGCCGTCGCGACCGTCCCCCCGCCGCCGGGCGACCGGCTCGACCTGGACGCCCGGATCGCCGCCCTCGACGCGACGATCAGCGCGGTCGACGGACCGGTGCTGCTGGTCGCGCACAGCGCCGGCTGCGCCACCACCGTGCACTGGGCGCTGCGCCACCGCGCCGACGTCGTGGGCACGCGTGCCGACGTCGTGGGCGCGTTGCTCGCCACGCCGCCGGACCTGGAGACGCCGCTGCCCGCGGGCCACCCGGCCCCCGGCGAGCTGGCCGAGCACGGCTGGACCCCCGTGCCGCGCGCGCTCCTGCCGTTCCCGGCCGTGGTCGCGGTCAGCTCCGACGACCCGCTGGGCGAGCCGGAGCGGGTCACCGAGCTGGCCCGCGCATGGGGCGCCGAGACGGTGGAGCTGGGCCCGGTCGGGCACCTCAACCCGGCCTCCGGGTACGGCGAGTGGCCCCGGGCCGAGGAACTGATCCGGGCGCTGGAGCACGCGTGAGCACGGACGTCGTAGGAGAGACGGACCCGCGGGGCCGCGAGGCCGGCGCGGACGATCCGTGGGGCGGCCCCGGCGGTGCGCCGCTCTGGGCCCCCGGGCGGTGCGAGCTGGAGGAGTCCAACGTCGCGTTGTTCATGGATTGGCTGGCCCGGACCCGCGATCTGCGGTTCGCCGGGTACGCCGAGCTGTGGCGGTGGAGCTCCGCCGAACCGGCCGCCTTCTGGTCGGCGGTCTGGGAGTACTACGGCCTCGACGAGGTCGGCGGCTACGACGAGGTGCTGGCGGACGCCCGGATGCCGGGCGCCCGCTGGTTCACCGGCGCGCGGCTGAACTTCGCCGAGCGGTGCCTCGCGCGGGCGACCGACGCCCGGCCGGCGCTGGTCGCCGTGGACGAGGGCGGCGAGCCGGTCGAGTGGTCCTGGGACCGGCTGCGCCGCGAGGTCGCGGACGTCGCGGCGGCGCTGCGGCGGATGGGGGTGCGGCCCGGCGACACGGTCGCCGGGTATCTCACCAACCTGCCGCAGGCGGTGGTGGCGCTGCTGGCGTCGGCGGCGGTCGGCGCCGTGTGGACGGCGTGCTCCCCCGACTTCGGCACCCCCAGCGTGCTCTCCCGGCTGCGGCAGGCCGAGCCGGTGGTGCTCGTCGCCGCGGACGGCTACCGCTACGGCGGCAAGGCGCACGACAAGCGCGCCACGGTCGCCGAACTCGTCGACGGGCTGCCCACGGTCCGGCACGTCCTCGCCGTCGGCCATCTCTTCCCGTCGGACACGGACTCCTGGTCGCTGCGGGCCGGGGTCGGGCTGACGGCGTGGTCCGCGCTGCCGTCCACCGGCCGGGACCCGGACTTCGCGGACGTCTCCTTCGACCATCCGCTGTGGATCCTGTGGTCGTCGGGCACCACCGGCATCCCCAAGGGGATCGTGCAGGGCCACGGCGGCATCGTCGTCGAACTGCTGAAGGCGCTGGGGCTCGGCTGCGATCTGCGGGCCGAGGACCGGTACCTGTTCGTCACCTCCACCAGCTGGATGGTGTGGAACTTCCTGGTCGGCGGACTGCTGCACGGCTCCACGATCGTCCTGTACGACGGCAGTCCGACGTTCCCCGACACCGCCGGCGCGCTGCGGGTCGCCGAGCGGACCGGGGCGACGCTGGTCGGGGTGGGCGCGGCCTATCTCGCGGCGGTGCAGCGGTCGGGGCTCGACCCGGCGGCCGAGCTCGGCCTGGGCGCCGTGCGGTCGGTGCTCCAGACCGGGTCGGCGATGGCGGAGAGCACCTGGCGGTGGGCGCACGAACGGCTCGTGCCCGGGGTGTGGCTCCAGTCCATCTGCGGCGGCACCGACGTGTGCTCCGTGCTCGCGGGCGGTACCCCGCTGCTGCCGGTGCGGGCCGGCCGTATCCAGGCCCCGGCGCTCGGCGTGGCGCTGGCGGCGTGGGACGCGTCGGGGCGGCCGCTCACCGGCGAGCAGGGCGAGCTGGTGGTGACCGCGCCGCTGCCGTCCATGCCCTTGCGGTTCGTCGGCGACCCCGACGACGTGCGCTACCGGGCGAGTTACTTCGCCACCTACCCCGGGGTGTGGCGGCACGGCGACTGGGTGACCGTGGCGGAGGACCTGTCGGTCGTCGTGTCGGGCCGGTCCGACTCCACGCTGAACCGGATGGGCGTACGGATGGGCTCCGCCGATCTCTACGACGTCGTGGAGCAGCTGCCCGGCGTGGCGGACAGCCTGGTCGTCGGCGTCGAGGAGGACGACGGCGGCTACTTCATGCCGCTGTTCGTGGTGAGCGGTGGGGAGGGGGCCGGCCCGTCGGGCGAGTCCGACGAGGACCTGCGCGGCCGGATCACCGCGGCCGTCCGGGCGCGGCTGTCGCCCCGGCACGTGCCGGACGTGATCGTGCGGGTGCCGGCCCTGCCCCGCACGCTGACCGGCAAGAAGCTGGAGGTCCCGGTCAAGCGGCTGCTGCAGGGCGCGGAGGTCTCCGAGGTGGCGGGGCCGGGCGCGGTCACGGAGGCGCACATGCTGGACTGGTTCGCGCACTTCCACGCCGAACGGCGGCAGCGGTCCGCCGGCTGACCGACGTCCGGTCCGCCCGGCCCTACGGCTCGGACGGCCCGGACGGGTGCGAGGGCCCGGACGAGGCGGCCGGGTCGGGCGCGGCGGGTGGGCGCGGCGAGGTGGGCGGGTCGTCGTGGCGGCCGGCGTCGCGGCGGCTCAGGGAGGTCATCCAGGTGCCCAGCCCGGCCGCGACCAGCACCACCACCACGACCAGCGCGAACTGGTTGGTGTCGGCGACGACGACGGCGACGACGCTGCCCGCGCCGACGGCCATCACCGCGCCGCCGCCCCGCACCACGTTCATCGGTCGCTCGCTCTCCGCTCTCCCCCAGGGGGACGGTTCGAGGCTAGTGGCGGAACCGGCCGACCGGGGAAGCGAGCGGAAGCAGCCGTCTGGCCATTTCCGCAGGCCAGAAGGGGTGTGAGGGCCATCCTGGCGCCGCGGGCCGTCCCCAGGGGACACGGCCGTGTCCCGAAGGGGCACGTCGCTGCGTCCGCCGAGTGATCTCGGCACCCGACCGGCGCAGCACGTTTGACCTGGGGCTCACGGGGGTTTAGCTGGAGGTCCAGCACCTCGGAGCGTGTCCATGGAACCTCTCGTCCGCAGCGCCGCACTGACCGGCTACCCGGAGCTGTGCCGTGCCCTCGGGGCGGATCCGGCCGCGCTGCTGCGCCGGGCGGGCGTCGACCCGCATCTCCTCGCCGACCAGGACCACTGGATGCCGGCCGCGGCCGCCGCCCGGCTGCTGGAACTGGCGGCGGACGCCTGCGGCCGGGAGGACTTCGGTCTGCGGCTGACGGAGCGGCGGCGCCTCGCGAACCTCGGGCCGGTGAGCCTGCTGGTGCGCGAGGAGCCGGACGTGCGCAGCGTGCTCCGGCTGCTGATCCGCTACCAGCGCATGTACAACGAGGCCCTGCGGGCCGCTCTGCACGAGGACGGCTCGACGGCGACGCTGCACATCGCCCTGGACATCCCGGCCGTGCGGCAGCTCCGGCAGGCCACGGAGCTGGTCGTCGGCGCCTACCACCAGATCCTCGCCGGATTCCTGGTGCGGCGGCCCCGGCCGTACCGGGTCTGCTTCACCCACCCGGCGCCCGCCGACCCCACCACACACCTCCGGCTGTTCGGGACGGCCCCCGTGTTCGGCGCGGGCTTCGACGGGATCGTGCTGCCGACCGCCGCGCTGGAGGTGCCCAACAGCCGGGCCGACCCGGTGCTGCGCCGCTATGCCGAGGAGTACGTCGGCCTGCTGGCGCACGGCGAGGACCCGTCCGCCCCGGAACGGGTGCGCCGCATCATCGAGATCCTGCTGCCGACCGGCCGGTGCAGCGCCGACCAGGTGGCGCGCAGCCTGGGGGTCGACCGCCGTACCGTGCACCGGCGCCTGGAGGGGTCCGGCGAGACGTTCTCCTCCGTCCTCGACGCGACCCGGGTCGACCTCGCGCGCCGCTTCGTGGCCGACGGGAACCTGCCGCTGACCGAGGCCGCCCGGCTGCTCGGGTTCGCGTCCTCGGGCGCCCTCTCCCGCTGGTTCCGCGCCCGCTTCGGCACCAGCCCGACCCGCTGGCGCGGCGACCCGGACCTCCGTGCCGCCGCACCCGACGGATGACCGTCGCCGTACGCGTCAGATCGTCGCCGTGTCGATCACGAAGCGGTAGCGCACGTCGCTGGAGACGACGCGGTCGTAGGCCTCGTTGATGCGGTCCGCGGAGATCAGCTCGATCTCGGCGCCGAGGCCGTGCTCGGCGCAGAAGTCGAGCATCTCCTGGGTCTCCGGGATGCCGCCGATGCCGGAGCTGCTCACGCTGCGGCGGTGGCCGAAGAAGGACGACAGCAGGATGCGCACCGGCTCCTCGGGGATGCCGACGTTCACCATGGCGCCGTCGGTGCGCAGCAGCGACAGGTAGGCGGCGAAGTCCAGCGGCGCGGAGACCGTGTTCAGGATGATGTCGAAGGTGCCCTTGAGCTCCTCGAAGGTCGTCGGGTCGCTGGTGGCGCGGTAGTCGTCGGCGCCGAGCCGCAGGCCGTCGTCCTTCTTGCGCAGCGACTGCGACAGCACGGTGACCTCCGCGCCGAGCGCGTGCGCGATCTTCACGCCCATGTGCCCGAGCCCGCCGAGGCCGACGACGGCGACCTTCTTGCCGGGGCCGGCGTTCCAGTGCTTGAGCGGGGAGTAGGTGGTGATGCCCGCGCACAGCAGGGGCGCGGCGACGTCCAGGGCGAGGCCGTCGGGGATGCGGACGACATAGCCCGCGTCGACGACGATCTTCTCGGCGTAGCCGCCGTAGGTGCGCTCGCCGTCCTTGCCGACCGCGTTGTACGTCCAGACCGGGCCGCCGCCGGTGCAGTACTGCTGGAGTCCGGCGAGGCAGTTGTCGCAGGTGCGGCAGGAGTCGACCATGCAGCCGACGCCCACCCGGTCGCCGACCTTGAACCCGGTGACGGCGGAGCCGACCTCGGAGACGACGCCCGCGATCTCGTGGCCCGGGACCATCGGGAACATGGCGGTGCCCCAGCCCTCGCGGGCCTGGTGGATGTCCGAGTGGCAGATGCCCGCGAACTTGATGTCGATCAGTACGTCGGACTCCCCCACGGCCCGGCGCTCGATGGTGGTGCGCTCCAGCGGAGCCTTGGCCGCGGGGGCGGCGTAGGCGGCAACAGTGGTCATGCCGGGTCTCTCCTGGTGTGAGGGGTCGTGACGGGTGTACGGCCGGGGTGCCGGCCGTACGCCTCAAGCCTGCCGGAGCCTCCTCCGGCCGTGCGTCTCCACCCTGCCGGATGCCCGTCCCGCCACCCAGATCACGCCCTTGCCTACGCTCACCGGTCCTACCACTGGCGGGGTCAGGCTGCTGGACGTACGACCCTGAATACTGGACGGTATGGACGAACAGCCCGACACCGAGCCCCGACCCGCCGCGGGGGCCGGCGCGCCGCTGGACCGGCGGGCCGAGCTGAGCGAGTTCCTGCGCAGCCGCCGGGCCCGGCTGAAGCCGGAGGACGTGGGGCTGCCCGACTTCGGCCGGCACCGCCGGGTGCCGGGGCTGCGCCGCGAGGAGCTGGCGCAGCTGGCCGGGGTGTCGGTGGCGTACTACACCCGGCTCGAACAGGGCAACGGGCGCAACGTGTCGGCGGAGGTGCTGGACTCGATCGCCCGCGCGCTGCGGCTCAGCGACGCCGAGCACGCGCATCTGACGCATCTGGCGAAGCCGAAGCAGCACAAGAAGAAGCCGTCGGCGCGGGCGCAGCAGGTGCGCGGCTCGCTGCGGCAGCTGCTGGACACGATGGACGGGGTGCCGGCGTATCTGGTGGGGCGGCGCTCGGAGATCCTCGCCTGGAACCGGATGGCGGCGGCCGTCTTCGGGGACTGGGGCGAGCTGCCTCAGGCGGAGCGGAACTGGGCGCGGATGGTGTTCCTGCGCCCCGCCTACCGCGACCTGTTCGCGGACTGGGAGCAGAAGGCCATCGACATCGTCTGCCAGCTGCGCATGGACGCGGGCTGCTATCCGGACGATCCGCGGCTGTCGGCGCTGGTCGGGGAGTTGTCGGTGAAGAGCGAGGACTTCCGGCGGCTGTGGGCGACGCACGACGTGCGGGAGAAGAGCCACGGGCTCAAGCAGCTGCACCATCCGCTGGTGGGGCCGTTGCAGCTGTACTTCGAGTCGTTCCGGCTGCCGGACGATCCCGATCAGGCGCTGGTCGTCTATCACGCGGAGGCGCACTCGGCGTCGGGCGACGCGCTGCGGCTGCTGGCCAGCTGGGGCACGGACGCGACGACGGCGGCCCCCACGGCCTGAACGGACGCGGGGTGGCCCGGCGCGAGCTCGCGCCGGGCCACCCTGTCGTTCAACCGCTCAACCGCGCAACTGTCCAACCGCTCAGCGGCCGTAGTACGCGTTGTAGATCGAGATCGTCGACTTGTTCCCCTTCTTGTCGGCGATCTTGGCGTGGAAGGAGATGCCCTGCCCCGCCGCGGGGTTCTTCACGGTGATCTTCCCGCCGTGCACCACGAGCTTCTTCCAGGTCTGCCCGTAGTCGTACGACACCCACACGCCCAGCGACTTGAGGTTGCGGCCCGCCGCCGCGCCCTCGACGGTGACCGGGAAGGTGACCGTGCGGCCCGCCTCGACCCGGCTGTCGAGCCCGGTCGTCGCGCCGAACCGGGCGGTGGAGACGGGGAGCGTCGCCACGTCACCGGCGGCCGGCTTCTTCGAGCGGAACGTGAAGCTCGCGTCGATCCGGGTGGAGGCGGCCGCGACGCGGACGCTCCGCTTGACCGAGGTGGTCAGCCGGTACTCGGCGTCGCCCGCCGGGACCTTGAAGGGCTTCTCCCCGAACAGCGGGTCGTCGGTGGTGCCGACCTTGGTGCCGTTGCGGTACAGGGTCGTGGTCACCGAGCTGAACGTCGACGAGCCGGCGTGCCGGGACGAGTCGGCGTACAGCGGCACCAGGCCGTAGAGGTCGTTGCCCTCGCGGAAGACGCCGTAGCCGGAGCCCAGACGGGGGCCGAAGACCGCGGTGTTGAAGGTCTTCGTGTACGACGAGCCGCCCTTGAAGGTCTGCGCGGCGCCGAGCGTGTAGTACGCCTCGTCGACCGGGAACCCGTCGGCGTCGACGCCGCCGTACTGCTCGAAGTCGAGCTCCCACTGGATGCCGCCCAGCGTGGACAGGTGCAGGACCCGGGTGCCGGGCAGCTGCTGCGGGACGCCGATGCCGGAGCCGCCGGAGCTGCCGGGCAGCCAGCCGAACGCGGTGACCGCGCCCTTCTTCCCGCTCGCCGCGGCGCCCATGCGGGTCTTCACCGTGGCCAGGTCGCTCGCCTTGTAGTGCTTGGTGTAGCCGGTGGCGAGCTTGCTCACCTGGGCGACCACCGCGGTGTCGTACTGCTCGTCGTCGCCCTTGGTCCAGTGCGCGTCCCACTGCTCGGAGAGCGAGCCGTCGGTGACCGCCGGACCCAGGTGGGCGGTGCGGAAGCCGGCGTAGGAGTCGAGGAACCAGCCGAAGGACACACCGAAGTCGGCGGTGTCGATGCTGTACTCGGGCGAGGCGAACGCCGACGTGGCGGCCGTGTCGGGCACGGTGATGTCGACCGGCTTGGTGGTGCGGGCGTCGAGCGTCACGGTGGTGTTCTTCGTGACGTCCAGCCGCGGTTCGGCGATCCAGTCGGCGCCCTTGGTGAAGTCCTCCGGGTCCACGAAGATCCCGCCGTCGAGGACGTAACGCCCCTTGGGCACGCGGACGGTGACCGTGCCGGACTTGTCGTACGGCGAGAACCACTGGCCCTTGCCGAGGCCGCTCAGCCCGGACAGGGAGGCGTTGTAGTACGGCGCGGGCGCGCCGTCGCGGCCGATGACCTTCAGCGTGACGTCGTACGACTGCACCTCGCGGACCACCGCCGCGGCGGTGCGCACGCTCTGCCCGTCGCCGGTCGCGGTGACGTAGGCGGAGTAGGCGCCGTCGACGGTGCCGCCGAGGCGGGTGTCCGCGGTCAGACCGACCGACGCCGTGCCGCCCGCGGGGACCGTCACCTTGGTCTTCGCCAGCTTGAAGAAGCCGGCCGGCGCGGTGTGGCCCTTGGGGTCGGTGGCGGTGACGGCCAGGCTGAGGGTGACGTCCTTGGTGCCGAGGTTGCGGTAGGTCACCTGCTTGGTGGCCGGCTGGTCGTCGGTGTGCGGCCACTGCTGGACGCCGAAGCTCACCGAGACGGGGTCGGCGACGACGGTCGTCTTGATGGCCCGGTCGACGGCGATACGGCCCGCGCCCTGCTGGAACGGCGTGTACGCGCCGCCCTTCGCGGAGCCGGTCAGCGCGCCCTTCAGCTCGGCGTAGCCCCAGGTCGGGTGCTCCTGCTTGAGCAGAGCCGCGGCGCCCGCGACGTGCGGGGTCGCCATGGAGGTGCCCGAGATGGTCAGGTAGCCGGGCGGGTTCTCGCCGACCTCCTTGTCGATGACGCTGCCGGGGGCCGCGGCGGCGGTGATGTCCACGCCCGGCGCGGTCACGTCCGGCTTGATGGCGTAGTCGCCGACGCGCGGGCCGGTGGAGGAGAAGTCGGCGAGCTTGTCGTGCTTGTCGACGGCGCCGACGGTGAGGGCGGCGTCGGCGCTGCCCGGCGAACCGATCGAGTCAGGGCCCTCGTTGCCGGCCGCGATGGCGAACAGGATGCCCTTCTCGGTGGAGAGCTTGTTCACCTCGGCCTCCAGCGGGTCGATCCCCGGGGAGTCCTGGCCGCCCAGGCTGAGGTTGACCACGTCGGCGCCCTCGGCGGCGGCCCACTCCATGCCCGCGAGGATGCCGGAGTCGTCACCGGAGCCGGTGTCGTCGAGGACCTTGCCGTTGAGGATCTTGGCGCCGGGCGCGACGCCCTTGTACGTGCCGTGCGACTTGGCGCCGGTGCCCGCGGCGATGGACGCCACGTGGGTGCCGTGCCCGAAGTGGTCGTTCGCGTCGGCGGCGGTGGAGAAGTTCTTCGAGGCGATCACCTGGGTGCTGAGGTCCGGGTGGTCGGCGTCGACACCGGTGTCCAGTACGGCGATCTTGACGCCCTTGCCGGTGTACCCGGCGGACCACGCCGCGGGGGCGCCGATCTGCGGCACCGAGGTGTCCAGGGCGGCCTTGCGGACGCCGTCGAGCCAGACGTGCGCGACCCCGGAGGCGGCGCGGTCGCCGTCGGTGACCGCGTCCCACAGCTCGTGCGCGTCCTTGCCCGGCGTCTGCACCGCGTCCGCGTTCAGCGTCTTCAGGGTGCGGCGCACGGTGCCCGCCTCGCGGACGTCGGCCCGGGTGGCGCCGGCCGTCCCCGCGTAGCCGACGATGACCTTCAGGCCCTTCTTCTGCGAGGCGCGGGCGGCGGCGGTGTCGAGCCCCGTGATGTCGAACAGCCGCTGGTCCAGCTTGCCGGTGGCGACCAGATGGGCGGCGTCCGCCGGGATGACGTAGGTGTGCCCGTCGGCCTTGCGGAGCTGGACGGGTATGTGCGCGCGCCCCTTGGCCGGCTCGAAGGCGAGGATGCGGGACTTGGCGCCCACGGTGACGCGGTCGCCGGTGATCAGGGTGATGTGGTGCTGAGAGGTGAACGAGGCGGCGCCGGCCGACGCGCGCTGTGCGGGCCTGGCCGCCGCCGGGTTGGTCATCCCCGCGGCGAGGGCCACCGCGGCGGCCGTGGCCACCGTGGCCGCGCATGCTCTTTTCACTTGTCTGCGCAAGAGTCCCCCTGCTGATGAGTGCCGGGTGGTGCCGGTCAGCACTCACCCGTCCGGGGGTGGTCTCGAACGCATGTGCGTCACCCCCCGGTCTACGGAGTATCCCGGGGGGTGATCAGTCACTACAAGAAGATGAGGAAACGGTGAGAAGACCGCCGGAAGACTGTTACATCCGGCCCCAACTCCGTTACCAGATCGCGGGGTTACTTCGCCGCGTTCTCCTTGACGGTTATCTTGCCCTTGCGGATCGTGGCGAGGCGCGGGGCCTTCTTCGCGATGGCGGAGTCGTGGGTGACCATGATGAAGGTCAGCCCCAGCTCCTTCCACATGCGGTCCAGGACGTCCATGATCTCGTCACGCATGCCCTCGTCGAGGTTGCCCGTGGGCTCGTCGGCGAGCAGCACCTTCGGCTGCTTGACCAGGGCCCGCGCGATGGCCACACGCTGCTGCTGACCGCCGGACATCTCCGAGGGCAGGTGCCCGAGCCGCTCGCCGAGGCCGACCGACTTCAGCGCCTCGGCCGCGCGCTCGCGCCGGTCCTTGGCCTTGATGCCGAGGGGCACGAGGGCGGTCTCGACGTTCTCCTGCGCGTTGAGCGTCGGGATGAGGTTGAACGACTGGAACACGAAGCCGATGTTCTCGCTGCGCACCTTGGTCAGGCGCGCCTCGGAGAGCTTGGCCAGGTCGGTGCCGTCGAAGACGATCTCGCCGGCGCTCGGACGGTCGAGGGCGCCGAGCATCTGGAGCAGCGTCGACTTGCCGCCGCCGGTCGGGCCCTGGATGACCAGCCGGTCGCCGTCGGCGATGGTGAGGTCGATGCCGTCGAGGGCGCGCACGACGTCCTTGCCGCGCGAATAGAGCTTGGTGACGTTTCTCAGTTCGTACATGGGAACTCCTGGTGGGCTTCGGGTGGTACGCGTCGTCGGTGACCGAGGGTCGAGGGGGAGCAGAGGCACGGTGTCCCGAGCTCCCCGGGTCGGCGTGCTCGGCCGTGCGGTGACGTGCCGCTACTCCACCCGGCGCAGCGCGTCCGCGGGACGCAGCCGCGACGCGCGCCAGCCGCCGAAGCCACCGGCGATCAGACCACCGGCCACGGCGAGACCCACCGCGATCACGATGGTGCTCACGCTGACCGGCGCGGTGAGCGCCACTTCGAGGGTCTTGGAGGCCGCCTGGCGGGCGCCGCCACCGCCGCCACCGCCGGGCAGGCCGCCACCGCCGCCGCCACCACCGGGGAAGCCGCCGCCACCACCGGTGCCGCCGCTGCCCGAACTGCCGAGGGACGCCTGGAGCGTCGGGCTGATGGCCGTGACCACGTACGCGCCCGCCAGACCGAGGCCGATACCGAGGGCGCCGCCGACCAGGCCGTTGACGATGGCCTCGCCGACCACCTGCCGGGTCACCCGGCCGGACTTCCAGCCGAGGGCCTTCAGGGTGCCGAACTCACGGACGCGGCGGGAGACCGCCGAGGAGGTCAGCAGACCCGCGACCAGGAACGCGGCCACGAGCACCGCGATGGACAGCCACTTGCCGACGTTGGAGGCGAGGCTGGAGGCCGTGGACAGCGAGCCGGAGACGGTCTTCGCCAGGTCGGACGAGGTGGTGACCGTGGTGCCCGAGATGTTCTTCTGGATGGTGCCCTTGACGGCGTCGATCTTCTGGGAGTCGGTCGCCTTGACGTAGATCGTGGTGACCTTGTTCTTCTCGTCCGCCAGCGTCTGCGCCTGCTTCAGCGGCATGTACAGGTTGGCCGCCGAGTCGCCGCTGCTCGCGGTGGCGATGCCGATCACCTTGTACTTGACGCTCTTGACGGTGACGGTCGAACCGACCTTGTACTTCTTCTCCTTGGCGTACGCCGAGTCCGCGATGATGACCTTGGCGTCCGTCTCCGTGGTCTTGAAGGCGCGACCGCTGGTGATCTTCGAGGAGGTCAGCGGGCCGAGGCCGGCCTTGGTGACGTCCGTGCCGAACACCGAGTACGAGTTGATGTTGAAGTTGGCGCCGCCGCCCTGGACCTCGCCCTGCGGGGCTCCGCCCTGGCGGTTGAAGCCGCCGCCGCTGTTGCCGTCCTGCTTGAACTGGCCGCGGGTGAACTGACCGCTGACCTTGACCACGTTGAGGCTCAGGCCGCCGACCGCGGTCGAGACGCCCTGCTGGCCCTGGACCTTGGTGACGGTCGAGGAGGCCAGCGTGGTGAAGCCCTGGACCATGACCCGGTCGCTGCTCTGGGTCTTGGAGCTGTCGTCGCCGTTGGCGTCGAACTTGAAGTTCGGCCGCTGCGACGCGCTCGTGGACGCGCTGGCCGCCTTGGTGACGGTCATGTCGGTCCCCAGGCCGTACAGCGACTGGAGAACCTTGTCCTGCGCCTTGTTCATGCCCGAGGACACCGACGTGACGACGATGACCAGGGCGATGCCCAGCGCGAGGCCGGAGGCGACGACGAGGGCCGCTTTTCTGCGGCGGCGCAGTTCGCGCCTCAGGTAGGTGAAGAACATGGCCGCAAGCTAGGCAGGCGGTGTGATGACTCGATAAGGCCGAAATAAGAGAACCATGAGAAGACTGTGCAGGCCCCCGGAAATCTCCAGGAGAACGCCGGGAGTGCACCGAACCGAGACCGGAACGTGACGGACCGGCCCCGCAAGCGGCGATGCCGCCCCCGGTGAGGGGCGGCATCGGCGCTACGGCTCGGCAGGGGTCGGGACTCCGCGTCAGGCGGCGGAGCCGGCCTTCCACTGCGCCCAGTCCATGTTCCAGCCGTTGAGGCCGTTGTCCGGGGAGACGGTCTTGTCGCCGGTGTTCTGGACCACCACGACGTCGCCGATCATCGAGTTGTTGTAGAACCACGCGGCCGGCATGTTCGCGTCGCCGGCGCCCTTGACGTCCTGGAGGCCGACACAGCCGTGGCTGGTGTTGACGCTGCCGAAGACGGACGGGCCGCCCCAGTAGTTGCCGTGGATGAAGGTGCCGGAGTTGGTCAGGCGCATGGCGTGCGGCACGTCCTTGATGTCGTACTCGCCCTTGCCGTCGTCGTCGGTGAAGCCGACCGTCGCGCCGTTCATGCGGGTCTGCTTGAACTTCTCCGAGATCACCATCTGGCCCTCGTAGGTGGTGTGCTCGGGCGAACCGGCGGAGATCGGGATGGTCTTGACCGTCTTGCCGTCCTGGGTGACCTTCATCTGCTTGGTCTTGGCGTCGACGTACGAGACCTGGTTGCGGCCGATCTTGAAGGTGACCGTCTTCTGCTGCACGCCGTAGACCCCGGAGGCGCCCTCGACGCCGTCGAGCGCGAGCTTCAGCGTGACGGTGGAGCCTTCCTTCCAGTACGTCTCGGGGCGGCAGTCCATGCGGTTCGCGTTGAACCAGTGGCAGGCGACCTCCTGGCCGGAGGTGGACGTGACCGTGACGCCCTTCTGCACGGCGGCCTTGTTGGTGATCGCCTTGTCGAAGTTGATGGACACCGGCATGCCGACCCCGACGGTGGAACCGTCCTCCGGCGTGAAGTTGCCTATGAAGCTGTTGGCCGGGGAGACCGTGGTGAAGGAGGCGTTCTCGTGGGCGACCAGGCCCGCGGAGTCCTTGGCGGTGGCGGCCACCTTGTAGGTGGTGGAGCGCGCCAGCTGGCCGGTGGGCTTCCAGCTCTTCTGGTCCGCGGAGAGCCGGCCGGCGACCGCGGTGCCGGACTGCGTGGTCATGGTGACGTCGGTGAGCGTGCCCTTGCTGACCGTGACGGCCGCGGAGTTGTTGATGGAGGCGTTGTCGGAGCCGTCCTTGGGCGTGATCGTGATCTGCGCCTCGGACGACTTCTTGGCGGCGGCCGCGTCGGCCTTCGCCTGCGAGCTGTCCTCGTCGCCCGCGGCCGCCTTGTGGCTGCCACTGGAACAGGCCGTGAGCACCAGCACACCGCCGAGCAGGGCGGACGCGGCCGTCAGCCTGCGCCGCTTGCTGTTCGTCATCACACGCTTCTCCATAGTCGCCGATCGGTCGTATCCCCGTGCCCCGTGATCCCCCGATAGGAACTGCAACGCACCGCGCGGCACATCCGGTTCCGCTTCCCGGACAGGTGTGGGGCACACCACGTCCGCCGGTACGACGGAGACGGGTGTGCCCCGGGCTGCTCCGGACCGGGCCTAGGCCCGGTCCACCTCCGCCTCGTCGTCGGCGTCGCGTTCCTCGCCATCTTCCACGTCGAGATCCCAATCGGGCGAATCCGGGTCATAGTCGATCTGCTCGCTGGACCAGGAGGCTTGCGCGAGTTCCACCCCGGGCACCTCGCTGACCAGGTCGAACGGGTCGACGAGATAGGCGAGCGCCTCGGCCGTGTCTTCCGTCACAGCGCTCTCGGCGTGGTCCCGTTCGTCGCCGGGCATGTCCTCATCGGCGGCGATCCGCTCGAGCGCGGCACCGATCACGGCGTCGGCGTCGTCGACTTCGAGGATCAGGTCCACGCGAAGCCGTACATAACGTGCAGTCTCTTCAGTGCTCATGCCCCGGAGCGTAGAGCCCATGGCCACTGTGACTTTCCCGTGACCCGCGCTGTTCACTAACATCGCCCCACACGGCCAATTCGCCAGCGTCACAAGGGGATCGATATTCCGTGTCATCCGCGCGCCGCTCGTTGCTGACCGCCACCGCCGCGGCCACCGTCCTGGGGGCCCTGTGGTTCGTCCCGTCCGCCCACGCGTCCCAGGACGACTCGGCGAGAACGGCGTCCCCGGCGGTCACGCAGCAGGCCCGGGTGACGACCGGGGCGGACAGCGCCGCGGCCGCGCAGTCCGGCTCCCAACTCGCCGACACCGGAAGCGTGGACACCACGCCCTACGTCGTCGGCGGCACTCTCTTCCTCACGCTGGGCGCGGGGTTCGTGGTCTATTCGGTACGCCGGGAACGCCTCGGTTTCTGACGACATGACGGACGCGTCCGGGTCCTCTTCTCGCGGAAAGGCCCCGGACGCGCCGTCGTTCGTGCCGCGCGGCGCCCGGCCGGGCGCCATCTCGCCTACCGGAGCGGGCCGGTGACCTTCTCCGCGGCCGCGACCAGCCCGCCGCCGCGCACGAACGCGTCGGCGGCGGCGAGGTCGGGGGCGAGGAAGCGGTCGGGGCCGGGGCCGCCGACGCCCGCGGCACGGGTCGCCTCGATGACGGACCGCGTGGCCGGGGCCGGGGTCAGGCCCTCGCGCAACTCGACGGCGCGGGTGGCGGCGTAGAGCTCGATGGCGATGATCCGGGCCAGGTTCGCGACGGCCGTGCGCAGCTTGCGCGCCGCCGACCAGCCCATGGACACGTGGTCCTCCTGCATCGCGGAGGACGGGATCGAGTCGGCGGAGGCCGGCACGGCGAGCCGCTTCATCTCGCTGACCAGGGCGGCCTGCGTGTACTGGGCGATCATCAGGCCGGAGTCGACACCCGCGTCGTCGGCGAGGAACGGCGGCAGGCCGTGGCTGCGGTTCTTGTCGAGCAGCCGGTCGGTGCGCCGCTCGGCGATGGAGCCGAGGTCGGCGGCGGCGATGGCGAGGAAGTCGAGGACGTACGCCACCGGGGCGCCGTGGAAGTTGCCGTTGGACTCCACGCGCCCGTCGGGCAACACCACCGGGTTGTCGACGGCGGAGGCCAGTTCGCGCTCGGCGACCAGGCGGGCGTGCGCGAGGGTGTCCCGGCCGGCGCCCGCGACCTGCGGGGCGCAGCGCACGGAGTAGGCGTCCTGGACGCGCGGGGCGTCGTCCTGGTGGTGGCCGGTGAGCTGCGAACCCTGGAGCACCGCCAGCATGTTGGCGGCGGAGGCGCCCTGGCCCGGGTGCGGGCGGATGGCGTGCAGCTCGGGCGCGAGGACCTTGTCGGTGCCGAGCAGCGCCTCCAGGCTGAGGGCGGCGGTGATGTCGGCCGCCGTGTAGAGGGCGTCGAGGTCGGCGAGGGCCATGACCAGCATGCCGAGCATGCCGTCGGTGCCGTTGAGGAGGGCGAGGCCCTCCTTCTCGCGCAGCTCGACCGGCGCGATGCCGTGCTCGGCGAGCAGCTCGCCGGCCGGGCGGACGGTGCCGTCGGGGCCCTCCGCGTCGCCTTCGCCCATCAGGGTGAGGGCGCAGTGGGACAGCGGGGCGAGGTCGCCGGAGCAGCCGAGGGAGCCGTACTCGTGGACGACCGGGGTGATGCCGGCGTTGAGCACGTCCACCATGGTCTGCGCGACCTCGGGCCGCACGCCGGTGTGGCCGGAGCAGACGGTCTTCAGCCGCAGGAACATCAGGGCCCGTACGACCTCGCGCTCGACGCGGGGGCCCATGCCGGCGGCGTGCGAGCGGACGATGTTGCGCTGCAGCTGGGCGCGGAGTTCCGGGCTGATGTGCCGGGTCGCCAGGGCGCCGAAACCGGTGGAGACGCCGTAGACCGGCTCCGGCTTGGCGGCCAGCGCGTCCACGATCTCGCGGGCGGCGGCGAGGGCCGCGACCGCCTCCGCGGAGAGCTCGACGCGGGCACCGGCGCGCGCCACGGCGAGAACGTCGGACGCCGTGACACCGGACGTCCCCACCACCACAGTGTGCATATCCATATTCAGGAGCGTACGCATTGAATGCGGCGATGTCACTAGCGGGCCACGGGGGCGCCCCTTACCAGGGGGTGTGCTCCGCGTCACGGGGCGGCGGGCGCCTCAGGGCCGGCGGCCGCGGAAGCGGCGGCGTTCGGCGCGGGTCGGGGACGGCTCGTCGGCCAGGCGCACCACCGGGTCGTCCGGGCCCTCCCGCCCGGCCACCACCGGACGGTCCCCGCGCACGGCCTTGGCCCGGTACTGCGCCGCGTCCGCCAGCCGGAACAGCCGGCGGGCGTCCCGCACCGGCCCGATCGGGTCGTCGGTCGAGGCGACCCCGCAGGCCACGCCCTCGCCCAGCTCCAGCTCGCCCGCGCGGCGGCACAGCTCCTCGGCCGCCTTGACCACGTCGTCGGCGGGCGGGCCGACCGCCAGCAGGCAGAACTCGTCCCCGCCGAGCCGCGCGACGAGCGCGCCCGGCAGCATCGCGCCGCACAGCGAGAGCACCGAGCCGAAGCGTTCCAGCAGGCGGTCGCCGACCGCGTGCCCCTGGGTGTCGTTGACCCGCTTCAGCCCGTTCAGGTCGCAGACGACCAGGCTGACCACCACACCCTCGCGCCGGTGCCGCTCGACGGCCTCCTCCAGGCGTACGTCCACCGCGCGGCGGTTGGCGAGTCCGGTGAGCGCGTCGGTGTAGGCGAGCCTGCGGGCCTCCTCCAGGCGCTCGGTCTGCGCGATGCCCGCAGCCGCCACGGCCGCGAGAACGGTCGCGAAGTCGGCGTCGGCGCGGCCGTAGACGGGGGCTCCGGCGCGGCGGGCGACGTACAGCTCGCCCCAGGCGCGGCCGTGCAGCACCACCGGCGCGACCACGCAGCAGCCCCGGCCGCGGCGGCGCAGCGCGGCGACGCGCTGATGGACGTAGCCGGGGCGTCCGGCGGCCGGGCCCTCGGCCGTCTCCACCCAGGCGCTCGGGCCGCCGCCGCCCACCCAGCGCTCGTGCAGGAACTCGGTGATCTCCGGGAACTGGTGGACCGGGTAGGCCTCCGCCTCGGGGAACTCCTCCTCGTCGGCGGCCCGCTCGCCCACGTTCACCAGGACGCGCAGCCGGCCCAGTTCCCGCTCCCACGCCGACAGCGCGGCGAAGCTGCCGTCCAGCGCCCGGCACGCGCCCTCGGCCGCCGCCCGCCACGACTCGCGCGGGGTGTGCGCCGCCGCCATCCCCTGGGCCAGCCCCACCACATCGGCAAGCCGCTTGTCCTCACCCATCTGTCCAGGCTAGGGAGGTTTTACCCGTTTTGGGACTTTGATGCGCCGAACAGGTGGGCGGCCCGGCCGGTCCCGGCGCCGCTCGCGCCCGGGGCCCGTCGCCACCTTCCCGTCCGCCACGCGACGCCCGGCCCTACTCCCCCGGCCAGCGCGGCGCGCGCTTCTCGTTGAAGGCCGCGACGCCCTCGGCGCGGTCGCCGGAGAAGGCCACCGAGCGCCAGGCCGCGTCCTCGACCTCCAGGCCCGCCCGCAGGTCGAGGCCGTGACCGAGGCGCAGGGCGCGCTTCGCCGCGCGCAGGCCCACGGGCGAGTGCGCGGCGATGCGGCCCGCGAGGGCCAGCGCCTCCTCCCGGTCCCGGCCCTCGTCGACCAGGAGGTCCACCAGGCCCAGCTCCCGGGCCTCGGGCGCCGCCACCCGGCGCGCGGTGAACACCAGCTCGGCGGCGCGCGCGGCGCCGACCCTGCGGGGCAGCAGCTGGGTGCCGCCGCCGCCCGGGATCACGCCCACGGACACCTCGGGCAGGCCGACCACGGCCGTGCCGTCGGCGACGATCAGGTCGCAGGCGAGCGCCAGCTCGAACCCGCCGCCCAGCGCGAAGCCGTGCACCGCGGCGACGGTCGGCTGCGGCAGCTCCAGGACGCCGGTGTACGCGGCCCGCGTCACCGGGCGCTGGCGCAGCAGGTCGGCGTCCGTGAAGGAGTTGCGCTCCTTCAGGTCGGCGCCGACGCAGAAGGCCCGCTCGTGCGACGAGGTCAGGACGACGACCCGGACGTCCCGGTCGGCGCCCAGCGCGGCACACGCCCCGGACAGGGACCGGGCCATCTCGGTGGACACGGCGTTCATCGCCTTGGGGCGGTCGAGTACGAGTTCGGCGACATGCCCGCCCCCGTCCCGCCGCACCACCACGAACTCGCCGAACCGCTCCTCGTCCATGACACCCCTCCTGGTTAACGCAGGTTAACTTGCCGGACCCCGATCATGACAGCCGCGGGGGCGGGGGGAAAGCCCCGCCCCGGCGCCCGCGGGCCCCGTACCGGCGTCGCCCTCGCCGCGCCCATCGCCCGTACCGCACCACCGCAAACCCGCGGAACCATCGGCTACCCGTTCGAGTGATATTGCACCCCGATCACCCCGCAACCGGCTCAAATGCGCATAACGTGCGTCCGCCACGGCATGGGCACCGGGAGGTACGGACATGGTGAGTACGGCGTCGGCGCGGCCCGGAAGGGGCCGCCACCGCAGGCCACGCCCCCGCAAGGTGCTGTTCGCGGCCGGGGGTCTGGCCCTGGCGGCCGGGGCGCTGAGCCTCGTGCGGCTGACGCCCCACGCGGGGGTGGGCGGCGTCGGCACGGCGGAGGCGGAGCCGCACCGGCCGGTGGCCGAGGGCACCGAGAGCGTCGGGGAGCACTCCGCGAACGCGGCCGCCACGGTGGGGGCGGCGCCGTCGGCTCGGCCCTCGGCGACGTCCACGATGGGGGGCGCGTCCGCGCTGCCGACCGGGGCGGTGAGCCTCGCGCCGGCCGCCACGGGCTCGCCCACGGCGGCGGCGGCCGCCCGCGCGGCGACGCCGTACGCCACCTCGGCGCCGGTCGCCACGACCATCCCGGACCGGCCCAACACTCCGCGGCCCACGGCCCCGGCCCCGTCCGCGACGCCGACGTCCGCCGCGCGCGCCGCCTCCCCGGCGCCGACGACCGCCCGGCCGCAGCCCACGGGTACGCCTGCGCCCGCTCCGACCGGCAGCCAGGGCCTGTGCGTCCCGCTCATCGGCCTCTGCGTGGACCCGTACCTGACGAACTCGGCCTGACGGCCCGCACCGGACCACACCGCTCGTCCCCCGCCCGCGGCCCGGTGGGGCCCTTTCGCGCAGTTCCCCGCGCCCCTGTCGGGGCGCCCCGATAGGGGCGCGGGGAACTGCGCGAGCAACCACGAGGAACCCGCGGACGGCCACTCCCCCAGGGGCGCGGGGAACGGCGCGAGCTACCACCACGGACCCGCGGACAGGTGAATCCCCAGGGGCGCGGGGAACGGCGCGAAGGGGTCCCACCGGGCCACGGTGGGTGGGTGGTCGAGCTCAGCCGCCGGCGTTCCCGCCGGCGTTCCGGCGGGTCAGGAGCCACGGTTCGACCACGCCGAGCCCGCGGACCGGCCGCTGCCACATCGGCTGGAGCGCGAAGCGGTAGGTCGGGGGCTCCTCGCCCTCCTTCTCCGCCGCGGCGGCGGCCTCCGCCGCCTCCGCCTCCGACGCGGGGGCCTCCCCGGAGCGGATCAGCTCCTCCGCGAAGGCGCTGTCGACCAGGACCGCGTCCCGCGGCGCTATGGACGTCAGCCGCGACGCCAGGTTCACCGTCGTACCGAAGACGTCGCCCATCCGCGTCGTGACCGTGCCGAAGGCCATGCCGACCCGCAGCTCGGGCATGGTCTCGTCGTTCGACATCGTCTCGATCAGCCGCAGCGCGATCTCCGCCGCGATCCCGCCGTCGTCCGCCGCGTAGAGCACCTCGTCGCCGAGGGTCTTGATCAGCCGGCCGCCGTGCGCGGCCACCAGGTCGGCCGCGGTGGTCTCGAACGCCTCGACGAGCTCGCCGAGTTCCTCCTCCTCCATCCGGCGGGTGAGCCGGGTGAAGCCGACCAGGTCGGCGAAGCACACGGCGAGCCGCCGGTCGACCATCTCCTCGTCGTCGGCGGCCTGCACGACCCGGCCGGTCGCGGCGGCGAGCTGGCGCCGCCAGACGTAGACGAGGAACTCCTCCAGTTCCGGCAGGAGCAGCTCGACCAGCGGGTAGGTGACCTCGGTGCGGGTCATGCCGGGCTCGGGCGGCTCGGTCAGGCCCTCCAGGAAGCTGTCGATCTGCCACTCGGCGAGCCGGGCCGTGGTCTGCCCGGTGGAACGGGCCACCTGCACCGCCATCGCCTCGCTGAGCAGCCCGGCCTCGACCAGGCCGGCGAGCCGGCGCAGCGCCAGCACGTCCGCCTCGGTGAGCGCCTTGGCCTGCCCGATGTCGGCGAAGCCCATCGCCCGCCAGAACCGGGAGGCGAGCTCCATGGAGACGCCCGCGCTGCGGGCCGCCTGGAAGGGGGTGTAGCGGCGCTCGGCGCCCAGGATCAGCCCCTCGAGCCGAAGGGCGAGCGGGTCCTCGACGGGGTCCGCCTCATGCGGATCCACCCGGCCGGACGCGGCCGGGCGCTGAGGAGGGCCCACCCGGCCGTCCGCGTCCGCGCCGGAGCCCGTGTCGTCGACGGTCACGCCTGCTGCCCTTCCGATCTGCCACGGTCAGGTATCGACCGGCCCCAACTCTACGGCAGCTGTGGGCCAGCTCACTCCTTCGTGGGACCAGCCGCTTCGGCCCACGGTCAGGCGGGCCGCCTCGGGAGACGAGCCGCTCGGGTCGGCCACGGTCAGGCGGGCCGCAGGTGCACGATGTCCCCCGCTCCCACCGGCTCCCGCACCCCTTCCGCCGTCGCCAGCACCAGCCGTCCGTCTCCGTCGACCGCGACCGCCTCCCCGGTGACCGACCGGTCCCCGGGCAGCTCGGCGCGCACGACCCGTCCCAGCGTCGCGCACCCGGCGGCGTATGTCTCCTGGAGTCCGCTGGAGGCCGGGTCTCCGCCGGCCTCCCGCCAGCGCCCGTACCAGTCCTCCAGCGAGCGCAGCACCGCGCGCAGCAGCGGGTCGCGGTCGGTGCCCGCGGCCCCGGCCAGCGCCAGCGATCCGGCCTGCGGCACGGGCAGTTCGTCGGCGCGCAGGCTGACGTTGACGCCGACGCCGACGACCACCCCGTCGTCCCCGGCCCGCTCGGCGAGGATGCCGCCCGTCTTGCGCTCCTCACCGGCCACGGTGACCAGCAGGTCGTTGGGCCACTTGAGTGCCGTGTCCACACCGGCCGCGCGGGACAGGCCGGTGGCGACCGCGACCCCGGTGAGCAGCGGCAGCCAGCCCCAGCGGGCCACCGGCACCTCGGCGGGCCGCAGCAGCACGGAGAAGAACAGCCCGGAGCGGGCCGGAGCGGTCCACTGCCGGTCCAGGCGGCCGCGCCCGGCGGTCTGCTCCTCGGCGACGAGGACGTACCCCTCGGGGACGTCGCCCTTGGCGGCCCGCGCGGCCAGGTCACTGTTGGTGGAGCCGGTGCGCGCCACCAACTCCACCTCGGACCACAGCCCGCCCTCGCGCACCAGGGCCCGGCGCAGGGCGCTCGCGTTCAGGGGCGGCCGGCCGAGATCGGACCACCGGCCGTTGTCGTCTGATGCATCTTGCCGTGTCATGCAAGCCACCCTAGGTGTGGTAAACGCCGCACTGCCGATCGGTAGGCCCCCCACTACTCTACGGATGAGTAACCGTCCCCCCTTTTGAGCAGGCAGGGAGCCGTATCCCGATGTCCGAGCCGGAAGAGATCGACATTCACACCACCGCGGGGAAACTCGCGGATCTCCAGCGCCGTGTCCAGGAAGCGACACACGCCGGTTCGGAGCGCGCCGTAGAGAAGCAGCACGCCAAGGGCAAGCTGACGGCCCGTGAGCGGATCGAACTGCTCCTCGACGAGGACTCGTTCGTCGAACTGGACGAGTTCGCGCGCCATCGCTCCACCAACTTCGGTCTGGAGCACAACCGTCCGTACGGCGACGGTGTCGTCACCGGCTACGGCACGGTCGACGGCCGCCCGGTCGCGGTGTTCTCGCAGGACTTCACCGTCTTCGGCGGCGCCCTGGGCGAGGTCTACGGCCAGAAGATCGTCAAGGTGATGGACTTCGCCCTGAAGACGGGCTGTCCGGTCATCGGCATCAACGACTCCGGCGGCGCGCGCATCCAGGAGGGCGTCGCCTCGCTGGGGGCGTACGGCGAGATCTTCCGCCGCAACACCCATGCCTCCGGCGTGATCCCGCAGATCTCGCTGGTGGTCGGGCCGTGCGCGGGCGGCGCGGTGTACTCGCCCGCCATCACCGACTTCACGGTCATGGTCGACCAGACCTCGCACATGTTCATCACCGGCCCCGACGTCATCAAGACGGTGACCGGCGAGGACGTCGGCTTCGAGGAGCTGGGCGGCGCCCGCACCCACAACACGGCCTCGGGCGTGGCCCATCACATGGCGGGCGACGAGAAGGACGCCATCGAGTACGTCAAGCAGCTGCTGTCGTACCTGCCGTCGAACAACCTCAGCGAGCCCCCGGCGTTCCCGGAGGAGGCGGACCTCGCCGTGAGCGACGAGGACCGCGAGCTGGACACGCTGGTGCCGGACAGCGCCAACCAGCCGTACGACATGCACACGGTGATCGAACACGTCCTGGACGACGCGGAGTTCTTCGAGACGCAGTCGCTGTTCGCGCCGAACATCCTCACCGGCTTCGGCCGGGTGGAGGGCCGCCCGGTCGGCATCGTCGCCAACCAGCCGATGCAGTTCGCCGGCTGCCTGGACATCGCCGCGTCGGAGAAGGCGGCCCGCTTCGTGCGGACCTGCGACGCGTTCAACGTGCCCGTGATCACCTTCGTCGACGTGCCGGGCTTCCTGCCGGGCGTCGGCCAGGAGCACGAGGGCATCATCCGCCGCGGCGCCAAGCTGATCTACGCCTACGCCGAGGCGACCGTCCCGCTGATCACCGTGATCACCCGCAAGGCGTTCGGCGGCGCGTACGACGTCATGGGCTCCAAGCACCTGGGCGCGGACCTCAACCTGGCCTGGCCGACGGCGCAGATCGCGGTGATGGGCGCGCAGGGCGCGGTCAACATCCTGCACCGGCGCACCCTCGCCGAGGCGGAGGCCACCGGCGAGGACGTCGAGGCGGTGCGCGCGCGGCTGATCCGGGAGTACGAGGACACCCTCCTCAACCCGTACGTGGCGGCCGAGCGCGGCTACATCGACGCGGTCGTGCTGCCGTCCGACACCCGCCGGCACATCGTGCGGGGCCTGCGTCAGCTGCGTACCAAGCGGGAATCCCTGCCTCCGAAGAAGCACGGCAACATCCCCCTCTAGGCCGCTGGGAGCCGACATGACGATCAAGGTCGTACGGGGCAACCCGACCCCGGAGGAGCTGGCCGCCGCTCTGGCGGTGGTCAGGGCCCGCGCCGCGGCGGCCGCCGCGGCGCCCGAGCCGGCCCCGCGGGGCCGGGACGCGTGGGCCGACCCGTCGCGCATCGCGGCGCACCGGCTCCCGCAGCCGGGCCCGGCGTCCTGGGCCCGCACCTTCTGGCCGGGCTGAGCCGCCCTGCTCGTGGGGCGCGGACGGTCGGGTCCGCGCCCCGCCGAGCGCCGGGCGCCGAGTTGAGTACGTGTACTCAGGCGCCCGGCCCCCGGCCCGTCGCAGGCTGGAGTGATGCTGTGGTCCGACCCCGAGAACGAGCCCCCGAAGGAACTGCGCGACATGCAGGAGATGTTGCGCAGACTGGGCGTTCTCATGGCGGTGGCCATGGTGCTGGCGCTGATCGTCCTCGGACTGCTGTGACTCCCCGGCTGCTGTGACTCCCCGACTGCTGTGAACACCCGCGCGGGGGCCCGGCTCCGGGGCCGGGACAGGCCCTAGGCTGGCCGTATGACCGACACCCCGCGCAGGCGTCTCGTGCTCGCCTCCCAGTCCCCGGCCCGGCTCCAGCTGCTGCGGCAGGCCGGCCTCGCTCCCGAGGTCGTCGTCAGCGGTGTCGACGAGGACGCGGTGAGCGCCCCGTCACCCGCCGAACTGGCGCTCGCCCTGGCCGAGGCGAAGGCCTCCGTCGTGGCCGCGCGGCCCGACGTCATGGGCGCCCTGGTGATCGGCTGCGACTCGGTGCTCGACCTGGACGGCCAGGCGCTCGGCAAGCCCGCGGACGCGGAGGAGGCCACCGCCCGCTGGAAGGCGATGCGCGGCCGGGCGGGCACGCTCCAGACCGGGCACTGCGTGTGGGACACCGCGAGCGGCCGGCACACCTCGGCCGTCGCCTCGACCGTGGTCCGTTTCGGCGAGCCGACCGACGACGAGATCGCCCGCTACGTCGCCTCGGGCGAACCCCTGCACGTGGCCGGGGCGTTCACGCTGGACGGCAGGTCGGCCCCGTTCATCGACGGCATCGACGGCGACCACGGCAACGTGATCGGCATCAGCCTGCCCCTGATCCGCCGCCTGCTCGCGGAACTGCACGTCGGCATCACGGAGTTGTGGGCGACCCCGACGGACTGAGCCCGCGCGACCGCCCCGCCTCCCCCTCTTCGGCGCTACGGCGTCACGGCCGTCGCCAGGGCGTCGGCGTACGCCTCGCTCGGCGTGGTGTCCTTCGGCGCGGGGCCCTTCGTCAGCTCGACGCGGGGCTCCTCGCCCTCGGGTGCCTCGGGCGCGCCGGAGGCGTCCTCCTCGGCCCGTGGCGCGCCCTCCTCCGGCCTCTCGTCGCCGGCCGGCGCCGCGGGCGCCTCGCCGGTTCCCGGGGCCGTCTCGGGCTCAGCCTGGGCGTCGTACGTCATCAGCAGGAGCACGATCAGCGCGAGCACGATCACCATGTAGAGGAACGAGCGCCACCCGATCAGCCCCCAGGCGAACGCGCCCAGCAGCGCGTGCACGACCGCCACGCTGATCAGCAGTACGCGGCCGACGCCCGCCGGGGCCCGGTCCCGGATCGCGACGAGCAGGGCGACGACCCCGCACAGCGCGAGGTACAGGCCGAAGACCAGCCCGCCGGCCTTGGCGCCCAGCGCCATCCTGTCCGGGTCGAGGCCCGCCATCGACATGTTCTGACGGTCGACGATCGTCCCGAGGAACCAGTTCACCGCCCCGACGGTGAACGCCTCCACGAGGAGCACGACCGCCACGATCCACGCCACCGGTCTGCGCACCACCGGTACCCACCCACTCTCCAGCCGAGCCTGTTACCCGAAGTACGTTCCAGCCATCGCGAACGCTACTAACGGGTAAACCCAGGGACAAGGGTTCCGTCAGGAGCAAAGAATCATTGGGCCATTCGTAGGGACTCCACAAAGAAACGGAGTGGGGCGCAGCACGCTCTCACAGAGACCTTGACCACACAGGAGGGCTAGGGTTTCCCGAAGGAGTACTGCGTACCGCGGTGCGACAAGGGATTTCGCGAGTCGAGCGAGCCTCGAATCACGCTCCGTGTGGGCAAGCTCACCATTGAGGACGGGTCGATGTGCCGTGTCGGCTGTCCCTAAACTCGGCTTGTTTCAAGGAGGGAGCCTCAATCGTGCGCAAGGTGCTCATCGCCAACCGTGGCGAAATCGCTGTCCGCGTGGCCCGAGCGTGTCGGGACGCCGGTATCGCGAGCGTGGCCGTCTACGCCGAACCGGACCGGGACGCTCTGCATGTCCGCGCCGCGGATGAGGCGTTCGCCCTCGGCGGTGACACTCCGGCGACCAGTTATCTGGACATCGAGAAGGTCCTGAAGGCCGCGCGGGAATCCGGTGCGGACGCCATCCACCCGGGCTACGGCTTTCTCTCGGAGAACGCCGAGTTCGCGCAGGCGGTGCTGGACGCCGACCTGATCTGGATCGGCCCGCCGCCGCAGGCCATCCGGGACCTGGGCGACAAGGTGGCGGCCCGTCACATCGCCCAGCGTGCCGGCGCGCCGCTGGTGGCCGGCACGCCCGACCCGGTGTCCGGCGCCGACGAGGTCGTCGCGTTCGCCGAGGAGCACGGCCTGCCGATCGCGATCAAGGCCGCGTTCGGCGGTGGCGGCCGCGGTCTGAAGGTCGCCCGGACCCTGGAAGAGGTTCCGGAGCTGTACGAGTCCGCGGTGCGCGAGGCGGTCGCCGCCTTCGGCCGCGGCGAGTGCTTCGTCGAGCGCTACCTGGACCGGCCGCGCCACGTGGAGACCCAGTGCCTGGCCGACAAGCACGGCAACGTGGTCGTCGTCTCCACCCGTGACTGCTCGCTCCAGCGCCGCCACCAGAAGCTGGTCGAGGAGGCCCCGGCGCCGTTCCTCTCCGAGGAGCAGGTCGCCGAGCTGTACCGCGCCTCCAAGGCCATCCTGAAGGAGGCCAGCTACGAGGGCGCGGGCACCTGCGAGTTCCTCGTCGGCCAGGACGGCACGATCTCCTTCCTGGAGGTCAACACCCGTCTCCAGGTGGAGCACCCGGTGACCGAGGAGGTCGCGGGCATCGACCTGGTGCGCGAGATGTTCCGCATCGCCGACGGCGAGGAGCTCGGCTACGGCGACCCGGAGCTGCGGGGTCACTCGTTCGAGTTCCGTATCAACGGCGAGGACCCGGGCCGCGGCTTCCTGCCGGCGCCCGGCACGGTCACCCGCTTCGAGGCCCCGTCCGGTCCGGGCGTGCGGCTGGACGCGGGTGTGGAGTCCGGCTCGGTCATCGGCCCGGCGTGGGACTCCCTGCTCGCCAAGCTGATCGTCACCGGCCGCACCCGCAAGGAGGCGCTGGAGCGCGCCGCCCGCGCGCTGGACGAGTTCCAGGTGGAGGGCATGGCGACGGCGATCCCGTTCCACCGCGTGGTGGTGCGCGACGCCGCGTTCGCCCCGGAGCTGACCGGCTCCACGGACCCCTTCTCCGTCCACACCCGCTGGATCGAGACCGAGTTCGTCAACGAGATCAAGCCCTTCGCCGCTCCGGCCGACGCCGAGGCGGACGAGGAGTCGGGTCGCGAGACGGTCGTCGTCGAGGTCGGCGGCAAGCGCCTGGAGGTCTCCCTGCCGGCGTCGCTCGGCATGACCCTGGCCCGTACGGGTCTCGCGGCGGGCGCCAAGCCCAAGCGCCGCGCGGCCAAGAAGTCGGGTCCGGTGGCCTCCGGCGACACCCTCGCCTCCCCGATGCAGGGCACCATCGTGAAGGTGGCGGTCGAGGAGGGCCAGGAGGTCAAGGAGGGCGACCTGATCGTCGTCCTGGAGGCCATGAAGATGGAGCAGCCGCTGAACGCGCACCGCGCGGGCGTCATCAAGGGCCTCGCGGCGGAGGTCGGCGCGTCCGTCACGTCGGGCGCCCCGATCTGCGAGATCAAGGACTGACCCACCCGCACCCCGGAACGCCCGGCCCCCGCCTCAGCGGACAGGCCGGGCGTTTCCGCTACCGCGACGCCTTCTACACGCGCGGGTCCGTCGTGGCTAGTCGCGCAGTTCCCCGCGCCCCCAAGATCGCGGGGTCACGCGCAGGGGCCGCCTGGTGGGCGGTGGTGTCGACTGCGCAGTTCCCCGCGCCCCCAGGTCGGCGGGCCCCCAGTCCCCCAAGGGGCGCGGGGAACTGCGCGACCAGCCACGACGAACCCGCAGACGCACCCTCCCCAGGGGCGCGGGGAACTGCGCGCTCGGACACCCCCGCCCACCAGGCACGCCTTCAGCGCAACCCCGCATTCCTGGGGGCGCGGGGAACTGCGCGATCAGCCCCCACCGGCCCGCACCGGACAGGGACACGGCGCACCGCGCAACCGATACACCGCGCCCCGGGGGGCACCCCTGCGCGGAAACCCCGCCCCGGGGCGAGGCCGGCGCCTAGCGCCGCCGCAGGTCGGCGACCCGAGCCCGTTCCGCCCGCTCGGCGCCGCCCGCCCCCTCCGCACCCAGCACCGCGGCCGACCGCAGCCCGTTCGCGGTACCGCGGCGCGGCCCCGGCAGCGGCACGTCCCGACGCTGATGGCGCGCCGGGACCTGGTCACCCCCCTGGCCCCCGGTCGCCCCG
Source organism: Streptomyces mangrovisoli (assembly GCF_000974985.2). Classification (GTDB taxonomy): domain Bacteria; phylum Actinomycetota; class Actinomycetes; order Streptomycetales; family Streptomycetaceae; genus Streptomyces; species Streptomyces mangrovisoli. Next base: position 24,858 of record NZ_LAVA02000064.1, on the reverse strand, counting down.
GCCACGGCGATCTGCACCCCCTGATCGGCCAGAGCCTGGAGCTCGGTGGCGGCCCGGTCGTCGTGGGCGGGCGGATCGTCCGTCACCAGACGGGTGATCACATCCGTGGGCACCGTCTGGAACATGGTGTCGGTGCCGAGCTTGGTGTGGTCCGCGAGGACCACGACCTCCGAGGCGGCCTGCACGAGCGCCCGGTCCACGGACGCCGACAGCATGTTGGAGGTCGACAGGCCGCGCTCGGCCGTCAGACCGCTGCCGGACAGGAACGCCTTGGAGACGCGCAGCCCCTGGAGGGACTGCTCGGCACCGGAGCCGACCAGGGCGTAGTTGGAACCGCGCAGGGTGCCGCCGGTCATGACGACCTCCACACGGTTGGCATGGGCCAGCGCCTGCGCCACCAGCAGGGAGTTGGTGACGACGGTCAGGCCGGGCACCCGCGCGAGCCGGCGGGCCAGCTCCTGCGTGGTCGTCCCCGCCCCGACCACGATGGCCTCGCCCTCTTCGACGAGGCCCGCGGCGAGATCGGCGATGGCCGTCTTCTCGGCGGTCGCGAGATGGGATTTCTGCGGAAAGCCGGACTCCCGCGTGAAACCGCCCGGCAGTACCGCACCGCCGTGCCGGCGGTCGAGGAGTCCTTCTGCCTCCAGTGCCCGCACGTCCCGCCGTACGGTCACTTCGGAGGTCTGGACGACACGGGCGAGCTCACGGAGCGACACGGCCCCGTTCGCTCGCACCATTTCGAGGATCAATTGGCGACGTTCTGCAGCGAACACGAAACTGACAGTAATGCCAACGACCGTCTGGTTTCAGCTGTTTGCGCCGAATAACAGAAGTTGTTCGCACCCTGGGGTGCCAGGTGGTATAGGGCCTAGTCGCCCCGCCTATGCCGAACGCATGCTCGACAACTCCCCGTGACCGGCGGGGAGTCGGATTCGGCCGTCAGGCCTCACCGGCCGTCTTGCGCGTGTGCAGCTGCCGCGCGACCTCGGCGATCGAACCCGAGAGGGAGGGGTACACGGTGAAGGCGTTCGCGATCTGCTCGACCGTCAGATTGTTGTCGACGGCGATCGAGATGGGGTGGATGAGTTCCGAGGCGCGGGGCGCGACGACCACGCCGCCGACCACGATCCCCGTGCCGGGGCGGCAGAAGATCTTGACGAAGCCGTCCCGGATGCCCTGCATCTTGGCGCGCGGGTTGCGCAGCAGCGGGAGCTTCACGACCCGGGCGTCGATCTTCCCTGCGTCCACGTCGGCCTGGCTGTAGCCGACGGTCGCGATCTCGGGGTCGGTGAAGACGTTGGAGGAGACCGTCTTGAGGTTCAGCGGGGCCACCGCGTCGCCGAGGAAGTGGTACATGGCGATGCGGCCCTGCATCGCGGCGACGGACGCGAGGGCGAAGACACCGGTCACGTCACCGGCCGCGTACACACCCGGCGCGGTCGTACGGGAGACCTTGTCGGTCCAGATGTGACCGGAGTCGCGCAGCTTGACGCCGGCCTCCTCCAGGCCGAGGCCCGCGCTGTTGGGGATGGCGCCGACGGCCATCAGGCAGTGGGTGCCGGAGATGACGCGCCCGTCGGCGAGGGTGACCTCGACCCGGTCGCCGACCCGCTTGGCGGCGGAGGCGCGGGAGCGGGCCATGACGTTCATGCCGCGGCGGCGGAAGACGTCCTCCAGGACGGCGGCCGCGTCCGGGTCCTCGCCGGGCAGCACGCGGTCCCGGGAGGAGACGAGGGTGACCCGGGAGCCGAGCGCCTGGTACGCGCCGGCGAACTCGGCGCCGGTGACGCCGGAACCGACCACGATGAGCTCCTCGGGGAGCTCGGTGAGGTCGTAGACCTGGGTCCAGTTGAGGATGCGCTCGCCGTCCGGCTGGGCGTCGGGCAGCTCGCGCGGGTGGCCGCCGGTCGCGATGAGCACGGCGTCGGCGGTGAGGGTCTCCTCGGTGCCGTCGGCCGCGGTGACCACGACCTTGCGGGAGCCGTCGAGGGACTGCATCCCCTGGAGCCGGCCGCGGCCGCGCAGCACGCGGGCGCCGGCCCGGGTCACGGAGGCGGTGATGTCGTGCGACTGCGCGAGCGCGAGCCGCTTCACCCGCCGGTTGACCTTGCCGAGGTCCACGCCGACGACACGGGCGGCCTGCTCGATGTGCGGGGTGTCGTCGGCGACGATGATGCCCAGCTCTTCGTACGACGAGTCGAAGGTGGTCATCACCTCCGCCGTGGCGATGAGGGTCTTCGACGGCACGCAGTCGGTCAGGACCGACGCTCCGCCCAGACCGTCGCAGTCGACGACGGTCACCTCCGCGCCGAGCTGCGCGGCCACCAGCGCCGCTTCATATCCGCCGGGTCCGCCACCGATGATCACGATCCGAGTCACGTACTCCATTGTCCCGCACGCTTCAACGTGCTAACGCCCGGGGCGTGACGAAAGCGTGTTCTGTTACGCACGGGACGGCGGTGAGGGGAGTTTCCGCTGCCGTACCCTCGACGCATGTCGCTCTACGCCGCCTACGCGGGCAACCTCGACGCGCGGCTGATGTCCCGCCGCGCCCCGCACTCCCCGATGCGCGCCATCGGCTGGCTCAACGGATGGCGGCTGACCTTCGGCGGCGAGCACATGGGCTGGGAGGGCGCGCTCGCGACGGTCGTCGAGGAGCCCGGGGCGCAGGTCTTCGTGGCGCTCTACGACATCGCCCCCATGGACGAGGACTCCCTCGACCGGTGGGAGGGCGTCGGCCTCGGTGTCTACCGCCGGATGCGGGTGCGGGTGCACACCCTCGACGGCGAGGAGTCCGCCTGGATATACGTCCTCGACGGCTACGAGGGCGGCCTGCCCTCGGCCCGCTACCTCGGCGAGGTGGCCGACGCCGCGGAGTCGGCGGGCGCCCCCCACGACTACGTCATGGAGCTGCGCAAGCGCCCGTGCTGAGCGGCCCGCGGCTCCTAGACTGAGCACACCGGCACAGCGACGGGAGTTGCCCATGCCCCCCGCCACGTACGACATCTACTACACGGTGCAGGCCGCCGAGGCCCGCGACCGGCTCGACGACCGGCAGCGCATCGCGTTCGACAAGGGCATGGCCCTGCTCGCCCGCGACCCGTTCCTGTCGGTGTCGCGGCCCATAAGCTCCACCGGCGACGACCGCACGATCCGCATCACCCAGAACATCCTCGTGGAGTACACGATCAGCCGCGGCCGCCTGCTGATCTTCATTGTCGAGGTGTTCAACGACAAGGACGTGCTGATTCCGGACGAATAGATTCCGGACGAATCCGCGGCAGTGTTCCGGCCGGGGCGGCCGGCCCGGCGCGGCGCGGCGGCCCCGGACGCCCGAGCGTCGCGCCACGGATGAGCCGTACGCACAGCCAGGTCACAGCCGTCGCACAGACCGCCCGGGGCGCCGCCTGTCGCAGCGTACGGAGCCGCCGTGAGCCCCCTCTCGTCGGAAACGACAAGACAACGATCGCCATCCCGGCAGCTCTGCCATCTACGCGCGTAGGCCCAGACCGGCTAGGCTCATCGGCGTGAACGCATCTCTTCTTCCGGACGACATCCAGGGCGACCCGTACGCCGCCGCCGACGCGGCCGCTTCGCGCCTGCGCGCCCTCACCGGCGCCGAGACCCACGACGTCGCCCTCGTGATGGGCTCCGGCTGGGGCCCCGCCGTCGACGCCCTGGGCGCTCCCGACGCCGAGTTCCAGGTCACCGAGCTGCCCGGCTTCCCGCCGCCGGCCGTCGAGGGCCACGGCGGCAAGATCCGCTCGTACCGGATCGGCGCGAAGCGGGCCCTGGTCTTCCTCGGCCGCACGCACTACTACGAGGGCCGCGGCGTCGCCTCCGTCGCCCACGGCGTGCGCACCGCGGTGGCCGCGGGCTGCAAGACGGTCGTGCTGACCAACGGCTGCGGCGGCCTGCGCGAAGGGATGCGTCCGGGTCAGCCGGTGCTGATCAGCGACCACATCAACCTGACGGCGACGTCGCCGATCGTCGGCGCCAACTTCGTCGACCTCACCGACCTGTACTCGCCGCGGCTGCGCGCCCTGTGCAAGGACGTCGACGCCACCCTGGAAGAGGGCGTCTACGCCCAGTTCCCCGGCCCGCACTACGAGACCCCGGCGGAGATCCGCATGGCCCGGGTGATCGGCGCCGACCTGGTGGGCATGTCGACGGTGCTGGAGGCGATCGCGGCCCGCGAGGCGGGCGCCGAGGTGCTGGGCATCTCGCTCGTGACCAACCTCGCCGCCGGCATGACCGGCGAACCGCTGAACCACGAGGAGGTCCTCCAGGCGGGCCGCGACTCGGCCGCCCGCATGGGCCAGCTGCTGGCGCGGGTGCTGGAGCGCCTGTAACGGCCCCCGCCCGGCCCCGCACCGGCCGCACCCCGGCTCACGCGCCACACCCCCGCGCGTCCGGACGGGCGTACGACCGGAGACGCGGGCGCGGGCGGACACGTACCGGGGCATGAAGACCTGCGGACGCGGACGTACGACCGCGGGGCACGGCGACGCGCCCCCGGCGCGGACGTCGCGGCGGGCGCAGGCAGACAAGGAGAGGTTGACCAAAGGTGCACGACGATCTCATGGCCGAGGCCGCCGCATGGCTGGCCGAGGACCCGGACCCGGAGACCCGCGCGGAGCTGGCGGCGCTCATCGAGGCCGGTGACGTCACCGGCCTCGCGGACCGCTTCGGCGGCACCCTCCAGTTCGGCACCGCGGGCCTGCGCGGCGAACTCGGCGCCGGGCCGCTGCGCATGAACCGCTCGGTGGTCATCCGCGCCGCGGCCGGACTCGCCGGGTACCTGAAGAAGCACGGCAGCGCCGGCGGCACCGTCGTCATCGGCTACGACGCCCGCCACAAGTCCGCCGACTTCGCCCGCGACACCGCCGCCGTGATGACCGGCGCCGGCCTGCGCGCCGTCGTACTGCCCCGCCCGCTGCCCACGCCCGTCCTGGCCTTCGCGATAAGGCACCTGGGCGCGGTCGCCGGCGTCGAGGTCACCGCCAGCCACAACCCGCCGCGCGACAACGGCTACAAGGTCTACCTCGGCGACGGCTCGCAGATCGTGCCGCCCGCCGACGCGGAGATCGCCGCCGAGATCGACGCGATCGGCAGCCTGCACGACGTGGACCGGCCCGAGGACGGCTGGCAGGTCCTCGACGACTCCGTGCTCGACGCCTACCTGGCCCGCACCGACGCGGTCCTCGCCGCGGGCTCCCCGCGCACCGCCCGCACCGTCTACACGGCCATGCACGGCGTCGGCAAGGACGTGCTGCTCGCCGCGTTCGCCCGCGCGGGCTTCCCCGAGCCGGTCCTCGTCGCCGAACAGGCCGAACCCGACCCGGACTTCCCGACCGTCGCGTTCCCGAACCCCGAGGAACCCGGCGCGATGGACCTCGCCTTCGCCGAGGCCGCCCGCACCGCCCCCGACCTGGTCATCGCCAACGACCCCGACGCCGACCGCTGCGCCGTCGCCGTCCGGGACGGCGAGCGCTGGCGGATGCTGCGCGGCGACGAGGTCGGCGCGCTGCTCGCCGCCCACCTGGTCGACCGCGGCGTGACCGGCACCTTCGCCGAGTCGATCGTCTCCTCCTCGCTCCTAGGCCGGATCGCCGAGAAGGCGGGGCTGCCGTACGAGGAGACGCTGACCGGCTTCAAGTGGATCGCCCGCGTCGACGGCCTGCGCTACGGCTACGAGGAGGCGCTCGGCTACTGCGTCGACCCCGACGGCGTACGCGACAAGGACGGCATCACCGCCGCCCTGCTCATCACCGAGCTGGCCTCCGTGCTCAAGGAGCGCGGGCGCACCCTGCTCGACCTGCTCGACGACCTCGCCGTGACGCACGGGCTGCACGCCACCGACCAGCTCTCGGTGCGGGTGCAGGACCTGACGGTCATCGCGGACGCCATGCGCCGGCTGCGCGAGAACCCGCCGGCCGGGCTCGCGGGGCTGACCGTCACCCGGGCCGAGGACCTCACCGAGGGCTCGGAGAAGCTGCCGCCCACGGACGGCCTGCGCTACACGCTCGACGGCGCCCGCGTGATCGTCCGCCCGAGCGGCACCGAGCCCAAGCTGAAGTGCTACCTGGAGGTCGTCGTCCCGGTCGGCGACGCGGCCGGTCTCCCCGCGGCCCGCACGGAGGCGACGGCCCGCCTGGAAGCCCTCAAGCGGGACCTCTCGGCGGCGGCGGGGATCTGAGGCGGTCTCGGCAGCGGAGACCGTTTCGGCAGCAGAGACGGTGAACGGGTGGACGGGTGGCGGCCCCGCGGAGGGGCCGCCACCCGTTCTCGTCCGTCCTCGTCCGTTCTCGTCCGTCCTCGCCTGTACGGCGGCGGCGGCCGCGGGGTGTCGGCTCTGCCGCCCGGTGCGTCAGAACCAGACGAGGGTGCAGACCACGGCCGCCGTCCACGCCGCGGCCAGCAGCGCGGTCAGCGGCCACAGCGGGCGGGCGCGCTCCGCCGGGTCGCTGTCCGCGGTGGGGCGCAGGGCCGGGTCGTCGCGGAGGACCGTCACCTCGGCGGCCAGGGTGTCGTACGGGTGCGTCAGGCCGTAACGGCGCTGGAGCCGGTCCCAGCGGGGCGCGCCGACCTCCCAGGAGCCGTCGTTCCAGCGCAGTTCGACCTGGAAGGCCTCGCGGCGCACCGGCCGGAGGTCGTCCCAGAGGACGTGGGTGTCCTTGCGGAAGCCGTTGATCCAGAGTCCGGTGCGGTCGGCGGTGATCCGCCAGGCCAGATGCCGCGCGCACCGCCCCGCGCCGAACAGTCCCAGCACGAACATCAGGATCTGCTGCCACCGGCCCGCGGCCGAGTCCGTGTAGGTGGCCCAGATCACGCACACCGCCGCCAGGACCATCAGCGCACCCACCAGCCGGTCGACGGCCCCCGCCCGCCAGCTCCGCACCGGTACGGCCGCCATGACGGCCGCCGCCGCCCGCGCCGCCGCCGCGATCCGCGCCTCCTCCCGCGCGGTCCGGGCCACGTCCCGCTTCTCGCGGGCGGCCCGGCGGGCCAGGCTCGCGGACACCAGCGGCTGCACGGGCCCGGTGGACCACTCGACGGACGGCGGGTCACGGGGGTCCGTGGGCGCGCTGACCAGCAGCACCTCGGCGCCGTCGCAGGGCACCCCGTAGAGCACCGCCTCGCGCAGGGGGCCGGGCCGGCCGTCCTCCAGCGCGTCCAGCAGCTCGTTCAGCTCCCGCTCCTCCTCCTCGTCGTCGGCGCCGTCCTCGTCGTCGTGCGCGTTCGTGACGGGGACGGTGAGGAGCGGGCGCAGGGCCGTGACGTCGTCGGCGGCGAAGACCTCCATGTCGAGGTCGGCGCGCTGCCGCACCAGCACCCGCAGCACGGGCACAGGGGCGGCACGCAGCGCGAGGGCCCGGCGGCGGCCCAGCAGGCCGGAGAGCAGGAGGGTGAGCCCGAGCCCGGCCACCAGCCAGCCGACGGAGGCGGAGTCCCGGCGGTCCTCGACGTCGGACCAGAGGCCGTGGGTGGCGACCAGGGCGGCGCCGACGGCCGTCACCACCGCGCCGAAGCCGATGAGGAAGGCGCCACGGGCGGGCCGCCGGTCCCGGTCGGGGGCCGCCACGGTGACGCCGCCGGCCGCCTCGACGGCGAGCCCGCGCTGCCGGACGCGGGCCCGCAGCCGGAGCTCGGCGAGGACCAGCACGCCCACGGCGACCACGAGCGCCACCGCCGTCAGCACGGTGTCCGGGCGCTCGACAGCGACCGCGACGACCAGGGCCGGCGCGGTGAACCGCACCGCCTCGGGCCGCCCGGTCAGCCAGACGAGCTGGAGCGGCAGCAGGGCGGAGACCACGGCGGGCTGCCCGCCGAGCGGGAGCAGCAGGGCGCCGAGCAGGGCGACAAGCACGACGAGCGCCCGGGCCCGCAGCGGCAGCCACCACGGCGGCAGCGCGTCGGTCCAGGCACCCGCCTGCCCGGACTCCCAGGCGCGGCAGTCACCGGGTATCGCGGACGCGGGCAGCCGCAACGGCTCACAGGTATCGGCAGACATCGCTTCCCAGACACTCGGATCACACAGGTGGTTGGACTCGGCCTCGGTGTCCGGGTGGGGCCGTCACGACCAGGGCGGGGGGGCATCGTCCCCGAGAAAGCTGTGCGCGGGCACAGGGTCCGCGCGGGGCCACGGCGGCGGGCTCGCGGGCGGCGCCGCCCTGGCGGCTCCCGGCGCCGCCCGCCCCCTCCCGGGGCACCGGATCGTCCCCACCCGCGGCCCGGTGGCGTGCCGGTCGCGCAGTTCCCCGCGCCCCTTCAGGGGCACCGGACCGGACCCGCCCTCGGCCCGGCGGTGCGCGCAGTTCCCCGCGCCCCCTCCAGGGACACCGGACCGGACCCGCCCGCGACCCCGTCACGACTGAGCGCGCAGTCCCCACGCCCCTTCACCCGCGGCCCGGCGGTGGGCCGGTCGCGCAGTTCCCCGCGCCCCTTCAGGGGCACCGGATCGTCCCCACCCGCGGCCCGGTCGTGGCTGAGCGCGCAGTTCCCCGCGCCGCCTTCAGGGGCGCCGGATCGGCCTCGCTCGCGGGTCGGGTGGCCCGGTGGTGGGCTGAGTGCGTAGTTCCCGCGCCCCTCAGCGGGGCGACGGCCCAACCCCCAAGGGGCGCGGGGAACTGCGCGACCAGCCACGACGCAGCCGCACCCGCCCCCGGACCCGCCCCCGAAGCGGAGCTACACCGCCAGGAGGATCACCAGCAGTACCGCCCCCGCGACGACCGGGCCGATCACCTCGTACGCCCAGCGCGCAGCGACCTCGCCCTGGGCCGATTCCGCCTTCTCCCTGGTCTCCCGCAGCTCGCGCAGGTCGTCGATGACCTGGTCGGTCTCCGAGCGGGTCGGGCCGTCCGCCAGTACGCCGCCGCGCGCACCACGCATGCCGAAGCCGATACCCGTTCCGGTTCCGGTTCCGCCGAGCCAGCCGCCCGGGGAGCGCCCCGCGGCCGCGTCCGCCGCGGCACGCGCCTGGTGCCGGGCCGCCTTCTTCCGGGCCCGCAGCGACACCGGAATGGCCCACAGCTGGTACTTCGCGCCGGACTTCGTGACGGCCTCGTTGGAGTACCCCGAGCGCAGGGAGGCGACCTCGCCCCAGGGCAGCGTGACCACCCGGAAGGGGTTGCGTACGCGCAACCGGTCGGCGCCCGCGAAGACGGCGGGCCGCAGGGTGAACGCGGACACCAGCGGCACCAGCAGGATCATCCCGGCGAGCGCCAGCCACGGCGTGTGGCCGTGGCCCCGGACCAGCGCGTCCACGCCGAGCCACAGGATGAGCGCCAGCAGCAGTACACCGCCGACCATGCCCCAGGGCGAACGGTAGATCCGGTCCTTGGGCTCGGATGCCGGCTGCGGCTCTGGTGACTGGTCTTCCGGGGTCGTCATGGCCTCGATTCTGCCCCATACGGGCGCCGGTGCCCCGAGTCGCCCCGGAGACATCGGCAACAGCCCGGAAGCCGCCCGCGCGGGACGGGGAAACGATCCCTCACGCAGCGCCCTCCGGGCCGGCCCCGCAGCACCCACGCCCCTGAGCGATGACACCTGCGGGCCGGTGGGGCCCCTTCCCGCAGTTCCCCGCGCCCCTTTCGGGGCACGGCTGTGAGGAGCCCTCAAAGGGGCGCGGGGAACTGCGCGAAAGACCCCGCGGCCCCCGTTCCCCCACCTCCCGCAAATCTCCCCGGGCTGTACAGCCGCTACGCGCGTAGATATGCTCGTCTGGTGACCATGCCCACTGCACCCACAGCTCACGCCCTGACGGACGTCACCTCGTCCGACAGCTCGCTGCGCCGGTTCCTTCACGGGCTGCCCGGCGTCGACGCGGTCGGCCTGGAGGCGCGCGCAGCGTCTCTCGGCACCCGTTCCATCAAGACCACCGCGAAGGCGTACGCCATCGATCTCGCCATCTCGATGGTCGACCTGACGACGCTGGAAGGCGCGGACACCCCGGGCAAGGTCCGGGCGCTCGGCGCCAAGGCGGTCCACCCCGACCCGACCGACCGCACGACCCCCGCGACCGCGGCCGTCTGCGTCTACCCCGACATGGTGCCCGCCGCCAAGGAGGCCGTCGCCGGTTCCACGGTGAAGGTCGCCTCGGTCGCCACCGCCTTCCCGGCCGGCCGTGCCGCGCTCGACGTGAAGCTCGCCGACGTGCGCGACGCCGTCTCCGCGGGCGCCGACGAGATCGACATGGTGATCGACCGCGGCGCCTTCCTCGCGGGCCACTACCTGAAGGTCCACGACGAGATCACCGCCGTGAAGGAGGCCTGCGGCGGCTCGGCCCGCCTGAAGGTCATCTTCGAGACCGGCGAGCTGTCGACGTACGACAACATCCGCCGGGCGAGCTGGCTCGGGATGCTGGCGGGCGCCGACTTCATCAAGACGTCGACGGGCAAGGTCGCGGTGAACGCGACCCCCGCGAACACCCTGCTGATGCTGGAGGCCGTGCGCGACTTCCGCGCCCAGACCGGCGTCCAGGTGGGCGTGAAGCCCGCCGGCGGCATCCGCACCTCCAAGGACGCCATCAAGTTCCTCGTCCTGGTCAACGAGACCGTCGGCGAGGACTGGCTGGACAACCACTGGTTCCGGTTCGGCGCCTCCTCGCTGCTGAACGACCTGCTGATGCAGCGTCAGAAGCTGGCCACCGGCCGCTACTCCGGTCCCGACTACGTGACGGTGGACTGATCACCATGGCATCCGCATCCGCATCCGCATTCGAGTACGCGCCCGCCCCCGAGTCCCGCTCGGTCGTCGACATCGCGCCGTCCTACGGCCTGTTCATCGACGGCGAGTTCACCGAGGCCGCGGACGGCAAGGTCTTCAAGACGGTCAGCCCGTCGACCGAGGAGGTCCTCTCCGAGGTCGCGCAGGCCGGTGCCGAGGACGTCGAGCGCGCGGTGAAGGCCGCCCGCAAGGCGTTCGCGTCGTGGTCCGCGCTGCCGGGTTCCGAGCGCGCCAAGTACCTGTTCCGCATCGCGCGGATCATCCAGGAGCGCAGCCGCGAGCTCGCCGTCCTGGAGACGCTGGACAACGGCAAGCCGATCAAGGAGACCCGCGACGCGGACCTCCCGCTGGTCGCCGCGCACTTCTTCTACTACGCGGGCTGGGCGGACAAGCTCGGCCACGCGGGCTACGGCGCGAACCCGAGGCCGCTCGGCGTCGCCGGCCAGGTCATCCCGTGGAACTTCCCGCTGCTGATGCTGGCGTGGAAGATCGCCCCGGCACTCGCGACGGGCAACACGGTCGTGCTGAAGCCGGCCGAGACCACCCCGCTGTCCGCGCTGTTCTTCGCGGACATCTGCCGCCAGGCGGGCCTGCCCAAGGGCGTCGTCAACATCCTTCCCGGGTACGGCGACGCGGGCGCCGCGCTGGTCGCGCACCCGGACGTGAACAAGGTCGCCTTCACCGGCTCCACGGCCGTGGGCAAGGAGATCGCGCGGACCGTCGCGGGCACGCACAAGAAGGTCACCCTCGAACTGGGCGGCAAGGGCGCCAACATCGTCTTCGACGACGCCCCGATCGACCAGGCCGTCGAGGGCATCGTCAACGGCATCTTCTTCAACCAGGGCCAGGTCTGCTGCGCGGGCAGCCGCCTGCTGGTCCAGGAGTCGATCGAGGAGGAGCTGCTGGACTCGCTGAAGCGCCGCCTGTCCACGCTCCGGCTCGGCGACCCGCTGGACAAGAACACCGACATCGGCGCGATCAACTCGGCCGAACAGCTCGCGCGCATCACCTCGCTGGTGGACGCGGGCCAGGCCGAGGGCGCCGAGCGCTGGTCCCCGGCCTGCGAACTGCCGTCCTCCGGCTACTGGTTCGCGCCGACGCTGTTCACCCAGGTCACCCAGGCGCACCGGATCGCCCGGGACGAGATCTTCGGCCCGGTCCTGTCGGTGCTGACCTTCCGCACGCCCGACGAGGCGGTCGCGAAGGCCAACAACACGCCGTACGGCCTGTCGGCGGGCATCTGGACGGAGAAGGGTTCGCGCATCCTGGCGGTCGCGAACAAGCTCCGTGCGGGCGTGATCTGGTCCAACACGTTCAACAAGTTCGACCCCACCTCGCCGTTCGGCGGCTACAAGGAGTCGGGCTTCGGCCGCGAGGGCGGCCGCCACGGCCTGGAGGCTTACCTCGATGTCTGACAAGACCGAGACGGTGGCGCGGCTCTCCGTCTTCAAGACCTACAAGCTGTACGTCGGCGGGAAGTTCCCGCGTTCCGAGAGCGGCCGGGTGTACGAGGTGTCCGACCAGAAGGACAAGTGGCTGGCGAACGCCCCGCTGGCGTCCCGCAAGGACGCCCGGGACGCGGTGGTCGCGGCGCGCAAGGCGTTCGGCGCGTGGTCCGGCGCGACGGCGTACAACCGGGGCCAGATCCTCTACCGCGTCGCGGAGATGCTGGAGGGCCGCCGGGAGCAGTTCGTCCGCGAGGTGGCCGAGGCCGAGGGCCTGTCGAAGTCGAAGGCCGCCGCGCAGGTCGACGCGGCGATCGACCGCTGGGTCTGGTACGCGGGCTGGACCGACAAGATCGCCCAGGTGGTCGGCGGCGGCAACCCGGTGGCGGGCCCGTTCTTCAACCTGTCCTCGCCCGAGCCGACCGGCGTGGTCGCCGTGCTCGCGCCGCAGGAGTCGTCGTTCCTCGGCCTGGTGTCGGTGATCGCCCCGGTGATCGCCACCGGCAACACGGCGATCGTGATCGCGAGCGAGAAGTCCCCGCTGCCCGCGCTGTCGCTGGGCGAGGTGCTGGCCACCTCCGACCTGCCCGGCGGCGTGGTCAACGTCCTGTCCGGGCGTACGGCGGAGATCGCGGCGCCGCTCGCGGCGCACCAGGACGTCAACGCGATCGACCTCACCGGCGCCGACGAGACGCTGGCGACGGAGTTGGAGGTCGCGGCGGCCGACAACCTCAAGCGCGTGCTTCGTCCACAGCCTGTGGACAACGCGGGCTGGTCGGCGGACCCGGGGACCGGCCGCATGACGGCGTTCCTGGAGACGAAGACGGTCTGGCACCCGACGGGCTCGCTCGGGGCGTCCGGCTCGGCGTACTGACGCCGTCGCGCGCACCGGCATCCGAGCACGCCGGGCACACCCGTGTCCGAGCGTGCCGGGCGCGCGGTCACCCTTTTCACCGGCCGGTCCCGGTGCCCCCCGCGGGGCACCGGGACCGGCCGGTGCCGTATGCCGTCCCAGGCGGCCTCGGAGGGCCCCAGGGGGTCCAAGGCGGCCTCGGGCGCCCGCGTGGGGCCCGAGGATGACTGCTCAGGCTCCCGTCGCCCCCAGCACCTGCCCCAGCACCGGCACGCTGCCCAGCGACGGCGCCTCCGCCAGCGGCGCGGTCAGGGTCCGCGTGGCGATCGGCTGGAAGTCGGCGATCTGGGTGCCCAGACCGTTGTCCAGCGGGTCGACGCCGGTGCCCGCGAGCGGGTTGGGCTTGAGGCCGGCCACCGGCCCGGTGATGTAGCGCACCGAACCGGTCAGCGCCGCAAGGCCGTTCTGCGGGTCGATCTGCCCGAGCGAGGTGGGCCGGCTCGGCACCTCGACGATCGGCGCCGTGGCCGCGGAGGCCGCCGTGGCGCCCGCGCCCAGGGCCACGGACGCGGTCGCGAGGGCGACGAGGGCGCGCTGGGCGGTGGGGTGCGGGGAGGACGCGTGTCGTGCCATGTCTGGTGCCACCTTCTGGTGCGCTGGGTAAGCGGATGGACACGAAGGGTAGTTGAGGGGCGGGGCGGGTTCCAAAGTCGACCCGCGCGGCCCGTCTGGGCATGTGACGCGCACTGCAAAGGCCGCCCGAGGGGTCGTTCGCCTCCCGTTCATGCCGCACACTGGTGTTCCGTGAGCTCCCATCCACCCCTACCGACACGAGTCGTGCTGCTCTGCGGCCCCTCCGGCTCCGGCAAGTCCCTCCTCGCGGCCCGCGCCGGTCTTCCGGTGCTGCGGCTCGACGACTTCTACAAGGAGGGCGACGACCCGACGCTGCCGCAGGTTCTGGGAAGCTCCGACATCGACTGGGACCACCCCGAGTCGTGGGACGCGGACGCGGCGATCGCCGCCATCACCGACCTGTGCCGTACGGGCCGTACGCACATCCCGGTCTACGACCTCTCGCTCAGCGCCCGCACCGGCGAGGAACTGGTCGACATCGGCCCGACCCCGCTGTTCGTCGCGGAGGGCATCTTCGCCGCGGAGATCGTCGCCCGCTGCCGTGATCTCGGCGTGCTGGCCGACGCGCTGTGCCTGAGCCGCGGGCCGGTGACCACCTTCCGCCGCCGCTTCCTGCGCGATCTGCGCGAGGGCCGCAAGTCGGTGCCGTTCCTGCTGCGGCGCGGCTGGCGCCTGATGCGGGCCGAGCGCTCGATCGTGGCCCGGCAGTCGGCGCTCGGCGCCCATGCCTGCGACCGGGACGAGGCGATGGCCAGGCTGGCGGCGGCCGCGGGCCGCTCCCCGCAGTCCCTGAGCCCGGCGCCGTCACAGGCGTGACACCCCTGCGCACGCGACACGCGACGCGGGCGCACACAGCAGACAGCAGACAGCAGCGGGACTGGATGGACCCCCCGGCCCTCCAGTCCCGCTTCCTTGTGCGTCCCCCCAGGTGGTGCTCCCCCGCGTTCCCCCGTGGTGGTGCTCCCCCTTTGTTACCGCCCCCGTGAGGCGCTCCCCCGAGCGCCCCGTCCCCCGTGTCCCCCCACAACCCTCAGGCCACAAGCTCCCCGAAGGCGTTCTCCTCGTCACGGCCGAAGCTGAGGACCTCGTCCTCGCGCAGCCGGCGCAGCGAGCGCCAGATGCTGGACTTCACCGTGCCGACACTGATGTCGAGTATCTCCGCGATCTCCGGGTCGGTGCGGCCCTCGTAGTAGCGCAGGACCAGCATCGTGCGCTGGAGTTCGGGCAGCCGGGCGAGCGCCTGCCACAGGACGGCGCGCAGTTCGGTGCCGCGCATCGCGTCCGTGTCACCGGGCGTCTCCGGCAGTTCCTCGGTCGGGTACTCGTTCAGCTTGCGGCGGCGCCACGCGCTGATGTGCAGGTTGGTCATGGTCCGCCGCAGGTATCCCCCGACGGCGGCCTTGTCGCTGATCCGCTCCCACGCCCGGTAGGTCGAGAACAGCGCGCTCTGCAGCAGGTCCTCGGCCTCGAAGCGGTCGCCGGTCAGGTGGTAGGCGGTTGCGTACAGGGAGGCGCGACGCTCCTGGACGTAGGCGGTGAACTCCGCCTCCGTCAGCGAACGGCGCTCCCCCGAGGCCTCCCCGTACGCGGTTCCCCCGTGTGCTTCCCCCGTGTTCGCGTCAACCACCGTCATGCGCGGTGCGAGAGACACCTGCGCATGAGCGGTGTGCTGACGCCCGGTACCGCGTGAGCACCCCCGCCCTCCCACGGCACCGGACTTCTCCGCGACCCGGTTCACGTCGTGGAGGCGCGTGACCACAGCGCCGGTGCTGTTGCCGTGCAGCGTGTTCATCTCGCGCCCCCGTCGTGGACTTCCGGTCGTTTCCCCGCTCCCGGCCGTGGTTCCCTGCCGGTGCGAAAAAGCTTGCCGTCCGACCTTCATGGCGGTGTCCGCCGACTGTCACAGACCTGTCACAGGGGTCGGCGACAGTGTCGGCACAGGCCGCCCACAAGGGGCGCCGCTACGCCCGCGGCGTCCCGTCCGCCGCCGCATCGGTGCGGAATAACCGCACGTCGGGGGCGTGTTGGGTAGCGCGCCCGGCTCCGGGGGCGCCCACAGGTCGAACCGCACCCCCTCCATGGGCCAGAATGACACCCGTGCCTTCCCTGTTGCTGATCGAGGACGACGACGCCATCCGTACGGCCCTGGAGCTCTCACTGACGCGCCAGGGACACCGTGTGGCCACCGCTGCCACCGGTGAGGACGGTCTGAAGCTGCTGCGCGAGCAGCGGCCGGACCTGATCGTGCTGGACGTGATGCTGCCCGGCATCGACGGGTTCGAGGTGTGCCGCCGTATCCGGCGCACCGACCAGCTGCCGATCATTCTGCTGACCGCGCGCAACGACGACATCGACGTCGTGGTGGGCCTGGAGTCCGGCGCGGACGACTATGTCGTCAAGCCCGTCCAGGGCCGCGTGCTCGACGCCCGCATCCGTGCGGTGCTGCGCCGCGGCGAGCGGGAGTCCAGCGACTCGGCGACCTTCGGCAACGTCGTCATCGACCGTTCCGCGATGACGGTCACCAAGAACGGCGAGGACCTCCAGCTGACCCCGACCGAGCTGCGGCTGCTGCTGGAACTGAGCCGCCGGCCCGGACAGGCGCTGTCCCGGCAGCAGTTGCTGCGGCTGGTGTGGGAGCACGACTACCTCGGCGACTCCCGGCTCGTCGACGCCTGCGTGCAGCGGCTGCGCGCCAAGGTGGAGGACGTGCCCTCCTCGCCGACGCTGATCCGCACCGTGCGCGGCGTCGGTTACCGCCTGGACGCGCCTCAGTGACCGACGGGCAAGGGGGGCTGCGCGGCTGGGCCGCGGAGCGCAAGGGAGCCCTGTCGCGGCTCAGGTTCACCAGTCTGCGGCTGCGGCTGGTCGTGGTGTTCGGGCTGGTCGCGCTGACCGCCGCGGTGTCCGCGTCGGGGATCGCGTACTGGCTCAACCGCGAGGCGGTGCTCACCCGCACCCAGGACGCGGTGCTGCGGGACTTCCAGCAGGAGATGCAGAACCGGGCCGGCGCGCTGCCGGTCCGTCCCACGCAGGCCGAACTCCAGCGCACCGCGGGGCAGATGGCCAACAGCAGCCAGCGCTTCAGCGTGCTGCTGGTCGCGCAGGACGGGAACGGCACCACCGTCTACGGCTCCTCGGGCGGGCTCAACGGCTTCGCCCTGGAGGACGTGCCGAAGGCGCTGCGTACGGCGGTCGACCGCAGGCAGCCGACGGACGACGCCGACTCGTCGCCGTACCACCTGTACTGGCAGCGGATCGTGGACCACGGTACGCCCTATCTGGTGTCCGGCACCCGGGTGATCGGGGGCGGGCCGACCGGTTACATGCTCAAGTCCCTGGAGCCGGAGGCCAAGGACCTGAACTCGCTGGCCTGGTCGCTGGGGATCGCGACCGGGCTCGCGCTGATCGGCTCGGCGCTGCTCGCGCAGGCGGCCGCGACCACCGTGCTGAAGCCCGTGCACCGCCTGGGCGTTGCCGCGCGCAGGCTCGGCGAGGGCCGGCTCGACACCCGGCTGCGGGTCTCCGGCACCGACGAACTCGCCGATCTGTCACGGACGTTCAACCACGCGGCGGAGGCGCTGGAGCATCGCGTCGACGAGATGGCCGCGCGCGACGAGGCCTCCCGGCGGTTCGTCGCCGACATGAGCCACGAGCTGCGCACCCCGCTGACCGCGATCACCGCGGTGACCGAGATCCTCGAGGAGGAGCTGGAGTCGGAGACGGGCAGCATCGATCCGATGATCGAGCCCGCGGTACGGCTCGTGGTCAGCGAGACCCGGCGGCTGAACGACCTCGTCGAGAACCTGATGGAGGTCACCCGGTTCGACGCGGGCACCGCCCGGCTGGTCCTCGACGACGTCGACATCGCCGACCAGATCACCGCCTGCATCGACGCCCGCGCCTGGCTCGACGCGGTCGAACTGGACGCGGAACGCGGTCTGCACGCGCGGCTCGACCCGCGGCGCCTGGACGTGATCCTCGCCAACCTGATCGGCAACGCGCTCAAGCACGGCGGCTCCCCGGTCCGGGTCTCGGTGCGGGAGGCGGACGACTGGCTGGTCATCGAGGTGCAGGACCACGGTCCGGGCATCCCCGAGGACGTACTGCCGCATGTCTTCGACCGGTTCTACAAGGCGAGCGCGTCCCGGCCGCGTTCGGAGGGCAGCGGGCTCGGGCTGTCGATCGCCATGGAGAACGCGCACATCCACGGCGGCGAGATCACCGCGGCCAACGCGGCCGAGGGCGGTGCCGTGTTCACCCTGCGGCTGCCGCGGGGCCTCGCCGAACCCGCGCAGGACGAGGCCGAGGAGCCGGACGGCGGCGCGCCCTCCTCGGCGGCGCCCACGTCGTCGGCGGCGGACACGTCACCGGCGGTGCCGGGGCCGACGGCGGCCAGGCCGGCGCCCAAGTCGTCGAAGAAGGACGTGCGATGAGGCTACGGCGACCGCGTGCGGCGGGGTCCCGGCGGCGGCTTCTGGCGCTGCCCGCGCTCGGGCTGCTGCTGACCGGGCTGACCGGCTGCGGCATCCGCGCCACCCAGGTGCCCACCGACTTCGGCGCGGCGCCGTCCCGGGTGCCCTGCTCGCTGACCGAGCCGGACCCGGCGGCGCAGACCGCGAACGGGGTGCCGGTGCAGGTCTTCCTGCTGTGCGGGTCGTCGCTGGTGACCGTGGACCGGACGGTGCGGGTGCCGGACGCCACGGCGGACGCGCAGCGCCGGGTGCTGGTCGCGCAGGGGCTGCTCGACCAGCTCGCCGAGTCGCCGTCGTCGAGCGAGCAGGCGGCCGGGTACTCCACCGACGTGCGCGGCGGGATGGCGGTGAGCGGGCCGCGCGGCCGGGACCCGGAGGACACGCTGCGGCTGAGCACGGCGCCGCAGGACCTCACGTCGTACGCCCTCTCGCAGATCGTGTGCACCTTCTCCGACTCCGCGGCGGCCGAGGGCGACGGCTCGGTGATCCTGGGCGGGCCCGGCGCGGACGGGCTGCGGCGTTACGCGTGCACGGACGAGGTGCGGTCCCGGCCGGGCAGCAAGCAGCCGCCGTCGACCGCGGTCACGGCGGGCTGACCGCGGGTCCACTGCGGGACCCGGGCTGACCGCGGGTCCACGGCGGGACGGGGACAGGACGGGCGCCGGGCGCGGGAGGGCCGGTGGCCGGACGGCGGCGGGACGGGCTCCGGACGGGGCGGGCCCATGGCTGGACCGGGGGCCGGACGGCGGCGGGACGGGGGCGCGGGCGTGTGGCGAGGGCCTCACTCCGGTACCCGCGCGGGTCCCGGAACCGATCGTGCCGGTCGGAGCGTCTTGGGGGGCGTGCAGCGTCAAGGCTCCATCGGCGGCAGCGCCGCGATCCGCATCCGTGTGACCGGAGGTGTCCTCCTCGTCGCCCATCTCGCGTTCGTCGCCTGGGTCATGCTGCGGCCCCTGGACGTCCCCTGGGTGACGCCGGCCAATCTGCGGCCGTTCGCCACCGTGCGGGCGGATCTGGCGCTGGGCTGGCCCCGGGCCGCGTGCCGGATCGGCTCCGGACTCGGACTGCTGGCCCCGCTCGGGGTGCTGATACCGATGGCGCACGGCAGGCTCGACGCCTCGCCGTTCGGTTCGCTGATCCGTACGGCGACCGCGGGCGCGCTGATCTCGCTGGGCGTCACCCTGCTCCAGACCGGTGTGCCGGGCCGGGTCGCGGACGTGGACACGCTGCTGCTGAACACCGTCGGGGTGGCGCTGGCCCATCTGGCCGTGGTGCCCGCGACCCGGTCCCGGCTGCGCCGCAGGGGCGTACGCGAGCCGCTGCCGGACGCCCTTCCCGCGGAGGAGGCGGCTCAGGGTCGCACCCCGACGATTCCCAGGGTCGGGATCGCCCCGTAGAGCGACGATTCGTCCGGTCGCGCTGCGTAGCGTGGAACGCGGATGAGGGGCCGACCGGGCCGCCTCGCACCGACGTTCATGAAGGAGCCGACCATGGCCGCGCTTGTCCGCCCCCGCGAAGGCCGCATGATCGGCGGAGTGTGTGCCGCGCTGGCCCAGCGCTTCGGCACCTCCGCCACCACGATGCGGGTGCTCTTCGTGCTGTCCTGCCTGCTGCCGGGGCCGCAGTTCCTGCTCTACATCGCCCTGTGGATCCTGTTCCCGGCCGAAGGCGGCAGCCGTACCGCCTGGTGAACCACCGGGGACGCCGCCGGCCGCTCCCCTCGCTCTCGTACGCCGTCGGGGCGCACCCCTGCTTCCAGGGGTGCGCCCCGACGGCGCATGGGGGTCGGATGCGGCTCAGCCCAGCGGGACGCCGTTGACCGGCAGGCCGTGCGTGGGCAGGCCCTTCAGGGGCAGTCCGCCGAGCAGACCGGCGACGGGCGCGGTCGGGCCGTCGGCGAGCACCTTCTGGACGGCCGGCTGGGCGGCGGTCAGGCCGGCCCCCACCGCGCTCTGCCCCTGGGCGACGGCCTCGCCCGCGCCGGGCAGCGCCTGGGCGACGTTCTCCGCGGGCAGCGTCCGGGTGACGGTGTCCAGTGCCTGGCTGGTGTCCGGGAGCGCGGCGGCGTTCGCGGCGCCGGCACCGGCGGCGGCGAAGGCGGCACCGAGCGCGGCGACACCGAGGGTCTTGGCAGCAGACTGCTTCATAGAACGCGTCCTTGGGTGGGTGACGGGGACTGGGCGGTCCACGACCGTAAACACCCGCGGGACCGTCCGCAAACATCGAAATGCGGCGGAGTCGTGAACGCTCCGCCGCATCCGGACGCCGACGTCAGCCCAGCTCAGCGGCAGAACCGCTGGTGGAGGCGGTCTGCTTGAACAGCCATTCGGATTTCAGCTCGGCATAGCCGGGCTTCACCACGTCATTGATCATGGCCAGTCGTTCATCGAAAGGAATGAACGCTGATTTCATCGCATTGACGGAGAACCACTGCATGTCGTCGAGCGTGTAACCGAACGCGTCGACCAGGCGCTCGAATTCGCGGCTCATGCTGGTCTGGGACATCAGACGGTTGTCGGTGTTGACCGTGGCGCGGAAGTGCAGCCGGCGCAGCAGCCCGATGGGATGCTCGGCGAAGGAGGAGGCGGCGCCGGTCTGGAGGTTGGAGCTCGGGCAGAGCTCCAGCGGGATGCGCTTGTCGCGGACGTAGGAGGCGAGCCGTCCGAGCTTGACCGAGCCGTCCTCGTGGACCTGGATGTCGTCGATGATGCGCACCCCGTGCCCGAGCCGGTCGGCGCCGCACCACTGCAACGCCTGCCAGATGGACGGCAGTCCGAACGCCTCGCCGGCATGGATGGTGAAGTGGTTGTTCTCCCGCTTGAGGTACTCGAAGGCGTCGAGGTGCCGGGTGGGCGGGTGGCCCGCCTCCGCGCCCGCGATGTCGAAGCCGACGACGCCGAGATCCCGGTAGCGGTTGGCGAGTTCGGCGATCTCCAGGGCGCGGGCGGCGTGCCGCATCGCGGTGAGCAGGGCTCCGACCCGGATGCGCCGGCCGTCCTCGCGGGCCAGCGCCTCACCCTGCCGGAAGCCCTCGTTGACGGCCTCGACGACCTCCTCCAGACTCAGCCCGCCCTCCAGGTGCTGCTCGGGGGCGTAGCGCACCTCGGCGTAGACGACGCCGTCCTCGGCGAGGTCCTCGGCGCACTCGCGGGCGACCCGCACCAGGGCGTCGTGGGTCTGCATCACGGCGACGGTGTGCGAGAAGGTCTCCAGATAGCGTTCCAGCGAACCGGAGTCGGCGGCCTCGCGGAACCAGACCCCGAGCCGGTCGGGATCGGTCTCGGGGAGCTGGGAGTAGCCCTGTTCCAGGGCGAGTTCGACGATGGTCCCCGGGCGGAGGCCGCCGTCGAGGTGGTCGTGCAGCAGAACCTTCGGCGCCCGGCGGATCTGGTCCGGCGTCGGGGTGGTGGTGGTCTGGCTCGTCATTTCCGCACTCTAACTCCTACGCGCGTAGATCGCTCGGTGTACACCACGGCCGATACGTAACGGTGACCGCACGGCAGGGTGGCGTACACCGCTGCTTCTGACACTGTTCTGTCATGGCACAGCAAGCGACGCCGGCGCGCACGGCCCGGCTGGGGAGGGCCCTCGGAGCGGAACCGACGGCGGTCAGCGGCGTGGTGCTGCTGCTCCCGCCCGGCGACGAGGTCTCCGTACGCAGGCCGTCCCCCGTCCTCGCGACGTCTCTCGTACGGTCGTTGGGGCGCCGGTTCGCACGCGCGGGCCGCGACGAGGAGCTCGCCGCGCATGTCGTCCACTACCGCTACCGCGGCTGGAACGGCAGCGAGGCCCATCTCGCGCACGACGCCGGCTGGGCGGTGGAGGAGGCGGTACGACGCTACGGCGACGTGCCCGTCTGCCTGGTCGGCGTGGACATGGGCGGCCGGGCGGCACTGCGCGCGGCCGGCCACGAGGCCGTCAACTCCGTGGTCGCGATCGCCCCTTGGCTGCCCGAGGAGGACGTCGCGGCACCGCCCGAACCGGTGAAACAACTGGTGGGGCGGCGGGTGCTGGTGGTGCACGGCACCAACGACGAACGCACCGACCCCGAACTGTCCTTCCGGCTCGCCGCACGGGCGAAGAAGGCCAACCGGGACGTGTGCCGGTTCGAAGTGCACGCGGACGGGCACGGGTTGCACCAGTACCGCGGGGAAGTGCTGGCTCTCGCGGAGGACTTCGTGATGGGGGCGCTCTTCGGCCGTTCCCTCTCCCGCCCGGTGCACGACGCCCTCGCGGCCCCGCCCCCGCTCGGGCTGCGGATGCCGCTGGCGGCGGGGTTCGGGAAATCGTTGCGGCGGTAGGCGGGGGGCCGCCTGCGGACACGGAGCCCGGCGGCACGGCGGACGGCGGGCGGCAGGCGGCGGACGGCGGACGGCGGACGGCTCAGGGCAGCAGGTTCCCCCGTCGGGACAGCAGGAACTTCTTGAAGGCGGCGACCGGCGGGGTGTCCGGGTGACCGTCCAGCCACGCCACGCCGATCTCGCGCACCGCCCGCGGTGCCGTGACCGTCAGCTCGGCGACGCCGGGCCGCGGGAGGACGGGCGGCGGCAGCAGCGCCACGCCGAGGCCCGCCGCCACCAGGCCGCGCAGGGTCTCCGCCTCCTCGCCCTCGAACGCCACCCGCGGGGTGAAGCCGGCCTCCCGGCACAGGGCGTCGGTGATGCGGCGCAGGCCGTAGCCCGGCTCCAGCGTCACGAAGGTCTCCTCGGCGGCCTCGGCGAGCCGGATGCGCCGGCGGGCGGCGAGCGGATGGTCGGCGGGCACGACCAGGCGCAGCTTCTGCTCGTCGAGGCGGCGGGCCACCAGATCCGGCTCGTCGGGCACCGGCGAGGTCAGGCAGAGGTCGAGGTCGCCCGCGCGCAGGCCCTCCAGCATCGCCTCGCCGTAGTTCTGCACGAGGCTGAAACGGACGCCCGGGTGGTCGGCGCGGAACGCCTGGAGCAGCCCGGGGACGGTCTCGGCACCCATGGTGTGCAGAAAGCCGAAGGCGACCTTTCCGGTGGCGGGGTCGGCGTCGGCGCGCACCTCCTCGGCGGCCCGCTCGATCTCGGCGAGGGCCCGTTCGGCGGAGGCGAGGAAGGTACGGCCGGCCGGGGTGAGGGAGACGGTGCGGCCACGCCGGGCGAACAGTTCCACGCCGAGGTCCTGTTCGAGCCGGACCATCGCCCGGGACAGCGTGGACTGCGGCACCCGGGTCTCCTGCGCGGCCCGGGTGACGTGCTCGGTCCGGGCCACCGCCGCGAAGTAGGCGATCCGCGGGGCCAGCAGCCGGACCAGGTCCGCCATGTCTTCTGTGTCACTGGACGGTGACAGCCGCGGCTGTGACCTCTGCTCATGCACCATGGGAACGATTATGGCGATTCCATGCATTGGACGGATGAGGGCCGCCGTCCTTAGTTTCGTGGCATGTCTCCCGCCAGTACCGGGGCGCCCGCCGCCGTGGGCGCCACAGCGTCCGTCCCCGCCCCCGACTCGACCGCCCCCGACTCCCGTATGGCCCCCGGCAGCCCCGGCTACCGCCGGATGAGCTTCGCGCTCTTCCTCGCCGGTGTCGCGACCTTCGCGCTGCTGTACTCCACCCAGGCCCTGCTGCCGCTGATCTCCGGCGGCTTCGGGGTCTCGGCGAGCGAGGCGAGCTGGACCGTGGCGGCCGCGACGGGCGGCCTCGCGCTGTTCGTGCTGCCGATGAGCGCGCTGTCGGAGCGGTTCGGGCGCCGCACGGTGATGACGGCCAGCCTGGCGGTCGCCGTGTCGGTCGGACTGCTGGTGCCCTTCGCCCCGTCGATCGGCGCGCTGGTGGTGCTGCGCGCGCTGCAGGGTGCCGCGCTGGCCGGGCTGCCGGCGTCGGCGACCGCGTATCTCGCGGAGGAGGTCCGGCCCAAGGCGCTGGTGACCGCGATCGGGCTGTTCGTGGCGGGCAACAGCGTCGGCGGGATGAGCGGGCGGGTCGTCACCGGCTGGGTGGCCCAGGCGTGGGGCTGGCGGGTCGCCGTCGCGGTGATCGGTCTGGTCGCGGTGGGGTGCGCGGTGGCGTTCCGGCTGCTGCTGCCGGCCCCGCGGCACTTCACGGCGGGCTCGCTGCGGCCGCGGGTGCTGGCCGGCACGGTCCGCGACCACCTCTCGAACCCGCTGCTGCGCCGCCTGTACGCGATCGGCGCGCTGTTCATGACGGTGTTCGGCGGCGTGTACACGGTGATCGGCTACCGGCTGACGGAGGCGCCGTTCGGGCTGCCGCAGGGCATCGTGGGCTCGATCTTCCTGGTGTACCTGGTCGGTACGGTCTCGGCGTCGACGTCGGGCCGCCTGGTGGGCCGGCTCGGCCGCCGGGGCGCGCTGTACCTGGCGGGCACCACCACGGCGGCGGGCCTGCTTCTGTCCCTGGCCGGCACCCTGCCGCTGGTCCTGCTGGGCCTGGTCCTGATCACGGCGGGCTTCTTCGCCGGCCACGCGGTGGCGTCCTCCGCGGTCGGCCGCACTGCCACCCACGGCCGGGCGCAGGCCGCGGCGCTCTACCAGTCGGCGTACTACATCGGCTCCAGCGTCGGCAGCACGGTGGGGGCGCTGGCCTTCCACGCGCGCGGCTGGTCCGGGACGGTGGGCGTGGGCCTGCTCGCGGTGGTCGGCGTCATGACGATCACCCTCCTCGGCACCCGGGCGGCGCGCCTTGCCGCGGCCCCGCGGACGGTCCCGGCCCACTGACACCGCGCCTGCGCCACCCCCGCCGCCC
>NZ_LAVA02000063.1 GCF_000974985.2 Streptomyces mangrovisoli | reverse complement strand
GTCCATTCGGCCAGGACGCGGGCCTTGCGGTTGAAGGTCGGCACCCTGCTGAGGTGGTACACGCGGTGCATGAACCAGGCAGGGTAGCCCTTCAGCCTGCGCCCGTAGACCTGGGCGACGCCCTTGTGCAGGCCCAGTGAGGCCACCGAGCCGGCGTACGTGTGGGCGTACGTCTCCAGCGGCTCGCCGCGCAGCGTGTGCGTGAGGTTGTCGGCGAGGACCCGGGCCTGGCGGACGGCGTGCTGCGCGTTGGGCGCGGTGAGCCGGCCGGTTTCTCCCCCAGGTCCCGAGGCGGCCCGAAAGGTGCCCCCGGCGGTGACGTCGGGGACGGCGGCGGCGTCGCCCGCGGCCCAGGCCCCCGGGGCGCCGTCGACGGTGAGCTGCGCGGTGCAGCGCAGCCGGCCGCGCCGGTCGAGGGGCAGGTCGGTGGCGGCGAGCAGGGGGTGCGGTTTGACGCCGGCGGTCCACACGAGGGTGCGGGTGGGGAAGCGCCGGCCGTCGCTGAGCACGGCGGTGCGGTCGGTGCAGGATTCGAGGCGGGTCTCGAGCAGGACCTGGATGTTGCGGCGGCGCAGTTCGCTGACGGTGTAGCGGCCCAGCTCCTCGCCCACCTCGGGCAGGATGCGGTCGCTCGCCTCCACGAGGATCCATTTCATGTCCTCGGGGCGGACGTTGTGGTAGTAGCGGGTGGCGTAGCGGGCCATGTCCTCCAGCTCGCCGAGCGCCTCCACGCCGGCGTAGCCGCCGCCGACGAAGACGAAGGTGAGGGCGGCGTCGCGGATCGCGGGGTCGCGGGTGGAGGAGGCGATGTCGAGCTGCTCGATGACGTGGTTGCGCAGCCCGATGGCCTCCTCGACGGTCTTGAACCCGATGCCGTGCTCGGCGAGTCCGGGGATGGGCAGGGTGCGCGCGATCGAGCCGGGGGCGAGGACGAGCTGGTCGTAGGCGAGGCGCTGCGCGCCAGTCCCCTCCTCGTCGGTGGCGAGCGTGGTGAGGGTGGCGGAGCGCTTGGCGTGGTCGACGGCGGTGACCTCGCCGACGACGATCCGGCAGTCGTGCAGGACACGCCGCAGCGGTACGACGACATGCCGCGGGGAGATGGAGCCGGCCGCCGCCTCGGGCAGGAACGGCTGATACGTCATGTAGGGATCGGGCGTGACGACAGTGATGTCGACGCTCCCTTCCCTGAGCTCCCGCTTCAGTTGCCGCTGAAGGCGCAGGGCGGTGTACATCCCGACGTAGCCGCCGCCGACAACCAGAATGCGCGCACGTTCCTTCACCATCCCATGACGCACCCGGCGCTGTTGTTTGTCCACAGGCTCGACAATTTGTGTGACCGGAACACGCCGTGCACGGGGTTGGCCGAATCACCCGACCAGGGTCGAGTCCCGCAGGTCAGGGGGTGTGGGTGGGGGCGCGACAGGGAGCGCATTCCGGGCGAATGCGACTCGTACTCCGATCGGGGGGCGCTCCGTGCGGAACCTGCCCCTTCTGAATTGACCCCCTCTCAACTATGTTCGTGTGTCGATGGGGTGTGGGGGATGCGGTCGAACGAGTCCGCGACGGGCGGGCTTCGCGGAGACCGACGCGAGTTCCGCGCGCTCCTGTCTCTCATTGGCGGGGAAGGTCTCCGGGGGGAGACGTCGTTAACCGGGGGAAATATATGCACATTCAGGACTCGCACTGGACTTCCGCGTCCGCCGTGGTGCCCGGCGGCGGACTCGTGAGCGCGGCGGCGAACAACGGACGCGCGGACGGCCCGCGGACGACGCCGCTGCGCGTGGACGCACAGCGCAATCTGGAGCACGTACTGCGCGCGGCGCGCGAGGTGTTCGGCGAACTCGGCTACGGGGCACCGATGGAGGACGTGGCGCGGCGCGCCCGGGTCGGTGTCGGCACGGTGTACCGGCGCTTCCCGAGCAAGGACGTGCTGGTGCGCCGGATAGCCGAGGAGGAGACCGCGCGGCTGACCGACCAGGCGCGGGCCGCCCTCGGCCAGGAGGACGAGCCCTGGTCGGCGCTCTCCCGCTTCCTGCGCACGTCGGTGGCGTCGGGCGCGGGACGGCTGCTGCCGCCGCAGGTGCTGCGGGTCGGCGTCGCCGACGAGGACGACGCGCTGCCCGAGGAGGCCCGCGTGCCGCAGCAGCGGACCCAGTCGGGGCCGGCCGAACTGCGACTGGTGCCGGAGGAGTCGGTGGTGGACGCCGACGAGACCGGGGTGACGGCGCTGCTCGACGTCGTGGGCCGGCTCGTGGACCGGGCCCGGGCGGCGGGCGAACTGCGGCCGGACGTGTCGGTGTCGGACGTGCTGCTGGTGATCGCCACGGCGGCGCCCTCGCTGCCCGACGCGGCCCAGCAGGCGGCGGCCTCGGCCCGGCTGCTGGACATCCTGCTGGAGGGGCTGCGCTCCCGCCCGGCGTGAGCGGTCCGCCGTCCGGCCTCCCTGCCATCAACACGGCTGTGAAACAAGGGTGTTGACCCTTACCCCGCATGGTGGGGGTCAACACCGCCGTACCGCAAAACCCCTCGGACGAGTGGTTGTCCCTCTCGTCTCTTACTGACGAAAATTCGATATGGCACTCTGACCCGGTGTTCTGGACTGATGGTGCAGTCAGCGGGGGCTTCGCGCGATGAGCTTTGACGGGCCGGACGAGTCGTCCGGCGGCGGCGGTGACGACGACGCGGAGACGGATCTGACCTCGCCGCAGGTGCCGTGCCAGGGCGGGCGGGCCGGACGGCCGCCCGCCGACGACGCGACCGCCGACGACGACACGGCCGCCGACCGTCCGACCGCCGGCCACCCGACCGCCGACGCGTCGGCCGAGGCCGGTGTGCCCGCGCAGCGCGACCGGTGGGACGCGCGGGACTCCGCGGTCTCGCCGCTCTCGCTGGATCTGCCGGACGCGCGCGGCGGACTCGACCATCTCGGCGGGCCGGACCGTCTCGGCGGCCCGGACGGCCTCGATCGCCCTGGCGGGCCGGACGGATCGGACGGGCCCGGCGGTCCGCACCCGCGGGACGGACTGGGCGGGCCGCACGGGCCCGACGGGCTGGGCGGGCCGGACGGCCTGGAGGCCGAGGCGCCGGACCGGCCGACCGGCCTCGGGCCGCGGACGCCCCAGACGCCCCAGACGCCGCATCGGCCGGACCGCCTCGGACCGGAGGCACCGCACCCGCTGGACGGCCTGGCAGGCCCGGCGGACGCGGCGGACTCTCCGGAATCGGCGGGTCTCGCGGACTCGGCGGGCTCTCCGGACTCGGCCGACGGGGCGGGGGACGACGCCGGGGACACCGGCGTGCTGCCGCCGCCCCGTGCGCTGCCGCCCGCCGACGCCACCCTGGTCGAGCGGATGCGTGCGGGCGACGACTCGGCGTACGAAGAGCTGTACCGGCGCCACGCGGGCGCCGTACGCCGCTACGCCCGCACCTGCTGCCGCGACGGGCACACCGCCGACGACCTGACCGCCGAGGTCTTCGCCCGGATGCTCCAGGCCGTGCGCGGCGGCGCCGGGCCCGAGCACGCGGTGCGCGCCTATCTGCTCACCTCCGTACGGCGGGTCGCCGCGCGCTGGACCAAGTCCGCCGGGCGCGAGCAACTCATCGACGACTTCGCCGTGTTCGCGGCCCAGTCCGCGCGGCTCGGCGAACCCGCCGACGACACCGCGCCGCCCGGCTCGTTCGGGGCGGGCGTGGACGTGGGCGCCGATGTGCGTGCGATGCACGAGGCCGAACAGTCCCTCGCCATGCGGGCGTTCCGCTCCCTGCCCGAGCGCTGGCAGGCGGTGCTGTGGCACACCGAGGTGGAGGACGAGTCGCCCAGCGAGGTGGCCACGCTCTTCGGCCTCGACGCCAACGGCACCCGGGTGCTCGCCAGCCGGGCCCGCGAGGGGCTCAGACAGGCCTATCTGCAGGCCCATGTGAGCGCCGGCCTCACCGGCGACGAGGAGTGCGCCCGCTACGCCGACCAGCTCGGCACGTACGCCCGGCGCAGACTGCGCACCCGCGCCGAGCGGGGGCTGCGCAAGCATCTGGAGGAGTGCGCCCGGTGCCGGCTCGCGGCCGTCCAGATCGAGGAGGTCGCGAGCGGCATCCCCGCCGTCGTACCGGTGGCGGTCATCGGCTGGTTCGGGGCCGCCGGGTACGCCAAGGCGGCCGCCGTCATCGCGGGCGGCGCCGGTGCGGCAGGCGCCGCGGGTGCCGCGGCGGCGGGCGGCGGCTCGTCCGGCGGGGCCGGTTCGGCGGCCCTCTCCGAGGGGCTGGGCGCGCCCGTGAAGGCGGGGATCGCCGCCGGTGTGGTCGCGGTGGCCGCCGCGGCGATCGCGCTCGCCCTGGCCGGTGAGCACGGCACGCCGAAGAAGCCGCTGGCGGCGCCGCCGCCCCCGTCCGCGCCGGTCGTCGCGCCCCGGTCGCCGGCCCCGTCGCACAAGGCGTCACCCGCACCCGCCCCACCGGTGCTCGCGCAGGCCGTGCCCGCCGCGGCGCCGACCCCGACCCCGGCGCACCGGCCGACGCCGGCGCCCACCCCGGGCCCGAGCACCCCCGCGGCTCCCGCCCCGGCGCCCACGCCCTCGCCCAGCCCCACCCCGACGCCCTC
>NZ_LAVA02000062.1 GCF_000974985.2 Streptomyces mangrovisoli | reverse complement strand
GGGGACGCGCGGGTGGGGGGTCTGCACGGGGGTCGCGGGACCGACCCCCGTATGCCCGGGCGAGCGGCATGGCCATACGCTAGGACCGGGGCGGCACACCTCCCAATGAGGGAACCCCCTAGGGGAGGCAGGGCAGGGAAAACCCTCGGTCGTCCCCTGCCGAGCCGGTCGCCCTCAGCGACCGCGCCCAGGCAGTTAAACCCGCCGGGCCCTCACTTGGTGCGGCGCCCCGCCGCCAGCCGGACGATGTCCACCCGGGAGCGGATGCCCAGCTTGCGGTAGACCCGGGTCAGGGTCGCCTCGACCGTCTTGACGCTGATGAACAGCCGCGCGGCGATCTCCCGGTTGGTCGCGCCCTCCATGACCAGCGCGGCGACCTGACGCTCCATCGCGGCGAGCCCCTCCAGCGCGTCGAGGACGGGCCCGGCCGGCAACGCGGGCTCCGGCGGGCCGGCCGCCGCGGCCGTCTCCACCTGCCGCAGCCAGGGCAGCGCCCGGCAGCGCCGGAACAGCCGCGTCGCCTCGTCGTACGACGGCCCGCCGGGCCGCCCGGCGCGCAGCCCCGCGAGGGCGAACGCGGCCCGCGCCTCCTCCAGGCCGTAGCCGAGCTTGGCGAACCGCTGCTGAGCGGACGTCAGCTGCGTGGCGGCGCGCTCGCGGTCGCCCGCGGCCGCCCGCACCAGGGCCTCGGCCCGGTCCAGCGCGGCGAGCACGCTCTCCCGCTCCAGGCGCAGCGCGTGCTCACGGGAGACATCGATGACGTCCTGTGCCTCGGCCGGTTCGCCGATCAGGACGAGGGCCTCGGCGAGGTCGCCGTGCCAGCGGCCGCGCGCCGGGTCGGTGATGCCGAGGTGCACCTCCAGCTCCCGCACCCGGCGCAGCGAGCGCACGGTGCCCGCCGCGTCCCCGGCCACCAGCTGGGCGTAGCCGAGGGCGCCGAGGGCCCGCGAGAGATACATCTGGTCGCCGTCCTCCTCGGCGTGCTCGACAGCCTCGCGGGCGAGGGCGAGTCCCCGGTCGACGTCGCCGCCGGAGGCCTCGGCGAGCGAGGTGAGCATGGCGGAGGCGGTCTCGCCGATGCCGGAGTCGCGGGCCAGTCTGAGTCCCTCCCGGGCGAGGTCGAGGGCGCGGCCGCAGTGCCCGGCGCGCAGTTCGGTCTCGGCGAGCCCGCGCAGGAAGTGCACCTCGCTCTCGACGGAGCCGCGCCGTCGCACCTCGCGCAGCAGCGCGGTGACCGTGGAGCGCGCCTCGACGAGCTGGTCGCTCATCACCAGCCAGCGGAAGCGGGCGCTGCCCGCGCCGTTGTGGTGGCAGGCGACCCGCGGGTCCTGAGGTTCCGTCAGGGCGCGCTTGATGGTGGTGGGCGCGCCGGGGTGGCCCATCAGCGTCTCGACCTGCGCCTGAAGGGCGAGGGCGAGCAGTTCGGTGCGCCGGTCGCCGCCGCGGGCGGCCAGCTCGGCGGAGTGCGCGGCGGCCTCGCGGGCCTCGGTGAAGTCGCCCTCGACGAGCAGTCCGCGCCAGGCCAGCTGGTAGTGGACGAGGCCGAGCAGCCGCGGGTCCTCGCCCGCGTCGGCGAGGGCCTGCGGGAAGGCGGCGTCGACCTCGGCCATGGTGTGGCCCGCGGTGTCGATGACGATGATCCAGGCCCGGACCCGTTCGGCGGGCACGGTGGACCGGGTCAGCACGTCGCGGGCGATGTCCCGCGCGAGGTCGAGGTCGCCGGCGGTGATGGCGTCCTCGGCGGCCTGGAGCCGGCGTTCGTCCGGCCCCGGCACGTCGTCGGCCGGGGTGTGCCGGGCGGCCAGCAGACCGAGCGAGGCGGCGACCGAGGGGGCGCCGCGGTCCCGGGCGAGCGCGGCGGCCTCGGCGAGCCGGGCGGCGGTCTCCGGGTCGGCGCCGTTGGTGGCGAGCGCGAGGTGGCGGGCGCGTTCGATGGGGTCGGAGGCGGCGGTGGACAGCGCCGCGTGCGCGGCCCGGCGTTCGGGGGCGGGGGCCTCGGCGTAGAGGGCGGCGGATATCAGCGGGTGGGCGAACCGGATGCCGGGGCCGTCCGACTCGGTGGCGAGCAGGCCGAGTTCGGCGGCCTGGGCGCACTCGGCCTCGACGTTCTCCCGGCCGGCCGCGAGCAGCAGGGCCGGGGTGGGGCGGGCGCCGGCGCTGGCGACCAGCAGGGTGCGGCGGGCCTCGACGGAGAGCATGTCGAGCCGGCTGAGCACGAGGGCGCGCAGCGAGGTGGGCACCGGCAGCGGCTCGCCGGGCCGGGGCGGGGTGGGGTTCTCGGCGAGGGCGCGGCCGAGTTCCAGCGCGAAGAGCGGGTTGCCGCCGCTGGTGCGGTGGATGTCGCGCACGGTGGAGCGGGACAGGCCGGTGTAGCCGCGGTGGTCGAGCAGCGCGGAGACCTGGCCGCGGTTCAGCGGGCCGAGGCGGACGGCGAGGGTGTCGGGCGGGGACGCCTTGAGGTGCCGGTCGTACTCCTGGCCCTCGGTGCGGACCGCGCACAGCAGTTGTACGGGGGTGTCGCCGAGGCGGCGGGCGGCGAAGCCGAGCAGTTCGGCGCTGGCCGGGTCGAGCCACTGGAGGTCGTCGGCGACGACCAGGACCCGGCCCCGCGTGGCGAGCGCGCGCAGCGCGGAGAGCACGGCCAGGCGCAGGGCGAGGCCGTCGCGCTGGAGGGTGGACTCGCCGCGGCCGGTGAGCGCCGACTCCAGCGCGGTGCGCTGGGCCGCGGGCAGCCGCGGGGACACCTCGTCGAGGACCAGTCCGAGGAGGTCGGCGAGGGCCAGGAAGGGCAGGTGGGATTCGGACTCGGTGGCCGAGCAGCGCAACACGGTGCTGGTGGCGGGGCCGTATTCCGCGGCCAATGCCCGCAGCGCGGTCGACTTTCCTATTCCGGCGGGGCCGTGCAGCAGCACGCTCCCGCCGCGGGCGAGCTGCTCGCGCGCGGGCGTCAGGAGTTCCTCCCGGCCGATGACCAGGGCGGGACGGCATCTGGCAGGCTCCTGGAAGTCCCGTCGCACGGTCACCCCTCCCCTCCGTGTGTCGTGTCCGGGCCAAATTCTAGGCAATGTTTCCTTGAAATCCGGAGAGATGGCGTGGTGAGGGAAATAACAACCTCTCGGCATAAGCAAATTCAGGCCAACGTTGAATGAATAGCGGGGCTACGGCGGGACGGTCGCGGGCGCCCGCGGCACGGCTGCGGCGGGACCGTCGCGGGCCCCCCGCGACACGGCTGCGGCAGTACCTCCGGCCCATGACACGGCTACGGCAGGACCCCCGCCCGGCGGGCCGAGGACACGGCCTCGCCCCTGGTGTGGGCGCCCAGCTTGCGCATCGCCGAGCGCAGATAGCCCTTCACCGTCTCCGGGCGCAGCCCAAGACGCTCGGCGGCGACCGCGTTCGTCGCACCCGCCGCCACCCACGTCAGCACGTCCAGCTCGCGCGGGGCCAGCGCCACCTCCTGCGGCAGGCCGCCGCCGGTCAGCAGCCCGCACGCGGCGAGCAGCTCCGCCCGCAGCGCCGGATCCACGATCCGCGGCGCCAGCGAGCGCAGGGCCGCGTGCGCCTCCCGCACCTGCTCCCACGCCGCGCCCGCGCCCGGTTCCGCGCGCGCCCCCGCGAGCAGCCCGCGCGCCTCCTCCCGCACCGCGCGCGCCTCGTCCCGGACCACCAGCGCCTGCTCCAGGTCGCGCGCCGCCTCCACCGCCGCGCCCAGCGTGCGGTCGCCCAGCGGCTGGGCCGTGCGCAGGGCGCCGTACAGGACACCGCGCACCCGCCGCCGCACCACCACCGGCACCGCGAGGACCGAGCGCAGCCCCTCCGCCGCCACCGGGACGTCGTACTCGTGGCTGATCTGCCGCGAGACGGAGTAGTCCGCCACGGCGCACGGCCGGGCGAGCGCCGCCGCCTTGCCGCCCAGCCCGTTGCCCGACGTCACCACCAGCGACAGCAGCGACCGGGTGGCCGTACCGCTCAGCTCGCTGATCCGCACCTGCTGCCGGCCCGGCTCGACCAGGCCGCCGAAGGCGACCGGAAGCCCCGTGGCGCGCCGCAGCCGGGCCAGCGCACCCCGGATCTCCACCGCCCCCGCCGTGTCTTCCGCCACGTCCGCGCCCCTTCACCCAGGCTTTTCCGCAGTCCCCACCCCCGTTCGGGGGTGGTGAGACCTGCATCACGGATTACACGATGTCAGAGAGCCGCCCGGCAATGGTCCGGCACCGGGGAGTGCGCCCCGAGGGACGGACTCCCGCCAACCGCCCGACCGCGCACGCCGAAGAGCATGGAGGACGACGATGAACACGGCCACGGAGGACTTCCGCAGGGCGCGGGACTTCCTGCTGGAACACCGCGAGGACTACGCCACGGCCTACGAGCGCTTCGTCTGGCCCCGCCCCGAGCGCTTCAACTGGGCGCTGGACTGGTTCGACGTCGTCGCGGACGGCAACGACCGCACGGCCCTGCACATCGTCGAGGAGGACGGCACCGAGACCAAGGTGTCCTTCGCCGAGATGGCCGAACGCTCCGACCGCGTCGCGAACTGGCTGCGCGAGCGCGGCGTGCGCGCCGAGGACCGCGTCCTCGTCATGCTCGGCAACCAGGCCGAACTGTGGGAGACCGCCCTCGCCGCGATGAAGCTGCGCGCCGTGGTCATCCCCGCCACCCCGCTGCTCGGCCCCGCCGACCTGCGCGACCGCGTCGACCGCGGCCGGGTCCGGCACGTCCTGGTGCGCGCCGAGGACGCCGCCAAGTTCGACGACGTGCCCGGCGACTACACCCGCGTCGCCGTCGGCGGCGCCCCCGAGGGCTGGCAGCGCTACGAGGACGCCTACGCCGCCTCCGCCGAGTTCACCCCCGACGGCGAGACCCACGCCGACGACCCGCTGATGCTCTACTTCACCTCGGGCACCACCGCCCGCCCCAAGCTGGTCGAGCACACCCACGTCTCCTACCCGGTCGGCCACCTCGCCACGATGTTCTGGATCGGGCTCAAGCCCGGCGACGTGCACCTGAACATCTCCTCACCCGGCTGGGCCAAGCACGCCTGGTCCAACCTGTTCGCCCCGTGGAACGCCGAGGCGACCGTCTTCATCCACAACTACACGCGCTTCGACGCGGCCCGCCTGATGGCCGAGATGGACCGGGCGGGCGTCACCACCTTCTGCGCGCCGCCCACCGTGTGGCGGATGCTCATCCAGGCCGACCTCGGCCAGCTGCGCACCCCGCCCCGCGAGGTCGTCGCCGCGGGCGAGCCGCTCAACCCCGAGGTCATCGAGCAGGTCCGGCGCGCCTGGAACGTCACCGTCCGGGACGGCTTCGGGCAGACCGAGACCGCCGTGCAGGTCTCCAACAGCCCCGGCCAGCCCCTGAAGACCGGCTCCATGGGCCGCCCCAGCCCCGGCTACCGCGTGGTGCTCCTCGACCCGGTCACCGGGGTCCCCGGCGCCGACGAGGGCGAGATCGCGCTCGACCTCTCCGCGCACCCGGTGGGCGTCATGACCGGCTACCACGGCGACCCCGACCGCACCGCGGAGGCCATGGCCGGCGGCTACTACCGCACCGGCGACATCGGCTCCCGCGACGCCGACGGCTACGTCACCTACGTCGGCCGCGCCGACGACGTGTTCAAGGCGTCCGACTACAAGATCTCCCCGTTCGAGCTGGAGAGCGCCCTGCTGGAGCACCCGGCGGTGGCCGAGGCCGCCGTCGTCCCGGCCCCCGACCCGGTGCGGCTCGCCGTGCCGAAGGCGTACATCGTGCTCGCCGAGGGCTGGGAGCCGGGGCCCGACACCGCGAAGGTCCTCTTCGAGCACTCCCGCGAGGTCCTCGCCCCCTACAAGCGCCTGCGCCGGCTGGAGTTCGGCGCCCTGCCCAAGACCGTCTCCGGAAAGATCCGCCGCATCGAACTGCGCGAGGCGACGGCCGCCGGGTCGGACGCCGAGTACCGCGAGGAGGACTTCCGGTGAGCGAGACGCACCCCACCGCGGCCGGCGGCTCTCCGGTGACCGAACCGTCCTACGCCCACGGCACCTCCCCGACCCTCCTGCTCGGCGACACCATCGGCGCGAACCTCGCCCGCACCGTCGCGGCCCGGCCAGGGCGCGAGGCGCTCGTCGACGTGCCCTCCGGACGGCGCTGGACCTACGCCGAGTTCGCGGCGGACGTCGAGCAACTGGCGTACGCGCTGCTCGCGAGCGGCGTCGCCAAGGGGGACCGGGTCGGCATCTGGGCGATCAACTGCCCCGAGTGGGTGCTCGTCCAGTACGCCACCGC
The DNA here is from genome assembly GCF_000974985.2 of Streptomyces mangrovisoli. Classification (GTDB taxonomy): domain Bacteria; phylum Actinomycetota; class Actinomycetes; order Streptomycetales; family Streptomycetaceae; genus Streptomyces; species Streptomyces mangrovisoli. Next base: position 36,183 of record NZ_LAVA02000062.1, on the reverse strand, counting down.
CCGGGTCGGCGCGATCATGGTGAACATCAACCCCGCCTACCGCACCCACGAGGCCGAGTACGTCCTCAACCAGGCCGGGATCTCCCTGCTGTTCGCCTCGCTCGGCCACAAGAGCAGCGACTACCGCGCCATGGTGGAGGAAGTCCGCGGCAGGTGCCCGCGGTTGCGCGAGACCGTCTACATCGGCGACCCCGGCTGGGCGGCCTTCACCGCGCGCGGCACGGCCGACCGGCGCGAGGAACTGCTCGCCCGCGAGGCCGAGTTGTCCTGCGACGACCCCATCAACATCCAGTACACCTCGGGCACCACGGGCTTCCCCAAGGGAGCCACGCTCTCCCACCACAACATCCTCAACAACGGCTTTTTCGTGGGCGAGTTGGTCGCCTACACCGAAGAGGACCGGATCTGCATCCCGGTGCCCTTCTACCACTGTTTCGGCATGGTCATGGGCAACCTGGCGGCCACCTCGCACGGCGCCTGCATGGTCATCCCCGCGCCGTCGTTCGAACCGAAGGCCACCCTCGAAGCGGTCGAACAGGAGCGCTGCACCTCGCTGTACGGCGTGCCCACCATGTTCATCGCCGAGCTGAACCTGCCCGGCTTCGCCGACCACGACCTCTCCACCCTGCGCACCGGCATCATGGCGGGCTCCCCGTGCCCGGTCGAGGTGATGAAGCGGGTCGTCGCCGAGATGCACATGGAGGAGGTGTCGATCTGCTACGGCATGACCGAGACCTCGCCGGTCTCCCTGCAGACGCGCCGCGACGACGACCTGGAGCACCGCACCGGGACCGTCGGCCGCGTCCTGCCGCACCTGGAGGTCAAGGTCGTCGACCCGGCGACCGGCGTCACACAGCCGCGCGGTGTCCCCGGCGAACTGTGCACCCGCGGCTACAGCGTGATGCTCGGCTACTGGGAGGAGCCGGAGAAGACCGCCGAGGCCGTCGACGCCGGCCGCTGGATGCACACCGGCGACCTCGCGACCATGCGCGAGGACGGCTATGTCGAGATCGTCGGCCGGATCAAGGACATGATCATCCGGGGCGGGGAGAACATCTACCCGCGCGAGGTCGAGGAGTTCCTCTACGGCCACCCGAAGATCCGCGACGTCCAGGTGGTCGGCGTCCCGCACGAGAGGTACGGCGAGGAGGTGCTCGCCTGCGTCATCGCGCACGACCCGGCCGACCCGCTCACCCTGGAGGAGCTGCGCGCCTACTGCGAGGGGCGGTTGGCCCACTACAAGATCCCGAGCCGGCTGCGGCTGCTGGAATCCTTCCCGATGACGGTGTCCGGAAAGGTGCGCAAGGTGCAGCTGCGCGAGGACGCGACGCGGGAGGGGTGAGACCGCCGGGGCCCTTCCGCCGCGAAGTCGGCCCCCGCGAAGTCAGCCCCGGCGCGCGCCCGACGCGTCCAGTGCGCGCGCCGGGTCGTTGACCGGCCTCGGAGCGCCCGACCGCGCCAGCAGGAACAGGGGCACCCCGAGGCCGTCGGCGCGTTCGCGCGCGTCGTCGGCGTAGCCGGCGAGCGAGAAGCAGACGCAGTCCGCCGGCTCCGTCATCGCCGTCAGCCACAGGCACTCCACGTCGCGCAGCGAGGCCGGCCGCGCGCCCGCGTCCACCAGGACCACCAGCCCGCGGGCGGCGAGCCCGATCCCGGACGGCGGGCGCTGGTCCGCCCGCCGGACGTCGCCGTAGCCGAGCGCGCGCAGATACAGCACGGTGGCCGTCACCGCGTCGCGCGCGGTGCGGATCTCGACCGGCTCGTACGCGCCCCGCCGCCCCGCGCGCTCCGGCGCCGGGGCTTTCGGGTGCGGGGCCTTCGGGCGCGGGACTTTCGGGTGCGGGACTTTCGGGTTCGGCGCCTCCGGCTCGGGCGCCTTCGCGTTCGGGGCCTTCGGGCGTGGCGCCTTCGGCTCAGGGGCTATCGGTTCAGGGGTCTCCGGTTCAGGCGCCTTCGGTCCAGCGGCCTTCGGCTGCGGCGCGGCGGGCGTCTCCGCCACGGGTATCCGCAGCACCGTCCCGCAGGGGCAGCCCAGTTCGGGGTACGGCCACTCGCCGCGGCGGCCGCAGCAGGCGCAGCGCACGGTGACCCAGTCGTCGTCCCAGGAGCGCCGGGTGACGGCCGTGGGCGCCGCCCGCGGGTTCAATGGCGGGCTCACCGGGCGGCCGCAGACGCAGGGATACGCCGGCGCGGCGAAGACGTGCTCGCGCCGACAGGCCGGACAACGCACCGGCACGCACTCGGACATGGCCCACCCCAAGGCGTCGCGTCGGGACAGCGGACCCATCGTCCTCCGGGGCGCCCTCGTCTGTCCGGTACTTGGCCGAGCCCCTGCCGCCCTTGACGCCTTCGCGTCACCCTCCCTACATTTCTTCCAGATAGTAGAAGCAAGTTTCCGCATGATGGAATTAGTTGCGGAATCGACAAGGGAACAAGCCGACACGGACCAGCTCACCGCGGGGCGCGACGGGCGTGCGGATCCGGCAGCCGAAGCAGGAGTACCCATGGCTCGTATGACCGCTGCCCGCGCGGCAGTCGAGATCCTCAGGCGCGAGGGCGTCACCGAAGCGTTCGGTGTGCCCGGCGCGGCGATCAACCCCTTCTACGCGGCCTTCAAGGCGGCCGGCGGCATCCGGCACACCCTGGCCCGGCACGTCGAGGGCGCCTCGCACATGGCCGAGGGCTACACCCGGGCCCGTCCCGGCAACATCGGTGTGTGCGTGGGCACGTCCGGCCCGGCCGGGACCGACATGATCACCGGCCTGTACTCGGCCATCGGCGACTCCGTGCCGATCCTGTGCATCACGGGCCAGGCCCCCACCGCGGTCATCCACAAGGAGGACTTCCAGGCCGTCGACATCGCCTCGATCGCGCGGCCGGTCACCAAGATGGCGGTCACCGTGCTGGAGGCGGGCCAGGTGCCGGGCGTGCTCCAGCAGGCGTTCCATCTGATGCGCTCCGGGCGGCCGGGCCCCGTCCTCGTCGACCTGCCCGTCGACGTCCAGCTCACCGAGATCGAGTTCGACCCGGAGACGTACGAGCCGCTGCCGGTGCACCAGCCGGCCGCGACCCGCGCCCAGATCGAGAAGGCGCTCGGCATGCTCAACGCGGCGCAGCGCCCGCTGATCGTCGCGGGCGGCGGTGTCATCGGCGCCGACGCCTCGCACCTCCTGGTCGAGTTCGCCGAGTTGACCGGCGTTCCGGTGGTGCCGACGCTGATGGGCTGGGGCGCGCTGCCCGACGACCACGAGTTGAACGCCGGCATGGTCGGCCTCCAGACCTCGCACCGCTACGGCAACGCGACCTTCCTGGAGTCCGACTTCGTGCTCGGCATCGGCAACCGCTGGGCCAACCGGCACACCGGACGCCTCGACGTCTACACGGCCGGCCGGACCTTCGTCCACGTCGACATCGAACCGACCCAGATCGGCCGGATCTTCGCCCCCGACTACGGCATCGCGTCCGACGCGAAGGCCGCCCTGCGCCTGTTCGTGGACGTGGCGGGCGAGTTGAAGGCGGCGGGCGGGCTGCCGGACCGCTCGGCCTGGGCCGCGGCCGCGCAGGAGCGCCGGGCGACCCTCCAGCGCCGTACGCACTTCGACGACATCCCCATCAAGCCGCAGCGCGTCTACGAGGAGATGAACAAGGCGTTCGGCCCGGAGACCCGCTACGTCTCCACCATCGGTCTCTCGCAGATCGCCGGCGCGCAGATGCTGCACGTCCACCGGCCCCGGCACTGGATCAACTGCGGTCAGGCGGGCCCGCTCGGCTGGACGATCCCGGCCGCCCTCGGCGTCGCGACGGCGGACCCCGAGACCCCCGTCGTCGCCCTCTCCGGGGACTACGACTTCCAGTTCATGATCGAGGAGCTGGCGGTCGGCGCGCAGCACAAGATCCCCTATGTGCACGTCCTGGTCAACAACTCCTACCTGGGCCTGATCCGTCAGGCGCAGCGGGCGTTCGACATGGACTTCGAGGTCAACCTGGAGTTCGAGAACATCAACTCGCCCGAGCTGGGCGGCTACGGCGTGGACCACGTCAAGGTCGCCGAGGGCCTCGGCTGCAAGGCGATCCGGGTGACCGACCCGAACGAACTCGGCGCGGCCTTCGAGCAGGCGCGGAAGCTGGCACAGGAGCACCGGGTGCCGGTGGTGGTCGAGGCGATCCTGGAGCGCGTCACCAACATCGCGATGTCGACGACGAACGACATCGGCAACGTGGTGGAGTTCGAGGAGATCGCGACGGAGCCGGGGCACGCGCCGACGGCCATCAGGACGCTGAAGGTCTGATCCCTCCGCGCGCGGCGCCGGGTACGACAGCGGGCGGCTCGTCCTCTCGGACGAGCCGCCCGCTTCACGTCCCGGGCAGGGAGCCCGCCGCCCCCGTGTCGGCGGGTCCCGCCCGCTGGTGAATATGCCCGGCGGAAGAGGTGTTCGATACGCCTCGGGTGATGTTCAGAGCTTTATTTGAGGTTCGCCGCCCGGTTCGTACCGATTCATTGCTTTCCCAGGTCCTCCGGGTACTCGCGCAGACCCGGCCAGTCGTCCGGGCCGCCGCCCTGCCACTCGATGAGGTCGCTCTCCTCGACCTCGATCCGGTCCAGGTCGGCCATGCGCAGGATTCTCACCACGTCGTCCAGGTGGGAGGCGACCCCCAGGATCACGTCCCCCTCGGTGACGCGGCGCGAACCGTCCAGGGCCGGTGCGTGCACCACGATGTGCGGGTACTCCGCCGGTGGATGTGTCATGCCTTCAGCGTCCTGCACGGCCGCGGCACCCGCACGCCGGGCACGGACCCCCGAACGCGCCGAGCCCTCCCGCGGCGAACGCGCCGAGCGCTCCCGTGGCGGACGGGCCGCCGCGGGAGCGCTCGGGAACGCCTGACCGTCCGACGGCGCGAAGCTGATCGCACAGGTACGTTCGCGCCGCCGGACGGCATCGGTGCGGGCGGGGACCGCGGTGGACGCGACGGCTCCCGTCCGCCCTCCCTCTGGTCGAGAGGACGGTCGGGACCTTCACCACCGCACTGGCTCGCGCTCCACCGCGGTCCCCGCCCGGCCCGGACCGCGTCCGGTCCGGCGACCCCTCATCCGGGCCGGCCGGACGCGGTCCGGGGGCTCATTCACTTCGGTCTCTCGGGTGTTCCGGTCGGTCTCTCAGGTGTTCCGGGCGGCGCCCCCGCCTGGGCGCGACAGGACAGATGTCGGCGAAGGCACCGCCCGGAAGATCTCGTACGGCTGTCGGGACGCCTGACGCGTGAGTGCGCCGCGGTCCCGGCCGCGGGGGCGCCGTGCGGGCGCCCCGGGTTGTCAGACCTCGGCGCCCGCGAGCCGCTCCACGGCCCGCAGCAGGGCGGAGTGGTCGAGGCCGCCGTCGCCCTGGGCCCGCAGGGAGGCGACCAGCTGCGCCACGACGGCGCCGACCGGCAGCGGGGCGCCGACCGCGCGGGCCGCGTCGGTGACGATGCCCATGTCCTTGTGGTGCAGGTCGATGCGGAAGCCGGGCCGGAAGTCGCGGCGCAGGAAGTTGTCCTTCTTGCGGGCCAGCACGGTCGAGCCCGCGAGCCCGCCGCCCAGCACCTCCAGCGCGGCCGTCAGGTCCACGCCGGACTTCTCCAGGAAGACCACGGCCTCGGCGGCGGCCTGGATGTTCACGGCGACGATCAGCTGGTTGGCGGCCTTCACGGTCTGGCCCGAGCCGGCCGGCCCGCACAGCACGATCGTCCGGCCGAGCGCCTCCAGGATCGGCCGTGCCTCGTCGAAGTCGGCCTGTTCGCCGCCCGCCATGACGGACAGCACGGCCTCGATCGCACCGGCCTCGCCGCCGGACACCGGGGCGTCGAGCACCCGGATGCCCTTCTGCCGCCCCGCGCGCGCGAGTTCCACGGAGGTCTGCGGGGTGATCGAGGACATGTCGATCAGCAGGGCGCCGGTCCGGGCGTTCTCCAGGATGCCGTCGGGGCCGTAGGACACCGCCTCGACCTGGGGGGACGCGGGCACCATCGTGATGATCACGTCGGCGTCGTGGACGGCCTCGGCGACCGAGGCGGCCGCGGTGCCGCCGGCCGCGGTGAGCCGGTCGAGCTTGTCCTGTTCGAGGGTGAAGCCGGTGACGTCGTAACCCGACTTGATCAGGTTCTCGGACATGGGGGAGCCCATGATGCCGAGCCCTATCCAGGCGATCTTGGGGAGAGCGTCGCTCATCGGAAAGCCTTCCTGACTGCGGTGCGATGCGGGGGAGTTCGGGGCTCGGCGCGCTGCGTGCGGAAGCCTGGGGGGTCGGCGCGGCGGGCACGGAGGCCGGCGGGTTCGGCGCGCCGGGCGCGGGAGTTCAGCGCGCGGCGCGCGGGAGCCAGTCGAAGGACTCGGCGCTCGGGCGGTCGCCGGGCTTGTACTCGAGCCCGGTCCAGCCGTCGTAACCGGCCTTCCGCAGCCGGTCGAGCAGGTCCTCCAGGGGCAGCGAACCGGTGCCCGGGGCGCCGCGGCCGGGGTCGTCCGCGATCTGCACATGGCCGGTCCGCGCCGCGTACCGGTCGATCACCGCGGGCAGGTCCTCGCCGTTCATGGACAGGTGGTAGAGGTCCATGAGGAAGGCCGCGTTGCCCAGGCCCGTCGCCTCGTTCACCCGGTCCGCGACGGCGACCGCCGAGGCCGCGTCGAGCAGCGGATACCGCGGCGACTCGGGCCGGTTGAGCGCCTCGATCAGCAGGGTCGCGCCGATCCGGTTGGCCGCGCGGGCGGCGAGCGCCAGGTTCTCCAGCGCGAGCGCGTCCTGCTCGGCCGGGTCGACGCCGTCGACGCGGTTGCCGTACAGCGCGTTGAGGGCGCGGCACTCCAGCGACTCGGCGAAGGCGGCGGCCACCTCGATGTTGGCGCGGAACCGCGCGGACTCCGTGCCCGGGACCGACAGGGCGCCGCGGTCCGGGCCCGGGAGCTGCCCGGCGTAGAAGTTCAGCCCCGTGAGCCGTACCCCCGCGTCCTCGACCGCCGTGCGCAGCGCGTCCAGTGCGGACCGCGGGGGAGTGGGGGTGTCGGGCCAGGGCCACCACAGCTCGACCGCGCCGAACCCGGCCGCGGCGGCGGCCGCCGGGCGCTCCAGGAGCGGCAGTTCCGTGAAGAGGATCGACAGGTTGACGTTGAAGCGCTGGTCTGCGAATCCCATGGGGGCCGCGCTCCCTTCCGTTGATCGAACTCATTGAATTTCGTATTGCGGAAGTTTGTTTCTGCTCAATGGAAGATTGCCGCCGGACTCGCGCCGCTGTCAAGGGGGTCGGACCGCGGGGCCTCGGCGCGACGCCCCGATGACCTGGGCGGGTTAAGGTCGTGCTCCAGTGACGGGGGCGGACGGATGCCATGGGGGCACAGTGCGATTGCGAGTGGAGTTCACGACCGAGCCCTTCGACCTGGACGAGGCGCCCGCGCACGCGCTGGTCGCCCGCGAGGTCGTCGAGGCGGCGGAGCTGGACGCGGTGGACGTCGGGCCGTTCGGCAACACGGTGGAGGGCCGCGCCGACGCGGTGCTCGGCGCCGTGGACGCGCTGCTGCGCCGGACCCTGGAGGCCGGCGCCACCCGGATCTCGTTCCAGATCAACGTGATCGGGGAGGGCGCCGCGTGACCGGCGGCGGCGACGAGCCGTTCATCGCGGCCGTGAAGCCCCTGGTCGACGCCATGGGCGGGGAGCTGCTCCCGCCGGACGAGGCCGGTCCGGACGACGTCGTGCTCGCCTGGGAGGGCGCCGACGTGGTGGCCGTGCGCCTGCCCCAGCTCGCGGACTCCCTGGATCACATCCTGGCCGCGATGGAGCGCAAGCGGGGCAAGCCGCTGGCCGATCTGGACCGCAAGGCCAAGCAGGAGGTCGTACGGGTCCTGGAGGCGCGCGGCGCGTTCTCCGTGCGGCACGGTGTCGAGACCGTGGCGAGCGCGCTGGGCGTGAGTCGATTTACCGTCTACAACTACCTGAACAGGGAGAAAGGGGTCTGACACCGCGATCCGCGGGCCGGCTTCCCCGGCCCACCGCGCCGCCGCATCCGTAACCCGGAATTTTCAACAAAGTGTTGACGGCGCGACATCGGGGGGCGTTAGCTGGCCGCAGTCCGTTCAGCACGACGGCCCTGCGCGGCCACGGAGGCTCCCGTGACGTCGACTCCCCCGCCACCCGGTCTGACCCGGTTCAACGCCCTGGACGAGCGCGCGGCCCTCCGTGTCCTGCACGAGGCCTGCGCCTCCACCGCCTGGGCCCGCCACCTGCTGGCCCACCGCCCCTACGCCGGCCCCGACGACCTCTACGCGGCCGCCGACACCGCCCTCGCCGCCCTGACCGCCGCGGACCTCGCGGAGGCGATGGCCGGGCACCCGCCGATCGGCCGCCCCAAGCCCGGCGATCCCGCCTCCGCCCGCGAGCAGCGCGGCATGGCGGGCGCCTCCGAGCAGCTCAAGGCGGAGATGCTCGAACTCAACCTGGCCTACCAGGAGCGGTTCGGCCATGTCTTCCTCATCTGCGCCACCGGCCTGACCGGCGAGCGGATGCGCGACGCGGTCCAGGAGCGGATCGGCAACCCGCCCGAGAAGGAACGCGAGATCGTCCGCACCGAACTGGGCAAGATCAACCGTATCCGGCTCGCCCGCATCGTCGAAGAGGACGCCTGACCGATGAGCACCAGCACCACCGCCTCCGTGTCCACGCACATCCTGGACACCTCCGTGGGCCGCCCCGCCGCGGGCGTCGCCGTACGGCTCGCCGCCCGCGCCGGGCACACGGCCGGCTGGCGGGAGCTCGGCGGCTCGGTCACCGACGCGGACGGACGCTGCAAGGACCTCCCGGCCCCGCCGGAGGGGACCACCCACGTACGGCTCGACTTCGCGGTGGAGCCGTACTTCGAGAAGAAGCAAGCCGATGCGCAGCAGGACGCCCCCGCGAATCGGGACAGCGGTGCCGGAGTGTTCTTCCCCGAGGTGGCGATCACGTTCGCCGTCGTACCGGGCGAGCACTACCACGTACCGCTGCTGCTCAACCCGTTCGGCTACTCCGTATACCGAGGGAGCTAGCTACATGACCGTCAATTCCCGCCCCGGCCACGACGATTCGGCCGAGCGCCCCGGCCGCCCGGTCGTCCTGGGGCAGAACCAGTACGGCAAGGCAGAGAACCGGGTCGTCAAGATCACGCGGGACGGCGCCACCCACCACATCAAGGACCTCAGTGTCTCGGTGTCGCTGAGCGGCGACATGGACGAGGTCCACCTCTCCGGCTCCAACGCCAACGTCCTGCCGACCGACACCACCAAGAACACGGTCTACGCGTTCGCCAAGGAGCACGGCATCGCGTCCGCCGAGCAGTTCGGCATCCACCTCGCCCGCCACTTCGTCACCTCGCAGGAGCCGATCCACCGCGCCCGCATCCGTATCGAGGAGTACGCCTGGGAGCGCATCGAGCCCTCCGGCCACGCGCACCCCGACGGCGCGGCCGCGCCCGAGCACTCCTTCGTCCGCAAGGGCCAGGAGACCCGCCTCACCCAGATCACCTTCGACGGCACCTCCTGGGAGGTGATCTCCGGACTGAAGGACCTCGTCGTGCTGAACTCCACCGACTCCGAGTTCTGGGGCTACGTCAAGGACAAGTACACGACCCTGCCCGAGGCCTACGACCGCATCCTCGCCACCGAGGTGTCCGCCCGCTGGCGCTTCAACTGGAGTGACGACGAAGGGGAGATGCCCGACTGGGACCTCTCCTACGAGCAGACGAGGCGGCACCTGCTCCAGGCGTTCGCCGAGACCTACTCGCTCTCCCTCCAGCAGACGCTGTACGAGATGGGCGCGCGGATCATCGAGCGGCGCGACGAGATCGACGAGATCCGCTTCTCGCTGCCGAACAAGCACCACTTCCTCGTCGACCTGGCGCCGTTCGGCCTCAAGAACGACAACGAGGTGTACTACGCCGCCGACCGCCCCTACGGCCTGATCGAGGCGACCGTGCTGCGCGAGGGCGCCGAGGCACGCATACCGGCGGACCTCACCAACCTCTGACCCCGGCGGACCTCGCCGGCCTCCGACCCCGCCCCCTGATCCCGATCGTTTCGGCACCCGTGGCCGGGAGCGCCCTCCCGGCCGCGGCACTCAAATTCCCAGGGTCCTGCCGTGCCCCCTCCACCTCAGCGCAAAGGACGAACCATGGCAGCACAGCGGCGCATCGTCATCGAGAACTGTTCGATCGCGACCGTGGACGCCGAGGACACCGAGTACGAGAGCGGTCACGTCGTCATCGCCGGCAACCGCATCGAGTCGCTCGGCGCGGGCAGCGCCCCGGCAGACCTGGAGAACGTCGACCGCCGTATCGACGCCACCGGGCACCTGGTCACCCCCGGCCTGGTCAACACCCACCACCACTTCTACCAGTGGATCACCCGGGGCCTGGCCACCGACCACAACCTGTTCGACTGGCTCGTGGCGCTCTACCCCACCTGGGCGCGCATCGACGAACCGATGGTCCGCGCGGCGGCGCAGGGCTCCCTCGCGACACTGGCCCGCGGCGGCGTCACCACCGCGATGGACCACCACTACGTCTTCCCGAAGGGCTCCGGCGACCTGTCCGGAGCCATCATCGGCGCCGCCCGCGACATGGGCGTCCGCTTCACCCTCGCCCGCGGCTCCATGGACCGCAGCGAGAAGGACGGCGGACTGCCCCCGGACTTCGCCGTCGAGACGCTGGAGGGAGCGCTGGCCGCGACCGAGGCGACCGTCGCGGAGCACCACGACGCGTCCTTCGACGCGATGACCCAGATCGCCGTCGCACCCTGCTCGCCCTTCTCCGTCTCCACCGAACTGCTCAGCCAGGGCGCCGAGTTGGCGCGCCGTCTCGGGGTCCGGCTGCACACCCACGGCTCGGAGACGGTCGAGGAGGAGAAGTTCTGCCACGAACTGTTCGGCATGGGCCCGACGGACTACTTCGAGTCCACCGGCTGGCTCGGCGAGGACGTGTGGATGGCGCACTGCGTCCACATGAACGACTCCGACATCGCCGCGTTCGCCCGCACCGGCACCGGCGTCGCCCACTGCCCGTCCTCCAACGCCCGCCTGGCCGCCGGGATCGCCCGCGTCCCCGACATGCTGAGGGCCGGCGTCCCGGTCGGCCTCGGCGTGGACGGCACCGCCTCCAACGAGTCCGGCGAACTCCACACCGAGCTGCGCAACGCCCTGCTGATCAACCGCCTGGGCGCGCACCGCGAGGCCGCGCTGACGGCACGTCAGGCGCTGCGCCTCGGCACCCACGGGGGTGCCCGGGTGCTCGGCCGGGGCGCCGAGATCGGCTCCCTGGAGCCCGGCAAGCTCGCCGACCTGGTCCTGTGGCGGATGGACACCCTCGCCCACGCCTCCATCGCGGACCCGGTGACCGCGCTGGTCCTCGGTGCCGCCGCGCCCGTGACGGCATCCTTCGTGAACGGCCGTCAGATCGTCGAGAACGGACGCCTGTTGCACGTCGACGAGGACGCCATCGCCCGCGCCACCCGCGACGAGGCCCGCCGCCTGGCGCGGATCGCGGCGCAGGGCTGATCACCTCCGGCCCGCGCCGGGCCGATCGACACCGTCCGGCCGAGGGCCGGGCGGACGCAGAGCTCCGGTCGGGGGGACGGCCCCGACCGGTGGCCGTGGACCCCACGCGGGCGCCACGGCGGCCGGCTCCGGGGCGCGCATGGACGTGCGCGCCCCGGAACGGCCACCACCGTCACCCGCCGCCACGGTCACCTGCCCCCCCGCCGCCCCCACCGTCACCCGCCGCCTCCCGGCACGACCACACGCACCACCTCCCAGAACCCCACGTCGACGACGACGTGCACCCGACCGGAGGAGAGCCGCTGTGTCCGCCCACCCCGTCGACGAGAAACTCCCCGCCCTCAAGATGGCGACGACCGGCCTTCAGCACGTGGCCGCGATGTACGCGGGTGTCGTCGCCCCGCCCCTGATCGTCGGCGCGGCCATCGGCCTCACCGGCACCGACCTCACCTTCCTGACCGGCGCCTGCCTGTTCACCGCGGGCCTCGCCACCTTCCTCCAGACACTCGGCATCGGGCCGATCGGTGCCCGGCTGCCCTTCGTCAACGGCGTCACCTTCGCCGGCGTCGCCCCCATGACCGCGATCGTCGCCTCCACCCACGACACGTCCGACGCCCTGCCGATCGTCTTCGGCGCCGTCATGGTCGCCGGAGTGCTCGGCTTCCTCGCGGCGCCGTACTTCAGCAGGGCGGTGCGCTTCTTCCCACCGGTCGTCACCGGCACGGTGATCACGCTCATCGGCGTGTCCCTGCTTCCCGTCGCGTTCGGCTGGGCCCAGGGCCCCGACGCCCACGCGGCGAGCTACGGCTCGGCGACCCATCTGGGCCTCGCCGGTCTGACCCTGCTCGTGGTGCTGGTGCTGCGCCGGTTCACCACCGGCTTCGTCAAGCAGATCGCCGTACTGCTCGGCCTGGTCGCGGGCACCCTGATCGCGATCCCGTTCGGCGCCACGGACTTCGGCCCGGTCGCCCACGCGGACCTGGTCGGCTTCCCGACGCCGTTCCACTTCGGCGCCCCGCGCTTCCAGCTCGCCGCCATCGTCTCCATGTGCGTGGTGATGGTGGTGTCGATGACCGAGTCGACCGCGGACATGCTCGCCCTCGGCGAGATCGTCGAACGGCCCGCGGACGAACGGACGATCGCGGCCGGCCTGCGCGCCGACACGCTCGGCTCGGCGCTGAGCCCGCTGTTCAACGGGTTCATGTGCAGCGCCTTCGCGCAGAACATCGGCCTGGTCGCCATGACCCGCATCCGCAGCCGGTTCGTCGTCGCGACCGGCGGCGGCTTTCTCGTCCTGATGGGCCTGTGCCCGGCCGCGGCCTCGCTCATCGCCGTGGTGCCCCGGCCGGTGCTCGGCGGCGCCGGGGTCGTGCTGTTCGGGTCGGTCGCCGCGAGCGGCATCCAGACCCTGGTCCGGGCCGGCCTCGACCAGGACAACAACGTCCTGATCGTGGCTGTGTCCCTCGCGGTCGGCATGGTCCCGATCACCGCGCCGGACTTCTACCACGCCTTCCCCGAGACCGCGCGGATCGTCCTCGACTCGGGCATCTCCACCGGCTGCGTGACGGCCGTCGCCCTCAACCTCGTCTTCAACCACCTGACGCGGGGCGGCGGCGCCCGGGACGTGACCCATCCGATGGAGGCGGGGGAGGAGATCGCGGCCGCCCGCTGACCGGGCCCGGTCGCGGCGGTCCTACGAGGGCGTGCCGGGACCGGGCCACGCCATCAGGTTGGCGAGCAGGTCCGCCTGTTCCATCGCGTCGTCGAGCGCGTGGTGCGTGTGGCGGCGCCGCGACAGCAGTTCACGGGGCATGGTGCCCTTGGCGACGGCCCGCAGCGGCAGGCGGGCCTTCGTCGCGTACAGCGTCTTCAGGTCCAGACAGCCCGAGTGCCCGAACGGACTCGCCCCGGTGAACCGGATCAGGTACCAGTACAGGAACGTCCAGTCGTACGACGCCGGATAGCCGCACATCACCGGCTGCGCGCCGGCGCTCGCCTCGACCGCCCAGGCGCTGAACTCGGCCAGCGCCACGGAGGGTTCGGCGCCCTCGACGGCCAGCCGGGCCCGGTCGAGACCGCTCACCGCCAGCGCCTCGGGCACGAAATCCTCGCTGACCGGCCGCAGTTCGCGGTAGAAGGTCTGCCGCTCGGGGTCGGCGGCGACAAACCCCCGCTCGTCGTGCGTCCCGGCGACCGCGGCCCCCAGACTCAGCATGGAGTACGGCCCCGGGATCGGGCCGTCCGCCTCGATGTCGACGGAGATGTAGCAGCTGGGGCGGACGCGGCGTGCGGACATACGACGAGCATCGCAGCCCACCGCGTCCGCCCGCACGCCGGTTTCCTCCCGGCCGGCCCTCGGCTAGGCGACCGTCTGCTGCACGTACGGCACCAGCTGCACCGGCCCCACCAGGCCGTACGCCTGCCGGGCCGCCGAGCCGAAGACGGCCGGGTTGCTGATCCGCAGCCGGTTGAACAGCGGTGTGGCCACCTCGATCTCGATGGTGTTGGCGCCCTTGCGCAGATGCCCGCCGAGGTCCACGACCGGGTTGATCCGGTCGACCGGGTCGAGCCGGGTGCCGTTGACGGTGACCCGGCAGGTGTCGGTGACGGTGCCGAGCCGCAGCAGGGCACCCGTCGTGGAGTTCCACGTGCCGGGCAGGGTGACCGTGGTCCGGTAGTTCCCGATGCCGCCCACGTCGGCCAGTTCGGGGATCTGCGACCAGGGCAGCAGGGCGTCCAGCGTGAGGGTGTGGTGCACGACCTCGGTGCTGGTCGCGTCGGCGCCGGGCTGCCAGTCGTCCACGGTCAGCGTCCACTGGTCCGGGGTGACGGCGGCCGGGACGTCCGCGATCCGGGTGGTGACCTTGCGCCCCGTGGACAGGGTGGTGGTGAAGGTGCCCGCCGCCGAGGAGCGCACCGCGAGCGAGCCGTCCGCGGTGAACAGCGCGGAGTCCGCGTCGGTGGCGACCGCGTGCGGGCGGGCGCCCGAGCCGTCCCCGAACAGCGCCGGGCGGCCCAGCGCCACCATGAGCGTCTCGCCCGGCTGGAGCGCGACCCGGAACGTGAACGCGTCGCCGTCCTGCGTGTACCGCGCGAGCCGGGTCACCCGCCCGGTCCACGGGTCCAGCACGTAGGGAACCGTTCCCGAGCCCTTGCGGGCGGTGGCGCGCACGGTCACGTCGTGGTCGATGGCGGCGACCGCGGGCTTGACCGTCTCGGCGTGCTTGCCGTTGCAGAAGTAGTAGAAGTCCACGTCGTCGGTGGCCCGGTGGGCGTTGAGCAGGGTCGACGACACGGAGTGGGTGACGTCGGACGTCACGCCCAGGTCCGCGAACGCGGCGCCCACCAGCGTCTTGTCGGTGACCTGGCGGACGTTCGGCAGGGCCAGCAACTGGGCCGTCAGCGCCCGCAGTTCGGTGGTCTCGTCGGTGTCCGGGACACCGGGTGTGAGGGCCTGGTCGAAGGCGCCGAGCAGCACGGTCGGCAGCCCGGCCCGCGCGAACGCCAGCAGCTTGCGGGCGTCGGGAACGGCGAGGGTCGGCGTGGAGCCGTAGAAGAAGTCGCCTTCGAGGAACAGCGCCTTGTAGTTAGGTCCGTCGGGTGCGAGGCGCTTTCCGGCGACCTTCGCGGACGGCAGGTCGAGCAGCGGACCGCTCAGGAACTGGTGCGTCCAGCCGAGCGGGACGCCGGTCGAGGTCAGCCAGGACGCGCCGATGCCGGTCGCGGAGTAACCGGTCTGCCGGAACACGGCGACGTCCGCGCGGACGGTGCCGGACTGGAGCACCTCGTGCACCCGGCCCAAGTAGCCCGCGATGTGCGGCACATGGCGCCAGGTCGGCTGCCGCGGCCCCCAGGACTCGCCGTACCCGGGCGCCCCGCTGTACGGGCTGAACGCGGCGAAGCCGGGCCAGCTGACGCCCGGCGCGGTGGCGTAGGAGAAGCCGTGGATCACCGTCTGGTTGACGCCCGCCGCGTAGGCGCCGCCCATGGTGCGCAGGAACTTGTCCCAGGTCGTGTTGTAGGCGCCGCCCGCGTACGCCCCGGCCTCGCAGGACAGGATGCGGCTGCCCGCCATGTCGCGGCCGCCGGCCAGGCAGCGGTAGTCGTCGAGGTTCTTGAAGCCGAGCGACTCGCCCTCGGGGATGTCGAGGATCGCCGCCGTGGCGATGGCGTCGGTCTGGAGGCCGTAGGGCTGCGAGCGCAGTTTCATGCCGTGCCCGTGCGCCCACGCCTTCAGCGCCTCGAAGTGGTGCTCGTTGAACAGGTTCGAGACGGTCTCCCAGAAGTCGTGGCGGATCTCCTGGGTGAGCCGGGCCTCGAACGCGAAGATCTGGTTGCTGTTGTCGAGGATCACGGCCGGGAGATACGGCAGCAGGTCGCGCCCGGTGTGCGCGCGGAACGCGTCGGGCAGGCCGGGCGTCCACTGCAGGCCCTTGGTCTCCAGCTCCACGGAGTCCTCGAAGAACGCGCCGCCCGCCGCCTTCAGCAGCCTGCGCAGCGTGGAGTCGAGGATCGCGGTGTCCCAGTGGCGGGTGACGGCGGCGGTGCCGGCCGCGCTGAAGTGGTCGACGACGTAGGCCGCGGGCGAGGAGTGCGGGCCCGCCTCGGGCTGCTGGCCCGAACCGCGCTGCCAGTACGCCAGGACGACCCAGGTCGCGGAGTCCGGCGGGGTCCAGGTCAGCGTGGAGCCGGACACCTGGCCGGTCAGGTCGGTGACGCTGTCCACGTCCAGACCGGTCGCCTTGCCGCTGGAGTAGGCGGTGTTGACGCGGGCGGCCTGCACGGCGAAGAGCTTCTGCACGGTGACGCCGGAGGCGGCCGCGTAGACCGGGGCGGGCACCGGGCCGTCGTAGGTGGCGCCGCCGGTCACCGTGGCCTTGCCGTAGGCGAGTTCCTTCACCGCGGCCTCGTCGTCCGGGGTGACGCCCGGCACCGCGACGGGCCAGCTGGGGCCGAGCGTGAGGTCGACGGTCAGGCCGCGTCTCGCCGCCTGGCGCAGCGCGGCCTTCACCCCGTCCTGCCAGGCGGTGCTGCCCCAGCCGTGGTGCGCCGTGTCGAGCACCGAGGTGTCGGTGATGCTGTGGTGCACGGCCGCGATCTCGGCCCCGCCGAAGCCTGCGTCCGCCATCTGGTCGATCTCGCGGGCGATCTCGGCCGGGTCCACCAGGCCGTCCGGCCACCACCAGCGGAACCGGGGCCGGACCGCCTTCGCGGGCCCGGCGAACCAGCTCGCGGTCGGGGTGGCGGCCCCCGCCGGGACGGTCTTCGCGGTGGAGGCGGCGGCACTCGCCGCCGGAGCGAGTGCCGCGAGCACACCGGTGGTGAGACCGGCGGCGAGCACCGACCGACGGGTCACTCCGCCGCGCTGCGGGTGGTTCTCGTGCATGGGTCAGCCCCAAAAAGTTCAAGTAGCCATCGACGGACGGGAATTGAATCGTTTCAATCGCTGTACGTGCCGGAACCGTAAATCGCGGGGCGAAGGGAGGTCAATAGGGGCGACTGTAGATGGCAACGATTCAAGTGGCCGAGGAGCCGTCAAGGCGGGGCGTGCCCGCCGCGAGGCCGAGGGCGTGCGCGCCGTGAGGACGAGGGCGTGCGCGCCGCGAGTGCGGGGGCGGGGGTGTGCGCGCCGCGAGGACCAGGGCGTGCGCGCCGTCCGGAGGAGGGGTGCCCGCCGTCCGCGGGAGGAGCGCCCGCCGTCCGGAGGAGGGGCGCCCACCGCCGGGGATGAGGAGCGCCCGCCGCCCGGACTTCGGGCGGCGGGCGGGTCCTTCTGGGGTTGGTCGGGGTGCGCGGTGCTCGGAATGCGCGGCGTTTCAGTCGTGCCGTGGGCGCAGGGCCGTCGCCGCCAGGGCGAGGGCCAGCACCGCGATCACCGTCGCCACGCGGAACGCCAGCCGGTACCCGTCCGCCGTGGCCGGGACCAACTCCGAGCCCCCGTCGACCAGATGGCCGGTGCGAGCGGCGGCCAGCGTGGTCAGGGCCGCCAGTCCCAGGGAACCGCCGACCACCTGCGTGGTGTTGAACAGGCCCGAGGCGAGGCCCGCGTCCTCGTCCTGGACCCCCGACATCGCGAGGCCGGTCAGCGCCGGCATGGCCGCCGCGAACCCCAGGGAGAGCAGCAGCAGCGGCGGCAGTACGTCGCCGACGTAGGACCCGTCGGCGGGCGCGCGGCCGAGCAGCGCCATCCCCGCGGTGATCAGCGCCAGCCCGGCCAGCAGCACCCGGTAGCCGCCGAACCGGCCGACCACCCGCGCCGACAGGCCGAGCATCAGCAGTCCGATCGCCACCGGCGCGGGCAGGAACGCCGTACCCGTCGCCAACTCGCTGTAGCCGAGCACGCGTTGGAGATACAGCGCCCCGATGTACTGGAATCCGTACATCGTCGCGATCATCAGGACCTGCACCGCGTTGGCGCCGGTCAGCTCCCGGGACCGGAACAGCCGCAGCCGGAGCAGCGGTCGGGCGGCCCGCGCCTGGCGCACGGTGAACGCGGCGAACAGCGCGAGGGCGAGCGCGGCGAGCAGCGCGGTCCCGCCCGGGTCCCGGTCGCCGGCGCCCACGATCACGTACACCGTGAGCATCAGCGCGCCCGTGATCAGCGCGGCGCCGGGGAAGTCCGCGCCCTTGCCGCGCCCGGCGCCGGCCCCGTTGTCCGGCCCGCTGTCGCTCTTTGATCCGTCACCGGTCTCCGGGCCCCTGCCGGCCCCCGTGCTCCGGTCGGGGGCGAGCACCCGCAGGGCCGCGACCCAGGCGGCGACGCCGATCGGGAGGTTGATCAGGAAGATCCAGTGCCATCCGACAGCCTGGGTCAGCGCCCCGCCGAGAAAGGTGCCGAGGGCTCCGCCCGCCGCGCCGACCGCGCTGAACACCGCGATGGCGCGGGCCTGTTCGCGCGGCTCGGGGAAGAGCGCCACCAGCATCCCGAGCACCACGGCCGCCGTCATCGCCCCGCCGACGCCCTGGAGCGCACGCGCCGCGATCAGCGTGCCCTGGCCGCCGGCCGTGCCGGCCAGCACCGAGGCGGCGGTGAACACGGCGAGCCCGGTGGCGAACATCCGCCGCCCGCCGACCAGGTCGCCGAGCCGCCCGGCCAGGAGCAGCAGCCCGCCGAACGGGATCAGGTAGGCGTTGACCACCCAGGCCAGGCCCGGTGCGCTGAAGCCCAGGTCGCTCTGGATGGCGGGCATGGCGACCGTGACGATGTTGCCGTCCAGGATCGTCATCAGCGTGCCCGCGCACAGCACGACGAGGGCGGCCCAGCGGGAGTACGTTCGGCTCGGCGCGGGTGCTTTCGCGCGGGGCGCGACGGTGGTCGGCATGGCAGCGGCCTCCTCATGGTGCACGACTTGTAACGGGGTACATCGTGAGTGACCATGGGAGGAGGCCGTAAGGAGGCAGTCCGATGTCCCAGAGGAACACCGGTGTTACCGTCCAGGCAGTGAACGCGCACGCGTGCCCGGTCCGGGAAGTTCTTGACAGGGTGTCCGGGAAATGGAGCGTGCAGATCCTGGTGGCGGCCGCGCACGGGCCGGTCCGCTTCACCGAACTGGAGCGCGGCATCGAGGGCATCAGCCGCCGGATGCTGACCCTCACCCTGCGCAACCTGGAGCGCGACGGACTGGTCAAGCGCACCGTCTACGCGACCGTGCCGCCGAAGGTGGAGTACGAACTCACGCCGGTCGCCCACGAATTGAACGAGACCCTGCAACGCCTCACCGACTGGGCCGAGCGCAACCGGGTGTACATCGCGAACGCGCGGGCGGCCTACGACACGGAGCACCGGCCGGAGTTGGTCGACGGGTAGGTCCGGGCGTCCCGGGCGGAACCGGGCGTCCCGGGCGGAACTGGGTGGTCCGGGCGGGACCGGGTGGTCCGGGACGCCCGGACCGGCTCTACAGCCCGAACAGGCTGAGGTCGTCCGCCAGTTCCTTGAAGATCTCCCTCGGGTCGGCGACCAGCTTGCGCTGTTCGAGGTCCATCACGCCGCCGGTCGCGACGATCTCGGCCGCCACGGTTCCGTCCGTCTTGCGGATCTCCTGCCGGATGTGGAACACCTTGCCCCCGCTCCACTCGAACTCGCAGGTCACGTCGACCTCGTCGCCCGCGAGCAGTTCGCGTTTGTACCGGATCGTCGTCTCCAGCGCCACGGGACCCACGCCCCGGGAGATCAGCCGCGACTGGCCGACGCCGGCCGCCCTGAGCAGCGTCCAGCGGGCGTGCTCCGCGTAGTTGAGGTACACCGCCTGGTTCAGATGTCCCTGGACGTCCGTCTCGTACCCTCGGACGGTCACCCGGACGGAAAACGGTTCGGCCACGGCTTTCCCTTCTCGCGCACGGCTCGCGTCCGTTGGCGCGTGCGTGTGCTCATGTTGAGGTCGTTCCGGTTCGCAACCGATCTTGGCACGCGTTCAGGCCCGGCGCGGCGATGCCAGGAGATAGCGCGTTCTGCCGCGCGGCTCCGCGTGCTCCCCGGTCTGCCAGCCCGCGCTCTCCAGGGTGGCGGCGCAGGCCCGCAGCGCCTCGACCGTGGGCGCGTGCACGGCGACCGCCTCCGGCTGCGGTGTGGCGCGCACCCGGTATCCGTCGTCGCCGTCGGCTCCGGCGGGACGGTGCCCGGCCGCCTCCAGGGCGAGCGCGGCCGCCCGCATCAGATGCGTCCGTTCCCAGCCGCAGGGCCGGTCCGTGGCGCCGTCCGGATTGGTCATCCGGCGCAGTTCGAGCAGCCCCTGCCAGGCGCTGTACACCTCCCGCACCCGCCCGGGCCCGTCGCCCCCACCGTCTTCACCACCGACACGCGCCGCGAACACACCGCGCTCGCCGCCCCCGGGCCGGTCACCGCCGCCGGACCGCCCGCCCCCGCCGGACCGCGCGCCGCCACCGGACCGGTCGCTCCCGCCGGGCCGATCACCGGCACTGGGCCGGTCACCGCCGCCGGACCGACCGCTCCTGTCAGGCCATGCGCTGCCCCCGGACCGACCGCCCCCGCCGGACCGGTCGCTCCCGCCGGACCGATCACCGGCACCGGGCCGGTCACCGCCGCCGGACCGACCGCCCTCGCCAGGCCACGCGCCGCCACCGGGTCGGCCGCCCCCGCCGCCCTGGTCCCGGATCGCTTCGCCCGCGGCGCGCTCGTCCGCGTGCGGGGTGGTCCGGCCGCCGGTCCGGGCGCCGCCCGCCGCGGCGCCGTGCGTACCCGCGGCTTCGGTGTCCTGCGTCCAGAGCGCTTCCGTGCCGTGTGCGTCGAGGGTGTCGGAGTGGTGCGGGCCGTCCGTGCGGGCCCGGCCGCCCGTTCCGGCCGTCGCGCGCGGGTCCGCCCGGGACCCGGGCGCCTCACCCCCCGCCGCGGCGTTCGAGGGACCCGCCTCCCGGATCCGATGTCCCGCAGGCGTCAGGAAGTGGTCGTGCGGCGGTCGCGGATGGCGGAAGGCGAGGCCCCGCCGCACCAGCGCGGCGAGCTGCGCCGGCGTCCCCCGCAGCAGCCCCGTCACCGGATCGGCCGCGTCGATGACGCGCCACTGCGTGGCGGTCGGCGGTCGTGTCATGGCGTGCACCTCCCCGTCGTCCCCGGGAGCGCCCGCCGCGAAGGCCCCGTCCGCTCGCGCGTCGGGCCGGTCCCGAGCCGTCCCCCGACGGCCTCTTCGAGGTTACGGCGTGGGTCTGACATTCCAGCCGGCGATCACCGGCCGCCCGTGCTCGGTGCTCAGCCGGCACAGCGTTCCGGTCGCCAGCAGGAAGTGCGCGCCCGCCGACGGCGCGAGCCCCAGCCGCCGGGCCGTCAGCACCCGCAGGAAGTGCCCGTGCGCCACCAGCAGCACGACGCCCTCGGTGTTGGCGAGCGCCGCGTCGACCTTGCCCAGCATCCGGTCGGCGCGCTCCCCGACCTGCGCCGGGGTCTCCCCGGGGTGCTCGGGCGGTCCGGGTGCGACCCCGTCGTCGAAGAGGAACCACCCGGGCCGCGAGCGCTGGATCTCCATCGTGGTGACGCCCTCGTAGCCGCCGTAGTCCCACTCCCGCAGGTCGGTGTCGACCCGTGCGTCGTCCACCCCGATCAGCTGCGCGGTCTCCCGCGCCCGCTGCGAGGGGCTGACGAACGCCGCCCCGATCCGGTGCGAGCGGATCAGCGGCACCAGGCGGCGCGCCTCCTCCCGGCCGCGCTCGGTGAGCGGCACGTCCGTCCAGCCGGTGTGCCGTCCGGATCGCGACCACTCGGTCTCGCCGTGCCGAACCAGGAAAAGATCACCCATGGGGCACAGGGTACGTCCGGGCTACTGCCGGTACCCGCTCAGGAACCGCCCGATGCGCCCGATCGCCGCCTCCAGGTCGTCCGCGTGCGGCAGGGTCAGGATGCGGAAGTGGTCGGGCGTCGGCCAGTTGAAGCCGGTGCCCTGGACGACCTGGATCTTCTCCCGCAGCAGCAGGTCCAGGACGAACTTCTCGTCGTCGTGGATCGGGTGCACCTTGGGGTCGATGCGCGGGAAGGCGTACAGCGCGCCCTTCGGCTTCACGCACGACACGCCGGGGATCTCGTTGAGCTTCTCCCAGACCACCGTGCGCTGTTCGTGCAGCCTGCCGCCGGGCGCGGTCAGTTCGCGGATGGACTGGCGGCCGCCGAGCGCGGCCTGGATGGCGTACTGCGCGGGCGCGTTGGCGCACAGCCGCATGGAGGCGAGCATGGTCAGCCCCTCCAGATAGTCGCGCGCGTGCTGCCGGGGGCCGGTCACCACCAGCCAGCCGGAGCGGAAGCCCGCCACCCGGTAGGTCTTCGACAGCCCGCAGAAGGTCAGCACGACCAGGTCGGGGGCGAGCGCGGCGGCGGAGTGGTGCACGGCGTCGTCGTACAGGATCTGGTCGTAGATCTCGTCGGCGAACACCATGAGCCCGTGCCGGCGGGCGAGATCGAGGATGCCCTCGACGATCTCCTTCGGATAGACCGCGCCCGTGGGGTTGTTGGGGTTGATGATGACGACGGCCTTGGTCCGGTCGGTGATCTTCGAGGCCATGTCGTCCAGGTCCGGGTACCACTCGGCCTGTTCGTCGCAGAGGTAGTGCACCGCCTTGCCGCCGGCCAGCGTGGTGACCGCCGTCCACAGCGGGAAGTCCGGTGCGGGGATGAGGATCTCGTCGCCGTCCTCGATCAGCGCCTGCACCGCCATCGACACCAGTTCGGAGACGCCGTTGCCGAGGAACACGTCGTCGACGCCGACCTCCAGGCCCAGGCTCTGGTAGCGCTGCGCCACGGCCCGGCGGGCGGAGAGGACCCCGCGCGAGTCCGTGTAGCCGTGCGCCTGCGGCAGCATCCGGATCATGTCCTGGAGGATCTCCTCCGGCGCCTCGAAGCCGAACGCCGCCGGATTGCCGGTGTTCAGGCGCAGCACGCTGTGGCCCGCCGCCTCCAGGGCGTCCGCCTGCTCGATGACCGGACCGCGGATCTCGTAGCAGACCTCGCTCAGTTTGCTCGACTGCCGGAACTCCATGCGCCGATTCCCCTCCGGTATCTGGTGTTACTTGGTTTTACCAAGTCCGAGCTTGGAAAGTCCAACGTCTTGTCTAGACTGCGTCGCATGCCACCTCGCCGAAGCTACGACCAGTACTGCTCCGCCGCCCGCGCCCTCGACGTCGTGGGCGACCGCTGGACCCTGCTGATCGTCCGGGAGCTGCTCGCAGGGCCCCGCCGCTACACGGACCTGCACGCCGATCTGCCGGGCGTCAGCACGGACGTGCTCGCCTCGCGGCTGAAGGACATGGAGCGCGACGGACTGGCGACCCGGCGCCGGCTGCCCCCGCCGGGCGTCGCGCACGTCTACGAACTCAGCGAGCGCGGGCGGCGGTTGCTGCCCGTCGTGCAGGCGCTGGGGGAGTGGGGCGCGGCCGAGCTGGGCGAGCGGCGGCCCACGGACGCGGTGCGGGCGCACTGGTTCGCGCTCCCGCTGCTGCGGGACCTGGAGCGCGAGGGCCGGGGACTGGTCGAAGTCGGCCTGCAGGAAGGCGAGTTCCACGTCCACGTCGGGGCGGCCGAGGGCCCGGTCTACGGCGACGGGCCCGCCCCCGCCGCCCCGGACGCCCGGCTCACCCTCGACCCGGCGACCTGCGAGGCCGTCGGGCGAGGGGAGTTGAGCCTCCGCGAGGCGACGCGGACGGGCCGGGTCGAGGTGACCGGCGAGGGCACCCTCGCCAAGGCGCTGCGCGACGGGTGACGCGGGCGGCGCCCCATCGGCGAACGGCAGCCGCATCGCGAAGGGCGGCCGCATCGAAGAAGGGCCGCCGCATCGGTCGATGCGACGGCCCCTGTGCGCCGGCCCCTGCAGGTCGGCCCCTGTGTGTCGTCCGACAGTTCGTAGGACCCGTCGGACTACGGCGTCACGCGCCCGGCGGCACCCGGTACGGCCGCCCGTGCCCGCGGGTCAGCGCGTAGCCGCCGATGCCCGCGAGCGCGGCGAGGACGCCGCCGATGCCGGTCCACACCCAGCGGTCGGACCACCAGCCGGAGGACCAGCCGTCGTCGGGCTCGATCGCGGAGAGCACCGCGCCCTTGGTGGAGGAGTCCTCGTCCGCGGAGTCGTCGTCCCCGGACGCCGACGTGACCGCGATGCCCGGCACCAGCGGCTTCGCCAGCGAGCCGTCCACCGCGGCCGAGCCGCCGACGTCCTTGGAGTCGACATGGACCTTGGCGCTCACCGGGAGGCCCAGGTCGGAGTCGGCGAGATCCACGACGGTCAGCCGGATGTAGTACGTGCCCGGCAGCGGGTCGTCGGACCACTGCTCGGACCAGGCCCGCACCGTGCGCAGGACACAGGTCAGTTCGACCGAGGTCGCGCCCTCGGCCGCCGCGCGGGTCTGCGCGCCGTACTGGCAGGCCTGGCGGCGCCGCAGCCCGTCGTACACGTCGATCTGCCAGGTCTGCGCGGTGTGCTTGTCCGGCAGGTCGACCGTCGCCTTGACGGTGGGGCGCTGGCCCGCGTCGGCGGCGAACGACCAGTACAGGTAGTCACCCGTGGAGGCGCCGGCGGTGGCGTCGACGCCCTGGTCCATCTCCGCCGCCGTACGGAACGACGTACCCGCCTCGGTGGGCGCCTTGGAGTCGTCCGACGAACTCGGCGACGCGGAAGGGGAGGAGTCGGCGACGGCGGGACCCGCCGCCAGCCCGACGGCCAGCAGGGCCGTGCCCAGGATTCTTGTGAACTTCATCAGTTGGTCCTCCAGACCGCGACCCGCCAGCGCGACACCCAGCCCCACAGCAGACCGGCGACGAAGCCGGTCAGCACCAGGGCGCCCAGCAGCCACCAGCCCCGGCCGAGGCCGAAGGAGGCCACGTCGCTCGCCTGGTCCGGGCCGTCCACCACGTCCACGGTCATCTCCAGCGGGAGACCCGGCGTGGTCTTCACCCCCGTGGCGGGGGAGAAGGAGTTGGTGACCTCCAGGCACACCGTCTCGGCGGGCGTGTCGTCGTCGCCCTCCGCCTTCGGGTAGCGCAGGCCCGTCGAGACGACGTCGGTACGGCCGTCACCGTCCGCCTCGCCGCGCACGATCTCCCGGCCGTGCTGGGTCACCGCCCGCAGCAGCACGCCGTACGACGGGTTGACCGCCCGGTCGTCGGCGACGCTGACCGAAGCGCGCAGCTCCTGGCCGGGGTTGACCTCCACCTTGTACCAGCGCTGCTGGCCGAACTCCTCGCGGTCCGTGTACAGGCCGGACTTCAGCGAGGGCGCGTCGGAGCACTGGCCGGTGCCCTCGGTGGCCACCGGGGTGACCACCGGGTCGGCCGCGCGATCCACCAACTGGCCCACGCGGTCGCTGAGTTCCTTCTTGTGCTGCACGTCCGTGTAGGTGCCGCCGGTGGCGTCCGCGATACAGCTGAGCTGCTCGCGGGTCTTGGCGTCCGGGACCAGGCCGAGGGTGTCGATGGTCAGCCCGACGCCCTTCGCGGCTATCTCCCGGGCCACTTCGCACGGGTCCAGCGGCTGGCAGGTGTCCTCGCCGTCGCTGATCAGGACGATACGGCGGGTGCCGTCACCGCCTTGGAGGTCGTCGGCCGCCTTCTCCAGGGCCGGTCCGATCGGCGTCCAGCCGGTGGGTGACAGCGTCGCCACCGCGGTCTTCGCCTCGGTGCGGTCCAGCGTGCCCACCGGGTAGAGCTGAGCGGTGTCCTTGCACCCCGTCTTGCGGTCGTTGCCGTGGTAGTTGGCGCCGAGGGTGCGTATGCCGAGCTGCACACCCTCCGGCGTGGCGTCGAGCACCTCGTCGAACGCCTGCTTCGCCGCCGCCATCCGGCTGCCGCCGTCGATGTCCCGGGCGCTCATCGAACCGCTGACGTCCAGGACGAGTTCGACCTTGGGGGCTGCCTGCGTGTCCGTCTCGTCGGCGGTCGCCGTGGCAGGGAACGCGAGCCCGGCCGTCAGGGCGGCGAGCAGGGCGCAGACGCCCGCCGCCAGCCGTTGTGTTCTGATCATCGCCGGATCCTAGTGATCGAAGGCGTCCGGCTTCAAAACGAGCGGGTTGGGCAGCGTCGTCCACTGGTCGCCGGGGACGTCCGGCGACAGCCGCATCAGCGTCAACGCCTTGACGGGCAGCGGCTCTTCGAGCAGCGCGGCGAGATCGGGGGTGCGCGGCAGATCGCCCGCCACGGCGGCGAGCGCCGCGCGCAGCGCCGGTCCCGAAGCGGCCGTGGTCGCCAGCGCGCCCGCCACCAGCGAGCCGAACAGCTTGCGCCGCAGGGCCCGTACGTCGTCCGTGACGATCCGCTCCGGCAGCCGCGGCACCTCGATGCCGTGTGCGGCGAGCCGGGCCGGGCTGACCCGGATGTCGGCCAGATCGCGGTAGACCAGCCGCAGCGGCCGCCCGGTGCCGGAGAGCACCACCAGCAGGTTCTGGCCGTGCGCCTCCAGCGCCGCGCCCAGTTCGAGCAGTCGCAGCCCCGCCGTCAGCGCGAGCCGCGTGAAGTCCGCCAACCAGGCCCCCGATCGCGGGAGTTCGGTGGTGGCGAGGGCGGCCACCGGCACCACGTGCTCGCCCGCCCCCGCGTACGCCTGCGGAGACTCGCGCAGTACGGCCGCGAGGTCGGGGGAGCCCGTGGTGGCCGCACCCAGCGTGCGGGTGACGTGCAGCAGTCCGCCGGAGCGCGCGGCCAGCACCTCGCCGAACTCCGAGAGCACGGCGGACGCTTGTACCGAACCGACCGAGATGTCCCTGACCGACGACGTCAACCGGGCGCTCAGCGCGGTCTTCACGTGCGTCCCCCCGGGGAGCGCGAGCGTACGCAACGACATCAACGGATGCGCGGAGAGGCCCCCGCCGCCCGCTTCGCCCCCGGCGGGCCGCCCGGTGTCGGTCGGCTGCTTCAGCACGTGGGCCGCCTGCCAGGGGTGTACCGGGATCAACAGCCGTCCACCGTCGCGCAGATGCTCCGGCCACACCCCCGACACCAGGCAGTCCTCCTCGGGCGCGGCCACCGCTCCCAGGGCGACGACCGGCCGGTGCTCGGGGCCGTAGGCGAGCTGCTCGGCCACCGAGAAGCCGATCCGGGAACGGCACCCGGGGTGGAACGGATGCCCGTCCACGACCCGCTGCTCCCACTCCCAGTCCCGGCCGGCACCCGGCCAGGGCGCGACGCCGGCCGGCTGGTTCGCCCGGGACAGCGCCGACGACGCCACGCTGTGCGCCAGTTCGGCGGCGAACCCGGCGCCGTGCGGCACCCGCAGGTCCGTCATCAGCCGCGCCGGGTCCGCGTACGCCACCCCGTCGAGCAGGACCGCGCCCACCAGGTCGCCGGTCGCGTAAGGATCCGCCCGGGGGCCGTGCAGCGACCGGCCGTCGGCGAGCCGCAGCGCGAGCCCCCGCGCCTCCTCGACCCTGCGGGTCACCCACGGCAGCGGCTCATGGGCGAGCCCGCGCCACAGCCGGGTCAGCACGGCGCAACGGGCGCCGGGCAGCCCGTCCGTGTACGCGGGCAGCAGATCCGGCCGCACCTCGGCCAGCTCGGCGGCGACCTGCGCCTCGACGGAAGGAAAACGGTGCACGCTCGGGCTCCTCGGGGTACGGGACGGATGAGGCACTACGGGCGCCCGGCCACGGGAGGCGAACGGTCGCGGCCCCCGCCCCGGTGACGGCCTCCGAACCGGTCGCGGCCCGGGAACCGGCAACGGCCCGGGAACCGGTCACGGCCGTCCACCGTGCCAGACATACTGATCATGACCGCCCCGAGTGGCCGCACGACGAATGGACCGCGTGGACCCGATGCCCACCAGCGACGACGCCGGACGGAGTGCCGACGCGTACGCGGCAGCGCCCCTGCTCAACTGCCTGCTGCGGGAGGTCGCCCGGCCGCACGCGCGCACCGGCGACCTGCGCGAGTACCGGCTGCCGGGCAGTGGCCGGCTGCTGCGGGTGCGCGGCGCGCGCCGCCCCGCCGACCCCGAGCTGCGCACCGACGGGCGCTGGCACCCGCTGACCCACGCCGACCTGGTGAAACTCGTCGCCGACGAGCTGCGCGAAGACACCGGCCTGGCCAACGACGAACTGCCCGTCGAGATGGCCGACAGTCGCGCCGCCGTCGCCGCGCTGCTCGCCGCACGGGCCCGCACCCCCGTCCCCGAGGACCCGTACCGACGCTCGGAGCAGTCCCTCGTCACCGGTCACCCCTGCCATCCCGCTCCCAAGGCCCGCGGCGGCGGACCCGTCACGGCCTGGCTGCCGTACGCCCCCGAGGCCCACACCAGTTTCCCGCCGGTGCTGCTCGGCGTGCGCGAGGACACGGTCGTCGAGGAGGGCGACGTCCGCGCGCTGGACGCCCTCGGCGCCGCGCCGCCCGGCTACCGGCTGCTGCCCGCCCACCCCTGGCAGCTCGAACTCGTCGGCCGGGACCTCGCCCCCGCGTTCGCGGACGGCCGCCTGGTGCGCCTCGGCCCCGCCGCCTTCCCGGCGTGGCCGACGGCCGCGATCCGCACTCTGTACGCTCCCGGGCCCGACCTCCACCTGAAATTCAGCCTCGACGTGCGCATCACCAACGACATCCGCCGGCTGTGGCGGCACGACCTGCTGAAGCTGCGCCGCACCGACGCGGCCGCGGCCGCCGCCCTGAGCGCCGGCCCCGCCCCCGCCGCCTGGCTGAGCGACCGCGGCTACCGCACCGCGGGCTTCGCCTTCGAGGAACTCGCCGTCGTCGTCCGCGACGGAGTCCGCGACCACCTGGTGCCCGGGGCGACCCCGCTGCTCGCCGCCGCCCTCGCCGAGGGGTTCGCGGGCAATCCGCTCGCCGCCACCGCCGACCCGGCCGCCTGGTGGGAGGCGTATCTGCGCCAGGTGGTCCCCCCGGCCCTCACCGCGTTCGCGGACCACGGCGTCGTACTGGAGGCACATCTCCAGAACACGCTGGTCGCGGTCGACGCGGCCGGCACCCCCGTGCAGGCGCTGTTCCGCGACGCCGAGGGCGTCAAGCTGCTGCCGGACGTCTCCCGGGCCGCCGGGTGGGAGCGGCTGGTGTACTGCCTGGTCGTCAACCACCTCACCGAGATCGCCGCCGCCCTCGCCGAGCACCACCCCGGGCTCGACCCGTGGCCCGCCGCGCGCCGCGCCCTGGCCCGCCACCGCGACCTCCCCGAGGCCGCCGCCCTGCTCACCGCGCCCACCCTGCCCGGCAAGACCAACCTGCTGCTGCGCTGGACCGGCGCGGACGGCGCGGACGCCCGCTACCTGCCGCTGCCCAACCCGCTCGCCGGCTGAACCCACCCGCCCGCGCCCCCGACCTGCCCGCCGGCTCAGCCCACCCGCCCGCGCGGAGCGGGCCCGTGCCCGACCGCCGCCCGTCCCGGTCCGGGCGCTGACTTACCCTTGCGGGTGTGCTGCGCGACGTGACTGCTGTTCGATACGTGACCCCTCTGCGGTCCGGCGGCTCCGTTCCCGGGGTCGTCGAGGCCGACGACCTCGGCACGTACGTCGTCAAGTTCACCGGCTCCGCGCAGGGCCGCAAGGCGCTGGTGGCCGAGGTGATCGTCGGGGAGCTGGCGCGCGCCCTCGGGCTGCGCTTCCCCGAACTGGTCCTGGTCCACTTCGACCCCGCGATCGCCGCCGACGAGCCCCACCAGGAGGTCCGCGACCTGCACGCGGCCAGTGGCGGCCTCAACCTCGGCATGGACTACCTCTCGGGCGCGCGCGACTTCACGCCCGACCTCGCCCGGCACTTCCCCGTCGACCCGGTGGAGGCCGGCCGGATCGTCTGGCTCGACGCCCTCACCGTCAACGTGGACCGCACGGTCCACAGCTCCAACCTGCTGGTCTGGCCGACCCTCGGCACGGTGCCGCCCCGCCTGTGGCTCATCGACCACGGTGCCGCGCTCGTCTTCCACCACCGCTGGGACGGCGCCGACCCCGAGAAGGTCTACGACTTCCGCCACCACGCCCTCGGCCACTACGGCCCCGACGTGCGCGCCGCCGACGCCGAACTCGCGCCGAAGGTGACCGAGGAGCTGCTGCGCGCCGTCGTCGCCGAGGTGCCCGACGCCTGGCTCACCGACTTCCCCACGCCGGACCTGGCGCGGGAGGCGTATGTGGCGTATCTCCACGCCCGCGTGCGGGCCTCCGCGCGCTGGCTGCCCACCGACTTCCCCACCCGGGAGGAGCTCGCCGCCGAGAACGCGATCAAGGCGGCGCGGACCGAAGCGAGCCGGCCGAAGTGGCTGAAGCGGGTTCCCGACCTGCACGGCGAACCGGCCGCAGAACAGGATTGGTCGGTGCACCTGGGATGACCGGGAAGGTCCAGATCGAGTACTGCACCCAGTGCCGGTGGCTGCCGCGCGCGGCCTGGCTGGCGCAGGAGCTGCTCACCACGTTCGAGACGGAACTGGACGAGCTGTCGCTCAAGCCCGGCACCGGCGGCGTCTTCGTCGTCCGCGTCGACGACGAGGTGGTCTGGGACCGCAGGGAGCAGGGCTTCCCCGAGCCCACGGCCGTGAAGCAGGCCGTACGCGACCGAGTGGCCCCGGGCAGATCCCTGGGCCACTCGGACCGCGGCGCGTGAGCGGCTGCGGCGGCGCGTGGGCGGACCCCGCCGCGCGTGACCGGGTCACGCGCCGCGTGAGCGCGGTGCGCGTTGCCGGAGGCGCCGCCGAGGGGCGTCAGCCCTTCAGCTGCTCGTACGCCGGCAGCGTCAGGAAGTCCGCGTAGTCCTCGTCCAGCGCCACGGTCAGCAGCAGGTCGTGGGCCTGCTGCCAGTGCCCGGCGGCGAACGCCTCCGCGCCGATCTCCTCCTGGATGTCGGCGAGTTCGCGGGCCGCGACCCGGCGCGCGAGGTCGGCGGTGACCAGCTCGCCGTTGTCGAGGACGACACCCGCGTTGATCCACTGCCAGATCTGCGAGCGGGAGATCTCCGCGGTGGCCGCGTCCTCCATCAGGTTGAAGATGGCGACCGCGCCGAGGCCGCGCAGCCACGCCTCGATGTAACGGATGCCCACCTGCACGGCGTTGACCAGACCGGCGTAGGTCGGCTTCGCCTCCAGGGAGTCGACCGCGAGCAGGTCGCCCGCCTTGACCTCGACGTCCTCGCGCAGCCGGTCCTTCTGGTTCGGCTTGTCGCCGAGGACCCGGTCGAAGGACTCCATGGCGAGCGGCACCAGGTCGGGGTGGGCGACCCAGGAGCCGTCGAAACCGTCGTTCGCCTCACGGTCCTTGTCGGCGCGGACCTTCTCGAAGGCGACCTTGTTGACCTCGGCGTCGCGCCGCGAGGGGATGAACGCGGCCATCCCGCCGATCGCGTGCGCGCCGCGCTTGTGGCAGGTGCGCACGAGGAGTTCGGTGTACGCGCGCATGAACGGCGCCGTCATCGTGACCGCGTTGCGGTCCGGCAGGACGAACTTGACCCCGCCGTCCCGGAAGTTCTTCACGATGGAGAACAGGTAGTCCCAGCGGCCCGCGTTCAACCCGGAGGCGTGGTCGCGGAGTTCGTAGAGGATCTCGTCCATCTCGTAGGCGGCCGTGATCGTCTCGATCAGGACGGTGGCGCGGACGGTCCCCTGCGGGATGCCGAGCAGGTCCTGGGCGAGGACGAACACGTCGTTCCACAGCCGGGCCTCGAGGTGCGACTCGGTCTTCGGCAGGTAGAAGTACGGGCCCTTGCCGAGGTCGAGCAGCCGCCGCGCGTTGTGGAAGAAGTAGAGCCCGAAGTCGACGAGCGCGCCCGGCACCTGGACGCCGTCGGCGTCGACGAGGTGCCGCTCGTTCAGGTGCCAGCCGCGCGGCCGCATGACGACGGTCGCCAGCTCCTCGTCCGGGCGCAGGGCGTACGACTTGCCCGACGCGGGGTCGGTGAAGTCGATGGCGCGGGCGTAGGCGTCCTTCAGGTTCAGCTGGCCGCCGACGACGTTCTCCCAGGTGGGGGCGGAGGCGTCCTCGAAGTCCGCGAGCCAGACCCGGGCGCCGGAGTTCAGCGCGTTGACCGTCATCTTGCGGTCGGTGGGGCCGGTGATCTCCACCCGCCGGTCGTTCAGCGCGGCGGGCGCCGGGGCCACCCGCCAGGAGTCGTCCGCGCGGATCGCGGCGGTCTCCGGCAGGAAGTCGAGCGACGACGTGCGGGCGATCTCGGCGCGGCGCTCGGCGCGGCGGGCGAGCAGGGCGTCACGGCGCGGTGTGAAGTGCCGGTGCAGCTCGGCCACGAAGGCGAGCGCCGCGTCCGTGAGGATCTCCTCCTGCCGGGGCAGGGGCTCGGCGTCGACGAGGGCCAGCGGGGACGGCGCTGGTGCGGACATGAGCGGTCACTTCCTTCAGCGAGCTGGCGAGCTGGGGTGCGTACGCGCTGGCACGGGATGCCAGGTGCCCGGAAACGGCCCGGCAAGCCCTGCGGCACGGCACGACGCTTCTGAACAGTGGATAGTAGTTTCCTCATGGTGGAAGTTCAATGATTTGTTGATGTCGAGACCCTCCGCGGCGAGCCGGAGTGGCTCTCGGTGCCACCTGGTTCACTCAAGCTCTCGGTGCCACCTGGTTCACTCAAGGTGGCCCAGGTCCTCCTCGGTGTCGATGTCGTACGGCTCCGCCACGTCCGCGCACTCCACCAGTTCCAGCCGGTCCGCATGGGCCCGCAGGTAGGCGCGCGCCCCCTGGTCCCCGTGCGCGAGGGCGGCGATCCCGGCCCAGTGGGCCGACCCGAACAGCACCGGATGCCCCCGCTCGCCGTCGTACGCGGCGGCCACGAGCGACTCCCGCGACCCGCCGCGCCCGGCGACCCGCGCCACCGCCGCGGCCCCGATCCCGGGCTGGTCCACCAGCAGCACGAGCGCGGCCGACGCGCCGGAGCCGGCCAGCGAGTCGAGCCCGGCCCGCAGCGAACCGCCCATGCCCTCCCGCCAGTCGGGGTTGTCCACGACGACGCAGCCCGCGAGGTCCGCCGACTCCCGTACGGCGTCGGCGGCCGCCCCGAGCACCACGTGCACCGGCGCGCACCCCGCGGCCCGCAGGGCCCCCACCGCGTGCTCCACCAGGGGCCGCCCGCGGTGCGGCAGCAGCGCCTTGGGCCGGCCGCCGAGCCGCCGTCCCCCGCCCGCCGCGAGCAGCACCCCGGCGACCTGCCGGACTCCGCCCTTTTCGTCCGCCTTCTCTTCGGTCATGACTCCTGCATACCTGACCGCACGGCGGTGGCGCGGATTCCCGGGACTGAATTTCGGTCCGCCCGGTGGCGCTTTCCGCACGAGGTGGCGTTTACTGACCCGCGTCCCCGGCGTCCGACCAGCGCCACGGGGCACCGGGCGGGTTCACCACGACGGTGCGCACAAGGGCGTGCGCGGGGGGAGAGCTGTGTTGCGGAGCGTGGGGCAGAGGTCAGTGACCGGCAGTGACGAGGACCCGAGAGTGGCGGAACTGCGGTCCGCCGTGTCCCGGTTACGCCGTGAACTCGCCGCTCACCCGGCCGAGTTCCCCGACCGCGGCATCGCCGAGGACGAACTCGCCGCGCTGGCCGCGATGGCCATGGGCGGCGCCCCCGAGATCCCGCGTCTGCGCCGCTCGTTACTGCTGATCGCCGGCTCCATCGGCTCGGTCAGCGCCCTCGCCCGCGGCCTCGCGGACGTGCGCGCGGCGGTCGAGCTGTTCGGCGAACCGCCGCGCAGGTGACGTACCGTCAACCACGCTCGTGCCGGGGTGTCTTCCGGCCTCCCGCGCCCGCAGGTGTCTCTTCTGGTCTTCCCGCGCCCGCAGGTGTCTCTTCTGGCCTCCCGCGCCCGCCGGTGTCTCTCCTAGCTTCCCGCGCCCGCCAGGGCCTGTGACAGCTCCACCGCGATCTGCTGGAGCACCGGCACGATCCGTTCGACGGCCTCCTCCGTGACCCGGCCCGCCGGGCCCGAGATGGAGATCGCGGCGGCCGTGGGGGAGTCCGGGACCTGGACCGCGAGGCAACGGACCCCGATCTCCTGCTCGTTGTCGTCGACCGCGTAACCGAGCCGCCGCACGTCCGCCAGCGCCGCGAGGAAGCCGTCGGGCGTGGTGATCGTCTTCTCCGTGGCGGCGGGCATCCCCGTGCGGGCCAGCAGGGCGCGCACCTCGTGGTCGGGCGTGGTGGCCAGCAGGGCCTTGCCGACCCCCGTGGAATGCGGCAGCACGCGCCGCCCGACCTCGGTGAACATCCGCATGGAGTGCTTGGACGGCACCTGGGCGACATAGACGATCTCGTCGCCGTCGAGCAGTGCCATGTTCGCCGTCTCGCCGGTCTCCTCGACCAGTCGCGCGAGACAGGGCCGCGCCCAGGTGCCGAGCAGCCGGGAGGCGGACTCGCCGAGCCGGATCAGACGGGGGCCGAGCGCGTACCGCCGGTTGGTCTGCTGGCGTACGTAGCCGCAGGCCACCAGCGTGCGCATCAGACGGTGGATGGTGGGCAGCGGCAGCCCGCTGCTCGCCGACAGCTCGCTCAGACCGACCTCGCCGCCCGCGTCCGCCATCCGCTCCAGCAGGTCGAAGGCGCGCTCGAGGGACTGGACGCCACCGCCGCCGGAGGACCGGGCGGAGCCGTTGGTGCTGGCGCTGGACGTCGGCACGGCGCGTTCCTTTCGACGATGGTGCGTCCCTACATTCTGCTCTACGGAATTGTAATTTCGCCTTGTGGAAACGTCCAGAGTGTGCGCGCGGGGCAGGCTGTACAGCAGTGTGCCCTTGACGGCGCGAAGGCGGGAGTGAAGACTCCTTCAACAGAAAGTTGAATTCCGTTACGTGGAAGTAAATCCCGTTTCCCGGACGTGAAGCGCCGGCGGAGAGAGGGGTCCGGGTGTCCGACACAGAGCTGGTCCTGCGGTCGCGGCGGGTCATCGCCCCTGAAGGGACACGGGCCGCCGTGGTCGCGGTGTCCGGCGGCACGATCGCGGCCGTACTGCCGTACGACACCCCGATCCCCGCGGGCGCGCGCCTGGTGGACCTGGGCGAGGACGTGCTGCTGCCCGGCCTGGTCGACACCCACGTGCACGTCAACGACCCCGGCCGCACCGAGTGGGAGGGCTTCTGGACCGCGACCCGCGCGGCGGCGGCCGGCGGCATCACCACCCTCGTCGACATGCCGCTCAACTCCCTGCCGCCGACCACCACGGTCGAGCATCTGCGGATCAAGCAGAAGACCGCCGCGGACAAGGCGCATGTCGACGTCGGCTTCTGGGGCGGCGCCCTGCCCGGCAACACCGGCGACCTGCGCCCGCTGCACGAGGCCGGGGTCTTCGGCTTCAAGGCGTTCCTGTCGCCCTCGGGCGTGGAGGAGTTCCCCCACCTCGACGACGACGAGCTCGCCCGCTCGATGGCCGAGATCGCCGGGTTCGGCGGGCTGCTCATCGTGCACGCCGAGGACCCCCGCCACCTGGACGCGGCCCCGCACCGCCCCGGCCCGAAGTACGCCGACTTCCTGGCCTCCCGCCCGCGCGACGCGGAGGACACGGCGATCGCCCGGCTCGTCGAGCACGCCCGGCGGCTCGGCGCCCGGGTGCACGTGCTGCACCTCTCCTCCAGCGACGCCCTGCCCCTGATCGCCGCCGCCAAGGCCGACGGGGTGGCCGTCACGGTGGAGACCTGCCCGCACTACCTGACCCTCACCGCCGAGGAAGTCCCGGACGGCGCGAGCGAGTTCAAGTGCTGCCCGCCCATCCGCGAGGCCGCCAACCAGGACCTGCTGTGGCAGGCGCTCGCGGACGGCACCATCGACTGCGTGGTCACCGACCACTCGCCCTCGACCGCCGACCTCAAGACCGACGACTTCGCCACCGCCTGGGGCGGCATCTCCGGCCTCCAGCTCAGCCTGGCCGCGGTGTGGACCGAGGCCCGCCGCCGCGGGCACGGACTGGAGGACGTGGTGCGCTGGATGTCCGCGCACACCGCGCGGCTGGTCGGCCTCGACGGCCGCAAGGGCGCCATCGCGCCGGGCCACGACGCCGACTTCGCCGTCCTCGCCCCTGACGAGACCTTCACCGTGGACCCGGCCGCCCTGCACCACCGCAACCGCGTCACGGCGTACGCCGGCAAGACGCTGTACGGCGTCGTGCGGTCGACCTGGCTGCGGGGCGAACGCGTGTTCGCCGACGGCGAGTTCACGGCTCCGAGGGGGCACCTGCTGAGCCGTACGACCTGAGACCGCACCCGGCAGGGGACGACCGGCACGGCTCCCACACCCCGACCCGCACCCACACC
>NZ_LAVA02000061.1 GCF_000974985.2 Streptomyces mangrovisoli | reverse complement strand
CCCCAGCCACCCACCCCCCGCCCGTCCGGCGCTTGAGGACGAGGCCGTTCAGGCCGAAGCGGGGGCGCAGGGGGCGGCAGCCCCCACCACCCCCACGGCAACCCCGCCCCACACAGAGCCGACGGCAGTCACCCCGCTCGGCCGAACACCGGCGCAAGAACCAACTGCGCCGCCCCCTCGGCAATGGCCCGGGCGCCACCCGGCGCGACCGCCACGGGAACCGCTCCCCCGGCAACCCCCTCCCGCCGAGCCCGCGCAGCAAGCACCGTCGCGACCCCCGAGACGAACGCCCCCGCCGCCCCCGCGACCGTACGCCCGCCGAGCAGCACCCGATCGATATCGAGCAGCCCGACGAGGTTCGCCGCTCCCGCGCCCAGCACCCGCGCCGCCTCCGCCAGGTCCCCGCGGGCCACCGCGGTCAGGCACAGCGCCTCCAGACAGCCGCGGTCGCCGCAGCCGCAGGGCGGCCCGTCGAGCTGGATGACCTGGTGCCCGAACTCCCCCGCCCCGGTCCGCGCGCCCCGGTGCACCCCGCCCCCGATCACCAGCCCGGCGCCGAGACCGGTACCGACGTGGAGGTAGGCGAAGGACCCGCCCGCGCCGCCGAGCGCGAGCCCGAGCGCCGCCGCGTTGGTGTCCTTGTCGACGACCACCGGCACGCCGAGCCGCGCGGCGAGCGCGTCCCGCAACGGGAAGCCGTCCCACTCGGGATAACCGGTCACCCGGTGCAGCACGCCGTGCGCGTGGTCCAGGGGGCCGGGCAGGGCCACGCCCACGCCGAGCAGGGTGCGGGCCACGGCGTCGCCGCCCCCCGGAGCACCACCCGTGAGCACCGCCGCCTCCGCCGCCTCCGCCGCCTCCGTCACCACCTCCGTCACCAGCGCCGCCACCTCCGCCGCCACCGACGTCAGCACCGCGTCCGCGCCCGCCCCGAGATCCAGTTCCGTACGGCGCTCCGCCACCACCGTGCCGCGCAGGTCGACCAGGACCGCGCGCAGCTCGTCGCGGTCCAGGTGCACGCCGATCGCGTGCCCGGCCTCGGGGACCAGGCGCAGCACCGTGCGGGGCTTGCCGCCGGTCGAGGCGCGACGGCCGGCCTCCGCCGCCAGCCCCTCCTCCCGCAGCCGGCCGGTGATCTTGCTGACGGCCTGCGGGGTCAGCCCCGTGCGCTCGGCGAGTTCGAGCCGGCTGATGCCCCCGGCCCCGGCACCCCGCAGCAGGTCGAGCACGAGCGCGGTGTTGTGACTGCGCAGCCCCAGCAGGTTCACCCCGGCCCCGCTCACCGCCCGCGCCCCTCGCCCACCCGCACTCACATCGCCGCCGCCATCCACGCCCACGCCCACGCCCGCATCACCGTCCGCATCACCGTTCACCACCCCATTGTCCCCTCGGCTTGCACTTTGGCAACAGTGTTGCGAAAGTGGATCCATGACGACGACTACCGCACCCCTCCGCGTGGGCCTCATCGGCTACGGCCTCGCGGGCTCCGTGTTCCACGCCCCCCTCATCGCCGCGACCGACGGCCTGGTCCTCGACACCGTGGTCACCTCGAACCCCGAGCGCGGCGAGCAGGCCCGCGCCGAGTTCGGCGACGTCCGCGTGGCCGCGACCGCCGACGAGCTGTTCGGCCGGGCGGACGAACTCGACCTCGTCGTCATCGCCTCCCCCAACCGCACGCACGTCCCGTTCGCCACCGCCGCCCTGGAGGCGGGCCTGCCGGTCGTCGTGGACAAGCCCATCGCCGGTACCGCGGCCGAGGCCCGCGCGCTGGCGGAGCTGGCCGACAAGCAGGGCCTGCTGCTCTCCGTCTTCCAGAACCGCCGCTGGGACAACGACTTCCTCACCCTGCGCAAGCTGCTGGCCGACGGCGAGCTGGGCGACGTATGGCGCTTCGAGTCGCGGTTCGAGCGCTGGCGCCCGCAGCTCAAGGGCGGCTGGCGCGAGTCCGGCGACCCGGCCGAGATCGGCGGTCTGCTCTACGACCTCGGCAGCCACCTCGTCGACCAGGCGCTGGTCCTCTTCGGCCCGGTCACCCAGGTCTACGCCGAGGCCGTGGTCCGGCGCGACAACGCCCGGACGGACGACGACACCTTCGTCGCCCTCACCCACGCGAACGGCGTCCGCTCCCACCTGTACGCCTCCGCGACCACCCCCCAGCTCGGCCCGCGCTTCCGCGTGCTGGGCTCGAAGGCCGGCTACGTGAAGTACGGCCTGGACCCGCAGGAGGCGGACCTGCGCGACGGCAAGCGGCCCGGCGACGGCGCGTGGGGCCTGGAGCCCGAGGCGCTGTACGGCCGGGTGGGCGCGGGCGAGTCCCCGCTCAGCGGCGGCGGCCGCCCGGAGCCGACCCTGCCCGGCGACTACCCCGCCTACTACGCCGCCGTGGCGAAGGCGCTGTCCGAGGGCGCCGCCAACCCGGTGTCCGCGCTGGAGGCGGCCGACACGCTCGCCGTGCTGGAGGCGGCCCGGCGCTCGGCCCAGGACGGCACGACCGTCACCCTGTGACCGCGACCGCGCCCCCGCGCCCCGCGCCCCCGCACTCCCCCGCACCCGTGACCGGACGGTGAGACCGACCCCATGACCCAGCACAAGCACCCGCGCCCCTCCCCCGCGCAGACCCCGCGCATCGCCCCGGAGCTGACCCCGACCGTCGAGGAACTGGAGGCCGAGGAGCGCCGCCTGGTCCTCCCGCGGTTCGACCACGACGACGCCTGGGCGCTCGGCTCCCGCCTGGTGGAGCTGGCCCGGGAGAGCCAGGCCCCCGTGGCCATCGACATCCACCGCGCGGGCCAGCAGCTCTTCCACGCCGCCCTGCCCGGCTCCACGCCGGACAACGACGCGTGGATCGCCCGCAAGCGCCGGGTGGTGGAGCGCTACGGCAGCTCCTCCTACCTGGTCGGCGCCCGCTTCCGCGCCAAGGGCACCACCTTCGAGGACTCCTCCCGCCTCGACCCCGACGTGTACGCCGCCCACGGCGGGTCCTTCCCGATCCATGTCGAGGGCGCCGGGGTCATCGGCTCGGTGACGGTCTCCGGGCTGCCGCAGCTCCAGGACCACCGCTTCGTGGTGGCGGCCCTGGAGGAATTCCTCGCCCGCTGACCCGGTTGGCACCTGCCGTAGACACGACCATCGGCGCACGGCATCCGGAGGGATCGCACGCGATGAGCGACGACACGGCAGGCACACCGGCCGGCACCGACCACCTCCTGGCGAAGGAGGTCGGCCGGTACGGCATCTGGAGCGTCGGGCTGCGCTCGGAGGACCCGGCCCGCCTCGGCGAACTCGCCGAGGCGGCAGCCGAGTTGGAGGAGCTCGGCTACGGCGCCGTATGGCTCGGCGGCAGCAGCGCGGCCCGGCACGCGGCCCCGCTGCTCGCGGCCACCTCGCACCTCACCGTCGGCACCAGCATCCAGAGCATCTGGCAGTACGACGCCGAGGACAGCGCGGCGGCCTTCGCCGAGGTGGAGTCCGCGCACCCGGGCCGGTTCGTGCTGGGCCTCGGCGTGAGCCACGCCAAGCTCGCCGAGCAGTACCGCCGCCCGTACTCCGCCCTGGCCGGGTACCTCGACGCCCTGGACGCGGCCGGGGTGCCCGCCGGGCGCCGGGTGCTGGCCGCGCTCGGCCCGCGCACCCTCGAGCTCGGCCGGGACCGGGCCGGAGGTGTGGTGCCGTATCTCGTCACCCCCGAGCACACCGCCGAGGCCCGCGAGATCCTCGGCGAAGGCCCGCTGCTCGCACCGGAGTTCAAGGTGGTCCCGGAGGCCGACCCGGCCCGTGCCCGCACGCTGGCCCGGGAGAGTCTCGCCCCCTACCTGGACCTGGCCAACTACACCAACAGCTTCCTGCGCCTCGGCTTCACCGAGGACGACCTCGCGGACGGCGGCAGCGACCGGCTGGTCGACGCGCTGTACGCGTGGGGCACGGACGACCGGATCCGCGCCCGCATCGACGCCTTCCACGAGGCGGGCGCGGACCACGTGGCCCTCCAACTCGTCGACGGCACCCCGCGCGACGGCCTCCAGCGAGACTCCTGGCGCCGCCTCGCAGAACTACTGACCTGAGCAGAAGCGCCCCCCGAAAGGGGCGCGGGGAACTGCGCGAACAAGCCCCACCGGCCCGCAGCGACACGATCCGCCGCGATCGCCCGCACCTCGTTCCCCGCCCCCAAGCGGAGCGCCTACGCGTCCTTGAGCAACTGCCGCTGCCGCCCCAGCCCCTCGATCTCCAGCTCCACGACATCGCCCGCCCGCAGATACGGCTTCGGCTCGGGGTGCCCCATCGCGACCCCGGCGGGCGTGCCGGTGTTGATCACGTCGCCGGGGTACAGCGTCATGAACTGGCTGACGTAGCGCACGACTTCACCCACCGGGAAGATCTGCTCGGCGGTGTTCCCGTCCTGCTTCAGCTCGCCGTTGACCCACAGCCGCAGCGGCAGCGCCTGGGGGTCGGGGACCTCGTCCGCCGTGACCAGCCACGGTCCCAGCGGGTTGAACGTCTCGCAGTTCTTGCCCTTGTCCCAGGTCCCGCCCCGCTCGATCTGGAACTCCCGCTCGGACACGTCGTGCGCGACCGTGTACCCGGCGACGTGGCCGAGCGCCTCCCGCGCCGAGCCGAGGTAGCGCGCGGTGCGCCCGATGACGACCGCGAGCTCCACCTCCCAGTCCGTCTTGGTGGAGCCACGCGGCACGAGCACGGTGTCGTACGGCCCGACGACCGTGTCCGGCGCCTTGAAGAAGATCACCGGCTCGGCGGGCGGCTCGGCCCCGGTCTCGCGGGCGTGGTCGTGGTAGTTCAGCCCGATGCACACGATCTTGCCGATCCGGGCCAGCGGCGGTCCGACCCGCAGCCCGGCCGCGTCCGTCGCGGACACCTCCGCGCCGGCCGCCGCCAGCACCGGCAGCCCTCCGGCGGCGGCCGCGGCCCGCACCCGGTCCAGGGCGGCCGGGTCGGCGAGCAGCGCCCCGTCGATGTCGTCCACGAGGCCGGACAGATCCCGCAGCGTTCCCTCGGCGTCGAGCAGCGCGGGCCGCTCCGATCCGGCCGTACCGACACGCAGCAGCTTCATGTTCCCCATCTCCCTCGATGATCGCGGGCGCCCGGCCGATGAGCGCGACGGCGGTGCGGCGGACGCGGCCATCGGAGGACTTGGTCGATCCTCCAAGGGTCGCGTCCACTCCGCAACACCCCGTTCACGTACTGGACCGCGACCGAGACCGTGACATACGGCGGCGCAACGCCACGGCGACCCACCGACCCACCGACCCACCGGCTCAGCGGCTCAGCGGCTCAGCGGCTCAGCGTTGGAGCACCACCCGTTCCACCGCGCTCCACGTCGTACTGGTCACCACGTACAGCGCGGCGGCGAGCGGCACCACCGCCACGGTGGCCAGCGTGACGAAGGACAGGAACGGCAGGGCCTTGGTGACCGCGCCGAGGCCGGGCAGCGCATCGCCCCCGGCCGGCGCCTGTCCGAGCGCCGCGGTCAGCCGCCGGGCGCGTACGACGTTCCACGCGGCGACGGCCGCGACGACGGCGAACAGGCAGAGATAGACCAGCCCGGTCGGCCCGAACAGCCCGCCGTGCGCCAGCGCGTCGGCCCACCGGCCGCCCAACGGCGCCGCGAACAGGTGGTGTTCGAGCAGCCCGTTGCTCCCGCCGCCGACCCGCCGGGTGGAGAACAGGTGGTAGAGCAGGAAGAACGCGGGCAGTTGGAGCAGCGTCGGCAGGAAGCCCGAGAGCGGGGAGACCTTCTCCCGGGTGTACAGCTCCAGCACCGCCTCGCGCAGCTTCTCGGGGTTCTTCGCGTGCCGCTCGCGCAGTGCGGCGACCTGCGGCCGGAGTGCGGCGGTGGCCTTGGCGCCGCGAGCGGCCGCCCGGGACAGGGGATGGACGAGGAGCCGTACGAGCGCGGTGCACAGGACGACCGCGGCGGCCGCGGCGCAGGCGTGGAACAACGGCTGGAGCAGGTCGGCGAGTTGCTCGACCAGGGTGGCGAGAACGGACATGGGTGAGCCCTCCGGGGGTCGTGCCGGGAGACGGGTCAGGGATGACGGATCCACGGCGTGACGACCCCGCGTGCGGCGGGCGTCGGTGCGCTACGGCTGCGTGCCGTACGCGTGATGGGGCGCGCGCCCTACGCGGCGGTCGTCCGGAGGGCGTGTCCGGGCGCCCTGGGCCGCGGCCGCCCGGAGGCGTCGGGGTCGCGCTGCGGCAGGAACGCCGTACGACGGGCCCGGTCACGGATGGCCGTACGGACCCGGGTGGCCGGCCCGGCGGGCGCGCGGCGCGAGGCGAGCAGCGCGCAGGCCGCGAGCGCGGCACCGGCCGCCGCGGTCGCGGCGAGCGCGAGGGCGAGCGGGAGTCCGCCGGTGTCGAGCAGCGCCAACTGGAGCAGCACGAAGGGGAGAAGGGGCAGCAGCCGCGGCGGGCGCGGCGGCACCCACGCGGAACGCGGACGCGCAGGGCCGCGGATCAGACGCGCAGGGCCGCGGATCAGACGCGCAAGGCCGTGGATCACGGGCCGCCCCCCTTCCGTGTGCGCCGGTACCCACTGCCGTAGACGCCGGTCGGCCGCCCGGAGTTCCGTCAGGCGGACTCGATCACCAGCGGTTCGAGCAGCAGCTTGGGCTTGAGCAGGGCGCGGCTGACCGGGTCCGCCGGGTCGGGGTCGAGTCCCGGACCCGGTTCGACGAGGACGTCCGCGACGGGCACGACACTCCGGCAGGCGGGACACTCGCCGTACGGCCCGAGTTCGGTACCGCAGGTGACGTGCCGGAAGTAGCGCAGCTGGACCTCGCCGAAGTGTTCGCGGCCCCACAGGCCGAGCGAGCGCAGCGTCGGCCACAGCGCGATGCCGCGGTCGGTGACGACGTACTCGTCCCGGGGCGGCGACTGCTGGTACCGGCGCTTGTGCAGGATCCCCTCCGCGGTCAGGGTCTGGAGGCGGGCGGCCAGGACGGCCCGCGGGATCCCGAGGTGGACGAGGAAGTCGTTGTAGCGCCGGACGCCGTACAGGGCGTCGCGGACGACGAGCAGCGTCCACCGCTCCCCGACGACCTCCAGCGCCCGGGCGATCGAACACTCCTGCGTCGCGTAGTCCTTGCCCAGTGCCAT
This sequence comes from Streptomyces mangrovisoli, assembly GCF_000974985.2. Lineage (GTDB taxonomy): Bacteria > Actinomycetota > Actinomycetes > Streptomycetales > Streptomycetaceae > Streptomyces > Streptomyces mangrovisoli. The sequence goes on along the minus strand of NZ_LAVA02000061.1, from coordinate 18,700 downwards.
GCACCCACTGTAGCCACTTTTCGACCTGAAGGTTCAGTGACCGAACCGACAGTGTTACGGTGAGGTCATGCCTAGGTTCATTGAACGAACTCAAGCTCGGGTCGCCGAGCCACAGGCCCCCCGGCCCGAGGCCCCCGGCCCCCGTACCGGCGCCGAGGCGGCCGTCCGCCCCCGCGCCACCCTCGCCGTCACCAGCGCGGCGACCGCCGTGGCCCTGATGACGTACACCGCCCCGATGGTCACGCTCCCGCAGACCGCCGCCGACCTGCACACCCCGCTCTCCGCCCAGGCCTGGCTGATCAACGGCACCCCGCTCGGCCTCGCCGCGCTGCTGCTGGTCGCGGGCAGCCTCGCCGACGACCACGGCCGCCGCCGGATCTTCCTCGGCGGCACGCTGGCCCTCGGCATCACCACCGCGCTGAGCGCGCTGACCACGTCGACCTGGCAGTTCACCCTGACCCGGATCGCCCAGGGCGCGGCCAGCGCCGCCCTGCTCGCCAGCGGGCTCGGCCTGATCGTGGCGGCCTTCCCCACCGCGCGCGGACGACTGCACGCGACCGGCGTCTGGGGCGCGTTCGTCAGCGGCGGCATCGCGGTGGGACCGCTGGTCGCCGGGGCGATGCCCGACTGGCGCGTGGCCTACGGCGTCCTCGGCGCGGCCGCGCTCGTGGTCGCCGCGCTCGGCACCCGCGCGCTCACCGAGTCCCGGGCCCCGCGCGGCGGGCGGCCCGACCTCGCCGGGGCGGCCGCCTTCGGCCTCGCCCTGGTCGCGCTGGTGGCGGCGCTGACCCTGGGCCGGGACGGCTGGCTGCGGACCCCGGTGGGGCTGCTGCTCGGCACGACCCTCGCCCTGCTGGCCGTCTTCACGGTGATCGAACGCCGCACGGGCACCCCGATGATCGACCTCTCCCTCTTCCGCAGCCCGCGCTTCCTGGCGTCCTCGGCGGGCGGCCTGTTCACGGGCCTCGCGGTGATCGGCCTCTTCAGCTACCTGCCCGCGCTGCTCCAGGGGACCCTCGGCCTGACCGCGATGGACACCGCGTGGCTGTTCCTGCTCTGGTCGGGCCTGTCGTTCACCGTGGCGCTCCAGGCGAAGCGGCTCGCGGGCCGCGTCACCCCCCGGCTGCAGCTGTCCCTCGGCTTCGCCCTGCACGCGGTGGGCGTGCTGACCATGCTCGGCGCGCTGGACGCCGGCTCCTGGCCCCGGCTGCTGCCCGGACTGCTGATCAGCGGCACCGGCAGCGGCCTGCTGAACGCCGCGCTGCCACTGCTGGCCGTGGAGTCCGTGCCCGCGCAGCGGGCGGCGATGGGCTCGGGCGCCCAGCAGACGTTCCGCTACATCGGCTCCTGCGCGGGCGTCGCGCTGACGATCGCCGTCGCCACCTCGGCGGGCGGCGGGGCGTCCGGGCTCGCGCACGGCGCCGATGTCGCGATGGCGGTGTCGGCGGGCCTGGCGGCGCTGGGCGCCGTGGGGGTGGCGGCGTCGAGGTGAGAGGCCGCGGCTGTAGCCACAGCCATGATCGGAGTCGTGATCGGGGTCGTGATCGGATTCGTGATCGGGGTCGTGATCGCGGTCGCGGTCATGGCGGTCGCGGTCGCGGTCATCGCAACCGTGGTCATCGGGGTCGCGTCGAGGTGAGCGTGCCCCAGACCACCAGGCGGTAGCGGGAGGTGAACTCCGGGGTGCAGGTGGTGAGGGTGAGGTAGCGGCCGGGGGCGCTGTACCCGTACTTCGGATGAACCGTCGAACGCGGCACGGACCGGATCACCCCGGAGTCGTGGGCCGAGGTCCGCGGCAGGATCTGATCGACGGTGTACGTGTACGTCGCCGACGCGGTCTCGATCTTCACGACGTCGGCGACCCGCAGCCGGTTGAGATACCGGAACGGCTCGCCGTGCGTGTTGCGATGCCCCGCGACCGCGAAGTTGCCCTTCTCGCCCGGCTGTTGCGTGCCCGGATAGTGCCCGACATAGCCCTTGTCGAGCACGTCGTGCTTGCCGACCCCCTCGGCGACGGGGGCGCGCAGACCGAGCGCGGGGATCACGATGACGGCGTAGGCCTGGGAACGGGCGGGCCGGGCGGACCCCGCCCCGGATCCGGACCCGGTGGCCTTCGCGCCCGACGACGACGTGCCACCGCTGCCGGACGCGCCGGTGTTCCCCGTGGAGCCGTCGCCCCCGGACGCCGTGGAGCCGCCCCCGGCCCCCGCGCCTGCCCCGTCCCCCCACTCCCGCTCCAGCGCGTCGGCCTTGCGGGCGGCGCCCGCCTTCGCCTCCAGGTTGGTCCACCACAGTTCGTGCAGCACGAGCAGCATCAGCAACACGCCCGCCGTGACGAGGAGTTCGCCGCCGCTCCAGAGCACACGGCGGCGCAGCGCACGGCGGCGCCGGTCACTGTTGCGCACGACGGGAACCCGCACGCGTACGCCTCCCTCCGGGCCGGCACGGAAGATAAGCCCTCGGGGTTCAACTCACCAGACACACGGACGTTTTGCCTACGACGCCCGCAAGGTCTACGACGCCTACGAGCCCTACGGCACCGTGGGCAGCAGCGCCAGGAGGACCGCCCGCTGCTCGGTGCCGTCCGGCAGGGTCCAGCCCGCGACGACCTGGCCGAGGGCCCCGTCGGGAGCCGGAGCGGAGGGTTCGAGCACCCGGTTGAAGTGCAACGCGGACCGCGGCTCGGCGGCCGGACCGGTGGGGGCGTCCGCCGCACCCGGGGCGGACTCGACGGCGACGGACGGATCCGGGGTGTCCGTCACGGACTGCATCTGCGGCACGGCGCGCCCCGCGAACAGCGCGTGCAGCTGGGCGAGCAGCACGGGGTCGTGGGTGCCGTCGTAGGCCCAGCGCTTGCCGAGGACGCCGTGCTCCATCGTGCCGACGAGGGCGGACTCCGCCCCGTCGAGGGGCGCGCCCCGGTAGGTGAGCGGCACGAGGTAGGAGACCGGCAGCGCGCCGGAGGCGTCGACGGCGACCATGAACTCGATGCCGACCTCCCCGTCCGGGTCGTCGAGCCGGAAGCCGCCGGCCTTGGACAGCTCGGGCGCGCGGTCCCCGCCGGCGTACCAGGGCCGGCCCGGCAGCCACTCGGCGAGGAGCTCCAGCTTGGTCGGGCTCAGGGTGGTGTGATGGATGATCGCCATGCCCTCGATCCTAGATCGGCGGCCGCTTCCCCTCCCCCTTCTGATAACCGTTGGAGGAAAGACGGGAAAGCGCTGTCACACCTCTCGACAACCCCACACGCCCCAGCCATGCTTCCTCGTGGCACGCGGGAGGGGCACAGTCGAACGCCGGTGCCGAAACCGGCGGTTGAGCCGCACGGAGAGGCAGAACAGCCATGATCCGACGCAGAGCACTGCTGGCCGCCGCGGGCGGCACCCTGCTGGGCAGCACCCTGGCGACGGGCACCGCCCGCGCCGACGCGATGATCGCCGTCAACCCTTCGACGACGTACGGCACATGGGAAGGCTGGGGCACCTCCCTGGCCTGGTGGGCGAACGTCTTCGGCGCCCGGGACGACTTCGCGGACATCTTCTTCACCACCAAGTCGACGACGTACAACGGCACCTCGCTGCCGGGGCTCGGGCTGAACATCGCGCGCTACAACCTCGGCGCGTGCAGCTGGAACAGCGTGAACGGCGAGACCATGGTGGCCTCCGCCAACATCCCGGCGTTCAAGCAGATCGAGGGGTACTGGCAGGACTGGAACAACGAGGACGCCACGTCCTCGGCGTGGAAGTGGACGGCGGACGCGACCCAGCGGGCGATGCTGACGAAGGCGGTGTCGCGCGGCGCGACCGCCGAGCTGTTCGCCAACTCCCCGATGTGGTGGATGTGTTACAACCACAACCCGTCCGGCGCGGCGGACGGCGGCAACAACCTCCAGTCGTGGAACTACCGTCAGCACGCCTCCCATCTGGCGGCGGTGGCGCTGTACGCGAAGTCCAACTGGGGGGTGAACTTCGCGACGGTGGAGGCCTTCAACGAGCCGTCGTCGAGCTGGTGGACGGCGACCGGCACGCAGGAGGGCTGCCATATCGACGCGACCGTCCAGTCCGCCGTACTGCCGTATCTGCGCAGCGAGTTGAATCTGCGCGGGCTGACCGCGACGAAGATCTCGGCGTCCGACGAGACCAGCTACGACCTGGCCCGCACCACGTGGGGTTCGTTCAGCTCGACGACGAAGGGGTACGTCGACCGGGTCAACGTCCACGGCTACCAGGGCTCGGGCGGCCGCCGGGACCTGCTCTACACGGACGTCGTGACGACGGCGGGCAAGGCGCTGTGGAACTCGGAGACGGGCGACGCGGATTCGACCGGCCTGACCCTGGCGGGCAATCTGCTCTACGACTTCCGCTGGCTGCACCCGACGGCCTGGGTCTACTGGCAGGTGATGGACCCCTCGTCGGGCTGGGCGATGATCGCGTACGACCAGAGCACGCTCCAGCCGGGGGCGGTCCAGACGAAGTACTACGTGATGGCGCAGTTCAGCAGGCACATCAGGGCCGGGATGACGATCGTCGACACGGGGGTGAGCTATGCGGCGGCGGCCCTGGACAAGTCGGCGAAGCGCCTGGTGATCGTGGCGGCGAACACGGGCTCGTCCGCGCAGACGCTCACCTTCGACCTGTCGAGGTTCACGACGGTGACGGGCGGCACGAACGGCCTGGTGCCGCGCTGGAACACCGTGACGGGAGGCGGCGGCGACCTCTACACCGCGCACTCCGACACGTATCTGAGCGGCAAGTCGCTGAGCGTGCCGTTCGCGGCGGGCGCGGTGCAGACGCTCCAGGTGGACGGGGTGACGGTGTAGCGGGCGCGGGGGCACCCTCGCGGCGCGGCGCCTACCGGCCGAGCGGGCGCGGCGCCTACCGGCCGGGCGGGGCGCCTGTCAGCCGGGCTTGGCGCCTACCGGCCCAGCGGGGCGCCGCTGGTGGCCGGGCGGGCCGCCGCGGGTGGCTGCCCGGGGCCTCTGGCCTGCCACTACCTCACCTTTGTCGGCGGGCCGCAGTACGGTGTCCCCCATGCGCCCCGACACGCCTGCCGAGAACGTCGACCACACCGCCGAAGCGGCACGCCTGGAGCGGACCGCCGGCCTGTATCCCGCGGACGCCGAGGCCCTGCTGCTGCAGGCCGCGGCCCACCTGGAACTGGCCGGCGACCGCCCCGCCGCGACGGCTCTCTACGACCGCCTGCTGTCGACCCCCGCCGCCTTGGAGAACCCCCATCTGGTGCGCGCCCTGAAGGCGTCGAACCTGTGGGAGTACGGCCATGAGGCGGAGGCCCGGGCGATCATCGACGGCATCCGCGAGACCGCGCCGCGGGACCCGGCGCCCTGGGTGATCGTGGCGGAGGCACTGGAGGCGCACGACGAACTGGAGTCGGCGCAGAAGACGTTCACGGCGGCCGTGACCCTCCTCCTGACCGACGTCCCGGAGCCCCCCTACGCCACCCTGCCCCTGCTCTTCGGCCGCCACCGGGTCCGCCGGATGCTGGGCGCGACGCACGACGAGTGGGACCTGCTGGCGGACACCCTGCACTCCTCGGCGGTGTCGCTGGACGAACTCCACGACCCCAAGCGGATCTGGTCGCTGGGCTCGGACAACCCGGCGGAGCTGGAGGCGGAGATCAGCCGCCTCCGCGCCGAACTGGGCGTGTACCGCGAGGCGCTGTCCCGCCCGTTCCCGGTGGCGATCCTGCACTGGCCGTCCGACGAACTCGCCGAACTCCTGACGGCGTACCCCACCCTCTCCGCCGAGTACCCCTCCCACCAGGAGCACCTGGCGACGATAGAGGCCTCCCTGCGCGAACTCACCGCCTCCGGCACGGCGAACGTGGGCATCGTGACCGGCACGGCCCCCTCCTACGAGGCCTTCGCGGCCTCGGAGAGCTCGTCCCCGAGCGACGTCTCCCTGCTGCCGCAGTACGCGACGACGCTGGCGGCCCGGGGGCGTGCGGTGGCGTGGCCGCCGCAGCGGGGGGAGGAGTGCTGGTGCGAGAGCGGGCGGCACTACCAGGACTGCCACGGTCTCCAGGAGGCGTGAAACGGGGGCGGCACGCCTTCCGCCCCTCTCATGAAGCACGTCCTGGAATTTCCCTCGCTTCCGTTCCCGACCCCACTACTCCTTCACAACTCGTTCACGCTAACGTCGCACGGGTCCAGTTGAACTGGCATGCCCGAATCCGCCGGGCATGTCCCGGCCCGCGAGGTACACGCCCAGATGCCGCCCTACCAGCCCTCCGCCGACTGGCAGTTCGATGTACCCACGACCGGGAGCAAGCAGCTCCGCCCGACGGCCAGGTCGTTCGAGTCGCTGGCACACCAGGGATACGGCTTCGAGGCGGCCATCGCCGACCTGGTCGACAACTCGATCGACGCGGGCGCCCGCAGCGTGGTCGTGAGCTTCCTGCGGGACACCGGTGACCGCGGCGGCCGGGACCGCCTCGTCGGGCTGCTCGTCATCGACGACGGCCAGGGCATGGACGAGGCGGGCCTGGACACGGCGATGACCGTCGGCGGGCGCGAGACCTACGCGCCGGGCGCCCTCGGCCACTTCGGTGCCGGGCTGAAGGCCGCCTCACTCTCCCACGCCGACGCGCTCACCGTGATCAGCCGCACCAAGCGGAGCCCGTCGGCGGGCCGCCGCTGGCTCACCGCCCGCGCGCAGACCGACTTCACCTGCGACATCGTCGACGCGGCGTACTGCCAGAGCCTGGTCGACCGCTACGACGGGATCATCGGCTGGCACGGCACGATCGTGCGCTGGGACCAGGTCCGGACGTTCGACACCATCACCGCCGGCCAGACCGACCGCTATCTCGACGACGCGATCGAACGGCTGGAGACCCACCTGGGTCTGCACCTCCACCGGTTCCTCGCGCGCGAGGGCTTCCACATCGACATCGTCGTCGAGGACGTGCACACCCGGGAGGAGCTGGACCACCGGGGCGTGGAACCCATCGACCCGTTCGGCTACCGCATCCCGGGCCGCCCCGGCTATCCCCGCACCTACACCGCGCCCGTGGAAGGCGTCGGGGACGTCGGACTCACCGCCCACATCTGGCCGCCCAAGTCGCCGCTCGTCGCCTACCGCGGCATCGGTCCGCTCGCCGAGCGGCAGGGCTTCTACCTCTACCGCAACGACCGGCTCGTGCAGGCCGGCGGCTGGAACGACACCCGCAGCGCGGAGGGCCACCTCGCCCTCGCCCGGATAGCGGTCGACCTGCCGCCCGAGCCCAACGACGTGTTCTCCCTGACCGTCAAGAAGGACGGCGTCCAGGTCACCCCGGCGTTCGCCCGGGGACTGGAGCAGGCGGCGGACCCGGCCGACGGCCACACCTTCACCGAGTACGTCCGCGAGGCGGAGACGACGTACCGCGACGCCGCCAAGCGGCGCACGGAGGTCAAGCGCACGGCCGTCATCCCGCCCGGCAAGGGCATCGACCCGAAGCTGAAGCGGACCCTGCGGGACGAGCTGCCGCAGCTCGACGGGCACGACCCCATCGCCTTCTCCTGGGCAAGGCTCGACGTGCCCGCCGGGGTCGACCCCGCCGAGCTGCTCTTCACCATCGACCACAAGGAACGCCGGGTCGTCCTCAACAAGGACTACCGGCACGCCTTCAACGGCGGCCGGCGCGGAGGCTCCAACGACGCCCCCGTCCTCAAGAGCCTCCTCTACCTGATGCTCAACGAGATCTTCCAGAAGGAACGCGTCTGGGCCAACCAGACCGACAAGGTCGCCCTGTGGAACAGCGTTCTCGTCACCGCGGTGCGGGCCGAACTCGACCGCGCCGACGACTAGGCCGCCCTCCCGCCGAGGCTCTCCGCCCTCCCGCCCGCGCCGCCCTCCACGTCTTTGCAGAAAGGCCGCCCCGCCACCGTGACCGCCGAGAACACCGCCGCCGCCTCCGCCGCCTCTCCCGCCGACCACCTCACCGACCTGCACGGCGAGGTCCTCGACGCGATGAGCCGGCGCGGCCCCAGGCACTTCGCCAAGCTCGCCTTCGCGCTCTCCGACGCCGACGACCCGGCGGACGAGGACACGACCCTCTTCCGCGACCGCCTGCTGACCGCGGATCCCGGCGACGAACTGGTCACCCTGTGGCGCCGCAGGCTCACGGCATGGGACTTCGAACAGGCCCCCGCGTGGTCGGCCACCGCGCCCCGCACCAAGGAGCGCCGCGCCGAGATCCACGACCGGCTCGCGTTCGGCGCGGACCTGCGCAAGGCGCTCGACTCGGCGGTCCCCGTACACGAGGAGGCGGGCCCCGTCACGATCAGCCGCGAGTTCGAGCCCTGGTACACGAGGGAAGGGGCGGCGAACCGCTCCTTCTACTGGACGTCGTACGAACGGCTGCTGCGCCGCAAGGGATGGAGCGACGCGGCGGTCTCCGGCCTGGACGAGGCCGCCCACGCGGTCGTCGAGCGGCTCGCCGACCCCACCCGCGACACCCCGTACGGCGCCCGAGGCCTGGTCGTCGGATACGTCCAGTCCGGCAAGACCGCCAACTTCACCGGCGTCACCGCCAAGGCCATCGACGCGGGCTACCGCCTGGTCATCGTGCTGGGCGGCACCCTGAACCTGCTGCGCGGCCAGACCCAGCGCCGGCTCGACATGGAACTGATCGGCCAGGAGAACATCCTGGGCGCCGCCGACCCGGCCGACCCGGACGCCCTGGTCGGCATCGACTACCAGGACGACGAGGACTGGCCCGCCAAGTTCGTCTCCTTCGGCGCCCGCCCCTCCCTGCTCGGGGCCTTCGACATCGAGCGGCTGACCTCCCGCGACCGTGACTACATGGCGCTGGAACGCGGCATCAGCGCCCTGGAGTTCGAGAAGCCGGACCGCACCCGCCCGCTGTACGAGCCGGCGAACCTGCACGCCGCGCGCGCCCGGATCATGGTCGTCAAGAAGAACAAGTCGGTACTGGAGAAGCTGGTCACCGACCTCAAGAAGATCGGCCCGATCCTCGGCGAGATCCCGGCCCTGATCATCGACGACGAGTCGGACCAGGCCTCGGTGAACACGACCGACCCGAAGAAGTGGGAGGACGGCAAGGTCACCCGCACCGCGATCAACGGCCAGATCAGCAAGCTCCTGGGGCTCCTGCCGCGCGCCCAGTACATCGGCTACACGGCGACCCCCTTCGCCAACGTGTTCATCGACCCGGGCGACGAGGAGGACCTGTTCCCGCGCGACTTCCTGATCTCGCTGCCCCGCCCCACCGGCTACATGGGCGTACAGGACTTCCACGACCTGGACGGCTTCGAGGGCGGCGAGGGCGAGGCCGAGAAGACGCATGTCCGGGGCATCTATGACAGCACGGGCGACCGCCTGCAGGAGGCCTTGGACGCGTTCGTCCTGACCGGCGCCCTGAAGCTCTACCGCGAGGACCAGGGCCTGCCCTCCGGCCCCTTCCGCCACCACACGATGCTCGTGCACGAGTCGGTCCGCATGGCCGAGCACGCGGCCCTCGCCCAGCGCATCGAGACGATGTGGCGCAACGCCGCGTACACGGGCCCGGACGGCCACGCCCGCCTGGCAGCCCTCCTCGACCGGGACTTCCGGGCCCACGCGGACGACACCCTGCCCGCCCCGGCGACGTACGCGGACGTCAAGCCGTACGTCTCCGAGTCCCGCCGCCTGATCAACCAGGGCGGCGGCCCCGTCATGGTCGTCAACGGCGAGAGCGAACGCGACTACGCCCAGCCCGACCTGGACTTCGACCGCACCCCGAGGGTCTGGAAGATCCTGGTCGGCGGCACCAAGCTGTCCCGTGGCTTCACGGTCGAGGGCCTGACGATCACGTACTACCGCCGCACGACCCAGCAGGCGGACACCCTCATGCAGATGGGCCGCTGGTTCGGCTTCCGCCCCGGCTACCGGGACCTGGTCCGCCTCTACATCGGCCGCGAGGAGCCCCTCGGCCGCGGCCGCAACGCCAAGACGGTCGACCTGTACGAGGCCTTCGAGGCGATCTGCCGCGACGAGGAACTCTTCCGCGCCGAACTCTCCCGCTACGCCCCCCTGGTGGACGGCCACCCCCAGGTCACCCCCGCCCAGATCCCACCCCTGGTGGCCCAACACCTGCCCTGGGTGAAGCCGTCGGCCAGGAACAAGATGTTCAACGCGGAACTGGTGGAGGTGCGGTCGCCGGGGACACCGATCGAACCGGCGGCATACCCGGTGGACTCGAAGATGACGGCGCGGAACACAGAGCGCTGGAAGGCCGTGCTGGCGGCTCTCCAGGGAGCCCCGACAGCCTGTCTGCTGCGACCGGACGACACGTCACCGCTGTCCCGCAGCTTCCAGGCAGCCACCACGGTGGTCCCGCACGCCGAGCTGCTTTCCGTCCTCGGCTCGCTGGAGTGGGAGGACGGCAACGTGCTCGCCCCGCACCTGGCCTACCTCTCCCAGCTCGACGGCCGCCTCGCCAAGGTCGACGACTGGCTGGTCATCGCCCCGCAGCGCACGCAGCGCAGCCGGATCGAAGCCACCGTGCTGGGCCAAGGCCCCTTCTCCCTGTTCCGCCGAAGCCGCCAGGCCGGCAAGGTGTCCTTCGGCCGTATCTCGGGCCTGGAACACCGCCTGTACGCGCAGCAGTTGATCAGCCGGCCGGATTCAGCTTCCCCCGGGGACACCTTCCCGGTACTCGGAGCGACTCGGGGTGTGGTTCTCCTGTATCCCGTCGTGGAGGCGGTACAGGACGACGAGCTGAAGGCCGTCGCCGCCACGGGCGCCGCGGCCGCTGACCGGGTCATCATGGCGTTCACCGTGATTCCGCCGAAGGCAGCCATCGACACGAAGAAGCAGCTCGTACGTTTCCGGACCAAGGACTCCAGTCGCCCGGACGCGGTTATCGTCAGCACGGACTGAGGCTCGAGGACTCTGCACGCAGCGAATCACTCATCATGGCCGATTACGGACACTGAAGATCTGGGGATTCTGTGACGCTGTTCGACTACGACATCACATCAGCCGACAACGAAGACCCCGAGCTGGAGAAAGTGCACCGTCACCTACTCCAACTGGACCCGGACGGAGCCGTCTTCGGCAGAGTCCTACGAGAGACCATCGACCAGCTCCTGGACGGAGAGCACACCGGACGGTTCGACTGGCGCGACTTGCACAAGACCGAGAAGACTCATGCTGGAACTCTCGTGGAGATCAACCTTCAGCGGGAGTTCAAGTTCGCCTCCCATGCAGAGGACAGCACCATCCACATGGACTACCTGATCGAAGGCGTGGAGGTGGACTGCAAGTTCTCCCAGAAGCGCTACGGCTGGATGATCCCTCCGGAAGCTCTGGGTGAAGTCTGCCTGGTGGTATGGGCTGACGACCATCAAAGCCTTTGGGGTGCCGGCCTGCTCCGGGCCGACCGTTCTGCGCTCACCATGTCCGAGGGAATGACCAAGAAGGGGAACCGTGACGGCAAGTTCCGTCTCACACGGGAGCATCACGGGCTTGTCAGATGGCTTTGGCACGACAAACCCCTGAGGGAGAACTTGCTCCTGCATCTCCCCGCCGACGTGCGCGCCTCTATCTTGAACCCTCCTGGGGGAAGGGTGGATTCCGGACAGGCAAGAGTCAACGCACTCTTCAGCCGCATCCACAATGTGGCAATTGACCGCGAGGTCATACGCACTCTGGGTAAGCAGCGCGACTACATGGCCCGCGTACGGGAAGACAAAAGCAGCAAGAATCGGGCACGGACCAAGCTCCGCCCGGATGGCATCATTATTCTAGGCCAGAGCAGACTGCACCAGAAAATCGCAGAAGAGCTGGGTGGAGAAGTGCCACGGAATGGGGAGTTTGTTGCCCACCGAGTCCGCCGCGCCCAGCCTGGCGATGACAGCTCCAGGGTCGCAGAGATCGAGGGAGAATTGTGGACCATCGCAAGTCCTTCCGACCCGTGGGAGACAGCACCTAAATTGCCGACTAAGGAGCAGGCTCCTACGCCTCACCTAACAAATTATGACCTAATTTAAACCATTTAAGGCCATGCGTGAGTGCAGCTAGAATCAAGTTGGCAGGAGCGACAGCGGTCGGCCGGCGCTGAGAGCGGATAGCATCCTGATCAGGTCGGATACAGCCGTCACGAAGCAGGCCATTTGCGATCATCATTTGCGACTGGTGGGCCACCGCACATGACAACTCCCAGCTCAGAACCAGATCCGTCGGAAACCGCCTGGGTGCCACCTGAGGGCTCCTGGGCTTCGTCAGCAGCACGCCGGCGCAATATGCAGGCGATCCGGAGCCGGGACACTACACCGGAGCGGCTAGTCCGCCGGCTGGTGCACGCCCAGGGACTGCGGTACCGCGTGGCGGCCCGGCCGCTCTCGGACCTGCGCCGTACGGCCGACATGGTGTTCCGGCCCGCCAAAGTCGCCGTCTTCATTGACGGGTGCTACTGGCATGGCTGCCCCGAGCATTACGTCTCCCCCAAGACCAATCCCGGCTACTGGTCGGACAAAGTGACCCGGAACGTCACCCGTGACCGCGACACGGACGAACGCCTGCGGGCAGCCGGCTGGCTCGTCCTTCGCTTCTGGGAGCACGAATCGGCGGAGGAATCCAGTAAGGCGATCTGCCAGGCGGTGATTTCAAGGCGCCCGGTACCGACCGCGGGCAAGGCGGGCGCCTCTATTGACGAAATGCCGTCTTGAGGTCGCACCTGGACAGCCGACCTCCATGAAAGGGCGGCTGGCAGCGGGGCAATACGCTTCCGCTGTCAGCCACCCTCAATTACTGGCCGACAGCGCGGTCGCGATCCGCCTTGAGCACGTCCATGATCGATTCGCCGATTGCCCTCGCCACCGGCGGAGGGAACGCGTTGCCGACCTGCCGGTACTGGGCCGTCTTGCCTCCAGTGAACTCCCAGTACATCGGGAATCCCTGGATGATCGCCGCCTGGCGAACCGTGAGCATGGGCCCCCCCGCACGGAACAGATCGCGATCCTCGGTGCCGGTCGGCTTGCCGTCCACCGGCGCGTTGGCCACGCCAAGACCCGAGACGCCTAGGTCCGACCATGCCTTCTTGGCACGGCTGGGACCGAGGTCAGCACCTCCATGCTTCTTGGAGCCGCCCACGAGCGTCGGAGCTACGGTCCCAGTGGCAGCTTTTTCCATCCATTTCTCGAGAACACGATTGGCCTCGTCTTCCCGAAGAGTGCCCTTGAACACGGCAACGCGCTCCTCCATTGTCTTCTGAAGCTTGCCCAGCACAGTGGCTGTCTTGGCAATGGGCGTCGGAGCCTCGTACTTCAGATCCTTGAGCACGTCTTGCCGGAAGGCGACGAGGATGGAGCGCGGCCGGAGCTGCGGAACCCCGAACTGTGCGGCTTCGTAGACGTCCCACCCCACGACTTCGTAGCCCGGGCGCCCGTCCTCGTCAGGCTTCATCCCCTCAAGGCTCGCTCGGATCCGCGACCTGTAGTCGTGGAACTTGGGGTCCATGAGGCCGCGAACGTTCTCGATCATCACAGCGCGAGGGCGGATGAGTTCGGCCAGCTCCAGGATGCGCGGGAAGAGGTCACGCTCATCGTCCTCGCCGAGCTGCTTGCCCGCGTGAGAGAAGGGCGGGCAGGGAACGCCTCCGGCAAGCAAGTCGACCTCACCCCGCTTGTAGAAACCGGCGCTCCTCACCAGGTCACGCGCAGGGTCGAATTCCGTCACGTCCTGGCAGAGGACATCACAGTTGTCACGTTCCCAGTCCCACTTCGGGTGCACCTTGATGTTCTCGTCCAAGGTAGCTGCCGCGTACTTGTCGATTTCAATGAGGGCGAGGTGCCGGAAACCGGCCTCGTGCAGGCCGATCGCCTGCCCGCCGGCACCAGCACAAATCTCGATCGACGTGTAGCCCCGGTCAGTCCCGGCCATGGCCCCTCCTCTTGCACGTATACCAGTGACGCCTCATACGGCAGCCATCACAGAGGGTGACACGACCCACTGACATTGCGTCTCGACACGGCGGCACACACCAGTGTGCGGCATCCTCTGTCTCACCTCGGTCACCACCGGTCCGACAATTTCGAATGCCCGTACGATACCGACGTGGCGAGAATCGACTGGACGCGTGACGAACTGCTGCTGGCTTGCGCGCTCGTTGCCGAGAACGGATGGCACGAGCTCCGGACGGCCGACCAGCAGGTGCAGGACCTGTCCCGGCTCCTCAGGCGGCTCCCGCTGCACGATGGCGCGGCGGCCGATCCGAAGTTCCGCTCCCCTGGCAGCGTGAGCCTGAAGACGGGCAACATCGTGACAGCCAGAGCCGAATACGGCGGGGCCCCGATGAAGGGCGGTCGGCTGACCAACGAAGTGGTGGCCGACTTCACAGACCGTCCCGACGAGATGCTGGCCGCCGCCCGGGCTCTGCGCGCGGGTTTGGCGTCCGCCGAGACGATTGGCATACCCGCCCAGGAAGGCGAGGCGGACGGGGCGCGCGAGGGGCGGCTCCTCAGGCGCTGGGCCCTCCACCGCGAGCGAAACAAACCCCTGCGCGACCGGAAGATCCGGGCAGTCCTGGCCGAGGGCGGAACCCTCCACTGTGAGGTGTGCGCGTTCGACTTCACCGCCGCCTACGGCGGGCTGGGGGACGGGTACATCGAGGTCCACCACAGGCTGCCTCTCCACATATCGGGCGTGACGGACACCCGGATCGAGGATCTTGCCCTGCTGTGCGCGAACTGCCATCGCATGTGCCACAGGAGCTTCCTCGGAGAATCCTGGCGCACTCCTGCCGACCTTCGGAGGCAGATGCCAAAGCCCGATGAAATGCCGCCCCACTAGGCCGCGCCCACTTCAGCCTCGTAGTGCATCTGCGCCCGGTCGAGGACATCGTCCGGGTCCAGGCCGCGAGCAGCGGTCCAGTGGAGCAGGTCCGCGATCAGCTCCACGGCCGACTCCTCGAGGCCGACACCTTTGCCGGTGCCCCCGTCCATGACCCGGCCGGGTCCGCGATACCCCTCAAGCGCCTCGACGGCTCGCTCGATCCGCAGGCAGGCGGGACCTCCGTAGAGTGCCACCTCGCACCAGACGGCCTTGCCGGCCGCCGTCAGAGCGATGCCCCAGGCTGCGGCAACCGTCGCCAGCAGGTGCAAACCCCGGCCGCACTCCTCGCCGCAGTGCGGATCTCTGAGCGAGGGGAGCACGCGGCTTTCGTCATGGACCTCAAGCCGCAGCCGCTCACCCCGCCATTCGATGACCAGCGACGCCGACGCACCCTCGCCGACGTGCTTGACGACGTTCGTGGCCAGCTCCGTGACCAGCAGCTCCGCCTCATCGAGGGCGACCGGCGCCCCCCAGCGGGTCAGCTGCCTGACCACCGCTCTGCGCAGCAGGCGGACTTCCGCCGGCACCGCCTCGAAAGGCAGCTCACGGCGGAGAAGGGGTCCGGTGATCTCGCGGCCAGACATAGCCGCTCCTCCCTCCCGGGCCACGCACATGCTGCGCCTGCCGTATCCGTACGACTGCACTGCGTAGCGGTCTGCGAGCGAGCATGGCACAGAGAAATCTCTCTGTGTAACTTCTCACGAGAATCCTTAGAGTGAATTCGGTAGTGGGGCGGCTTCCCCGGTCCCTAGCCTGAGGTCCGTCTCCGGGACATCGCCCGGCACATGGCGGAGGAGCCGAATGCCCGAACGAACCACAACCCGCCGTCGCCAACTGGGCTCCATGATGCGCAAGTTGCGATCTCGTGCCGGGCTGACGCTTGAGGAGGCCGGGCAGCTCGTCGGGGTCTCGAAGGCCACGGTCAGCCGCTACGAGACCCAGGCGGGACCGGTCAAGTGGATTGTCGTCGATGCCCTGTGCCGGGAGTACGAGGCAACTGAGGCCGAGCGCAACGCCGTTGTCGGACTGGCGAAGGACGCGAAACAGCAAGGCTGGTGGAGTTCCGTTGCCGACTCCATCCCGGAAAGCATGAATCTGCTGCTCACGCTTGAGGACGAGGCAGTCAGTGAGGGCCACTTCTCCTGCATGTACGTGCCCGGCCTGATGCAGACCCGCGCCTACAGCACGGCCCTCCAAAGGGCCAACGAACTGCCCCTGGCGGCTGAGGAGATCGAGCGCCTGGTCGACATCCGCATGAAGCGCCAGGACATCTTGAGCCGGCCTGGGCCGCTTCGCCTGTGGGCGATCCTCGACGAATCCGTCATCCGCCGGGTCGTCGGCTCACCGCAGATCATGAGGGAACAGCTCGACCGGCTGCTGAGCGCCAACGAGTCTCCTCACATCACCCTCCAGGTGTTGCCGTTCTCCAAGGGGGCTCATGCCGCCGCCCTGGGCAGCTTCGTCATCATCGGCGGTACCGAGCCAGCCCTCGACGTGGTGTACGTCGACTTCCACACGGGCTCCCTCTTCCTTGAGAAGGATGAGGAACTGAAGCGGTACAGGCTTGCGTTCGAGTACCTGCGCGCACAAGCGTTGGACATGGAGGCGTCCTCCGCCATGATCCAGCAAGCACGCAAGGAGCTCTGAATGCCCGTCGGCCGTCATCCACTCCCCCGGACCGTCTGGTTCAAGTCGTCCTACAGCGGCGGCAACACAACCGAGTGCCTGGAAGCGGCAGTCGTAGAGGCGGGGGTGCTGATACGGGACTCCAAGAAGGCCCGGGGCGCGCGCATCGCGGTGTCGTCTGAAGCCTGGGCCACGTTTCTGGCCCGCTCGGTGAAGTAGTGGCTGCCCAGGCCGGGCCCTCTGTCCCGCCTGCTCGCCCCGGGGCCGGCACCCACGCTCGCCGCCTCGGAGAGGCACGTTAGCCTCGAACCCCAGGCAAAAGGAGGCAGACATGGCCAAGGTCCCCAGTTCCGTGATCGCCGCCGGTGGGCTCGTAGGTGGATACGGCGTCGCCCGGTGGACCAGGAAGCGGCCGCTCGGTGGGGCCGTGCTGGCCGCGGCCGGGGTGGCTGCCGCGCGGCAGTGGGCGCAGGACGCCGGGGGCGTGGCCGCCGGAGTGCTGACCGCCGGGTACGTCGCCGCCTTCGCCGGGTCGCATCCGCTGGCCAAGAAGGTCGGGGCCTGGCCCGCCGTGTTCGGGGTCGCCGGGGCCGTCGCCCTCGCCTCGTGGGTGGTGGCGGACCGGGAGGGGTGAGGGGCCGGCCCGCGACCGTTGGGTGGTGCCGGGCTCAACCGCCGGCCTCCGCCGCCGTCAGCGGGCGGGCGATGTCCTCCAGGGAGCGGCGTTCGGCCTTGACCGCAAGGAACGCCGCCACCAGGCCCGCCGCGCACATCAGGGACGCGCCGATCGAGAAGGCGAGGACCGTGTCGGCGACCTTTCCCGTGCTGGTGAGGTCCGCGAAGAGCAGGGGGCCGCTGATGCCGCCGGCGGCCGTGCCGAGGGCGTAGAAGAAGGCGATCGACATCGCCCGCGTCTCCATCGGGAAGATCTCCGAGACCGTCAGGTACGCACTGGACGCGCCCGCCGACGCGAAGAACAGCACCGCGCACCAGCACGCCGTCATCGTCGTCGCGTTCAGCGAGCCCCGGTCGAACAACCACGCCGTACCGAACAGGAGCAGGCCGGACAGGAGATACGTGCCGGAGATCATCACCCGGCGGCCCACCGTGTCGAACAGCTTGCCCAGCAGCAGCGGGCCGCAGAAGTTACCGACCGCGATGACCGCGAAGTAGTAGCCGGTGTTGCCGCTCGGGACGTCGAAGAACGTCGTCAGGATCGCGCCGAAGCCGAACGTGATCGCGTTGTACAGGAACGCCTGGCCGATGAAGAGCGAGAAGCCGAGGACCGAGCGCTTGCGGTAGTCCGAGAACAGTGTCCGGGCGATCTCCGCGAAGCTCACTCCGCCACGCTGGCGGATGGTGATCTCGCCCTCGGGGCGCGCCAGTTGCTCGCCCGTCTCCGACTCGACCTTCTCCTCGATCGACGTGACGATCTCCTCCGCCTCCCGGTCCCTGCCGTGGATCAGCAGCCACCGCGGGCTCTCGGGGACATGGCGTCGTACGAGAAGGATGACCGACGCCAGTACCGCGCCCAGCGCGAACGTCAGGCGCCAGCCGACGTCCGCCGGGAAGATGTTCGTGTTCAGCGCGACGATCGACAGCAGCGAACCGCCCACCGCGCCCAGCCAGAAGCTGCCGTTGATGATCAGGTCCACCCGGCCGCGGAACTTCGCGGGGATCAGCTCGTCGATCGCGGAGTTGATCGCCGCGTACTCGCCGCCGATGCCGAATCCCGTCAGGAAGCGGAAGGTGAAGAACCACCAGGGAGAGAAGGACACGGCGGTGAGCGCGGTCGCGGCGAGGTAGACCGCCAGCGTGATCATGAAGAGGCGCTTACGGCCCCATGTGTCGGTCAGCCGGCCCCAGAACAGGGCGCCCACGCAGGCACCGGCCACGTAGAGGGCGGCCGCGATGCCGGTGATCTGGCCGGAGCTGATCGGCAGCCCGCTGCCGGGCTCCGAGAGGCGGCTGGCGATGTTCCCGACGACCGTGACCTCCAGGCCGTCGAGGATCCACACCGTGCCCAGGCCGATGACGATCGTCCAGTGCCAGCGTGACCACGGCAGCCGGTCCAGGCGGGCGGGGATGTTCGTGGTGACGGTACGGCCGCTCGCGGCCTGCGCTGTGGTGGTCATGGGCTCCCTCCTCGTCGAGCGAGACGCCCCCCGGGTGCCCGCCCGCGGCGGATCTACGCACCCACCACCGCACACCCCGGCCGACAGCCACGCCCCCACCACCAC
>NZ_LAVA02000060.1 GCF_000974985.2 Streptomyces mangrovisoli | reverse complement strand
TGGGACTTCTACAAGAACACCTTCGGCCGCAACGGCATCAAGAACAACGGCGTCGGCGCCTACTCCCGCGTGCACTACGGCAACTCGTATGTGAACGCGTTCTGGGACGACGGCTGCTTCTGCATGACGTACGGCGACGGCTCCGGCAACGCGGACCCGCTGACCGCGCTGGACGTGGCCGGCCACGAGATGAGCCACGGCGTCACCTCCAACACCGCGGGCCTCAACTACAGCGGCGAGTCGGGTGGGTTGAACGAGGCGACCTCCGACATCTTCGGCACCGGCGTCGAGTTCTACGCCAACAACTCCTCCGACGTCGGCGACTACCTCATCGGCGAGAAGATCGACATCAACGGCGACGGCACCCCGCTGCGCTACATGGACAAGCCCAGCAAGGACGGCGCCTCCGCCGACTCCTGGTCCTCGGGCGTGGGCAACAAGGACGTGCACTACTCGTCCGGTGTCGCCAACCACTTCTTCTACCTGCTCTCCGAGGGCAGCGGGGCGAAGGTCATCAACGGCGTCAGCTACAACTCGCCGACCGCGGACGGGCTTCCGGTCACCGGCATCGGCCGCGACAAGGCGCTCCAGATCTGGTACCGGGCGCTCACCACCAAGTTCACCTCCACCACCAACTACGCGTCCGCGCGCACCGGCACGCTCGCGGCGGCCGGCGAGCTGTACGGCACCACCGGCGCCGAGTACAAGGCGGTGCAGGACGCCTGGGCGGCCGTCGCGGTCGGCGCGCGGCCGGGCGGCGGGGGCGGCGGGGGCGGGTCCTCGTACGAGAACACGACACCGGTGTCGATCCCGGACAACGGGCCCGCCGTCACCTCCTCGATCACCGTCTCCGGCAGGAGCGGAAACGCGCCAAGCAACCTTCAGGCGACCGTGGACATCACGCACACGTGGCGGGGTGACCTGGTGATCGATCTGGTCGGCCCGTCGGGCACCGCGTACCGCCTGAAGAACTTCAGTTCCTCCGATTCGGCGGACAACGTGAAGGCGACGTACACGGTGAACGCGTCCTCCGAAACCGCCAATGGCACCTGGAAATTGAAGGTGCAGGACCAGGCGGCCCAGGACGTCGGGACGATCAACAGCTGGAAGCTGACGTTCCCGTAGGCCGATCGCCACGGCACCCGCGCCAGGGCGCCGCTCCGGAGGGCTCGACCCCCGGGGCGGCGCCCGTTTTACATTCCGGCAACGTTCACCGACCAGCTCGCTTTAGGCCAACATCACTTCAGGGTCCTGACATGTACGCGTCGCTGATGTCACGCTCTCCCCACTGCCGCGTAGCACAGCAACTTCACCTCGCACCTCCGTCGGGCAACCCCACGCCAGGCGGACTCCCCCACATGAAGGAGCTTTGAGTGAGCCCCCTCTACGCGCGTCACAAGCGCACCTCTCTGGCCATCGCCACCGCCGTCGCCGCCGGAGCCCTGCTCTCCACCGGCCTCAGCACCGCTGCCTCGGCCCAGACCCCGGCCGACTCCGGCAAGGCCAGTCCCCTCGCGGCAGCGCCCACCGCGCTCACCGACGCCGCACGCACCACCCTGATACAGAAGGCCGAGGCCGGCGCGGCCACCACGGCCCAGCACATAGGCCTCGGCGCCAAGGAGAAGCTCGTCGTCAAGGACGTCACCAAGGACGTCGACGGCACCGTGCACACGCGGTACGAGCGCACCTACGCCGGCCTGCCCGTCCTCGGCGGCGACCTCGTCGTGCACACCTCGAAGTCCGGCACGACCGAGGGCGTCACCAAGGCCTACGCCAAGACCCTCAAGGTCTCCTCGCTCAAGGCGCAGGTCACCCCGGCCAAGGCCGAGAAGCAGGCGCTGACCGCCGCGAAGTCGCTCGGCTCGGACAAGTCCGCGGCCGACGGCGCCCGCAAGGTGATCTGGGCCGCCTCCGGCACCCCCGTCCTCGCCTACGAGACGATCGTCGGCGGCTTCCAGGACGACGGCACCCCGAACCAGCTGCACGTCATCACCGACGCGGCGACCGGCAAGAAGCTCTACGAGTACCAGGGCATCGAGACCGCGTCGACCGGCACCGGCAAGACGCTGTACTCCGGCACCGTCAGCCTGACCACCAACCTGTCGGGCTCGACGTACCAGCTGTACGACACCACCCGCGGCGGCCACAAGACGTACAACCTGGCCCACGGCACCTCCGGCACCGGCACGCTGTTCACCGACGCGGACAACGTCTGGGGCACCGGCGCCGCCTCCAGCTCCTCCACCGACCAGACGGCGGCCGCCGACGCCGCCTACGGCGCGCAGGAGACGTGGGACTTCTACAAGAACACCTTCGGCCGCAACGGCATCAAGAACAACGGTGTCGGCGCCTACTCCCGCGTCCACTACAGCAGCAGCTACGTCAACGCGTTCTGGGACGACAGCTGCTTCTGCATGACCTACGGCGACGGCTCCAGCAACACCCACCCGCTGACCTCGCTCGACGTGGCCGGCCACGAGATGAGCCACGGCGTCACCGCCAACACCGCGGGCCTCAACTACAGCGGTGAGTCCGGCGGCCTGAACGAGGCCACCTCCGACATCTTCGGCACCGGCGTGGAGTTCTACGCCGCGAACTCCTCCGACGTCGGCGACTACCTCATCGGCGAGAAGATCAACATCAACGGCGACGGCACCCCGCTGCGCTACATGGACAAGCCCAGCAAGGACGGCGCGTCCGCGGACTACTGGTCCTCCTCGGTCGGCAACAAGGACGTGCACTACTCGTCCGGTGTCGCCAACCACTTCTTCTACCTGCTCAGCGAGGGCAGCGGCGCCAAGACCATCAACGGCGTCAGCTACAACTCGCCGACGTACAGCGGCACCACGGTCACCGGCATCGGCCGCGACAAGGCGCTGCAGATCTGGTACAAGGCGCTGACGACGTACTTCACGTCGACCACCAAGTACTCCGGCGCCCGCACCGGCACGCTCAGCGCCGCGGCCGCCCTGTACGGCTCGGGCAGCACCGAGTACAACGCGGTGGCGGCGGCCTGGACCGCGGTCAACGTGAGCTAGCGGCACCGGATCGGCGGTGCGGCCCCCGGGGACACGGTGTCCCCGGGGGCCGCCCTACTCTTGGGACCCATGTCCTTCACCTACGAGGCGGTCGGCGCGACCCACGAGAACCTGGCCGCCTGCCCGCCCGGCTTCCACCCCCTGCATGTGCGCACGCGCATAGGCGAGGGCGAGAAAGTCTTCCAGCGGGCCGCCGAGGCCGTCCTCACCTGGGAGATGCACCGCCTGATGGGGCTCGGCATCACCGCGGCCGCCGACCGCGCCGCCCCGGACGTGGACGTCACGGTCACCCTCGCCGGGGTCGTCAAGGCCCCCTGCCGCGTGGTCTGGGCGGTCGAGCAGTACCGCCGCGCGGGCTGGGCCTACGGCACCCTCGACGGCCACCCCGAGTCCGGCGAGGAGGCCTTCGTCGTCGACCGCACCGGCGACGGCACGGTCTGGCTCACGGTGGCCGCCTTCAGCCGCCCCAACCGGTGGTACTCCCGGGCCGCGGGCCCGGCGACCCGGGCCCTCCAGCACACGTACGCCCGCCGCTGCGGGACGGTGCTGCGCCGCCTGTGCGCACCGTACGACCAGGCCTGATCCGCCTCGGTACGACCGGGCCCGATGCCGTGCGCGGGCGGGACGTACGGGCCGCGCGCGCGGGTCCGAGGGCCCTGCCGATCACGACCGAAGGGCCGTTTCCGGAGGTCGGCGCGCCGCCATAGCCTCGGGACCGGCCCTTCTTCCCCTCGTGACAAGAGACGCCCATGCCCGTCGACAAGACCTCCCGCCGCGCCCTGGTGATCGGTGCCGCGGCCACCGCGCTCGCGCTCACCGCAGGTGTCGGCATCGGGCTCGCCGCCGACCGCGACTCCGGGCCGGGTACGTCGGACGCGAAGCCGCTCACCGTCCCGGCGCACGCCACCGGGAAGAACGGCACGGTGATCCCGTACGGGAAGGCGAGTGCCCCCGTCACCGTCAGCGTCTACGAGGACCCCCGCTGCCCCTACTGCGCGATCTTCGAACGCGACCTGGGCCCGACCCTCACCTCCCTCGCCGACTCCGGCAAGGTGAAGGTCGAGTTCCACATGGCCACCTTCCTCGACAAGCGCCTCGGCGGAAAGGGCTCCCGCACCGCGCTCGCCTCGCTCGGAGCGGCCCTGAACGAGAGCCCCGCCTTGTTCAAGAAGTTCCACACCGCGCTGTACGCCGCCCAGCCGAAGGAGGAGACCACGGACACCTTCGCCGGCACCTCCGAACTGCTGGAGATCGCCGGAAAGGTGCCCGGACTGCGCACCCACGCCTTCAACAAGGCCGTCAAGGAGGGCACCTACCTCGCCTGGGCCGACGACGTCGCCGACGCCTTCTACGACAGCGACGTCACCGGCACCCCGGCGGTGAAGGTCGGCGACCACGACATCACGGTGCTCGACGAGAACGGCAAGGCCGTGGGCGCCCGGCAGTTCACCGAGGAGATCGAGGCCGCCGCGGCGCAGCGGTGACCCCCGGCCTCCCCGGTGTCCGGCGCCGGCCTACCGCAGCAACACCCCCGCCCCCTCCGTCAGTTCCTGCGACGGGACGGTGACCAGACCCATGTCCGCGGCCGAGGCCAGCAGGCGGTGGGAGGGAAGGATGCGGACCGTGTAGCCGTAGGGGCCGGTGCGGTCGAGGGCGAGCGGGCCCTCGTACAGCCAGCGGCCCTCCAGGTCCGGGCCGCCCGCCTGCTTCAGCGGGACCGTGCTGCCGTCGGTGATGCGGTCCTCCCCGTCCACCCGGCCGGAGACCGCCTGCACCTCCACGTCGTCGGGGCCGAGCCCGCCGAGGCCGACCCGGACCCGCAGTCCGAGCGTGGTGCCCAGCTCCGCGGTGGCCGTGGCGGCGGTGGCCTCGACATGGTCGACGGTCACCTCGTGCCAGGCCGAGCGCACCCGCGCCTTCCACTCGGCGAGCTCCCGCGCGGAGTCGGGGTCCATCGCCCGGTGCGCCTGCGCGGCGGGGGCGTAGAGCCGCTCGACGTACTCGCGGACCATGCGTCCGGCGAGCACCTTCGGGCCGAGCAGGGTGAGGGTCTGGCGGACCATCTCGATCCAGCGGTCGGGCAGCCCGGTCCTGCCGCGCTCGTAGAAGCGCGGCGCGACCCGCTGTTCCAGCAGGTCGTAGAGGGCCGATGCCTCTATGTCGTCGCGCCGGTCCTCGTCGGTACCGGCGCCGTCCGCGGTGGGGATGGCCCAGCCGAAGTCGGGCTGGAACCACTCGTCCCACCAGCCGTCGAGCACCGAGAGGTTGAGGCAGCCGTTGAGCGCCGCCTTCATCCCGGAGGTCCCGCACGCCTCCAGCGGGCGCAGCGGGTTGTTCAGCCAGACGTCGCAGCCCGGGTAGAGCTTCTGCGCCATGGCCATGCCGTAGTCGGGCAGGAAGACGATCCGGTGCCGCACCCGCGGGTCGTCGGCGAACCGCACCAGCTCCTGCACCAGCCGCTTGCCGCCGTCGTCCGCCGGGTGCGCCTTGCCCGCGACGACGATCTGGATCGGCCGCTCGGGGTGCAGCAGCAGCTCCATCAGCCGGTCGCGGTCGCGCAGCATCAGCGTCAGCCGCTTGTACGACGGCACCCGGCGCGCGAAGCCGATGGTGAGGACCTCCGGGTCGAGGACCCCGTCGATCCAGCCGAGTTCGGCGGTGCCCGCGCCGCGCTGCCGCCACGAGACGCGCAGCCGCTCGCGCACCTCCGTCACCAACTGCTCGCGCAGCTCGCGGCGGAGCTCGAAGATGTCGGCGTCGGGGATCTCGGCGACCGCGTCCCAGCGCTCCGAGCCGCCCACGGTGAGCGCGTCCTCGGTGCGCTGCGCGCCGATCTGCCGGGCGCCCAGCCGGAACACCTCGGGAGCCACCCAGGTAGGCGCGTGCACGCCGTTGGTCACGGAGGTGATCGGCACCTCCTCCGGGTCGAAGCCCGGCCACAGGCCCGAGAACATCCCGCGGCTGACCTGCCCGTGCAGCACCGAGACCCCGTTGGCGCGCTGCCCGAGCCGAAGGCCCATCACCGCCATGTTGAACAGGTTGGGCTCGCCGCCCGGGTAGGTCTCCATGCCCAGGCGCAGGACGCGCTCGACGTCGATGCCGGGCAGCTCGCCGTCGGCGCCGAAGTGCCGTGCGACCAGCTCCCGGTCGAACCGGTCGATGCCGGCCGGCACCGGGGTGTGGGTGGTGAACACGGTCCCGGCGCGCACCGCCTCCAGTCCGGCGTCGAAGTCCAGGCCCCGTTCGGCGAGCTCGGCGATCCGCTCCAGGCCGAGGAAGCCGGCGTGGCCCTCGTTGGTGTGGAACACCTCGGGGTCGGGGTGGCCGGTGAGGCGGCAGTACGCGCGCACGGCGCGGACACCTCCTATGCCGAGGAGCATCTCCTGGAGCAGCCGGTGCTCGCTGCCGCCGCCGTAGAGCCGGTCGGTGACGCCGCGTTCGCCGAGGTCGTTCTCCTCGACGTCGGAGTCGAGCATCAGCAGCGGGACCCTGCCCACCTGGGCGAGCCAGACGCGGGCGTGCAGCCGGCGGCCGGCGGGCAGCGCGAGCGAGACCCGGGCGGGGCTGCCGTCCTCCTCCCTGAGCAGGCGGACGGGCAGCTCGTTGGGGTCGAGCACCGGATAGTGCTCCTGCTGCCAGCCGTCCCGGGACAGGGTCTGGCGGAAGTAGCCGTGCCGGTAGAGCAGCCCCACGCCGATCAGCGGGACGCCGAGGTCGCTGGCCGCCTTCAGATGGTCGCCGGCCAGGATGCCGAGACCGCCGGAGTACTGGGGCAGCGCGGCGGTGACGCCGAACTCGGGTGAGAAGTAGGCGACGGCGGCCGGGAGGGCACCGGACTGGGCCTGGTACCAGCGGTCGCCGGTCACGTAGTCGTTGAGGTCATCGGCCGCCGCGGTGAGCCGGCGCAGGAAGCGGCGGTCCCCGGCCAGTTCGGCGAGGCGCGCGGGACGCACGCTGCCGAGCAGCCGGACCGGATCGCCGTCGCTGGCGGCCCAGCACTCGGGGTCGACGGACTGGAACAGGTCGCGCGTCTCCGCGTGCCAGGACCAGCGCAGGTTGCGGGCCAGCTCGCTGAGCGGCCGGAGGGGTTCGGGGAGAACGGGACGGACGGTGAACCGACGGATCGCCTTCACATTCCACCTCTGGCGGGCGTGCTTAAGAGGACGCACGGCGGTGTGCGCCCTGTCATCACATCAGACGGTATCGGTGCGGAGCCGTCCGGAACCACGGTGCGCTTTCTTCGAAGTGTCGCGATTCGTCCGCCGCCCCTGGTGGGGCGACTGATCCTGGCCCGTCCCGCATGGCCGATATGGCCGATTTCCCCACCGCAGGCGTCCTTGTGGTGGTTCACACCGCACGAGAGGCTGCCCTGTGGCGTACCGGTCGGCGCCGGGTGCACCGGGCGCGCCGCGGCCCCGTACGCCGCTTCCGAGGAGGGGGAAGGCGGATCATGGCACGGACGCGGTTACGGCGTCTGCGCCGGGCGGCGGGCTGGACGGCGGTCACCATGGCCGCCGTGCTGACAGCCATCGCCCCGCCCGCGCAGGCGGCACCCGAGGGACGGGTTCTCGGCGCCGGGCGGCCCGGCGCCGTCGGGGGCAGCTATCTGGTGACCCTGCGGGAGGGAACACGCGCCTCGTCGGCGGCGGGCAGGGACCTCGCCGCGCGCTATGGGGCGAGAATCAGCCATGTCTACGGCACCGTGCTGAACGGCTACGCGGTGCGGGCCGGGGCGAGACAGGCGCGGCGGCTCGCCGCGGACCCCGAAGTGGCCTCGGTCGTCCAGGACACCCGGGTGACGCTGACGGCCACGCAGAAGGATCCCCCGTCCTGGGGGCTGGACCGGCTCGATCAGCCCGCCCTGCCGCTCGACCGGCGCTACGACGCGCCCCAGGCGGGGGGCGCCGGGGTGACGGTCTACGTCATCGACACCGGCGTCAGGATCACTCATCACGACTTCGAGGGCCGCGCGAGCTACGGCTGGGACTTCGTCGACGGCGACAAGAACGCCGGGGACGGCAACGGGCACGGCACCCATGTCGCGGCGACCGTCGCCGGGCACACGTACGGCGTGGCGAAGAAGGCGAAGGTGGTCTCCGTCCGCGTCCTCGACGACGCCGGGACCGGTACGACGGCGCAGGTCATCGCGGGCATCGACTGGGTGACCCGGAACGCGCGCAGACCCGCGGTCGCCAACCTCAGCTTCGGCGGCCCGCACAACGCCGAACTCGACGCCGCCGTACGCGAGTCGATCGCCTCGGGGGTCACCTACACGGTGGCGGCGGGCAACGAGGCGCGCCCCGCCGACCGGTACTCCCCGGCCGATGTCGGCCAGGCCGTCACGGTCGGCGCCACGGACCGCTCCGACGCCCGCGCGAAGTTCTCCGACTACGGCTCCGCGGTCGACCTGTTCGCCCCGGGCGTGTCCATCACCTCGGCGTCCTACGCCTCGGACACGGCGAGGGCGACCTACTCGGGTACGTCGATGGCGTCACCGCACGCGGCCGGCGCGGCGGCGGTCTACCTCGCGCGGCACCCGCGGGCGAAACCGGCGCAGGTGGCCAAGGCGCTCGTCGCGGACGCCGCATCCGGCAAGGTGTCCGGGGCGGGGCCGGGTTCACCGGACAGACTGCTCCAGGTACCGCCCTCGTAGCGGCCGATCGACCGCACCGGCCCCGCGCGCTCCGGACGGGGCCGGTCTTGTGCGCAGACATACACGTGGGTAGTTAACAAAGTGCCGGATTGCGTACCCGAATAGGGTGGGAAGGCTCCTCCGGTACGCCCCCCAGGCGCACCACGACATCTCTCGCAGGACCCCCCTCCCCTCGTCCATCCGCCACCACCCTCGTTGATGCGGACAGGAGCGGTCATGCCCGCCAAGCACCACTCGTCAGCACCCCCGACCAGCAGCAGGACCGGCCCGGACCCCGGGGCCGCGACATCGGATCCTCCGACCGAGGGACCGGTTCGACCCGCACAGCCGCAGGTCGCGCCCGCAGAGGCGCGGGCTGCGTCCGCAGAGGCGCCGGCTCCACCCGCACAGGCGCCGGTTGCGTCCGCAGAGGCGCCCGCCGAGACGAACAGCGCCTCGGCCAAGGCCCTGAGCAAGCCCGCCCGTAAGGCCCCCGGCAAAATTCCGGCCAAGGCCGCGAGCAAGGCTCCGGGCAGGACACCGGGCAAGGTCTCGGGGAAGGTCTCGGGCAAGACCCTGGGCAAGCGCAAGGCCCCGTCGAAGCGGCCGTCCGCCGCCGGGCCGCCGTCCGCCGCGGAGCGGTCCTCCTCGGGCGGCGCCACCGTCGTCGGGCGCATACCGGTGCTCGACGTCCAGCCGTTCGTCCGGCAGGGCCGCAGGCCCGCGAAGGCGGTGACCGGCGAGACCTTCCAGGTCAGCGCCACCGTCTTCCGCGAGGGGCACGACGCGGTCGGTGCCGACGTCGTCCTGCGCGACCCGTCGGGCCGCCGCGGTCCGTGGACGCCGATGCGGGAACTGGCCCCCGGCACCGACCGCTGGGGCGCCGACGTCACCCCCGACCGGCCCGGCGCATGGACGTACCACGTGGAGGCGTGGAGCGACCCCGTCGCCACCTGGCGCCACCACGCCGAGATCAAGATCCCGGCGGGGATGGACACGGAACTGGTCCTGGAGGAGGGCGCGCGCCTGTACGAGCGCGCCGCCGCCGTGCTTCCGCACGACGGCCCGCCCCGGCAGGAGCTCGAAGCCGCCGTGGCGGCCCTGCGCGACGAGACGCGTCCGGCCGCGGCGCGCCTGGCGGCGGCGTTGACGCCGGAGGTGGAGGCGGTGCTCGCGCGGTATCCGCTGCGGGAGCTGGTGACCGCGTCCGAGCCGCTGCCGCTGCTGGTGGAACGCGAACGCGCGCTGTACGGCGCCTGGTACGAGTTCTTCCCCC
>NZ_LAVA02000006.1 GCF_000974985.2 Streptomyces mangrovisoli | reverse complement strand
CCCAGGGGCTCCGCCCCCGGACCCCCGGACGTCTCCCACCCACCCACCCGTGACGGTGGGCTCAGATGCGGCCGGAAGGGCGCCCCGCCCCGCGCGCCGGAGCGCAGGGGCGGCGCCCCGTCCCGCGCGCCAGGCCGGCCGCCCCGCGAGCGAACGTGAAAAGGGGCGGCGGCGCTCACCGATGACCGGTGGGCGCCGTCGCCCTTCGCATGTCACTCCGTCAGCGCCTCACGGCGAAGCCGGGGGATACAGCTCCCTCGGGAGTTCCGACGCCGCTGCCGCGTCCAGGAGCCACAGGGTGCGGGAGCGGCCCCGGGCGCCCGCCGCGGGGGCCTGGATCTCGCCCGGGTCGGAGAGGGCGATCGCCGCGGCCCTCGCCTTGTCCTCGCCCGCCGCCAGGAGCCAGACCTCGCGGGCCGCGCGGATCGCGGGCAGCGTGAGGGTGA
The DNA here is from genome assembly GCF_000974985.2 of Streptomyces mangrovisoli. Lineage (GTDB taxonomy): Bacteria > Actinomycetota > Actinomycetes > Streptomycetales > Streptomycetaceae > Streptomyces > Streptomyces mangrovisoli. The sequence goes on along the minus strand of NZ_LAVA02000006.1, from coordinate 9,721 downwards.
CCCGGGTCGGCGGCGGCTTGGGCGCGCCGTGGACGCCGACCACCGTGCGCTCGGTCTCGCGGACCGCGGGCAGCTCCGGGAACAGGGACGCCACATGGGTGTCCGGGCCGACGCCCAGCATCAGGACGTCGAAGGACGGCACCGCGGCGTGGTTCTCGGGGCCGGCGGCACGCGCCAGCTCCTGCGCGTAGCCGTACGCGGCCGCCTCGACGTCGGCGCCGTACACCCCGTCCGAGGCGGGCATGGCGTGCACCCGCTTCGGATCGAGCGGCACGGCGTCGAGCAGGGCCTCGCGCGCCTGGGTGACATTGCGCTCGGGGTCGCCCTCCGGCAGGAACCGCTCGTCGCCCCACCACAGGTCGAGCCGGCCCCAGTCGACGGCGTCGCGGGCGGGCGCCTGTGCCAGCGCCGCCAGCAGGCCGTTGCCGTTGCGGCCGCCGGTGAGGACCACGGACGCGTGGCCACGCGAGGACTGCGCGTCCACGATCTTCGTGATCAGACGGGCCGCGGCGGCCTGCGCCATCAGTTCCTTGTCGCGGTGGACGACCAGCTGGGGGGCGCTCACGAGGAAGCTCCCTCCGCCTTGGCCTGCGGCGTCGCGTCCGTCCCCGCCGCCTTGTCCGGCTCCGGCGCCTCGTCCGTCACCGGCGTCGCGTCCGCTTCCTGCGCCCCGGCAGCCGCCGCAGCGCCGACAGGTTCTCCTTTGGCCGGCTCCGCCGCCTCGCCCACCGCGTTCAGCCGGTCCACGCCGAAGCGCAGCGCCGACGCGTAGGTGTCGTCCGGGTCGAGGCGGCGCAGCTCCTCCGCGATCAGCTCGGCCGTGTCGCGGCGCTTGAGCGCCACCGCGCGGTCCGGCTGGCCCGCGATGCACAGCGTCGCGAGCGAGCCGTCCGGGCGGTCCAGGACGATCGAGCCGTGGCTGGTGTCCATGCGGACCGCGGTCAGGCCCGGACCCGCCGACAGGGAGCGGCGGATCGGGACGTCGAGGCGGTCACCGAGCCACATCGCGAGCAGCTCGCAGCTCGGGTTGAACTCCTCGCCCTCCACCTCGACGGCCTTGACCTCGCAGGCGACCTGGTCGAGGGCGGCCGCCAGCATGGAGCGCCAGGGCGTGATCCGGGTCCAGGACAGGTCGGTGTCGCCGGGCGTGTAGGCGTCCGCGCGCACCCCCAGCTCCCGTACCGGCTGCTCGGCGGCGTAGGTGTCGGTGACCCGGCGCTGGGCCAGGGCGCCCAGCGGGTCCTTCGCCGGGTCGAGCGGCGCGTTCACCGGCCACCACACGACGACCGGCGCGTCCGGCAGCAGCAGCGGCAGGACGACCGAGTCGGCGTGGTCGGCGACCTCGCCGTGCAGCCGTACCACCACCGTCTCCCCGGAGCCCGCGTCCGCGCCGACCCGGATCTCGGCGTCGAGCCGGGAGCGGGTGCGGTCGCGGGGCGAGCGGGAGACGCGCTTGATGACCACGAGCGTGCGCGAGGGGTGCTCGCGCGACGCGTCGCTCGCGGCCTTCATCGCGTCGTAGGCGTTCTCCTCGTCCGTGACGACGACCAGGGTGAGCACCATGCCGACGGCCGGCGTGCCGATGGCGCGCCGGGCCTTCACCAGTGCCTTGTTGATCTTGCTGGCCGTGGTGTCCGTGAGGTCGATCTTCATGGCCGGCGCCAGCTCCGTCCGTCTCGTTCGAGCATTTCGTCCGCTTCGACGGGGCCCCACGTGCCGGACGGGTACTGCGCCGGCGTGCCGTTCGCGTCCCAGTACTGCTCGATCGGGTCGAGGATCTTCCAGGACAGCTCGACCTCCTCCGTGCGCGGGAAGAGGTTGGAGTCGCCGAGCAGGACGTCCAGGATGAGCCGCTCGTACGCCTCCGGGCTGGACTCGGTGAAGGACTCGCCGTAGGCGAAGTCCATCGAGACGTCCCGGATCTCCATTGACGTGCCCGGCACCTTGGAGCCGAAGCGCACGGTCACGCCCTCGTCGGGCTGCACGCGGATGACGACCGCGTTCGACCCGAGCTCCTCGGTGGCCGTGGTGTCGAAGGGGGAGTGCGGGGCCCGCTGGAAGACGACCGCGATCTCGGTGACGCGGCGGCCGAGCCGCTTGCCGGTGCGCAGGTAGAAGGGGACGCCCGCCCAGCGGCGGTTGTCGACGCCCACCTTGATCGCGGCGTAGGTGTCGGTCTTGGAGTTGCGGTCGATGCCGTCCTCCTCCAGGTAGCCGACCGCCTTCTCGCCGCCCTGCCAGCCGGCCGCGTACTGGCCGCGCACGGTGTCGCGGCCCAGGTCCTTCGGCAGCCGCACGGCGCCGAGCACCTTCGTCTTCTCCGCCGCGAGCGCGTCCGCGTCGAAGGAGGCGGGCTCCTCCATCGCGGTGAGCGCCATCAGCTGGAGAAGGTGGTTCTGGATGACGTCGCGGGCGGCGCCGATGCCGTCGTAGTACCCGGCCCGGCCGCCGATGCCGATGTCCTCGGCCATGGTGATCTGCACGTGGTCCACGAAGGACCGGTTCCAGACCGGTTCGAACATCGTGTTGGCGAAGCGCAGCGCCAGGATGTTCTGGACGGTCTCCTTGCCGAGGTAGTGGTCGATCCGGAACACCTGGTCCGGGGCGAACACCTCGTGCACGACCTTGTTGAGCTCCTCGGCGGACTTCAGGTCGTGGCCGAAGGGCTTCTCGATGACCGCGCGGCGCCAGGAGCCGCCGGTCTGGTCGGCCAGCCCGTGCTTCTTCAGCTGCTGGATGACGACCGGGAACGAGCGGGGCGGCACCGACAGGTAGAAGGCGAAGTTGCCGCCCGTGCCCTGCGCCTTGTCCAGCTCGTCGATGGTGGAGCGCAGCCGCTCGAAGGCGTCGTCGTCGTCGAAGGTGCCCTGGACGAAGCGCATCCCCTGGATGAGCTGCTGCCAGACCTCCTCGCGGAACGGCGTGCGGGCGTGTGCCTTGACGGCGTCGTGGACCTCCTGCGCGAAGTCCTCGTGCGCCCACTCGCGGCGGGCGAAGCCCACCAGCGAGAAGCCCGGGGGCAGCAGCCCCCGGTTGGCGAGGTCGTAGACCGCCGGCATCAGCTTCTTGCGCGACAGGTCACCGGTGACGCCGAAGATGACCAGGCCCGACGGCCCCGCGATGCGCGGGAGCCGTCGGTCGGCGGGGTCACGGAGCGGGTTGGACCCGCTGCCGGGAGAGGGGGACAATTCAGCCCTCCGTGGGAGCGAGGCGCTCGAGCTCCGCCTGGGTGGACTTGAGCAGGTCGTTCCAGGAGGCCTCGAACTTGTCGACGCCCTCGTCCTCCAGCAGCTGCACCACGTCGTCGTAGGAGATCCCGAGCTTCCCGACGGCGTCGAGGTCGGCGCGGGCCTGCTCGTAGGTGCCGGCGATGGTGTTGCCGGTGATCGAGCCGCTCTCCTCGGTGGCCTGGAGGGTGGCCTCCGGCATGGTGTTGACCGTGTTCGGCGCGACCAGGTCGTCGACGTACAGGGTCGCCTTGTAGGCGGGGTCCTTCACGCCGGTGGAGGCCCACAGCGGGCGCTGCTTGTTGGCCTGCGCCTTGTCCAGCGCCAGCCAGCGGTCGGAGGAGAAGACCTCCTCGTACGCCTCGTAGGCGAGGCGGGCGTTGGCGACGGCGGACTTGCCCTTGAGCGCCTTGGCCTCGTCGGTGCCGATCCCGTCCAGGCGCTTGTCGATCTCGGTGTCGACGCGCGAGACGAAGAAGGACGCCACGGAGTGGATCTTCGACAGGTCCAGGCCGCGCTCCTTCGCCTTCTCCAGGCCGGCGAGGTAGGCGTCCATGACCTCGCGGTAGCGCTCCAGGGAGAAGATCAGCGTGACGTTGACGCTGATGCCGAGGCCGATGACCTCGGTGATCGCCGGCAGGCCCGCCCGGGTCGCCGGGATCTTGATGAGGGTGTTCGGCCGGTCCACCAGCCACGCCAGCTGCTTGGCCTCGGCGACGGTGGCCTTGGTGTGGTGGGCCAGGCGCGGGTCGACCTCGATGGAGACCCGGCCGTCCTGCCCGTCGGTGGCGTCGAACACGGGGCGCAGGATGTCGGCGGCGTCGCGGACGTCCGCCGTCGTGATCATGCGGACGGCTTCCTCGACGGTGACCTTGCGGGCCGCGAGATCGGTGAGCTGGGACTCGTAGCCGTCGCCGCTGCTGATCGCCTTCTGGAAGATCGTCGGGTTGGTGGTGACGCCCACGACGTGCTGCTGGTCGATCAGTTCGGCGAGATTGCCGGACGTGATCCGCTTGCGCGACAGGTCGTCCAGCCAGATCGCCACGCCTTCTTCGGAGAGGCGCTTCAGTGCGTCTGTCATGGAATTACATCTCCTACGTGTCGTATATGGGCGTCAGCGCTGGGCGGCGGCGAGGGATTCCCGCGCCTTGGCGGCCACGTTCTCGGCGGTGAAGCCGAATTCGCGGAAAAGGACCTTCGCGTCCGCCGAGGCACCGAAGTGCTCCAGCGAAACGATGCGGCCGGCATCTCCCACGTACTTGTGCCAGGTCAGACCGATGCCCGCCTCCACGGCGACGCGCGCCTTCACCGCGGGCGGCAGGACGCTCTCCCGGTACCCCTGGTCCTGCTCCTCGAACCACTCCACGCACGGCATCGACACGACCCGGGTGGGCACGCCCTCGGCCTGGAGCTGCTCGCGCGCCTCGACGGCGACGTGCACCTCGGAACCGGTGGCGATCAGGATGACCTGGGGCTCGCCGCCCTCCGCCTCGAAGAGCACGTACCCGCCCTTGGCGGCCGCGTCGTCGGGCTCGTAGGTCGGCACACCCTGGCGGGTGAGGGCGAGGCCGTGCGGGGCCCCGACGCCGAACTCCTTGGTGTAGCGGCCGAGGATCTCGCGCCAGGCGATGGCGGTCTCGTTGGCGTCGGCCGGGCGGACCACGTTCAGGCCCGGGATCGCGCGCAGCGAGGCGAGGTGCTCGACGGGCTGGTGGGTGGGGCCGTCCTCGCCGAGGCCGATGGAGTCGTGCGTCCACACGAACGTCACCGGCAGGTGCATGAGGGCCGACAGGCGCACGGCGTTGCGCATGTAGTCGGAGAACACCAGGAAGGTGCCGCCGTAGACGCGGGTGTTGCCGTGCAGCGTGATGCCGTTCAGCTCCGCGCCCATGGAGTGCTCGCGGATGCCGAAGTGGATCGTGCGGCCGTAGGGGTCGGCCTCGGGCAGCGGGTTGCCCGCCGGGAGGAACGACGACGTCTTGTCGATCGTCGTGTTGTTCGAGCCGGCCAGGTCGGCCGAGCCGCCCCACAGCTCGGGGATGACCGCGCCGAGCGCCTGGAGCACCTTGCCGGAGGCGGCACGCGTGGCGAGGCCCTTGCCGGGCTCGAAGACGGGGAGCTTCTCCTCCCAGCCCGCGGGCAGCTCGCCCTGGGAGATCCGGTCGAACTCGGCCGCCCGCTCGGGGTTGTCGTCCCGCCACAGCTGGAACGCCTTGTCCCAGTCGGCCTTGGCCTCGGCACCCCGGTCCAGCGCCTTGCGGGTGTGCGCGATGACCTCGTCGGCGACGTCGAAGGACTTCTCCGGGTCGAAGCCGAGGACGCGCTTGGTGGCGGCGACCTCGTCGTCGCCGAGCGCCGAGCCGTGCGCGGCCTCGGTGTTCTGCGCGTTCGGGGCGGGCCAGGCGATGATCGAGCGCATCGCGATGAAGGACGGGCGGTCCGTCACCTTCTTCGCGGCCTCGATCGCGTCGTAGATGCTGTGCGGGTCGAGGTCGCCGTCCGGCTTCGGGGCGATGCGCTGCACGTGCCAGCCGTACGCCTCGTAGCGCTTGACGGTGTCCTCGGAGACGGCCGTCTCGGTGTCGCCCTCGATCGAGATGTGGTTGTCGTCCCACAGCAGGATCAGGTTGCCGAGCTTCTGGTGGCCGGCCATCGAGGACGCCTCGGCGGAGATGCCCTCCTGGAGGCAGCCGTCACCGGCGATGCAGAAGATGTAGTGGTCGAAGGGGGACTCGCCCTCGGCCGCGTCCGGGTCGAACAGGCCGCGCTCGTAGCGGGCGGCCATCGCCATGCCGACGGCGTTGGCGACACCCTGGCCGAGCGGTCCGGTGGTCGTCTCGACGCCCTTGGTGTGGCCGTACTCGGGGTGGCCCGGGGTCTTGGAGCCCCAGGTCCTGAAGGACTCCAGGTCCTCCAGCTCCAGGCCGAAGCCGGCCAGGTAGAGCTGCGTGTAGAGGGTCAGTGACGAGTGACCCGCGGACAGCACGAAGCGGTCGCGGCCCGTCCACTCCGGGTCGGCCGGGTCGTGCCGCATCACCTTCTGGAAGAGGGTGTAGGCGGCAGGCGCCAGGCTCATCGCCGTACCCGGATGGCCGTTGCCGACCTTCTGTACGGCGTCGGCGGCAAGGACGCGGGCGGTGTCGACCGCCCGCTGGTCCAGCTCGGTCCACTCGAGGTCTGTGGTGGTCGGCTTGGTGCTCACCCTGAGTCAGGGCTCCTCTCCACATGTCCGTTTACTGGTCTTGCGGGCGTGCGCCCACCGGCTGCCGATGAGCTGTCCGCCCACCGGCCGCTGTCGAGCCTACCCCCGTGAGAACGTGCATTTTTTCGAGTCATTCCAGACTGCCGGGCCTTTTGGACATCCGCCTCCCGACCGGCCCGGATCCCATTCGGCACATGAATACGCAGCCGCTCATCTGACTGCTCAATCGACCTTCCGTACGACCCCTGCCAACACGAGCCCACCCCCGCGAAGGACGGGGTCTGGGCAACGTCTACAGTGGCGTGGTACGCGCGAGTCTTTACCGTCGGTTCACACGACGGGCTCGCTGGGATGTCTCTGTCAGGGGTGTGCGTGACGGCCGTCGAATCCCGTCCAGTCGGGGTGGCTGGTGCGAGCCAGAGCCCGAGCCACCGGCCGTTCGGGGCTCGCTGCAAGGCGTTCGTGGCTCTGACCAAGCCGCGGATCATCGAGCTGCTGCTGATCACCACCGTTCCGGTGATGTTCCTGGCGCAGCAGGGTGTGCCGGACCTCAAGCTGGTCGTCCTCACCTGCCTCGGCGGATACCTCTCGGCCGGCGGCGCCAACGCGCTGAACATGTACATCGACCGCGACATCGACGCGCTGATGGACCGCACCTCACAGCGACCGCTGGTGACCGGGATGGTCAGCCCGCGCGAGTGCCTCGCCTTCGGGCTCACCCTCGCGGTGGTGTCCACTCTGTTGTTCGGATTGACGGTCAACTGGCTGTCGGCGTGGCTGTCGCTCGGAGCGCTCCTCTTCTACGTCGTCGTCTACACGATGATCCTCAAGCGGCGTACGGCGCAGAACATCGTCTGGGGCGGCATCGCGGGCTGCATGCCGGTGCTGATCGGCTGGTCGTCCGTCACGGACTCGATGTCGTGGGCGCCGGTCGTGCTCTTCCTCGTCATGTTCTTCTGGACGCCGCCGCACTACTGGCCGCTGTCGATGAAGGTGAAGGACGACTACGCGCGCGTGGGCGTGCCGATGCTGCCGGTCGTCGCCTCCAACAAGGTCGTGGCCCGGCAGATCGTCCTCTACAGCTGGGTGATGGTCGCGGTCTCCCTGACGCTGACCCCGCTCGGCTACACGGGCTGGTTCTACACGCTGGTCGCCCTGGTGGCGGGCGGCTGGTGGCTGTGGGAGGCGCACGCGCTCCAGGCCCGCGCGAAGGCGGAGGTGACGGGCGGGAAGCTGAAGGAGATGCGGCTGTTCCACTGGTCCATCACCTATGTCTCGCTGCTGTTCGTCGCGGTGGCGGTCGACCCCTTCCTGCGCTGATCCTCCGTACTCGTGGAAACGGGCGGGGTGAGTGGGCTAAGCCACTCACCCCGCCCGTCGCCGTTCGATATACCCGTCGGTAGCATCCTGACCATGGCAGACACGCAGCAGGTTGACCCGAAGGCCGAGGCGAAAGCCGACGCGAAGGCCGAGCGCAAGGCGGCGAAGCTCGCCCGGCAGATCGCGGCCTTCGCCAAGGCGCACGGCGGGGCCGAGGGCCAGGTGGCCTACATCGGCGAGCGCGGCGCGCGGATCGTCCTCGTCGGCGAGGACGGCGGCTGGGGCGACCTCGTGGCGCCCTCGTACGAGCTGGCGCAGCAGGCCGTCGAGAAGGCCGGCATCACCGTGCACGAGCAGTTCGACGGCGAGTTCGCGGCCAAGGTGAGGACGGGGCCGTACGAGTGGACCCGGATGGCGGGGATCCAGGTGGGCGGTCCCAGCAACACCTAACACCCGATTCACCCGTTAGGACCTTTGAGCACGCAAGGTCCACCCGGGGAGTCCGGATGATCGAAACGCCGTCCCTCGTGGACCAGTACTGCCACGGCGTACTGCGGACGGAGCTGGGTCTCGGCACCTTCGAGGCCCAGCTGGCCCGCACCGAGGGGCCGCCCGCGCCGGGCACCACCCTCTTCGACACCCAGACCGGCTTCGCGGTGCGCCGCTGGTGCCCGCCGCTGCTGGGTCTGGAGCCGCACTGTCCGCCGGCCCGCTATCTCGCGCGGCGCCGTGAACTCGGCGTGCTGGAGGCGGGCCGCCGGCTGCTGCGGGGCAGCGGCATCACCACCTATCTCATCGACACCGGCCTGCCCGGCGACCTGACCGGGCCCGCCGAGATGGCCTCGGCCGGCGAGGCGCACGCACACGAGATCGTGCGGCTCGAACTCCTCGCCGAGCAGGTCGCCGACACCTCGGGCACGGTCGAGTCGTTCCTCGCCAACCTCGCCGAGTCGGTGCACGGCGCCGCCGCGAACGCCGTCGCGTTCACCTCGGTCGCGGGCGTACGGCACGGACTGGCGCTCGCGCCGGAGCCGCCGGGGCCGGGCGAGGTGCGCGGTGCGGCGGGCCGCTGGCTGGCCGGGCGCCGGGTCGGCGGCGAGCTGAGCGACCCGGTGCTGCTGCGCCATCTGCTGTGGATCGCGGTCGCCTCGGGCCGCCCGCTCCAGCTGCATGCGGGTCTCGGCGAACCCGGGCAGCGCATCGACCGCACCGATCCGGTGCTGCTGACCGACTTCGTACGGGCCACCGCGGGCCTGGGCACCGATCTGATCCTGCTGCACGGCTACCCCTACCACCGGGACGCGGCCCATCTCGCCGGGGTCTTCCCGCATGTCTACGCCGACTCGGGCGCCGCCCTCGTGCGCACGGGCGCCCGCGCGGCGACCGTCCTCGCCGAGATCCTGGAGCTGGCCCCCTTCGGCAAGATCCTCTTCTCCAGCGGGGCGCACGGCCTGCCCGAGCTCCATGTGGTGGGCGCCCGCCTGTTCCGGGAGGCGCTGGGGCGGGTCCTCGGCGGCTGGGTCGCGGAGGGCGCGTGGTCCCTGCGGGATGCTCAGCGGGTGGCGACGATGGTGGCTGCGGGGAACGCGCGGCGGGTGTACGGGGTGGGCTGAGCGCCCGGGCTCGGCAGGGTGGGCCCGCCCACCACCCACCGGCCTGCGGCCGCGGCGCGACGGTTGTGCCCGGTCTGCGGGCGGTTTGTGGCTGGTCGCGCAGTTCCCCGCGCCCCTACTGACTTCGGCTCGCCAGGGTGAATCTTGGCGAAGTGCCTGATGGGGTTGGAACAGTGCCTGTATTCGGTGGTGTGTGAGATATGGCGATGGGGGTGGGCTGACCGCCGAGGGGCGTCGGCGCCGGGAATCGGTACGGATGCAGGCGGCCGAGCTGTTCGAGCGGAAGACCAAGGTGTCGGAGGTTGCGCGGCGTCTGCGAGTGAGCCCGAAGTCGGCTTATCTGTGGCATCAGTTGTGGC
>NZ_LAVA02000059.1 GCF_000974985.2 Streptomyces mangrovisoli | reverse complement strand
GGGCCGGTCCGCAGGGGCCGGTCCGCAGGGGTCGGTCCGCAGGGGCCCAGTCCGCAGGGCCCAGTCCGCAGGGGGCCGGTCCGCGGGGGCGGGTCCGCGGGGGCCGAGTGCGCAGGCGACCGGCCCGCAGGGCCCGGCCCGCGGGGGCCGAGTGCGCAGGCGACCGGCCCGCAGGGGCGGGTCCGCGGGGGCCGAGTGCGCAGGCGACCGGCCCGCAGGGCCCGGCCCGCGGGGGCCGAGTGCGCAGGCGACCGGCCCGCAGGGCCCGGCCCGAAGGGGCCGAGTGCGCGGGCGGCCGGTGCGCGGGGACCGCCGGATCGGGCGGCCCGCATCCGACCGGCCCGCGCCCGGCCCGTGAGGAGCGGTCCCGCACGGCCCCCGAGCCGGTCCGGCAGGGCCGCCCCGCCCGCGTACTCCGGCCGACCCGGCGGAGCCGTTCCGCACGCGTGCTCCCGTGACCGCGGCGTAGCGTGGTCGTGTGAGAAGGCTGCGCCTGCGTGTGCCCGGCGAGGGCCGGGACGACGGCCGGAGCTGGCTGCGCGGTGCCCCGCCACCGCGCTGGGTGCGGCTGCTGCCGCTCGTGCTGGTCGTCGTGGTCGCCGCGGCCGCGCTGTTCGCCCCGAACCCGAAGGATCTCGGCTTCCTGCTCGGCGCGATCCCGCCGCTCGCCGTGCTGTCCTACGGGCCGCTGGCCACCGCCGGCCTCGGCGTCCTGGTCCTGGCCCTGCTGACCGTGCCGGACTCGACGCTCAACCGGCCCGGCGACACCGATCTGCTGACCGTCACCTTCGTCTCCCTGCTCAGCGTGTTCATCTCCTTCGTGCGCAGCCGCCGGGACGCCCAGCTGGACACCGAGCGCACCGTCGCCGAGGCGGTGCAGCAGGCCGTCGTACCACCCCTGCCCGAGCGTGTCGGGCCGGTCGGCTGTCTGGGCCTGTACCGGGCGGCCCAGCGCGGCACGCTGGTCGGCGGCGACTTCTACGACGTGCGCATGGGGCCCGGCGGCGTACGGGCGGTGCTGGGCGACGTGCAGGGACACGGGCTGGCGGCCGTCTCGACCGTCGTGTCGCTGCTGGGCGCGTTCCGGGAGGCCGTCCTCGACCAGCCGGACACCGAGTCGGTCGCGGCCCGCATGGACCGACGGCTGGTCGTCGACTCGTCCGCCGTACGGCATGCCGAACTGTTCGCCACCGCCCTCGTGCTGGAGTTCTCCGCCGACGCCCGGACCGTGCGGATGGTGTCGTGCGGGCACCCGGCACCGGTGCTGCTGCGTGACGGGGCCGCCCACGAGATCGAGCTGACCGCCGGGGCCCCGCTCGGGCTGGGCCTCGCGGAGGTCGACCCGCCGAAGGAGGGCACCCTGGAGTTGCTCCCCGGCGACCGGCTGTTCCTCGCCTCGGACGGGGTCTGGGAGGGCAGGGACGTGCGGGGCGCCTTCTACCCGCTGCCCGAGCGGCTCGCCGCGCACTCCGGCGCCGAACCGGACGTCCTGGCCCGGCGGATCTGGGACGAACTGGTACGGCACTGCGGCACCGTCCGCGACGACGCCACGATGCTCGTGCTGACGCCGGGGCTCACACCTTCGGCCGCGAGGACGCGGGACTGAGTTCCGCCTCGCCCTCGGTGTCGATGTGCGGCAGGATCCGGTCCAGCCACTGGGGCGTCCACCAGGCGTGCGCGCCGAGCAGGGTCATCACGGCGGGTACCAGCAGCAGTCGTACGACGGTGGCGTCGATGAGCACGCTGACCGCGAGGCCGAGACCCAGCATCTTGACCACGATGTTGTCGCTGAGGATGAACGCGGCGAAGACGCTCACCATGATCAGCGCGGCGCAGGTGATGACGCGCGCGGTGATCTCCAGGGCGTGCGCGACCGATCCCTTCGCGTCGCCGGTGCGCACCCAGGCCTCGTGCACGCGGGAGAGCAGGAAGATCTCGTAGTCCATGCTGAGCCCGAAGATGATCGCGAACATCATCATCGGCACGTAGCTCTCGATGGGCACCTTGCCGTGCACGCCCAGCGCGGGCCCGCCCCAGCCCCACTGGAAGACGGCGACGACGACGCCGTAGGAGGCGGTGATGGACAGGACGTTCAGGACGGCCGCCTTCACCGCCACGAGCAGGCCGCGGAAGACCGCGAGGATGATCAGGAAGGCGAGCGCGACCACCACGAGGATGATGAGCGGCAGCCTGCTCGCGACGATGTTGCGGAAGTCGACCTGGGTGGCCGTGGTGCCGGTGACGTAGCCGTGCGCCTTCGTGCCCTTCACCGCGTCCGGCAGCGTGTCGTTCACCAGGCGGTTGGTGAGGTCGGTGGTGTCCGGGTTCTGCGGGGAGACCTTCGAGTAGACCGTGCCGACCAGGACGTCCCCGTCCTTCGTCGGGTTCAGCTGGGTCACCACGGCCGCGCCCTGCACCCCGTTCAGTGTCTTCTGCGCCTGCGAGTCGAGGTCGGAACGCTGGTCGGAGGGCACGTCGGTCTGGTCGATGACCACCGTCAGCGGGCCGTTGGAGCCCGCCCCGAAGGCGTCCGTCATCAGGTCGAAGGCGCGCCGGTCGGTGAACGACGTCGGGTCGGCGCCGTCGCCGATGTGGCCCAGCTCGATGGTGAACGCCGGGATCGCCAGGATCGCGATGACGGCGACACCGGCCGTCAGGAACTTCAGCGGCGCCCGTTCGACGCGCTGCGCGTAGCGGTGCCAGGTGCCGTGCGGGGTGGCGCCCGGCTCGGCGTCGGTCTCCGCGATGGGCTTGCGCACGTGGTACTGGTCGATATGGGTGCCGATGAGCCCGAGCAGGGCCGGTACGAGGGTGAGCGCGCCGGTGACCGCGGAGACCACCGTCACCGCCGCCGCGAGGCCGAGCAGACCGATGAAGGTCACGCCGGAGACGAACAGGCCCGCGAGCGCGATGATCACGGTGCAGCCGGAGACCAGCACGGCGCGCCCGCTGGTGGACGTGGCGTGGCCGGCGGCGCGCACCGGATCGACGCCGTCCATGAGGTTCTGTCGGTGCCGCGTGAGCAGGAACAGGGCGTAGTCGATGCCGACACCGATGCCGATCATCGTCGCGAGGGTCGGGGAGACCGTCGCGAAGGTGAACGCGGCCGCGAGCATCCCGAGCAGACCGAGGCCGCCGACGACGCTGATCAGCGCGGTCAGCAGCGGGATGCCGGAGGCGATGACACTGCCGAAGCCGACCAGCAGGACGATGATGGCGACGCCGAAGCCGATGGCCTCGCTGACCTTGTCGTTGGCGGCGGGCCGGGCCAGTTCGCCGAGCGGGCCGCCGTACTCCACGTCGACGCCGGCCGCGCGCAGCGGCTGCACGGCGGTGTCGACGCCGTCGAGATAGCTGCTGCCCAGGGTCGAGGGCTGCTCGTCGAAGCGGACGGTGATGTAGGCGGTCTTGCCGTCGGTCGACAGGGGGCCGACGTTCTGCGATCCGGAGCCTTTCTGGGCCTGTCCGGAGGACGAGTTCGACGACGACGAGTTCGACGACGAGGAACTCGATGACGACGACGATGAGGATGACGAGGACGAGGACGAGGACGACGAGCTGGAGGTGCTCGCCGAGCCCTCCGTCGTGGCACCCGTGAGCGGGTTCTGCACGGACAGCACGTGCGGCAGCTTGGCCAGGTCGCCGACCGTCTGGGACATCTGCTGGCTGAACCCGGTCAGCGCCTTGTCCCCATCGTGCATGACGATCTGGCTGCCGTACCCGCCCGCGGCGGGATCGTGCTTCTTCAGCACGTCGAGGCCCTTCTGGGCCTGCACGCCGGGGAGCGAGAAGTTGTCCTCGTACTCGCCGCCGAGGGAACGGCTCAGCGCCTGCACGGCCACGATGGCCACCAGCCAGGCGATGATGACGACCACGAAGTGGTGCGCGCACCACTCCCCGAGCCGCCGCAGCACTCCCGGTCTGGCCGCCCCCACGTCTCCTGCTCTGCCCTGGCTCAACGTCACGACCTCGGCCTTCTCCAGCAGGGGCGCCGTTTACAGCCTCAGTAGACGTCACGCCCTGCCCGAGGGCATGCCGGACTCGGCCGTTCCGGTGGTCAGCCGACGTCCCACAGGAAGCGGTGGGTGTGGATGGCGAAGTAGGGAAAGGACTGGACCTGCCGTACGCCCTCGATCGGCCGGACGACGTCGTTGACGAAGTCGAGCAGATCCTTCGGCCCCGGCGTGACGACCTCCGCGAAGAGGTCGAAGCCGCCCGAGGTGAGCACGGAGTACACCACCTCGGGGCGGGCGGCGAGCGCGTCGGCGACGGCGCGCGGGTCGCCGTCCACGCCGATGCCGAGCAGCGCCATGGCCTGGCCGCCCATGGCCATCGGGTCGGTGACCCCGACGACCTGGACGGCCTTGGCGTCCAGCAGCCGTTGCAGGCGCTGCCGGGCCGCGGAGGCGGACAGGCCGACCTTCGGGCCGAGGTCGGCGTAGGCGATGCGTCCGTCGCTCTGCAGCTCGCGCAGGATGGCCCGGTCGATCTCGTCCACGTGTCCCCTTTTCCTCTACTGCCTGTGCGGCGGGTTTTCCTGTACGGCCCGTGCGGCGAGTCGGCTGCGGCCTGTGCCGGGGCGGGTCAGCCGGCCAGTTCGGCCAGGGCGTCCGCGAAGACGCGGGTGTGGGTGTCGACGTCCTGCTCGGTGGTGTCCGGGCACATCAGGGCCATGTTGTGGAACGGGGTGAGCAGGATGCCCCGGTTGGCCAGGTAGAGGTGGAGGAAGTCCTCCAGCTCGGCGTCCTGGGCCGCCGCGGACTCGGTGCCGGTGCGCGGCGCCGGGTCGGCGAAGCGGTACTCCGTGCGCGCGCCGAGCCGGCTCACCGACCAGGGCAGCTTGTGCGCCTCGATGCTGCCGCGCACGCCGGCCTCGAAGCGCTCGGACAACGTGGCCATGTGGGCGAACGCCTCGTCGGTGAGGACGTGTTCGAGGGTGGCCCGGGTCGCGGCGACGGACAGGGCGTTGCCGGCCAGGGTGCCGCCGACGCCTCCCATGTCGACCAGGTCCAGGTCGCTGCGGCCGAGCAGCCGGTCGGCCAGCTCGGCGGAGAGACCGTAGGCGCCGGCCGGGATGCCGCCGCCGATGGCCTTGCCGATGGTCAGCAGGTCGGGCTCCAGCTCCCAGGCGGCCGTGCAGCCGCCCGGGCCCGCGGAGAAGGTGTGCGTCTCGTCGTTGATCAGCAGGGTGCCGTAGCGGCGGGTGAGTTCGCGGACGCCCTCGAGGTAGCCGGGCTCGGGCAGCACGATGCCGATGTTGGTGAGCGCGGGCTCCATCAGCACGGCGGCCACGTCGCCGTGGGCGAGTTCGCGCTCCAGCTGCTCCAGGTCGTTGAACTCGGCGACCCGGCTGGTGAGGGTGACGTCGCAGGGGGCGCCGACGTTGCCGGGGCGCGCGGCGCCCTGCCCGTCGGGGCCGACGACGATCAGCGACTCGTCGACGCTGCCGTGGTAGCTGTAGCTGTTGAAGAGGATCTTCGGGCGGTCCGTCACGGCGCGGGCCAGCCGGATGGCCCAGCGGTTGGCGTCGGTCGCGGTCAGCGAGAAGCTCCAGCGGGCGAGCCCGAAGCGGCGGGTCAGCTCGGCGCCGACCCACTCCGCGTCCTCGGTCGGCAGCATCGCCGTCGCGCCGCCCAGCTCGGTGAACCGGTGCCGGACCGCCTCGCCGACCACCGCGGGCGAGTGCCCGGCCATCGCGCCGGTGTCGCCGAGGCAGAAGTCGATGTACTCGTGCCCGTCGACGTCCGTGACACGGGCGCCGCGCGCGCTGTCGAGGTAGCGGGGGAACGCTCCCGCGTTCTTGTTCATCCAGGTCATCGGGACCCGGCCGAAGAGATGCTCGGCGCGCTCGTACGCGGCCTTCGACCGCGGGTTGAGCCGCTCGGCCTCGGCGCTCTCGCGGGCCAGGAGCTGCTGGAGACGGGTGCGGTCCATGGAGTACCTCGAGCTCGACGGCGACGGAACGACCGCAGCGTACGGTCGAATACGATGAAAGGACAAGCATCTACGATCGAATCACGTGTCTGGACGCTCGAATCGAGCGTGCGCAGAAGTGCGACCGAGTGCGGCACAACACGGCAGGGTGCTCCACGGCAGGGCACTGCACTGCCCCGCCCTGGAGGGCATGGCATGGCGCGACGCGGCGCGACACGGCACCGTCGAAGGGGTGGGTGACCGGGGACGGGGAGGTTCGATGAGCTCGCGGGCAACGCCGTACATCGCCGTCTGCGGACCGGGACACGCGGGCGCGTCCGAGCGGGACCTGGCCCGGCGGGTCGGCGCGCTGCTCGCGCGCCGGGGCGCGGTCGTGGTCTGCGGCGGCCTCGGCGGGGTGATGGCGGCCTGCGCCGAGGGCGCGACCTCGGCTGGCGGCACGGTCCTCGGTCTGCTGCCGGGCGACGACCGCGGCGCGGGCGATCCGCACCTGACCGTCGTGGTCGCCACCGGCCTCGGCGAACTCCGCAACGGCCTGCTGGTCACCACCTGCGACGCCCTCGTGGCGATCGGCGGAGGCTGGGGCACGCTCAGTGAGGTCGCCCTCGCGCTGCGGGCGGGCAAGCCCGTGGCCGTCCTACGGGGCTGGGAGCTGCCCGAGGCCGCCGGGGAGACCCACCGCCCGCTGCGGGTCGGGACGCCGGAGCAGGCCGTCGAGGCGGTTCTGGGCGGCGCCGAACCGCTGCCGTGACGTTCATGCGTCCCGGCCGCAAACGCCAGGGTCCGCCACCCCTTCCGCTACCTGCTCGCGTCCACCACCATGCAGAGGGCGGGTGGGGTGTGCGGCCGCACACCCCACCGCGCGGACCCCTGTCCGCACCGTGCCGTGCCCCGGCGTCCAGCCGTGCCCCGCGGCCCTCTCTCCTCCGCCGTGCCGCGCCGCCTGCGCGGCCGTGCCCCCTTGCTCGCGCCGCGCCGTCGCGCGGCGCCGATCCGGAGCAGCGCATGACGAACGCGATGGAACCCATGACGAACAGGATGTGGACGCAGGGCGTGGAGTGGCTCGCCGCCGCCGCGTCGGACCCCCGGATCTGCAAGCGGGACTGGGACCGGGGCCATGGCATCGCGTTACTGGAGGCAGGCCGCTACTGGGACGTGCTGAGCGTGCCCGACCGGCTGGGGCTGCGCACCCTGGACCTGCTCTTCCGGCCGTCCCTGCCGGTGCCGGGTCCCACGCTGGTGGACACCTCGTCGAGCCGTGTGGGCTTCTTCCTGCCGCCCGATCCGGACAGCCGGTGGATCGGCTCCGGGGTACGGCATCTGGGCAGGGGCGCGTGGGTCGCCGTACCGCCGCCCTACCGGCCGGGCGGTGCGCTGGAGTGGCTGGTCCCGCCGGACGGGACGGGCCGGCTGCACGCTCCGCTGATGCTGGAGCTCGCCCTGCGCGAGGCGAGCGACGTGCCGCCGGGGGCACTGTGACCGTTCAGGCCCCTGCCGTGACGTCGTCCGGACCGGCGGGCAGGCGCTCCGGCGGGGTCCGCCACGGGTCGGGGGCGCCCGGCACGGCGCGGCCCCGGGCCCGCCACTCGCGGACGAGCTGGGCGTAGATGGGGGTACGCGTCCGTGGTCCGCCGGCCGGATCGGCATCGGCGGGACACGGCGGCGTGGGCGGCCTGGCGGCAGGGGACACCTCGGTCCGGGCGCGGTCCGCGGCGTCCGTTCCCCTCGGTGTCCGGAGCGCGAGCGGGGTGCGCAGCACGAGCGGGGTTCGGTCCATGTCCGGGCAACGCCGCTTCGGCCGCGCGCGGCACGCGTCAAGCGCCCCGGCTCACCGGGTCGGGTGAGCGCACCCCCCGATCGGGGCCCACGGCCGGTACGACAAGCGTCCCGGAACGGGGGGTGCGGTGAAGCGTCAGCAGATCCGCGGGAGTTGCTCCCCGAGCGGCATGTCCACCACCCGGGTGCCCCCGAGCGCGGTGCGGGCGACGACCATGCCCGGGTGCTCGGCGACCGCCTCGCCGATGATCCGGGACTCGCGGCCCAGCGGGTGGGCCCGCATGGCCTCCAGGACGGCGTCGGCGTGCTCGCGCGGGACGAAGGCGACGAGTTTGCCCTCGTTGGCGACGTACATCGGGTCGAGGCCGAGCATCGCGCAGGCGCCCGCGACGGCGGCCGGGACGGGCAGCGCCCGCTCGGTGAGGACGACGCCGGTGCCCGACGCGGAGGCGATCTCGTTGAGCGAGGCCGCGAGGCCGCCCCGGGTGGGGTCGCGCAGCACGTGCAGATCGGGGGTGACGGCGAGCATCGCCTCCACCAGGGAGCCGAGCGCCGCGCAGTCGCTCTCGATCTCCACCCCGAACTCCAGGCCCTCGCGCACGCTCATGATGGCGATGCCGTGCACGCCGATGGTGCCGCTGACGATCACGACGTCGCCGGGCACCACCCGCTGCGGCCGCAGGTCGACCCCGTCCGGGATCAGCCCGATGCCCGCGGTGTTGATGTACACGCCGTCGCCGTGCCCCGCCTCCACCACCTTGGTGTCGCCGGTGGCCACCTCGACGCCCGCGGCCCGCGCGGCCGCGCCGAGCGCCTCGGCGACCCGGGAGACGGTCCGCGTCTCCACCCCTTCCTCCAGGATGAATCCGCAGGAGAGGTAGGCGGCCCGCGCCCCGCTCATGGCGAGGTCGTTGACGGTGCCGTTGACGGCGAGGTCGCCGATGCTGCCGCCGGGGAAGAACAGCGGCCGCACGACGAACGAGTCGGTGGAGAAGGCCAGTCGGGCGCCGCCCAGGGTCAGCGCGGCAGCGTCGCCGAGCTGGGCGAGCGCCTTGCCGCCGTACGCCGGCGCGAAGACGTGCTGGACCAGCTCGGCGGAGAGCGTGCCGCCCCCGCCGTGCCCCATCACGATCCGGGGCTGGTCGCGCAGCGGGGCCGGGCAGGTCCAGCCCGTGATGTCGAGGACGTCGGTCGCGGTCTCAGACGACACCGGTCGCCTCCCTGGGCGTCGCCGGAGCCGGGGTCGTGCCCAGACGCCGGTAGAGGTAGTACGCGGCACAGGCGCCCTCGCTGGAGACCATGGTGGCCCCGAGCGGGGTGCGGGGGGTGCACAGGGTGCCGAACGCCTCGCACTGGAAGGGCTTCAGCAGGCCCTGGAGCACCTCGCCGCTGCGGCACTCGGCCGGTTCGCAGGTGTTGATGTCCGTCACGGAGAACCGCAGTTCGGCGTCGTAGTCGCGGTACTTCGCGGACAGCCGCCAGCCGCTGCCGGGGATCACGCCGATGCCGCGCCAGGCGCGGTCGGTGACCTCGAAGACGTCCTCCAGCATGGCCCGCGCCGCCGGGTTGCCCTCGGCCTGCACCGCGCGCGGGTAGGCGTTGTCGACGGTGTGCTCGCCCCGCTCCAGCTGGGCGACGGTGCGGCGCACCCCCTCGAGGATGTCCAGCGGCTCGAAGCCGGTCACCACGATCGGGACCTTGTACTGCTCGGCGAGGTGCGGGTACTCCTCCATGCCCATCACCGTGCACACGTGGCCGGCCGCGAGGAAGCCCTGCACCCGGCAGCTCGGGGACTGCATGATCGCCTCGATGGCCGGGGGGACGCGCACGTGCGAGACCAGCAGGCTGAAGTTGCGGATGCCCAGCCTGCGGGCCTGATGGACCGTCATGGCGTTGGGCGGGGCGGTCGTCTCGAAGCCGATGCCGAAGAACACCACCTCGCGGTCGGGGTTCTGCTGGGCCACCCGCAGCGCGTCGAGGGGCGAGTAGACCACCCGGACGTCGCCGCCCTCGCTGCGCACCCGGAACAGGTCGCGGTCGGTGCCGGGCACGCGCAGCATGTCGCCGAACGAACAGAAGATCACCCCCGGCCGGGAGGCGATCTCCAGCGCCTTGTCGATGACCTCCAGCGGGGTCACACAGACCGGACAGCCCGGACCGTGGATCAACTCGACCTGTTCAGGCAGCAGTTGGTCGATGCCGTGCCGGATGATGGAGTGCGTCTGTCCGCCGCACACCTCCATCAGCGCCCACGGCCGGGTCACGGTGGCATGGATCTCGTCCAGCAGCCGGCGCGCCAGCGCCGGGTCCTGGAACTCCTCGATGTACTTCACTTCGCCGCCTCCTCGATCGCGGCCGTTTCCCATGGGTCCCCGAACTCCTCCTGCAACATGCCGAGTTCGGCGAAGAGTTCGAGCGTCTGGCGGGCCGACTCCTCGTCGAGCCGCTGCAGCGCGAAGCCGACGTGCACGATGGCGTAGTCGCCCACGCACAGGTCCGGCAGATACTCCAGGCACACCTCCTTGACCACGCCGCCGAAGTCGACGGTGGCCATCCGGGTGCCGTCGCGTTCCTGGATCTCCAGCACTCGGCCGGGTACCGCCAGGCACATGGGCCTCTCCTAGCTGTGGGGGGGTGGGTCAGGACGTGCGGATGCGGGCGGCCACCACCAACTGCCCGAGGGCCAGACCGCCGTCGCCCGGCGGGACCAGGTGGTGGCGCAGCACCGTGAAGCCGTCGGCCGTCAGGGCCGAGGAACAGCCCGAGGAGAGGACCGAGTTGAGGAAGACCCCGCCGGTCAGGGCGACGGTGTCGATGCCGTGCCGGGCGCGGGCCGCCCGGCACAGCCGGAGCACGAGCGCGACGACGGCCCGGTGGAAGCGGGCGGCGATCACCGGCACCGGCACCTGTGCCCGCAACTCGGCCACGATCGCGGCGAGCACGGGGGCGGGATCGGCGAGCAGGGGGACCGCGTCGGCGGCCGGCCCGGTCCCCGGCCGCAGCGCGAACTCGTAGACACCGACGTCCCAGGCGGGCGCGGTCAGCGCGGCCGCCTCCAGCTCGACGGCCGCCTGCGCCTCGTACCCGGACCGGTGGCAGACACCGACCAGCGACGAGACCGCGTCGAAGAGGCGGCCCATGCTGGAGGTGGGCACGCAGTTGAGCTGCCGCTCCAACTGCCTTGCCAGCACGGGGCGTTCCTCTTCCGGGCAGGCGTCCACGCAGGGCAGTCCGGCCGACCAGTCGATCCCGGCCGCGCGCAGGTGCGCGAGCGCCATCCGGTACGGCCGGTGCACGGCCGCGTCCCCGCCGGGCAGCGGCACATACGCGAGGTGCCCGAGCCGGCCGAAGCCGTCGTAGTCGGCGAGCAGGAACTCCCCGCCCCAAACGGCGCCGTCGTCGCCGTACCCGGTGCCGTCGAAGGCCACGCCGATCACCGGGCGGGTGCCGTCGTACCCGTTCTCGGCCATCGCCGAGGCCACGTGCGCGTGATGGTGCTGCACGCGGACGACGGGCCGGTCCCCGGCGTTGCGTTCGGCCCAGTGGGCGGAGCGGTATCCGGGATGCCGGTCGGCCGCCAGCAGTTCGGGCAGCACCGGCGTGATCGACGACAGATGGTCCACGGCCCGCTCGAACCCGCGCTGGGTGGCGAGGTCGTCCATGTCCCCGATGTGCGCCGACAGCCACGCGCGCCCGCCCTCGCCGAGGCAGAACGCGTTCTTCAGGTCCCCGCCGACCGCGAGGGCCGGGCGCACCGGGACCGGCAGGTCGACCGGGAGCGGCGCGTGGCCGCGGGCGCGCCGGACGACCAGCGGGCGGGCGTCGCACACCCGCACCACCGAGTCGTCGCACGGCACATGGATCGGCCGGTCGTGCGCCAGCCAGGCGTCCGCCAGCCGGGCGAGCCGCTCCAGCGCGTCCTCGTCGTCGGTGACGATGGGCTCGCCGGAGACGTTCCCGCTGGTCATGACGAGCAGTGGCAGCCCGTCGAGGTGGCCCGGAAGTCCGAGCAGCAGATGGTGGATCGGGGTGTACGGCAGCATCACGCCGAGGTCGGGGCTGCCCGGCGCGACGGCGTCCGCCGGACGCGCGCCCGCCGCGAGGCCTCCGCCGCGGCGGCGCAGCAGCACGATGGGGCGGGCCGCGCCGGTCAGCAGGGCGCGTTCCTCCTCGCCGACCCGCACGAGGTGTTCGACGGCCTCGACGTCCCGGGCCATGAGCGCGAAGGGCTTGTCGCCCCGGGCCTTGCGGCGGCGCAGCAGGGCGACGGCGGCCTGGTTCGTGGCGTCGCACGCGAGGTGGTAGCCGCCGAGTCCCTTCACCGCGAGGACCGCGCCGTCCGCGAGCAGGGCGCGGGCCCGCTCGACCGGGTCCTCCCCCACCACCGGTTCGGGCGCCGTGTCAGGGCGCGCGCCGCGGACGAGCAGCCGCAGGCGGGGGCCGCACGCCGGACAGGCGACCGGCTGGGCGTGGAAGCGCCGGTCGGCGGGGTCGGCGTACTCGCGCGCGCAGTCCTCGCACATCGGGAAGGCGCCCATGGTGGTCTGCCGCCGGTCGTACGGCACCCCGGTGACGATCGTGAAACGCGGCCCGCAGTGGGTGCAGTTGACGAAGGGGTGGCGGTGCCGCCGGTCGGCGGGGTCGGCGAGTTCGCGCAGACAGGCGGCGCAGGTCGCGGTGTCCGGCGGGATCAGGGTGCGGGCCGGTCCGCCGGAGCGGGAGGCCAGGATGGCGAACCCGGTGTCGCCCGCGGCGGGTACGTCGTGGTGGTCGACGGTGTCGACGCGGGCGAGCGGCGGGGCGTCCGCCGCGAGCCGGTCGCAGAAGTGCGTCACGGCGGCGGGCGCGCCCTCGACCTCGGCGACGACGCCGTCCGCGGTGTTGGTGACATGCCCGGTGAGGCACAGCGAGGTGGCCAGGTTGTGGACGTACGGCCGGAAGCCGACGCCCTGCACCACTCCGCGTACGACGACCCGGCGGCGCAGGGCCGGCCCGCTGTCGACGGCGGCCGGAGGCGTGCTCACGACCGGCGCCGGGCCAACGCGTCGGCGGGGAGGGGGTGTTCGGGCTGCGGGGGGTGGTCACGGCCGTGGTCGTGGGCTTGGCCGTGGTCATGCCCGTGGTCGTGGGCTTGGCCGTGCTCGTGGCCGTGCGTGTGCTGCGGTGGCTGCGCCATCACCGGACGGTGCGGCGGGGTGCCCTCCGCCGCCGCCAGGGCCCGGTCCAGCAGGACGCCCCGGCCGTGCCCCGCCCGGGCCGAGGTGAGCAGCACGTCCACGCCCGGGTTGACCCGTTCGACGTTCGCGCGGAACTCGGCCTCGTCGAAGCCGACCGCCTCGGCGATGTCGGTCTTGGTCACGATCACGAGGTGCGCGAGGCCGAAGGCGGTCGGGTACTTCAGCGGTTTGTCCTCGCCCTCCGTCACCGAGGCGAGCACGACGCGCAGGGTCTCGCCCAGGTCGTAGGAGGCCGGGCAGACGAGGTTGCCCACGTTCTCCACGAACAGCAGCCGGGTGTCCTGCGGCAGCCACCCCACCAGGTGCCCTGAGAGCATCCCGGCCTCCAGGTGGCACAGCCCGTCGGTGAGGACCTGCTTGACCGGGACACCCGAACGCGCCAGACGGGCCGCGTCGTTCTCGGTGGCGAGGTCGGCGGTGAGCGCGGCGACCGGAACGGACCGTTCGCGCGCCAGCGTCAACTCGGCCTCCAGCAGGGCGGTCTTGCCGCTGCCGGGGCTGGAGAGGAGGTTGACGATCGTGGTGCCGCGGGCGGCGAGTCCGTCGCGCAGGGCATGCGCGGTCTCGTCGTTGCGGGCGAGGACGGCCTGCTGAAGGTCGACCACACGGCACATGGTTCAGCGCTCCTCGGCGATCGGTTCGCGGGTGGGTGCGGCCGGCGTGGCGCCGTCCTCCCAGTGGACGGCGGTGATCCGCAGTTCGCGGCCGGACAGCAGGTCGCCGGCCGCGCCGCCGCAGCGCGGACAGGTCAGTGACGGCGGCATCCCGACGGCCCACTCGTGGGCGCAGGGCGCGCAGCGGGCGCGTCCGGGGACCGGGTCGGCGAGGAGCTCGGCACCCTCCAGGAGGGTCCCGGCGCAGGCGAGTTCGAAGCAGAAGGAGAGCGAGTCGGGTACGACACCGGCGAGTTCGCCCACCTCCAGGCGGACCGATCGCACCGCGGTGACGTCGCCGGCCCGTTCGGCCGCCTCCTCCACCTGTCCGATCACCGCCAGCGCGATGGACATCTCGTGCATGGGTCTCCGTCCGGGCCCGGGGCCGCTCCGGCCGCCGCGCGGCGGCCGGTCCCCATTGAAGGCGGGGGCGCGCCGCGCGGTGGGCGGCGCGCCGTGACCCGGGGGCGGGGTACGCCCGTTCGCCGCAACGAGGTGGCGGGCGCGGCGGAGCGGGGGTAAGGGCCCGGCGTGGTTCACATGCGGCGGATACGCAGGTAGCGCTTGATGTCGGGCAGCGACTGCACGACGAGCGCGGCGGCGACGGCGGCCATCAGACCGGCCACGATCTCCTTCTTCATGGGTGTCTCCTCACTTCGCGGCGTGGGTGGGGGCGGTGCCCACGGCCGGTGGCCGTGACGCGGGCCGCGGGTGCACGTCCAGCAGTTCCTCGACGAGCCGTACGGCCTGCGGTACGGCGGCGGCGACGGCGGGGCTGAGCCCGATCCCCTCGTCGACCAGGGCCGGTTCGCAGCCGACGACCAGGGTGCGGCGGGGCGGTTCGGCGCCGGTGCCCGCGCAGAGGGTGCCGAGCAGGCCGAGGACGGCGTCGGGGGTCATCCGGTGGCCGTCCAGCGCGCCGGGGGCGGTGCCGGCGTCCGTGTGCTCGATGACGTAGAGCGTGCCGGGGTCGCCGCCCCGGGTGGTGGCGTCGACGAGCACGAGGGTGTCGTAGCCGTCGAGGAGCTGGTAGGCGAGATGCACGCCGCGCACGCCGATGTCGGCGACCTCGATGTGGGCGGGCAGTCGCCGGGCGGACAGCGCGCGGGCGGCCTCGACGCCGAAGCCGTCGTCGCCGAGGAAGATGTTGCCGATCCCGGCGACGAGCACCCGCCCGACCGGGCCTTCGTCGCCCGTCGGCCGGTCCGCCGCGGCCGCACGCGTCGGCCCGTCCCGCCGGGCTGTGGGCATCGGCCCGCCCGGCTCGGCGACGCGGGTCGGGCCGTCCCCCTCGACGGCGGCACCGGGTCCGCCCGGCTCCGCATCGGGCGCGGGTCCGCCCGGCTCGGCGACGTTCATACCCCGCCCTCCACGACGACCGCGCCGTCCACGGCATCCTCCCCGTCCACGGCGCCCGAGACGCCCGGGGCGTCCTCCGGCAGCGCGACCTCGTCCGGCTGGAAGTACAGGAACCGGCCCTGCTCGCGCCGGATCTCGGCCCCCGGGTCGCCGTCGACGGTCACCGCGAGGTGCACCGCGCCGTCGACGTCGTGCAGGACGGCCTCGACCGTCGCTGTGCGGCCGTCGAGGAAGAGGTCCTGGGCGTCGCTGCGGCGCAGGCCGGGCCGGAGCACGACCCGGCTGCCGGCACGGATCTCGCGGCCCTCCACCACGACGTGGTCGCGCCCAGGGTCGAAGCCCGCGTCGCTCGCCGGGTCCCACCAGGGCAGGTCGGTCGAGACGGGGCCGGGTTCGCCCGGGAACGGGTCCGACGACCCTCCGGGTGCGGTCGCGACGCCCGCCGGGGACGGGGTCCGGGTCACCTCCCGCAGCCCGCGCACGGCCCCGTGCAGCCGCTCCATCACCTCGGCGGGCAGCGAGTCGGCCAGGTCGATCACGGCGGCCGCGCGCTCGTCGGTGCCCCGCGCCTCACGCTTCTCCTCGTCGGTGAGGGCTGCCGTGCGCAGCGCGAGGATCTCGTCGATCTCGGTGGCGTCGTACAGCGCGCCGGGGCTCTCGGGCGCGATGGCCGGGTGGTCCTCCAGGATGATCGGCGAGGACAGGACCACGTCCGCGCGGCCGGGTTCGCCGGCCAGGACGGGCCAGGTGTGCAGGTTGCGGCAGGAGGCGACCGCGCCCTTGGCCCACTCGGGCGGGTCGGTCATGGACAGGAACGAGCCGGGGCTCAGCGCCATCAGCAGATGGGTGGCGACGAGCGAGCGGGTGAGGGCGGCGTCGCGTTCGGCGGCCCTCCCCTCGGGCGGGGCCCAGCGGCTGGTGTTCTCCACCACCACCGTCAGCCTCATCACCCGGTAGGGGCCGGGGAGTTCCTGGGCGGAGAGGCGCAGGACGCCGCCGATCTCCTCGTAGCGGCGCAGCGTGCGACCGACGGGCCGGCCGTTGTCGTCGTACACGGTCTCGCCGTCCTCGCCCGCGAGCCGCTCGAAGGGGACGGTCACATCGCCCTCGAGCAGGTCCGCGACCGGCACGACCGCCTCGACGCGCTCCTCGACGCCCTCGTCCCAGGGGACCAGCACCCGGTCGGTCAGGCGCAGTTCGGGTACGGTCTCGAAGTCGCCGTCGGCGCCCAGGCGTTGGACGGTGCGCCGCCTGGCGCGCAGGAACCGCAGTTCGACCGCCAGGGTGGCGTCCGCCTTCGGTTCCATGAGGCATTCGGTGTGCTGGAAGTCGTTCTCGTCGCGGTCGGCGCCCCAGGCGGGCGGCACGAGGACGCCGAACTGCCAGCGCAGCCGGTTCTTCGCGGCGGAGGCCCGGTAGGGGTAGAGCACGTATCCCTCGAAGAGCACGGCGTCGGCCACCTGGCGGGCCAGGGCGAAGCGCGCCTCGGTCTCCGGGGTGAAGGCGGTCACGCTCATGGCGCGCTCCTTCCGGTCGGGGTGGCGGCGGAGGCGGCGGGAGCCGGGGCCCGCTCGGCGAGCAGGGCCTCGACGGTCGCCTCCCAGGAGGGCAGCGCGCGCTCCGAGCGGTAGGCGAGCAGGGCGTCGAGGGTGGCACTGGGCAGCCGGATCCAGCCGCAGCCGGGGAAGTGCTGGTCGACCGTCTCGCGCCAGGCCGCCACGGGCATCCGGTAGGTGGCCTCGCGGTCCCAGGGGACGGGCTGGACGCGGAAGCCGCCCGCTCCGGTGAAGGCGGTGCCGGAGAAGAGCAGCAGCAGGGGCACCTCGCCCCCGTCGAGGGCGGCGAGGTAGCGGGTGGCGGCGATGTCCAGGTCGTAGGTGCAGGGCACGACCAGGTCGGCCTCCGTCTCTCCGGTGAACGCGCCCACCATCAGAGGAACTTGGGCGAACTGGACCGGCTGGAGGGTGGTGCCCCAGCGGGACCGCTCGCCGAACAGGTCGCCGAGGGCCTCGGCCTCGGCGCCGTCGTAGCCGCGCCGGGCCGGTTCGATGCGCAACTGGCAGTTCAGCAGCAGGGCGTGGACGGGTTCGTCGTCGGAGGCGGTGATGCGCAGCCGGAACACCAGGGTGGGTCCGGCGGCGTAGCGGTCGGCGCGGACGCCCACGCAGGCGAAGTCGAGGGCGGTCATGTGCGCACCGCCGCATCGCGTCGCTCCGCCTCGCCGACGCCCTCGACCGGCCGGGCGCGTTCGGCGACGCGGGCGAAGAACGTGTCCAGGGCCGCGCGGGCCTCGGCGCCGCCGTCGAAGCCCTGCCACAACAGCCGCATCCTGCCGACGAGTTCGTAGCAGACGTCGATGGGGACGAGGTAGCAGGTGGTGTCCTCGCCGGTGCGGCGCAGCAGCAGCGCCTCGACGTCCGGCCGGAGCAGGTCGGCGAGCGGGCTCGCGCCGAGGACGTCCGCCCATGCCTCGGGTTCGAGTTCGCTCTCGGTGGCGCCGGCCGGGCTGGGGTAGAGGGCCACCAGCCGGTCGAGGGGGGTGTTTTGGAAGAAGAACGCCACGCCGACCGGGATGCGCAGCCGGTCCCAGGCGTTGCGGTCCAGGCGGTGGGCGGGGTCGTGGAGGAAGCGTTCGGGCACGACGCGGAAGCGGCCGGTGTCGGCGCCCGGCCGGTCCATCAGCAGCAGGCAGGCCGGGCAGGCGCACACCAGGGCGCGCCGTTCGGTGTCGACGAGATGGCGGTGGCGGTCCTCGTCGACGACCGCCGCGCACAGCCCGCACCGCTCGGGCTGCGGCGGGCGGGGGCCGAGGAATCTGCGCAGCCCCGGGGCGGGGGTGGTGCTCATGGGCGGGCTCCGGGACGGCTGCCGATCTGGAGCAGGGCCGGCCGGCGGGGCCGGTCCGCGGCGTCGAGTTCGACGGCGGTGACCTCGGGCGCGAAGCAGCCGAGCGCGTCAAGGGCGGTCTGCCGTACGGCGTCCGCGGCGGAACCGCACCCGCATCCGCCGCCGGCCTCACCCGAAGCGCCCTCGGCCGCCCGCAGCCGGAGGGTCCCGGTCGCCTCGTCGAAGCCGACGGCTTCGAGGTGCTGGTCGCGCACGGTGGCGAGGGCGCGGTCGATGCGGGTGGCGCGGTCCTCCGGGTGCAGATCATGCAACACCAGGAGACTCGCGACGAGTTGGTCGCCAAGCAGCGCGTCCCGGCCCGCTCCGGCGGGCAGCAGCTCGACCACGCGGGCGAGTCCGGCGCCGTAGAACTCCATGAGGGAGCGCACGAGTTCCTCGGCCGCCGCGGTGGCGGCGGGGTCGCCGCCGGCGGCGAGGCGGTCGAGGACCTCCTCGACGCGGACGGCGGCGGCCTGCGTGGGCGCGGTGGTGGGCACGCTCATCCGCCCAGTCCGCTCAGGCCGGTGGGCATGTGCGTCTGCTGCACGGTCTTGCCGTCGCCGACGTACATGTGCACTCCGCAGGGCAGACAGGGGTCGAAGCTGCGGACGGCGCGCATGATGTCGATGCCCTTGAAGTTCTCCGGGGGGTTCTCCTCGAAGATGGGCGTGTTCTGCACGGCGTCCTCGTACGGGCCCGGGGTGCCGTAGCTGTCACGGACGCTGCCGTTCCACGGGGTGGGCGGGTAGGGATGGTAGTTGGCGATCTTGCCGTCACGGATCACCATGTGGTGGGAGAGCACACCGCGCACAGCCTCGGTGAAACCGACGCCCACGGCCTGGTCGGGAACCTCGAACTTCTCCCAGGTCTGGGTGCGTCCGGCGCGCACCTCGTCGAGCGCCTTCTCCGCGAAGTGCAGGGCCATGGCCGCCATGTACGCCTGGAAGTAGCTGCGCGCCCGGTTGCGTTCGAGGGCGTTGCTCCACTTCGGGATCTTCCACTCGAAGGTGGTCTCGGGCCGGGTCATGGTGCGCGGCAGGTTGATGATCACGCTGTGCCCGGTGGCCTTGACACCGCCGACGTCGACGAGCCCGGCGAGCGCGGTGGTCCACAGGCGGGCGATCGGGCCGCCGCCGGTGTCGAGGGCGAGGTGGTCCTTGCCGTCGAACCAGCGCGGGGACATCACCCAGCTGTACTTGTCGTCGAAGTTCCGCTTCTGCGGGGCCGGGATGGTGTGCTGGTTCCACGGGTGGCGCGGGTCGACGGGGTTGCCGAGCGGGTCGTGGGTGACGAACTGCTCCCGGCCCTCCCAGTCCTCGTAGTACGAGCTGCCGAGCAGGATGCGGATGCCGAGGTTGATCTCGGTGAGGTCGGTGGTGACCAGTTTGCCGTCCACGACGACGCCCGGGGTGACGAACATCTTCCGTCCCCAGTCGGTCATGTTGGCGTACGTGAAGTCGCAGTGGTCGGGGTCGTTGAGCGCGCCCCAGCAGCCGAGCAGCACGCGGCGGCGGCCGACCTCCTCGTAGCCGGGCAGGGCCTCGTAGAAGAAGTCGAACAGGTCGTCGTGGAGGGGGACGACGCGCTTCATGAACTCGACGTAGCGCATCAGGCGGCTGAGGTAGTCCGTGAAGAGCTGCACGGAGGCGTTGGTGCCGGTGCCGCCGGGGTAGAGCGTGGAGGGGTGCACGTGGCGGCCCTCCATCAGGCAGAACATCTCCCGCGTGTAGCGGCTGACTTGCAGCGCCTCGCGGTAGAACTCCCCCTCCAGCGGGTTGAGGGAGCGCATGATGTCGGCGATCGTGCGGTAGCCGTGCTCGGCGGCGTGCGGGGCCTCGGTGCGCTCGGCGAGTTCGAGGACGCCCGGGTTGGTCTCCTTGACCATCTTCTCGCAGTAGTCGACCCCGACCAGGTTCTCCTGGAAGATGTTGTGGTCGAACATGTACTCCGCGGCCTCGCCGAGGTTGATGACCCACTCGCCGAGGTGCGGCGGCTTCACGCCGTACGCCATGTTCTGCGCGTACACCGAGCAGGTGGCGTGGTTGTCGCCGCAGATGCCGCAGATGCGGCTGGTGATGAAGTGCGCGTCGCGCGGGTCCTTGCCGCGCATGAAGACGCTGTAGCCGCGGAAGACCGACGAGGTGCTGTAGCACTCGGCGACCCGCTTCTGCTTGAAGTCGATCTTCGTGTGGATGCCGAGGCTGCCCACGATCCGGGTGATCGGGTCCCAGGACATCTCGACCAGGCCGCTGCCGTCGCCGGCCGCCTTCGTGTTCGGTGCCATCGTCTCTGTCGTGCCCTTCTGGTGCGGGGTGCGGTCTGGTGCGGGGAGCGGTCTGGTCGGGGGTGGGGCCGGTCGAAAGTGGGGCCGGTCGGGGGTGGGGCCGGTCGGGTCAGGGCGTCACCAGGGCGGCTTGTAGCCGGTGGTGATCTTGCCGCCGGTGTGGCGCCACTTGGGCTCCTTGTCCACGGTGTTGAGCGTCACCGAGCGCAGCCGGCGGATGAGGGCGCCGTAGGCACCGCTCGCGGCGCTCGAGAGG
Organism: Streptomyces mangrovisoli; assembly: GCF_000974985.2. Classification (GTDB taxonomy): domain Bacteria; phylum Actinomycetota; class Actinomycetes; order Streptomycetales; family Streptomycetaceae; genus Streptomyces; species Streptomyces mangrovisoli. The sequence continues at coordinate 12,225 of NZ_LAVA02000059.1, read as the reverse complement.
GTCGCGCCGGGTGGCTGGTCCATGAACGGCATGAACTTGTCGGGGAAGCCGGGCATGGTGCAGGCGATGCAGATGCCGCCGACGTTGGGGCAGCCGCCGATGCCGTTCATCCAGCCCCGCTTGGGCACGTTGCACTTGACGACCGGACCCCAGCAGCCCAGTTTCACCAGGCACTTGGGCGAGTCGTAGGTCGTGGCGAACTCGCCCTGCTCGTAGTAGCCGGCGCGGTCGCAGCCCTCGTGCACCGTGGCGCCGAACAGCCAGCTCGGGCGCAGCTTGTCGTCCAGCGGGATCATCGGGGCCGAACCCGCCGCCTGGTAGAGCAGGTAGGTGAGCGTCTCGGCGAAGTTGTCCGGCTGGATGGGACAGCCCGGCACGCAGACGATGGGGATCCCGGCGTGCGACTTCCAGTCCCAGCCGAGGTAGTCGGGCACGCCCATGGCTCCGGTGGGGTTGCCCTCCATCGCGTGGATCCCGCCGTACGTGGCGCAGGTGCCGATCGCGACGACGGCGAGCGCCTTGGGGGCGAGCCGGTCGATCCACTCGCTGGTGGTGATCGGCTGGCCGGTCTCGGGGTTGTCGCCGAAGCCGCACCAGTAGCCCTCGGGCTTGATCGCCTCGTTCGGGATGGAGCCCTCGACGACCAGCACGAACGGGTCGATCTCGCCGCGCTCGCCCTTGAAGAACCACTCGATGAACGTGTCGGCGCCGCCGACCGGTCCGCACTCGAAGTCGATGAGCGGCCAGTGGACGGCGATCTTCGGCAGACCGGGGAGCACGCCGAGCGCGATCTGCTCGATGCTGGGCTGCATCGCGGCCGTCAGGGCCACGGAGTCTCCGTCGCAGCTCAGGCCCGCGTTGATCCAGAGGATGTGGATCGTGGGCGTCTCGTCCGCGGGCGCTGCGGATGCGCCGGCTGCGCCGGCGGTGTCGGGCGTCGCCGCTGCCATGGAACCGCCTCCTCAGGGAGGTAAGGGGTGAAGGCGTCTTTTTCGGGCGCCACGCTTCTTGGTATCACCCGTCCGGCCCCGGCGGGCTGTCGGTGCGGGCCGTTCCGGTGACGGGGACAACCGACCCGCCGGTCGCTTCCGCCGGGACCGCCGGCCGCTTCCGGTCGACCCACGGGTCGCATCCGGCCGTACGACCGGCCGCCTCCGGCCGGGCCACCGGTTCCGCTCGGCCGACTGCGATGGTGGGTCACCGGGCGGCGGGCCCGGTCGCGACACCCCGGGCGCCGCCCGCCATAGCCCCCTTTTGGCTCCGCGCCCGCACCCGCGGCCGCAGCGGCGACCGCGGCGGCGACCGCGGCGGCGACCGGGCGGGCCCGCGACCGTCGACGGCCGATCCGTCGGACCGCCGACGGCCGAACCGTGGAGCCGTCGAACCGCCGAGCCGCCGAGCCGCCGTCCATGCACAACCGACGAGCCCAACTACGTTCGGCCATAAGGCAATTCAGACACTCCACACAGAAGCGAACAGACCGCGAGCGGATTCGGAGGGAAGTCTCGTCCAACCGCGCGAGAGCGGTCGGTGGCGGTGTGTAGTGTGCTGCGCGTGCCTGCGATGGGGGGCCCTTCACGGGACCTCGCCGCCGCCCTGCCCACTTCCCCTTGGAATCGCCCAGATGATCGAATTACCGGATCTGGCAGCCGGTGCCGTGGCGTCCGTCGCCACCGTGTCCGCGCTCGCGCTCGGCGGCGGGCTGCTGCGGAGCCGGCGTCGGCGGGCCGCGCTGAGCGCCGAGAACGACACCCTCCGCGCCCGGCTCGACGCCTTCCAGCAGGTGCTCATAGCCGAGGTCGAGCACCTCGCCGCCCAGCGCCTGCCCGCCACCGCCAAGCAGCCCCTGCACCCCAGCGTCCCGGTACCCGGCGCGTTGCAGCCGCAGCTCGACGGCACCCCGCTCGCCGCCGCCCTGGACCATGTCCTCACCGCCGCGCGCGCCGAGCTGGACGCCCAGCGCACCCGGATCGACGCGGCCGCCCAGGCCGGGATGCGGGGCGCCACCCGGGAGATCCAGGCGGCCCTCTACCGGCTCCAGGACGCCCTGCGCGGCCTCCAACAGCGCTACGACGAGCCGGAGTTGTCGCAGACCCTGTTCGCGCTCGACCACGAGAACGAGCAGTCGCTGCGCCGCGCGCAGGTGGCCGCGGTGGTCTGCGGGGCCTGGGTGGGGCTGGCCCGCGAGGAGTCGCACCTGGTGGACGCGGTCACCGGCGGCCAGGCCCGGCTCGCCGGCTACCACCGGGTCACCGTCCACAACCACCTCGAACCCGGCACCGCGCTGGTCTCGCACGCGGTCGAGCCGGTCGCCATCATCGTCGCCGAACTGCTCGACAACGCGCTGCGCCACTCCGCTCCGGACACCGACGTGGTCGTCAACCTGGAGCACGTGCACCACGGCGTCTGCGTCACCATCGACGACGCCGGCCTCGGTATGACGCAGGACGAACGCGAGCGCGCCCAGCGCCTGGTGGCGGGCCACGCCCCGATCATGCTCACCGATCTCGGCGACCCGCCGCGCATGGGCCTCGCCGCGATCGGCCAGCTGACCCGGCAGTTCGACCTCACGGTCGACGTCTCGTCCCCGTCGCCCTACGGCGGGGTGCGCGCGGTGCTGCGGGCCGGCAGCCATCTGCTCACCCGCGTCGACCCCGAGCAGCGGCCGCCCGCCGTGAGCGCGCCGCGGTCCACCCGCCGGCCCGGAGCGACCGCCTCGGCCACCCCGGCCCCGGCTCACGACCCGGCATCCGCGGCACCCGCCTCGGCCGCGCACGGCTACAGCGCGGACGCCGCCGCGGCCACCGCGGGCCACCGGGGCGACGACCCCGCGGACACCGGCGGGCTTCCGCAGCGACGTCGGCGCACGCGGGCGCAGGAACCGCCCGCCGCCGTACCGCGGCAGACGGAGCGGCGGCCCGAGGAGGCCGCCGCCGCGCTCGGGGCGCTCCAGTCCGGCACCGCCGCGGCCCGATCGGCGCCGCCGTCCGACCTGGACGACACGGTGCCCGCCCGCCCGGCCGCGGCCCCGACCGCCCACCTCGCGCCCGAACACCCGACCGCGCCACCGGCCTCCGGCCCCGCAGCGGCACCTCCGGCCGCCGGCCCCGCGCCCGCGCACCCGGCCGCCGTACCGGCGCACGACACCGTGGCCCGACCCGCACCCGACATGCGGGCCGTGGCACCGACCGACGACACCGAACACGAAGGGGGACCGGCTCGATGACCAGCCGCGAGGCAGGCGACACGGCATGGGTGCTCGAACCGATCCTCGAGGTGCCGCGCGTGGTGGCGGCCGTCCTGCTGACCCGGGACGGACTCGTCACCGGGTACACGGACGCGCTGTCCCAGCCCTCGGCCGAACGGGTCGCGGCGATCACCAGCACGGTGCAGGCCGCGTGCCGGACCGCGGCGGCCGCCTTCGCGGACCGCGACAGCGCGGAGATCCGCCAGGTGGTCATCGAGTCCGACCACGGCTATGTCCTCATCGTCCCGACCGACCACGGCACCTGCGTGGCCGCGTACGGCGACGGAGAGGTGCGCCTGGACCTGCTCGCCCACCGCGTCCACTCGCAGGTGGCGCGGCTGGGCGAGAAGGCGATGGCCGCCGCGCCCCGAGGGACCGACGGCAGCACGCCGGCATGACGGGCCGCCGTGGCGGCCGTCGGCTGGTTCCCGCGTATCTGTCGACCAACGGCACGGCGCGGCCGAGCCGCCCGCAGCTGGAGCGGCTGTCGCTGCTCACCACCAGCGGCACCCCCGTGCCGCCCGGCCTGCCCGCAGCCCAGCTCGCCCTGCTGGACGCGCTGCGGGAGGGCTCGCTGACGGTGGTGGAGGCGGCGGCGCTGCTGGAGCTGCCGGTGTCCGCGGTCCGCGTCCTCGCCGGCGATCTGCTCGACCAGGACCTGGTGCTGGCCCGCGCACCGGTCCCGGTCGCCGAACGGTTCGACCCCGACCTTCTGAAGAGAGTGGCCGATGGCCTCCGCGCCCTCAAGCAGCACTAGGCCGACCGCATCCCGGCCGGGCATCCACCTGCCCGACACCGCCCGCGATCTGGTGAAGATCCTGGTCGCGGGCCCCTTCGGGGTGGGCAAGACCACGCTCATCGACTCCGTCTCGGAGATCCGCCCGCTGCACACCGAGGAACGGCTCACCGAGGCGTCCGCGCAGGTCGACGACCTCGACGGGGTGCGCGAGAAGACGTCCACCACGGTGGCCATCGACTTCGGCCGGATCAGCCTGCCCGGCGGGGTGGTGCTGTACATGTTCGGCACCCCCGGGCAGGAGCGGTTCCGGGCGCTGTGGGACGACATCGCCTACGGGGCGCTCGGCGCGCTCGTGCTGGTCGACAGCCGCCGCCTCGACGCCTCCTTCGACGTGCTGGGTCTGGTCGAGGAGTCCGGACTGCCGTACGCCGTCGCCCTCAACACCTTCCCGGACGCGCCCCGCCACCACACCCCCGAACAGCTGCGCGCCGCCCTGGACCTGGAGCCGGGCACCCCGTTGGTGACCTGCGACGCGCGCGAGGCGGGGTCCTGCGTCGACGCGCTGCTCGCCCTCGTCCAGCATCTGATCGACCGCCGACCCCCGGAGCGCCGGTGACCACCCATCCCCCCGCCCAGCAGTCCTTCTCCCTCACCGTGCCGGTACGGCTGTGGGAGGACGGCTTCGCCCACGACCCGCACCGCTACTACGCCGCCCTGCGCGCGCAGGGCCCGGTCGGCTGGGGCGAACTCGCGCCCGGCGTACCGGCGTACGTCGTCACCGACCGCGCGGCCGCGCTGGACCTGCTGCAGGACACGGAGACGTTCTCGCACGACCCGCGGCCGTGGGAGACGACCGTCGCCGACGACTCGCCCGTCCTCGGCATGATGCGCTGGCGGCCCAACGCGCTGTTCGCGGACGACGGCGAGCACATCCGCTACCGGCGCTCGCTGATCGACGTCTTCGACCGGGTCGAGCCGCACGACCTGCGGGCCCGTGTGCACCGGGCGGTACGGCTGCTGGTCGGCCGGTTCGGGCCGCGCGGCGAGGCCGACCTGGTGGGCGACTTCGCGCGGCCGCTGATGGCGCTGGTCTTCAACAACCTGTTCGGGCTGCCCGACAGCCAGGGCGACCGGCTGGAGCGCGGGCTCGCCAAGATGATGGAGGGCGGCGCCCAGGCGGCCGAGGGCGAGGCCGAGTTCGGCGCGTACGTGCTCGAACTCATCGCCGCGAAGAGCGAGCGGCGCGGCGACGATCTGCCCAGCTGGCTGCTCGACCACCCCGCAGGGCTGACCGCCGAGGAGGTCACCTGGCAGATCTTCCTCACCTTCGGCGCCGGGCACGAGCCGACCGCGAACCTGGTGGCGAACGCGCTGTCGCGGATCCTCGGCAACGCGGAGTACTACTCGACGCTCACCAGCGGCGCCCGCCCCGTCACGGACGCCGTCCTCGAAGTCCTGCACCACGAGACCCCGTTGGCCAACTACGGGGTGCACTTCGCCCGTTCGGCGGTCTCGTTCCACGGCGCGTGGATCAGGGCGGCCGTGCCGATCGTCGTCTCCTACGGCGCGCTGGGCCACTTCGCCGAGCAGGCGGCGACCGGCGGACGCCACCCGAGGGACGCCTCGCACCTGTCGTGGTCGGCGGGTCCGCACGCCTGCCCGGTGCGGCAGCACACGCTGCTCATCGCGACCGAGGCGATCGAGCGGCTCACCCAGTGGCTGCCCGACCTCGAACCCGTCGTGCCGCGCGACAGCCTCGACTGGCGGCCGGGGCCCTTCCACCGCTCGCTGACCGCGCTGCCCGTCCGCTTCACCCCCCGCTCCCCCGACCAGCCAGGAGAGTCGTCGTGACCGTCACCGACCGCATCGCCCTCGACCCGTTCGGCGCGGACATACCCGCCGAGAGCGCCCGGTTGCGCGCGCTCGGCCCGATCGTCCCCGTCGAGCTGCCCGGTTCCATCCCGGCCTGGGCGCCGACCGGTTACGACGTCCTCAAGGAACTCATCCTCGACCCGAAGGTCAGCAAGGACCCGCGGCAGCACTGGGCGTTGTGGGCCGAGCTGCCCGAACACCCCTCCTGGGGCTGGATCCTGGGCTGGGTGGGCGTGGTCAACATGCTCTCGACCTACGGCCCCGACCACACCCGGCTGCGCAAGCTGGTCGCGCCGAGCTTCACCCACCGGCGCACCGAGGCGATGCGGGCCCGGGTCGAGGCGGTGACGGCGGAGCTGCTCGACGCGCTGGCGGCGAAGGGCGCGGCGGGCGGGCCGGTCGACGTGCGGGCGGGGCTCGCGCATCCGCTGCCGATGCGGATCATCTGCGAGCTGTTCGGCGTGCCCGACGGGCTGCGCGAGGCCACGGCCCGGCTCATCGCGGCCATCATGGACACCTCCGACCCCACCCCGGAGCACGCGGCGTTCGTGCAGGAGCAGATCGGGGTGGTGCTGGGCGGGCTCATCGCGGAGAAGCGGGAGCGGCCGGGCGACGACCTGACGACCGAGCTGATCCGGGTCCGCGACGAGGACGGCGACCGGCTGAGCGACGAGGAGCTCGTGTACACGCTGCTGCTCGTGATCGGTGCCGGCTTCGAGACGACGGTCAACCTGATCGGCAACGCGGTCGTCGCGCTGCTGCGCCACCCGGAGCAGCTGGCCGCGGTCCGGGCGGGCGAGATCGGCTGGGAGGCGGTGGTGGAGGAGACGCTGCGGGTGCATCCGTCGATCGCGTCGCTGCCGCTGCGCTTCGCGGTCGCCGACATCACCGTCGGCGACGTCACGATCCCGGCCGGGGACGCGATCATCACGACGTACGCGGCGGCGGGTCTGGACCCCGCGCACTACGGCCCGGAGGCGGACGCCTTCGACGCCTCGCGCGGGGCGGACGACCATCTGGCGTTCGGCATCGGGGTGCACCGCTGCATCGGTGCCCCGCTGGCCCGGGTCGAGGCGCTCACCGCGCTGCCCGCGCTGTTCGACCGGTTCCCGGACCTGCGGCCGGCGTTCACCGAGGACGAGCTGCGCCAGGTGCCGTCGTTCATCGCCTTCGGCTGGCAGGAGATCCCGGTACGGCTCCAGGGCTGAACCGGGGCGCGCAGCGCCCGTGGCACGAGATCGGGGCGGGGGCCCGACCGGTCCCCCGTGCCGGTCGTCCCCCCGCGGAGTCCTGAACCTACGTGCGGGGGCGGCCGATGGGAATCGCGGCGATGCCCTTTTCGCCGCCCGGACGGCTCACCCGTGCACAGGTGAGTCCGGTTGATCCGGTTTGCGGGGGCGCAGGCCGGGTTCGCCGAGCTCACCGACGACCAGATGGGCGAGGACGACCTCGTAGAGATCGCTGCCCGCGGCCAGCAGTTGCCGTTCGAGCACCGGTTCCGCGCCGCGCACGTGCTCGCGGACGGTCTGCGGATGGACCCCGAGGTCGAGCGCGGCGCGTTCGGCGTTGCCGCCGGCCGCGATCCAGGCGCGCACCGTGCGGCGCAGGTCCCGCCCGTCCCGGGTCAGCCGCTCCAGCAGGTCGTGGGCCCAGATCCGCAGCGCGGTCCCGGCCAGCAGGTCGCCGAGCCGCACGGCGCGCGCGGCCCCGGCGGTGGCGCCGTCGCCGCCCATCGCCCGGGTGTTGAGCGCGAGGTGGACGGCGGCGCGGACGGTGAGGTCGGAGAGGTCCGTGCCGAGCAGTGCCTCGACGCGGTCCATGCGGGCGCGGACGGTGTTGCGGCTGACGCCGAGCACCTTGGCGGCGCTCACGGCGGTGAACTCCAGGCCCAGCCGGGTGGTGGCGATCAGCTCGGCCCGGACGTGGTGGGCCAGCGCGTCCAGGGGGCGCAGCAGCGCCGCCGACCAGGCTTCGAGGGCGGCGGGATCCATCAGCCGCTCGGGATGGGTGCGCTCCGCGTACACCGCCGCCTGGTCGGGGCGGTGGCGGGCGACGGCGAGGGCGCTGACGGCCTGCCCGTAGGCCGCGGCGGTCCGGGCGAGGCTCTGCCGGGCGCTGCCGCCGAGGAAGGTGTCGGGGTGGCGGCCGACGAGCAGGCGCAGTTGTTCGGCCGGGGCGGCGCCGGGCGCCAGGACGATGACATGGCCGTCCATGGCGGGGCAGCACACGACGAGCACGTGTCCCGCCGTCGCCTCCGCGCACGCGGCGGCCAGCCGGTCGCGCTCTTCCGGGGAGCTCTCGACGACGTAGACGCAGGCCGTGTCGGTGTCGAGCAGGCCGGGCCAGAGCCCGGCGGCGACCCGGCGGGCGGAGACGGTGTCCTCGACCATCAGCAGTTGCAGGATGGCGAGGCGCAGGTCGGCGGTGGCACGCTCCAGGAGGCGCCCGGCGACGGTCAGTTCGCGTTCCCGCAGCAGCAGTTCGAGGACGCCGGCGGTCTGGGCGACGATGTCGGCGGCGCGCCGGTCGAAGGGGGCCGTGCGGACCACGGCGAGGACCCCCGCCGGGGCCGGGTGCACGGGGCCGACCGCGACGAGGCGGACGTGGCGGTCGCCGTCCTGGAGGGCCGCGGAGGAGATCCGTCCGGCGACGATGTCGGCCACGAGGCCGCGGTCCACGGGCAGCCGGTGGTCCCCGGCGAGGGGGCGCTGCCGGTGGTCGAGCAGGGCCGCGGATCCGTGCACGGCACCGGCCAGCCACTCGACGACCTTGCGCAGGTCGCGTCCGGTCGGGCGGAGCTGGTCGAGGAGCTGTTCGGCCCAGGTGGGCCGCCCTCCGTGCGGCGCGCCGCCGCGCGGGTCCGGGTCCTTTCCGCCAGCCACCTCGGTCTTCCCCTCGTTCTCCGCGTTGACCTGGCCATACGCCCGTGACGTTACCTGACATGGCGGCACGGATCCCCGGTCGGGGCGATGTCCGGTCGTCACCGGGCTCCGGGGGCAGGACGACAGGGCGTGGGAGCGGGCCGGTCCGCGGGCAGTCCCGGGGGACGGAATGACCGCGGAGCCGGCCGGACTCGGGGGCGGGGGGACGCCCCGAGCGCTCTGCTGTGCGGGTTCCCGCCCGGCGCCGCGGTACTCCACCGAATTCCGGTCCGTTTTTCCGCGCGCGCCCACCGCAGGGCGTCGCGGCACGGCCGCTCCCGCCCGCCGGGCGGTCCGCATCGGGGACGGGCCGCGGCCCGTCCGCGCGGGAACCGCGCGCGGTCGGCATAAGCTCGGTGAATGGCGAAGTACTTCGACGTGCACCCCGACAACCCTCAGCCGCGCACCATCGCGCAGATCGCGGACAGCGTGCGCCAGGGGGCGCTGATCGCGTATCCGACCGACTCCTGTTACGCCCTGGGCTGCCAGCTGGGCAGCCGTGACGGCATGGACCGCATCCGTACCATCCGCCGGCTCGACGACCGGCACCACTTCACCCTGGTGTGCCGGGACTTCGCACAGCTGGGGCAGTTCGTGCAGGTCGACAACAACGTGTTCCGCGCGGTCAAGGCGTCGACACCGGGCAGCTACACCTTCATCCTCCCGGCCACGCGGGAGGTGCCGCGCAAGCTGATGCACCCCCGCAAGAAGACGGTCGGCGTGCGCATCCCGGACCATGTGGTCACGCAGGCGCTCCTGGCCGAGCTGGGCGAGCCGCTGCTGTCCAGCACGCTGCTGCTGCCGGACGAGAAGGAGCCGATGACGCAGGGCTGGGAGATCAAGGACCAGCTGGACCATGTGCTGGACGCGGTCGTCGACTCCGGCGAGTGCGGTACCGAGCCGACCACCGTCGTCGACTACTCCAGCGGCGAGGCGGAGATCGTCCGCTACGGCGCCGGCGACCCGAGCCGCTTCGAGTGACGACGGGCCGGGTGCCGCGGTGGGGGTCCGCCCGCCGCGGCGTGGATCTTGCGTGTCACGATGGGTCCCTCAGACCGCGCCGGGTCACCCGCGCCCCGGCGACGACTTCGCAGGAGGCATCCCCGCCATGACCGCCGTACAGGGCACAGCCGTCGACATCCCCACCGAGGACGGCACCGCCGACGCCTACCTGGTGCACCCCGATGACGCGAGTCCCCGTCCGGCCGTCCTGCTCTACCAGGACGCGTTCGGGCTGCGGCCCCATCTGAAGGGGATGGCCGACCGGATCGCGGCGGCCGGTTACACCGTTCTCGTCCCCAACGTCTTCTACCGGCACGGCCGTTCGCCCGTCGCGGAGCTGCCGGAGTTCATCGACCCGGCCGCCCGGCCGGAGATCTGGGAGAAGGTCTTCCCGCTCGTCCAGTCGATGACGCCCGACCTCGCGCGGCGCGACGCGGGCGCCTATCTGAGCTGGCTGGAGGCGTGCCCGGCGGCCGCCGACGGGCCGGTGGCGATCACCGGTTACTGCATGGGCGCCCGGCTCGCCCTGATCACCGCCGGGACGCACCCCGACCGGGTGGCCGCCGCCGCCGGCTTCCACGGCGGGCGGCTCGCGACCGACGCCCCGGACAGCCCGCACGTGTTCGCGAAGGACGTGACCGCGGAGCTGTACTTCGGGCACGCCGACCACGACCCGTCGATGCCGCCGGAGCAGCAGCGGCTGCTGGCGGACACGCTGACCGCGGCGGGCGTGCGCTTCACCGCCGAGGTCTACCCCGACGCGCCGCACGGCTACACCCAGGCCGACACCGCGTCGTACCAGAAGGAGGGCGACGAGCGGCACTGGGCGGCGCTCATGGACCTTCTGGCGCGCACCTTCTGACGTTCCGTCACCGTCGCCGCGGGCGAACGCACGCGATCCCGCACACGGACGGCCTCCGTGTGCGGGATCGCTGCGTGGTGCGAGGTCAGCTGGTCGTGACGGCGGTGTCGTCGACCACGAAGCTGGTCTGGAGCGAGGAGTCCTCGACGCCGCTCCACTTCAGCGTCACCGTGGTGCCCGCGTAGGAGGAGAGGTCGAACGACTTCTGGGTGTAGCCGGTCGCCTTGTTGAGGTTGGAGTAGGTGGCCAGGGTCGTCGAACCGGCCGTGACGGTCAGCTTGTCGTACGCCGTGCTGGTGGTCGTCTCGGCGGTGTCGATGTGCAGGTAGAAGGTGAAGGTCGCCTTGCACCCGGACGGGACGGTGACCGACTGCGAGAGCGTGTCGGTGTGGCTGGAGCCGTAGCCGTCGAGCCACGCCTTGTACGAGCCGGCGTGCGACGCCTCACCGGAGTCGGTGGTGATGACCCCGCTGGTCGCGGTCCATCCGGTGCTGCCCGACTCGAAGCCCGGGTTGGTCAGCAGCTGCGAGGAGGTGCAGGTGCCGCCGCCACCGCTCGAACTCACGGTCCAGGTGAACGACGCCGTGCCGGTCGCGCCGGTGGAGTCGGTGACCGTGACGGTCGTGCTGTAGGTCCCGGCCGTGGTCGGGGTGCCCGAGATGGCGCCGGTGGAGCTGTTGATCGACAGGCCGGTGGGCAGACCGCTGGCGGCGTAGCTGAGCGAGCCGCTGTTGGTGCTGCTGGCCGAGATCTGCAGGCTCACCGCGGTGCCGACGGTCGAGGACTGGCTGCCGGGGTTGGTCACCGTGACGCCGCTGCTGGGCGGCGTGATGTGGCCGCCGACGGCGATGCCCGCGAAGGCGTTGCCGACCGCCGCGTACTCCGCCGAGCTGGTGCCGTAGAGCGCGCCGGCCGCGCTGAGGGCGGCGGTGCGGGCCGAGGCGTAGTTGGTCGTCGACGTCATGTACGTCGTCAGCGCCTTGTACCAGATCTGCAGCGCCTTGTCGCGGCCGATGCCGGTGACCGCCACCCCGTCGGACGTGGGGCTGTTGTAGGTGACGCCGTTGATGACCTTGCTGCCGCTGCCCTCGGAGAGCAGGTAGAACATGTGGTTCGCGGGGCCCGACGAGTAGTGCACGTCGAGGTTGCCCACGCCTGAGTACCAGCTGTCGGCGGAGCCGCCGTCCTTGCTGGGCTTGTCCATGTAGCGCAGCGGGGTGCCGTCGCCGTTGATGTCGATCTTCTCGCCGATGAGGTAGTCGCCGACATCGGTGGAGTTGTTGGCGTAGAACTCGACGCCGGTGCCGAAGATGTCGGAGGTCGCCTCGTTCAACCCGCCGGACTCACCGGTGTAGTTCAGGCCCGCGGTGTTGGAGGTGACGCCGTGGCTCATCTCGTGGCCGGCCACGTCGAGCGAGGTGAGCGGGTCCGCGTTGTTGGAGCCGTCGCCGTAGGTCATGCAGAAGCAGCTGTCGTCCCAGAACGCGTTCACGTACGAATTGCCGTAGTGGGTCCGGGAGTAGGCGGCCACGCCGTTGTTCTTGATGCCGCTGCGGCCGAAGGTGTTCTTGTAGAAGTCCCA
>NZ_LAVA02000058.1 GCF_000974985.2 Streptomyces mangrovisoli | reverse complement strand
GTTCGGTACCGGGTGGGGAGGCCGCGGTGGGGCCGGCCTCGGGTGGGGAGGGGTCGGTGGGGCGGGCCTCGGGTGGGGAGGGGTCGGTGGGGCGGGTCTCCGGCGGATCGGGGTCGGTGGGGCGGGTGCCGGCCGCGGCGCGCAGCAGGGCGTCCAGCCGGTCCCTGGCCCGCGGTTCCAGCCTCGCGCTGTGGAGGTGGTGCAGCCCCCGGGCCGTCAGCCGCTCGATCCTGTCCTCCACCGTGTGCCGTGCCCCGGTGGTCTCGAACGCCTCGCGCACGGTGGCGAGTTCGAGTTCGGAGGCGTCCCTGAGCCCGAGCGTGTGACGCAGCGCGGCGAGCGCCTGCGTATCGCCCGAGGACTCCGCCCGCGCCCGAGTGACGGCGGCGAGCCAGGTGGGCTTGCCGCTGCGGATGTCACCGCCGGCGGGCTTGCCCGTGTCGCGGGGGTCGCCGAACGCGTCCAGGAGGTCGTCCCGCAGCTGGAAGGCCAGCCCGACGCAGCGGCCGGCCGCGCTCAGCGCCCGCGCGGTGGCGGGGTCGGCGTCGGCGAGAGCCGCCCCGAGCGCGAGCGGCCGCTCGACCGAGTACAGGGCGCTCTTGAGACAGGCGGCCCGGACGGCGCGGCCGAGGGAGCGCGCCGACGTGGCCTCGCCCTGCACGTCCAGGTACTGCCCGGCCACCATCTCCAGGCGCATGGCGCTCCACAGCTCGCGCACGCGCCGTGCGGTCGCCGGTGGCAGCTCGGTCTCCGCGACGATGTCGTCCGCCCAGGCCAGGGCCAGGTCGCCGGCCAGGATCGCGGCCGCCTCGCCGAGCCGGGCGCCGCGCCGGGTGCCGTATCGGGTGTCTGGCCGGGTGTCGTGTCGCGGGCCGGTGCCCGCGTCGACCGCGTGCTCGTACTGCGCGGCGACGTCGACATGCAGCGTCGGCCGTCCGCGCCGCAGGAGGGCGTCGTCCATCACGTCGTCGTGGACCAGGGCACAGGTCTGGATGAGTTCGAGGGCCGCGCCGATCCGCAGCGCGGCGCCCGCCCGCGCGGGTTCGTCGCCACCGCCACACGCGCGCAGGGCCCACCACACGAGGCGGGAGCGGCTGAACTTGCCGCCCTGCTCCGTGAAACGGGCGACGCGCTCCGCCAGGTCCGCGGCGAAGAGCGGATCGACGGCCCGGGCCGCGGCCAGGCGTTCGTCGAGCAGGCCGCCGAGGACGCCGCGCACGGCAAGGGTGACGTCGGCGTCCACGGCGGCCGGGGCGTGTTCGTCGTGCGGGCCGTCACCGTCCGGGGTGTGCGGGGCTCGGCCGTCGTCGTCCGGGGTGTGCGGGGCGCGGCCGTCGTCGGCGGGCCGTCGCGGCGGGGTGGGGGAGCCCTGGGCCGGGGTGGCGGAGTCGTGGGCCGGCGTGGGGGAGCCCTGGGCGGAGGGCGGGTGCTCGCGCGTACGCCGGTCCGCCAGGTGGTCCTTTGCCACGGTCGGGCTCATGCCGGTTCCCCTCGTCGAGATCGTCGAGATCCTCGCGGCGCCCGGGTTCGGGGCTCGCGTCGTCGTGACCGGTTCGGCCGGGGCGGCGGTGACGGATGCGGTGCCGTACGGAAAGCGTGGGAGGAAGCGGCGGGGGCGGGTCGGCCCGCCCGGGACGGCGGTTGCCAGCCACCGGCTGCGGTTCCGGTAGCGGTTGCGGCTGCGGTGTCGGGGGTCGGTGGCCGTGCCGGAGCCGGGTGTTTCGATGCAGAGACGATGCGAGTTGTCCACGGCCGCATCGCGTCCGCACGGTGGAGGGGTCGCAGTCGCTCTCAGCGACGTACGGGACCAGCGGAGGAGCAGCCATGACGACCGCCCAGCAGACCCGCGCGGACCTCCACGACACCGCCGTGCCCGGTGCGAGGGCGAGCGCGCCGACGAACGGGTCGGTGGGTGAGCCGAAGGGTGCGGCGTCGGCGGCGGGGGCCACGGAGGACGGCGCCGAGCTCGTCGACGGGTTCCTCGCCGGGGACGAGGCCTGCCTCGCGGCCGTGCATCGGCGCTGGGGTCCGCTCGTGCACGCCCTCGCCCGGCGTTCGCTGGGGGACGCGAGGGAGGCGGAGGACGTCACCCAGCTGGTGTTCTTCGCCGCCTGGCGGGGCCGCGCCGGCTTCGTCCCGGAACGCGGCACGCTGCCGGGATGGCTCGTCGGCATCGCCCGCCGGAAGATCGCCGACGCGCTGTCGGCCCGGACCCGTCGGACCGAGCTGGTCGCCGCGGCGGGTGCCAGGCTGCTGGTCACGGCCCCCGACCGGGAGGTGCGGCCGGAGGCCGCCATCGACCGTGTCCTGCTCGCCGACGAACTCTCCCGGCTCCCCGCGCCGCAGCGCCGGGTGCTCAACCTCGCCTTCTACGACGACCTCACGCAGACCCAGATCGCCGAGGTCACCGGCTGGCCCCTGGGCACGGTCAAGAGCCATGCCCGCCGCGGACTGCACCGTCTGGCGGACCGGCTCACCGAGGCGGACCTCGCCGAGTGCGCAGCGTGACAACGACGCACGGTCGATGCGATTCCTTTGGCCGGACCTGGGGCCGGGCCGGGCGACCCGCACCCGGACCTGGACCCGGGCCCGGGCGACCCGCCCGCCACGGGGTATCCGCGGCGCCACCGACGTCGTAGGACACCCGTTTGCCGCATGCCGGGTGGCCTGCCGCATCCGAACGGGTGCCGCACCCGGAATGGTCCTCACGGATGCGGCAGCCGTGGTCGATGCGGATACGAGTGCGGGTGCGGATGCGGGAAGCCGTGGCCGGTGCGGAAGCCGGTGCGGAAGCCGGTGCGGAAGCCGGTGCGGCAGTGGGCGCGGGAGAGGGAGTGGGTCGGTCGTGCTGGAGGCGGACGTCGCCATCGTCGGGGCAGGGGCCGCGGGGCTGTCCCTGGCCCACCGGCTCGCCCGTCCCGCCGCCGGCTCACGCCTGCTGTCCGTCGTCCTGGTGGACGCGCCGCCGGGGCCGCTCCGCCCGCCCCGGCGCACCTGGTGCTTCTGGGAGACCGGCCGGGGCCGGTACGACGCCGCCGTCACCCGGTCCTGGCGCAGGCTGCGCGTCCATCGCGCCACGGGTGAGCCGATCGACGGCGACATTGCGCCCCTGCGCTACAAGATGATCCGCTCGGCCGACTTCGAGGACCTGATCGCGGGCGACCTGGAGCGCAGCGGACGGGTCCGACGGCTGGAGGCGACGGTCGAGGACATCGAGGGACTCCCGCGCGGCGCGCGCGTCCACGCCCGCACCCCCGAGGGCCGCCCCGACGGCGTGCGGGCCCGCTGGGTGTTCGACTCCCGCCCGCTGGGCAGCCTCCCCGCCGCGCGCACCACCCTCCTCCAGCACTTCCACGGCTGGTTCGTCCGCACCCGCGGTCCGGCCTTCGACCCGGACCGCGCGGAACTCATGGACTTCCGTACGGCCCAGCCCCCCAAGGGCCTCTCCTTCGGCTACGTCCTGCCCACCGGCCCACGGCAGGCCCTGGTGGAGTACACGGAGTTCTCCCCGGCGGTGCTGTCGGCGGACGCGTACGAGAAGGCACTGCGCCACTACACCGGCACGGTGCTCGGGCTGGCGGACTTCGAGGTGACCGGTACCGAGACCGGGGTCATCCCGATGACCGACGCCCCGTTCGCCCGCCAGACGGGCCAGTCGATCTTCCGCATCGGCGCGGCGGGCGGGGCCACCCGGCCCTCGACCGGCTACACCTTCGCCGGTGCGCAGCGCCAGACCGCCGCCGTCGCGGACGCCCTGCTCCGGGGCCGCCGCCCGGTCCCGCCGCAGCCGCATTCCGTGCGGTCGCGCGCCATGGACGCCGTACTGCTGCACGCGCTCGACAGCGGACTGGTCGACGGCGCCGCGTTCTTCTCCCAGCTGTTCGCCCGCGTCCCCATGGCACGGCTGCTGCGCTTCCTGGACGGGAGGACCCGGCTGCACGAAGAGCTGTCCATCGGACTGCGCACCCCCGTCCTGCCGATGCTCCAGGCCGCGGCGGAGCTGCCCACGCTGCCCCGCCGCCCCTTTCCCTGACCCGCGCTCGCCGACCCGGCCGCCCGCCGCGAACCACGCGGCTCGACCACCCCATCCCACCTGGAGGCAGCATGACCCTGCTGCGTGACGCGGACCTCGCCGCCGCGTTCGACCATGCTGCGGCGAGCTACGACACGCTGGTGGCCGCCAACCCCGGCTACCACTCCCATCTGCGGCGCTCCGCGCGCCGGCTCGGCCTGCCGTACCCGGGGACCGGGCTGCGGGTGCTGGACCTCGGCTGCGGCACCGGCGCCTCGACCGCCGCCCTGCGTGCCGTGCTGCCCGACGCCGACATCACGGCGGTGGACGCGTCCGCCGGGATGCTGCGACGGGCGAGGGACAAGACGTGGGACCCACGGGTCAGGTTCGTGCACGCCTCGGCGGAGGGCCTCGCGGAGGCGGGCGTGGAGGGCCCCTTCGACGCGGTGTTCGCCGCCTACCTCTTCCGCAACGTGGCGGACCCCGACGCCGTACTGGCCGCCGTACACGACCTGTCGGCCCCGCACGGTCGGCTCGCCGTGCACGAGTACACGCTGAGCGGACGCCCGCTCGACCGCGCCGTCTGGACGACCGTCTGCCGGGGGCTCGTACTGCCGGTCGCCCGTGCGCTGGGCGACGGCGACCTGTACCGCCATCTCTGGCGCAGCGTCGTCGAGTTCGACACCGTGGACGTCTTCACGGAGCGGGTGCGCGCCGCCGGGTTCGACCGGGTGCGGGCGCTGCCGCTGCCCGGCTGGCAGACGGGTGTCACGCACACGGTCGTGGGGTGCCGCGCCGACGCACCCGCCCCGGCCTCCTGGCTCAACTCCCTTACCGGCGAACGATCTCGTCCCGGAGGTGGGCGATGACCGGCTTCGTCGCGGTACCGGCCCGCCCCGGACGGGACCGGCAGGCCGTGTATCTGCCCCCGCCCCCCGGGACGCCGCGCCTGAGCGGCCCGGCGCGCAGGACCGCCGTCGTGGGCGGCGGCATCGCGGGCCTCGCGGCCGCGACCGCGCTGGCCGAACGCGGCGTCGACGTCACGCTCTACGAGAGCGAGTCCTACCTGGGCGGCCGGGTCGGCGGCTGGACGACCGACCTGCAGGACGGCTCGACGATGACGATGAGTCGCGGCTTCCACGCGTTCTTCCGCCAGTACTACAACCTGCGCGCCCTGTTGCGCCGCGCCGACCCCCGTCTGGACTGCCTCACCGCCCTGCCCGACTACCCGCTGCGGCACAGCAACGGCCGTCACGACAGCTTCCGCAGGGTCCCGCGCACCCCGCCGCTGAGCGCCGTCGGCTTCGTGGCGCTCAGCCGTTCCTTCCGCTCACGCGATCTGCTGCACATGAACCCGCTGGCCGCGCTGCCCCTGCTGGACGTGCAAGTGCCCGGCGTCTACACACAATTCGACGACGTGAGCGCCTACGAACACCTGGAGATCCTCCGATTCCCGCGCGCCGCGAGGCACTTGGCGTTCGAGGTCTTCTCGCGCAGCTTCTTCTCCGACCCGAGCCACCTGTCGGCGGCGGAGATGATCCTGATGTTCCACATCTACTTCCTCGGCTCCGCCGAGGGCCTGTTGTTCGACGTGCCCAACGCCCCTTTCCCGAAGGCCCTGTGGAACCCCCTCGCCGCCTACCTGCTCCGGCAGGGCGCCACCCTCCACACCTCGACACCGATCGAGTCCGTGTCCCCGGCGGGCGACGGCACGTTCACGGTGACCACCTCCGCCGCGGGGGGCCGGGCGGCGCGCTACGACGCGGTCGTTCTGGCCCTGGACACCCGGGGGTTGCGCACCCTGGTGAACCGCTCGCCCCGACTCGGCGACGCCGGCTGGCGCGAGCGCGTCGCGCAGCTCCGTCCCGCCCCGCCCTTCCTCGTCTCGCGCCTGTGGCTGGACCGTCCGGTCGCCCCCGGCCGCCCCGGCTTCCTGGGCACGGCGGGCTACGGCTCGCTGGACAACGTCAGCGTTCTGGAGCGCTGGGAGGATGAGGCGGCCCACTGGGCGGCCCGCACCGGCGGCTCCGTCGTGGAACTGCACGGATACGCACTGCCGGAGCACGCGGACCGCGAGGCCGAGGCGAAGCGCCTCGTCGAACAGCTGGCCCGGGTCTATCCGGAGACCGGCGCCGCACGCATCGTCGACGCGCGCCACGAATTGCGGGCGGACTGCCCCCTGTTCCCCGTCGGCGGGTACGACGACCGTCCGGAGGTACGCACCGCGCACCCGGGCCTGGTGCTCGCGGGCGACCTCGTCCGCACCGACCTCCCGGTCGCCCTGATGGAACGCGCGGCCACCAGCGGCTTCCTGGCCGCGAACGCCCTCCTGAACCAGTGGGGCACCCGCGGCCACCCCCTGTGGACGGTCCCCACCCGAGGCCGCAACGCCGCGCTCAGAACCCTGGCGCGCCGCGCACCGGGCCGCCGCGCGGAACGCAGTTGAGAGTCGGGACGCCATCGGCTTGGCTGGGGCGATGTCCGAACTCCGTTTTCAGCAGCCGTGCGACGAGGCCGCCCTCGCCGACTGGCAACATGTCCACAACGTGATCATCCCGACCCACCCGCTGTCACTGGACGACGTACGGGAACGCGCCGGGCGCAACCACCTGGAAGTGGCCTACCTGGGCGACGAGCTCGTGGGGTGCACCACCGTGCGCCCGCCGGTCGACGAGACGCGGACGGCCACCGTGATCGCGCGGGTGTTGGCCCCGCACCGGGGGCGCGGGTTCGGTGCGGAGCTGTACGGGCGGGGGTTGGACCGGGCGCGGGAGCTGGGGGCCGACGTCGTCGAGACCGTCGTCCTGTCCTCCAACGACGACGGGCTGCGGTTCGCGCTGAAGCGCGGATTCGTCGAGATCGAGCGCTACTTGTTGCCCGGCGACACGATTCCCTGGATCGACCTGCGGCTGCCCCCTCGGTGACGAGTGCGCGGGTTCGCCGCGGTGACGGTCCACGGCTTCCCCTCGGTGACGGGCCAGGCAGGGCACGGGGGTGTCCCGGCGACACCCCTGTCCCGCCGCAGCCCTGCGGAGCAGTCCCGCCGTAGCCCGACGAGCAGCCCTGCCGTAGCCCGACGGAGCAGTCCTGCCGTAGCCCTGCCACTCGGACGGGAGCGTGGGCCGTTCGGGGGGCCGCCGGGCAGGACTGGGGTGCGACCACGGTGCGAAGGCCCCGGGATTGGGGTTGTCTGAGCCACCGAAGAAGCGTCACGCCGCCACGCCGAAGGGCTGAGCCATGACCACGCCGATCCCCGTCTACTTCATCCACGGGCTGTGGCTCCACAGCGCCTCCTGGCAGCCGTGGGTCGACCTCTTCCGCGAGGAGGGCTACGACCCCTCGGCCCCGGCCTGGCCCGGCGACCCCGACACCGTCGCCGAGGCCCGGGAGAATCCCGAGAGCATCGCGGACCACGGCATCGACGACGTCGTGGAGCACTACGCGGCGCTGATCGCCGAACTGCCCGCACCGCCCGTCCTGATCGGTCACTCCTTCGGCGGAATGATCGCGCAGAAGCTGCTCGGCCAGGACCGCGCCGCCGCGGCCGTCGCGATCGACGCCGCGCAGATCAAGGGCGTACTGCCGCTGCCGCTGTCCGCGCTCCGGGCCACCCTCCCGGTGTTCAGGAACCCCGCCAACAAGCGCCGCGCGGTGTCGCTGACCGCCGAGCAGTTCCGGTTCGCCTTCGGCAACGCGATCTCCGAGGAGGAGTCCGACGCCCTGTACGAGCAGTGGACCATCCCCGCCCCCGGAAAGCCGCTCTACGAGGCGGCCGCGGCCAACTTCAACCCGCACTCCCCGGCGAAGGTCGCCACCGACAACTCCGGGCGGGGCCCGCTGCTGCTGATCTCGGGCGGCAAGGACCACACCGTCCCCGAGACCGTCACCCGGGCCACCCTCAAGCAGTACCGGCACTCCGACGCCGTCACCGACATCATCGGCTTCCCCGACCGCGGGCACTCCCTGACCATCGACAGCGGCTGGCGCGAGGTCGCCGACACGGTCCTGACCTGGCTGGGCCGGCAGAACCTGGGGGCCGCCCGATGACCGCGCCCGCCTCCGGCCCCGCCGCCTTCGACCTCGGCCTGGACGGCCGGACCGCCGTGGTCACCGGAGCGGGGCGCGGCATCGGCCTGGCGATCGTCGAGGCTCTCCTCGGAGCGGGCGCCCGCGTCGTGGCGGGTTCACGGAGTCGTAGCGACGGTCTCGACGCACTGATCAAGAGTGGCGCCCAACTCGCCGTCGTGGAAAGGGATCTGACGGAGCCCGACGCGCCGGCCGCGCTCGTCGCCGAGGCGGTCGCCCTGCACGGCGGCCTCGACGTGCTGGTGAACAACGTCGGCGCGGTCCGCCCGCGGGTCGACGGCTTCCAGGCCGTGTCCGACGACGACTGGGACTGGGCGCTCACGATCAACTTCCTGGCCGCCGTACGGGCCACCCGCGCCGCCCTGCCCCACCTGGTCGCGTCCGGCGACGGACGGATCGTGACCGTCTCCTCCGTCAACGCCCGTCTGCCCGACCCGCTGGTCATCGACTACAGCGCCGCCAAAGCCGCCCTGACGAACTTCTGCAAGGCCCTCTCCAAGCAGGTCGGGCCGCAGGGCGTCCGGATCAACACGGTGAGTCCCGGGCCGGTCGAGACCGATCTGTGGAAGGGCGCGGGCGGGGTCGCCGACACCGTGGGGCAGTCGCTGGGCGTCGATCCGGGCGAGGTGGCCCGCAACGCCGCCGGTGCGGCGGCCACGGGCCGCTTCAGCAGGCCCGCCGAGGTCGCCGACCTCGTGCTCTACCTGGCGAGCCGACGCTCGGGAAACATCACCGGCGCGGACTTCCTGGTTGACGGGGGGATGATCGACGCCCTCTGATCTACGCGCTCTGATCTACGCGCTCCGATCGACGCCGGACGGGCGACTCCCGTTGGCGACCGGCGAGCGGTCGGCCCCCGCGACGCGCGGCGGCCGACCGTTTGCTCGGGACCCGCCGCGGCTCGGCACACGGTGCCCCCGATGGTGGCGAAGCGAGCTGCGCGCTTCCTGATCTTCCGCTCGGACGTGCCCCGCCGGGCAGTATCCTGACCTTCCAGACAGACCGGGTCCGGGGACCCGGCTGATGGGGGGATCGTGGAGCTCGTCGGTCGGGACGATCAGCTGGATCTGTTGCGCCGGCTGCTGGCCGAGCCGCGTGGCCGCGGCACCGCGGTGCTGGTCCGCGGGGCGCCCGGCATCGGGAAGACCGCGCTGCTCGCCGAGACCGCCGCCCTCGCCGAAGGGTTCGGCCATCAAGTCCTGCGCACCAGCGGCGCCGAGGCCGAGAGCGACATCCCCTACGCCGGTCTGCAACTCGTCCTGCGCCCGCTGGCCGCGGGAGCCGCCCAGCTCGCCGCGCCGCACCGGCAGGCCCTGGACACGGCCCTCGGTCATGCCGAGGCCGGCGTCCCCGACGTCTTCCTCGTCGGCCTGGCGGTGCTCAACCTCCTGGCCGACGCGGCCGCCGCCGCGCCGGTGGTGGTCCTGGTCGACGACGTCCAGTGGCTCGACGACGCCACCGCCTGCGTCCTCGCCTTCGTGGCCCGCCGGATCGCCGGTGAACCGGTGCTCATCGTGGGCGCCGCACGCGACGGCTACCGGTCGCGGCTGCACTCCGACGAGGTCACCTCGGTGCCCCTCGGCCCGCTCACCGACGGCCAGGCCGCCCAACTCCTCGCGGACCACGCCCCGCACCTGCGCCCGACCGCGCATCGTCGGCTGCTGGCCGAGGCCGCCGGGAACCCGTTGGCGCTGACCGAGCTCCCCCGCGCCCTCGACGCGTCGGCCGACCCGCACGTCTCTCGCCTCCCCCTCACCGAGCGGCTCGAACGGGCCTTCACCGACCGCCTGGAGACCCTGCCCGACATCACTCGAGGCCTGTTGCGGATCGCCGTCCTCGACGACAGCCCGTCGCTCGCGGAGATCTGCCGCGCGACCCGCCTGCTCACGGGCCTGCCGGCCGGAACGGCCGACCTCGAACCGGCCGTTCCGGCCCGGCTCGTCCAAGTCGTGGGCAACGAAGTGCGGTTCGAGCATCCGCTGATCCGTTCGGCGATCCATCAGACGATGCCCACCGGCGTGCGCCACGCCGCGCACGCCGCCCTCGCCGCCGTCCTCGACGACCAGCCGGACCGCCAACTGCGGCACCGGGCCGCCGCGGCGGACGATCCGCGGGAGCCGGTCGCCGCCGCCCTGGAGGACGCCGCGCACCGGGCCGCACGCCGAGGCGGCATCGCGGCGGCCGTCACCGCCCTCGAACAGGCCGCCGCGCTCAGCGAGATCGCCGACCGCCGGGCGGAACGGCTGCTGCGCGCGGCGGACTTCGCCGTCGAGCTCGGCCGCCCCGAGACCGTGACCCGGCTGCTCGACCAGGCGCTCACCGGACCGCTCTCGCGACGGCAGCACGCCACGGTCGTCTGGCTCCGCGGCAGCTTCGACGAGGGGCTGCACAGCCACGCCTCGGGCGCCAACTCGCTCACCGCGCTCGCCGAGGAGATGGCCGCGCAGGACCGCGCGCTGGCGCTGCGGATCCTGTGGAGCGCCGCGCAGTTGTGCTTCTGGTCCGACCCGGGCCCCGAGGGGCGGCGCAGGGTTCTGCGGGCCGTGGAGCGGATGGAGCTGGACGAACTCGATCCGTGGCGGCTGGCCATCTGCGCCTACGCCGCCCCCGTCGAACGCGGCGGCTACGTCCTGGCCCGTGCCCGGCAGGTCGCCCTGAAGGAGGGCGACGACGGCCGCGCCTACCGCATGCTCAGCACCGCCTCGCTCCTCGTCGGCGGCTTCGACCTGGCCCGGGAGTTCTCGGCGGCCGGGGGTGTGCCGCTGCGGGCCCAGGGCCGGCTGGGGCTGCTGGCCCGGACCGTCGGCGCGGACGCGTGGAGCGCCCTGGTGGTGGGCGACCTGGGCGCGGCGATCGCCGCGACCGAGGAGTCCCGGAGACTGGCGCGCGAGACCAGCCAGACGATGATGTACGCGCTGATGACCGCGACCGCCGCCAAGCTGGCGGCGCTGCGCGGTGAGGAGGAGTCCGCACGGGAACTGGCCGAGGAGGCCGAGGGGATCGGGTTGCCGGCCGGGGCGCGGCCGGTGCTGGCCACGGCGTCGATGGCCCGCGGGCTGGCCGCGCTGGGCGCCGGACGGTTCGAGGAGGCCTTCGGCCATCTCCGGCGGCTGCACGATCCCGCGGATCCCGCGTTCCAGGTCGCGTTGCGGCTCACGGCCCTGGGCGATCTCGTCGACGCGGCCACGCACTGCGGGCGGCTGGACGCCGTACGGCCGGTCGTGGCGGAACTGGAGCAGGTCGCGACGGTGACCTCCGCCCCCGTGCTCCACGCCGAACTGCGCCTGGTGCGGGCGCTGTCGGCCGCCGACGAGGACGCCGACCCGCTCTTCGCGGCCGCGTTGCGGGCCGACCTCGGGGCCTGGCCGCTGATCAGGGCCCGTACCCGTCTGGCGTACGGCGAGTGGCTGCGGCGCCGGCGGCGCAGCGTCGAGTCCCGCGACCATCTCCGCGCCGCCCGCGACATGTTCGACGCGCTCGGGGCGATCCCCTGGGGCGAGCGGGCCCGCCGGGAGCTGCGCGCCGCGGGCGAGACGAGTCGCCGCCGGACTCCGGACGCGCGGGACCGCCTCACCGCGCACGAGTTGCAGATCGTCCAGCTCGCGGCCGACGGGCTGACGAACCGGGAGATAGGGCAGCGGCTGTATCTGTCGCACCGCACGGTCAGTTCGCACCTGCACCGGATCTTTCCCAAGCTGGGCGTGGTGTCGCGGGCGGAGCTGCGGGCGGTGGTGCACGCGCTGCGGTAGCCCTGCCGGGCGGTGGGCGCTTTTGCGCAGTTCCCCGCGCCCCTGGGGGGGCTGGCCCCGTGGGTCCCTGCGGGTCGGTGGGGGGGATCGCGCAGTTCCCCGCGCCCCTGGAGGGAAGCGATCATGCAGCTCTCACAGTTCTCCGCGGGTCGGTGGGGGGTTGGTCGCGCAGTTCCCCGCGCCCCTGAGGGGGTGGGCCTGAGGGGGTGGTTCCCCGCGCCCCTGAGGGGTCGGGGCTGACGGGGTTGTTCGCGTATCCCCGCGGATCTGAGGAGGGGCTGGGGCACGCACCTCAGGGGCGCGGGGAACTGCGCGAACGGGCCCCCACCGGCCCGCACGCGCTCGACCACCGTCACATGACGCTCGCTTCCACCTCGCCGGTGCTCCTACCGTTCCCGGGGTCAAGGACGTCCGCGGACGAGGGGGAGGCGCGTCCCATGGAGTGGTACGGCGTCCAGCCCGGCGCACGCCGGCCGCCGATGGTCGGCCGGCACGCCGAACGCGCAGCCGTCGACCGGCTGCTCGACGCGGTGCGCGACGGCTTCAGCGGAACGCTCGTCCTGACCGGCGAACCCGGCATCGGCAAGACCCGGCTGCTGGAGTACGCCGCGGCCCGTGCCCACGAACTCCGCGTGGTCCGGCTGACCGCGGTCGAACCGGAGACCGGCCTCGGATACGGCGCACTGCACCGCCTGCTGCGGCCGTTCCTGAGCCGCGCCGACCGGCTGACCGGGCCGCAGCGGGCCGCGCTCGACGCCGCCCTGGGCCTGCTGCCGGGACCGCCCGCGGACCGCTACCTGGTCGGGCTGGCCACGCTGACCCTGCTGTCCGACGCCGCCGCCGACCAGCCCCTGCTGTTCCTCGTCGACGACGCCCACTGGCTGGACCGGGAGTCCGCCGAGGCGCTCGCCTTCACCGCCCGCCGACTGTACGCCGACTCCCTCGGCATGGTCTTCGCCGTCCGCGACGGACACGGGGAGGACGGCCTGTTCGACGCGCTGGAGGTACAGGTCGTGACGGGGCTGCCCGAGCCGGAGGCCGACGCCCTGCTCTCCACCGTCCCCCGCCGTGTGGACGCGGACGTGGCCGCCCGGATCGTCGTCGGCACCGGCGGCAATCCGCTCGCGCTGCTGGAGCTGGCCGACGCCCTCACCGCCGAGCAGCTCTCCGGTGTCGCCCCGCTGCCCGACCCGCTGCCGGTCGGCCGGCTGCTCGAGAGCCACTTCCAGCGCCTGATCAGCGCCCTGCCGCCCGCGACCGGAACACTGGTGCTGCTGCTCGCGGCGGCCCCCTCGGACGACACCGCGCTGATGTGGCGGGCCGCGGGGCGGCTCGGCCTGGCCGCCCGCGCCGCCCGGCCGGCGGTCGCCGCGGGAATCCTCTGCCGGGACACGCCGACCGCCTTCCGGCATCGGCTGATCCGTTCGGCGGTCTACGCCGGTGCGGCACCCGCCGAGCGCCGCCGGACGCACGCGGCCCTGGCCGCCGCCTGCGACGCCGTACGGGACGCCGATCGCCGCGCCTGGCACCGGGCCGAGGCCGCCGAGGGGGCCGACGACGGCGTGGCCGACGACCTGGCGGCCGCCTCCGAACGGGCCCGCTCCCGCGGCGGCTACTCCCAGCAGGCCCTGTTCCTCGCGCGGGCCGCCGAACTCACCGCCGCCCCGGGCACACGGGCCGAGCGGCTGCTCGACGCGGCGCAGGCCCATCTGATGTCGGGCGACGCGTCGGCGGCCCGGACCGCGCTGGACCTCGCGGGGGGCGACCTCCGGGGCCCGGTGATGCGCACGCGCGAGCTGCGGATGCGGGCGACCGCGCAGATGTTCCAGATCGCCGTCGCCGACGTCCCCGCGATGCTGATGCACGCCGTGGCCGGGCTCGGGCCCGAGGACCCGCGGCTGACCTGGGAGCTGCTCTGCGAGGCGCTGCACGCCGCGCTGGTCGCCCACGACCGTACTCGCGGTGTGTCGCCGGCCGAGGTCGCGGCCGCCGCCGTTGCCGCGCGACCCGACCCGGACCTGGTCCCGCACGGACGTGACCTGCTGATGGAGGGCCTGGCCCGGCGGGCGGCCGAGGGCTTCGAGCGGGGCGCGCCCCTGCTGCGTACGGCGCTGGACGCGCTGCGGGGCGGCGCCGGGACCGGGGGCGCGAGCAGCCCCTTCGCGGTGATGGTGTCCATGGCCTGCGACGATCTGTGGGACGTGCGGGCCGAGCGGGACATCACCGAACGCCTGGCGGCGGCCGACCGCGACGCCGGCGCGCTCTACGCGCTGAGCATGACCCTGCTCGTCGCGGCGCGCTGCGATCTGTGGGACGGGCGGTTCGAGGAAGCGGAGGTCCGCTACGCCGAGTTCGACGACATCGCGGCCGACACCGGCTTTCCCGGCGGGGGAGACATCAACCGGCTCCATCTGTTCGCCCTGACCGGCCGGGAGGCCGAACTGCGGGCGGCGGCGCGGCGGATCGCGGAGCTGCACGACATCGGCCACGGCCTGCTCCAGCTGCTGGCGCGGCACGCGCTGACCGTGTTCGAGCTGGGGCGCGGCCGCTACCGGCAGGCGGCCGGGCACGCGCGGGCGGTGTTCGAGGCGGACCCACCGGCCTGCGGCAACCTCGTGCTGCCGCTGCTCATCGAGGCGGGCGTGCGCACCGGCGACCGGGCCGGCGTGGGCCGGGCCGTGGCCCGGCTGGAGGAACGCGCGCCGCTCGCGGGTACCCCCTGGGCCCTCGGTACCCTCGCCCTCGGCCGTGCGCTGACCGCCGACGGCGACGACGCCGAGAAGTTCTACCGGGAGTCGGCCGAGCTGCTGGAGCAGGCTCCGCTCGCTCTCGAACTCGCCCGTTCCCGGATCCTGTTCGGCGAATGGCTACGACGTCGCAGGCGGCGCTCGGATGCCAGGAGGCAGCTGCGCGCCGCGTACGAGAGCTTCGACGCCTTCGGCGCGCTGCCGTACGCCGAGCGGGCCCGGACCGAACTGCTGGCCACCGGCGAGACGGCCCGCAGACGGACGCCGGAGACCAGGTCCGATCTCACGCCGCGGGAACGGCAGGTCGCGTCCATGGCCGCTGCGGGGCTGACGAACGGGGAGATCGCGACCCGGTTGTTCGTCACGGCCTCGACCGTCGAGTTCCATCTCAACAAGGTCTTCCGCAAGCTCGACATCACCTCCCGCCGCCAGATCCCGTACGCGATCGGTGAACCGGGGGCGGGCCCCGGTGCGGGCCGCGGCCGCGGGTGACGACGCGTGGCATCTGCGGGTCGGCCGGATCGCCGAAACCTTCGGACGTGGGCCGTGATCCGCCTCAGATGTGTGCCCTGATCTGCCGCACCGGATGCCCGAGCGCGGTGGCCACCGCGGCCAGGTCGGCGTCGTCGAGCCATGCGCGTTCGGGGTTCCACAGGGCGATCTCGAAGCGGGCGAAACCGCAGGGCCAGTCGTAGTCCAGTGCGTCGAGCGAGGTCGTGCCGGCGCAACAGGGCACGACCACCGTCAGGGTCGGGAACCCGCCGTCCTCGTCGCCGGCGGCGTCGAGCAGGTCGTGCCATGTGTCGAGGTCGAGCACGGCACCGCAGTGGGGGCAGCCGATCCGCTCCAGGTTGCTGCCGCAGTCCACGAACGTGACCGTGTCGTGCCAGGTGACGTCGATGTCGAGGTCCAGGAGCTGGGTGCCGTCGGCAGCCGGGTCCGTGGCCGGTTCCATGGCCAGGTGCGCGGCGAGCGCGGTGGCCCGGCCGGCCGATGCCCGATCGGGCTGCCACTCGGGGTCGGTCGGTATGACCGACAGGACATCGTCACTCACGGGCTCGCTCGATTCGCCGGTCCCGAGCGTCCGTTCGATCGGGTGCCGCGATCCTACGGCCTCAGCGGCGAGCGAGATCCGGCCACGGCGCCGCCGTCGCGGACGGGTGTTCCTGGGGCTTGCGTGTTTCCTGTGACGCCTGGGGTCGCGGGGGTTCTGCCGAATCGTTCCTTCCAGTCTGGTGCGGAGCGGGACGGCGTGAAACCGGACGTCGGCGGTACGGTTCGGCCCGGGGTTCGAGGGCGCTCCGAGGGGGGTTCGAGTGCGGTTCCGGCGATCCGGGCTTGTGAATATACGGACTAGCTGGTTTGGTTTGGTGGGGGTGTGTGGCTGTCCGGTGGTGACTGCGGAGGTGGGGTAGGTGGCTCAGCAAGAACGTGCGATTCGGACCCGGCGTGTGATCGTCGAAGCCGCGGCGTCGGTGTTCGACGAGCGCGGGTACGAGGCGGCGACGATCGGGGAGATCCTCGCGCGGTCGGGGGTGACCAAGGGCGCGCTGTACTTCCACTTCCCGTCGAAGCAGGCGCTGGCCGAGGGCGTGCTGAACGAGCAACTCGCCGTCCTGCTCCTGCCGTCGAGGGTGTGCAAGCTGCAGGAGCTGGTGGATCTCGGGTTGCTGACGGCGTATCGGATGCGTCGGCATCCGGTGGTGAGTGCGGCGGCGAAGCTGTCGCTGGAGCACGGGATGCGGGCGCAGTTCGGCACGCACCTGGTGACCGCGTGGATCGACACGACCGAGAAGCTGCTGCGCGAGGCCCAGGAGCAGGGGGAGTTGCTCCCGGGCGTGGACTGCGCGGAGAGCGCCTGGCTGTTCTCGGGGGCGTGGACGGGTGTGCAGATCTACTCGCACATCCTGGTGGAACGGCGTGACCTGGAGGAGCGGATCGCGGCCCTGTTCCGGCATCTGCTGCCCGCGGTGGCGGTCCCGGCGGTGCTCGGCCGGCTGGTGATCAGCGCGGAGCGTGCGGCGGAACTGGGCGAGGAGAACGAGGAGTACGCGGCACGGCTGACCCGCGAGGGTGCGGGGGAGGAGCCGGTGGCGGCCGGCTGACCGCCCCTCGTGTCCCCGCCCCCGACGGCGGCTCCACCCCGGAGCCGCCGTCCGTCGTTGCCGGTGCCTCGAACTCGCCCTCGGGGTCCGGTGCTCGCGGTCATCTCGGCTCCCTGTCCCGAGGATGGCGTGCGGCCCCTGCGCGGACGGCCCGAACCGTCGTGCGGCACCGAGTCGCCATCGACTATCAGTGATCTATCGACAACTATCGTTATCGATCACTAAGGCTACGTCAAGTGCCCGCGGTCGGCGTGTGCGGGCAGCCTGACCAGGCGCCCGGCGCCAGGTTCAAAATCCCAGTTGAGACGCCAAGGCTCGATGATCGACGGCTGCCCGGCGACCTCTTGGACGCGCCCGTCACCGGCCGCGAATTTCCTCGATCACGACCCTTGCTAGTGACTCAGTCGCAAACCTATCGTGACATAGAACCTAAGGTTTCGGCAGCAGGTCGTCGAAGGTTTGTCACCACCCTGGACATCCCTTGAGCGCGGTTGTCACTGTTTCCGGCGTCACCGCTGATTCACGTCGGCGCCCCTCCACCCCGCACTGCAGGCGGGGCCGGAGGACTGCCGTGGCGCCGTACGTCGGCGTGCCGTCCATCCCACCGTGCGCCGGCCTCCCCACGGGCGAAGGCGACCTTGTGCCCACGTTCAGACATCCCGTTTTTCGAGAGGTACGACATGGTTCGGAACAGAGTTCTCACCGCTGTCGCCGGCTGCTGTGCCGCGCTGCTGCTCGCGGCCTGCGAGTCCGAGAGCACCGCCGGCTCCGACGGGTCCGCGGCGTCGGGCAGCCCCGTCGCGGGCGGCACCCTGCGGGCCGTCGAGATCAGCGAACCGCGCAACCTCGACCCCGCCCTCCTCCAGAACACCCTCCAGGGCACCGCCCTGTTGGGCAACGCGCTCTACGGCAACCTCATGGTCAGCGACGAGAAGACCGGCGCCCTCCAGTACCGGATGGCCACGGACTTCTCCACCAAGGACGGCGGCAAGACCTTCACGCTCAAGCTGAAGGACGGCCTGAAGTTCTCCGACGGCACCGCTCTGGACGCGGCCGCGGTGAAGTACAACTGGGACCGGCTGAAGGACCCCAAGCTCGGCTCGGACTCGCAGCCGTACGCCTCGGTGGTGAAGTCGACGAAGGTCGTCGACGCGACCACCCTGGAGGTGACGCTCACGATGGCGACGCCTCTGTACGGCGAGCAGGTCGTGCTGAGCGCCATGAACTGGATAGCGTCCCCGGCCGCGTTGAAGAAGGGCGAGAGCTCCTTCGACGCCCACCCCGTGGGCGCCGGGCCCTTCACCCTCAAGAGCTGGACCCGCGGCGGCGCGCTCGACCTGGTGAAGAACACCTCCTACTACGACGCCCCGAAGCCCTACCTCGACGGCATCACGCTGACCACGTCCACCGACCCCCAGCAGCGGGTCAACTCGCTGACCAGCGGCGGCGCCGACCTCGGCGTGGAGACCGACTGGGAGGCCGTGGCCAAGGCCAAGGCGGCCGGCCTGACCGTCGAGACGGTGCCGTCCGGCGGCGGCCGCTTCCTGACCCTCAACACCCTGCGCGCACCCTTCAAGGACGTGAAGGCACGCCAGGCGGTCAGCGAGGCGATCGACACCGACGCGCTCAACGCGGCCGTGTACGAAGGAAAGGCCGAGACGGCGAGCGGCCTCTTCCCGAAGGCCAGTCCGTACTACAACGACGTCGCCCTGCACACGTACAACAAGCAGGCCGCGCAGAAGCTGTTCGACGAACTCGCCGCCGACGGCAAGCCGGTCTCCTTCACCTTCACCGCCTTCCCCACCGACAAGGCCCTGGCCGAGGCCGTACAGGCGCAGTTGAGCGCGTACGACAACGTCACCGTCAAGATTCAGACGGTCGACTGGTCGGAGTCCGGGAAGGTCTTCGGGCAGAAGCAGTACGACATGCTGCTGTCCACCGCGTTCTTCCTCGACCCGGAGCCGGCCCTGTCCTCCGCCTTCTCCGGCAAGTCGCCCCGCAACGCCACCGGGATCGCCGACCCGCAGCTCGACGCGGCGCTGGCCAAGGGCAGTTCGGCCACGACCGACGAGGAGCGGGCCGCCGCCTACCGGACGGTCTCCGAGCGGCTCGCCGCGCTCGACCCGGCGATCCTGGTCGCCCGCACGGCCCAGGCCACGGTGACGAAGAAGGTCGGCGGAGTGGTGCTCGACGGATCCGGCTCTCCGCTTCCGGCGGACTTGTGGCTTGCCAAGTGACGGAGTGCGCACGGTGAAACGCAATCGGACGGCTCTGGCCGTCGTACGCAAGACCGGCCGCGGCGTCCTCGTGATGCTGCTGGTCACGCTGGCCATCGTCGTTCTCATGGCGAGCGCCCCCGGTTCGGTCGCCGAGGTGATCCTCGGCCAGAACGCGACCAAGGCCAACGTCGCCGCGCTCAACAAGGAACTCGGCGTGGACAAGCCGGTGTTCGAGCAGTACACGCAGTGGCTCTCGCACGCGCTGCGCGGCGACCTCGGCACCTCGCCGCTCACCCACCAGTCGGTGACGACCGCGATCGCCGAGCGGCTGCCCGTCACCCTCGAACTCACCGTGCTGGCCGTGCTGATGGCGCTCGTCCTCGCGGTGGTCTTCGCGGTGGCGTGCGCCTCCTGGCCGGGCAGCCCGCTCGACCGGGCGCTGACCGCGGTGTCCTCGGTGTTCCTGTCGGTCCCCGCGTTCATCGCGGGGCCGGTGCTCATCTACTTCCTGTCGGTCAGGCTCGGCTGGTTCCCCGTGATGGGGTGGACGCCCATCGGCGCCGGGTTCGGTGAGAACCTCCGGGCGGCGATCATGCCGTCCCTGTCCATCGCCCTGGTGGAGATCGCCGCGTTCCACCGGCTGCTGCGCACCGACCTGATCGGCACCCTGGGCGAGGACTTCATCGGCGCGGCGCGCGCCCGCGGCATGAGCAGGGCCTACGTCATGTTCCGGCACGCGTTTCGGCCCTCGTCGCTTTCCCTGGTGACCATGGTGGGCCTGAGCATCGGCCGGCTGGTCGGCGCCACGGCCGTGGCCGAGACGCTGTTCTCGCTGCCCGGCCTCGGCCAGCTGCTGATCACCTCGATCGGCAGCCGGGACGTGGTCATGGTGCAGGGCATGGTGGCCTTCACCGGCATCGTGTGCGTCGCGGTCAACACGCTCGCCGACATCGGCTACGGCGTCGTCGACCCCCGGGTGAGGCGGGTGGCGGCCGCATGACCACCACCGACACCGCGGCCGAGCGCGCCACCGGGCAGCCGAGGCCGCCCGTCGCGCCCGGCCGGCTGCCCCGTGTCACCCTGGACCGCAGGGGCACGTCGGCGCTGGTCCGGCTCAGTCAGGGATGGCTTGTGCTGATCGTCGCCCTCGCCGTGCTCGCGCCGGTCCTTCCGCTGGCGTCGTACGCGATCCCGATCGGGGCCCCGCACACCGCCCCCGACCTCGGTTCGTTCTCGACGCTGCTCGGCACCGACGGCCTCGGCCGTTCGATGCTCTCGCGTGTCGTCTACGGCGCCCGCGTCTCGCTCGTCGTCGGCGCCGCGGCCTGCCTGATCGCCTTCGTCGTCGGCACCGTACTCGGGCTGCTGGCGGGCTACTTCGGCCGTTGGATCGACAGCGTCGTGGTCCTGGTCTCCGACGTCATGCTCGCCTTCCCCGGTCTCGTGCTGCTGCTGGCGCTCGCGTCGATCTTCAGCCCGAGCGTGAAGACCCTGATCCTCGGTATGGGTGTCATGGGCGTGCCGCAGTTCGTCCGCCTGGCCCGCGCCCACACCCTGTCGTGGTCGGCGCGGGAGTTCGTACGGGCCGCGAAGGGGCTCGGCGCGAACCCGTTCCGGATCCTTTTCCGCGAGATCCTGCCGAACGTCCTGCCGCCGCTGGCCTCGTACATGCCCATCGTGCTGTCGCACATCGTCGTCGCCGAAGGGTCGTTGAGCTTCCTCGGCCTGGGCATCCCGCCGCCGCGCCCCTCGTGGGGCGGGATGGTCAGCGCGGCCAAGGACTCGATCGCGGACCAGCCGATGCTGGTCTTCGTGCCGGCGCTGGCGATCTTCTTCACCGTCTTCGCTCTCAACCAGATCGGAGACCACCTCAGGAGCCGCTTTGACCGAACAGTCGAGCAGTGAGCAGAAGGACCCGAGAGCCGTGAAACCAGAACCACTCCTTCACGTCACGCATCTCCGCGCCTATTTGAGTTCACGGCACGGGGTGGTCAAGGCCGTCGACGACGTGTCCTTCGAAGTCGGGCACGGCGAGGCCATGGGGCTGGTCGGCGAGTCGGGCTCGGGCAAGTCGGTCATGTCCCGGGCGATCATGGGACTGATGCCGCGGCGGTCCGACCGCACCGGCTCCGTCCTGTTCAAGGGGCGCGAGCTGATCGGCCTGCCCCGCAAGGAGATGAGCGAGATCTGGGGGCCGCAGATCTCCATGGTCTTCCAGGACCCGGGCCGCTCGCTCAACCCGGTCGTCCCGGTGGAGCGGCAGCTCACCGAGGGCATGCGCAGACACCTCGGCCTCGGCAGGTCCGAGGCCCGCGGCCGGGCCCTGCAACTCCTGCGCGAGGTCGGCGTGTCCGACCCCGAGCGGCGGCTGCGCAACTATCCCCACGAGATGTCGGGCGGCATGTGCCAGCGCGTCATGATCGCCGCGGCGCTCGCCTGCGAGCCCGACCTGCTGATCGCCGACGAGCCCACCACCGCGCTCGACGTCACCATCCAGCGGCAGATCCTCGACCTGCTCCGCCGCGTGCAGCGGGAGCGGAACATGTCGATGATCCTCATCAGTCACAACCTGCCCCTGGTGGCCGGCCGCACCGACCGCACCGCGGTGATGTACGCCGGCCGCCTCGCCGAGACCGGCTCCACCCGGCAGGTGTTCGAGTCACCCCGGCACCGGTACACCGCAGCTCTCCTCGCCGCCACGCCGACCATCACGCACGAACGCCACAGCCCCTTCCGGCTGATCCCCGGCACCCTGCCCAACCCGGTGAAACCGCCCGCCGGTTGCCGGTTCGCGGCCCGGTGCGACCACTTCCACGGCCCCTGCCACGAGTTGGGACCGGACATGACGCCCGTCGCCGCGGGCCACCACGTGGCGTGCGCCGACCCGGTGCCGGCCCCCGCCGCGGTCGGCGCCCGGGGAGGTGAGCACGATGGCCGGTAGCGGAACCGCCCATCTGCGCGGCGAGGACGCCCTGCTCAGCGTGCGCAACCTCGTCGTCGAGTACCACACCGACGCGGGCACGGTGCAGGCCGTCTCCGACGTGAGCTTCGACGTCCTGCCCGGCGAGACCCTGGGCATCGTCGGGGAGTCGGGCTGCGGCAAGTCGAGCATGGGCCGGGCCGTCCTCCGGCTCGGCGGCATGACCTCGGGAGAGATCAGCTGCGCCGGCGAACGCATCGACCGGGCCGACGAGAAGACGATGAGGGCGCTGCGCCGCGACATGCAGATGATCTTCCAGAACGCGCTCGGGTCGCTCAATCCCCGCCGCCATGTCAAGGAGATCGTCGCCGAAGGGCTCGCCATCGACGGCGTACCCAAGGCGGAACGGGACCGGCGCGCCACGGACATGCTGGAGGAAGTGGGCCTGACCCCCGAACGGTTCTCCGACATGCTGCCCCGCCAGCTCTCCGGCGGACAGGCCCAACGGGTCGCCATCGCGCGCGCGTTGGCCCTCCGACCGAAGTTGTTGGTGTGCGACGAGCCGGTGTCCGCGCTCGACGTGTCCGTGCAGGCGCAGATCCTCAACCTGATGGAGAAGCTGAAGCCCGAGTTCGACCTCACCGTGGTCTTCATCGCGCACGACCTCGCGGTGGTGCGCTCGGTCAGCGACCGCGTCCTGGTCATGTACCTCGGCAAGGTCTGCGAGTTCGGCGACTCGGTGGAGGTCTACGACAACCCGGTCCACCCCTACACCCGGGCCCTGCTGGAGTCCGTACCGCTGCCCGACCCGGACCGGCCGTTCACCGGCTCCCCCCTCGAAGGAGACGTACCCTCACCCCTCGCACCGCCCACCGGCTGCCGGTTCAGCGGCAGATGCCCCGCCGCCCAGGAACGGTGCGCGCGGTCGGAGCCGGAGATCCGCGAGGTGCTCCCCGGACGGTTCGCGGCGTGCCACTACCCGCTGGCGGCAGCCGCCGACCTACCGGACCCCGACGCCCGTGCCGCGGCCGCGGACCGGCGTGAACCACAAGGCAGGGAACATGAACCGACCGGGCGACGACCCGAAGGCGCCTGAGTCCGGGGCGGCGCGCGCCGGTGACCGCGAATCCGCGGCCACCGGCGCGCGCCCCGACGGACAGGCGAGCAAGGCCCTTTCGGGCAACCATCGGACGCTGGCGGCCCTGCGGGCCGGACCGTTCCGCAGATTCTTCATCGGCCAGGCCATCAGCCTCCCCGGATCGTGGATGCAGTCCGTCGGCCAGGGCTGGCTCATCGTCGAGCTGACACACTCCGGCACCGCCCTCGGCTGGCTCACCGCCGTGCAGTTCCTGCCGGGGCTGCTGCTCGCGCCCTGGGGCGGTCTGCTGGCGGACCGCTTCCCCAAGCGAACCTTGATGCTGCTCACCCAGTCGGCGATGGCGGCAGCGGCCCTCGTCCTCGGCACGCTCACCGTCACCGGACGGGTCGGCATCCCCGCGATCCTGGGCTGCGCACTGGTCCTGGGCATCGCGCAGGCCGTCGACAACCCGGTGCGTCAGTCGTACCTGATCGAGCTGACCGGACCCCGGCTGATCCGCAACGCCGTGTCCCTCAACGGCGTACTGATCAACGCGGCCCGCGCGGTCGGCCCGGCGATCGCCGGCGTCCTCATCGTCGCCGTGGGCATCGGCTGGTGCTTCCTGCTGAACGCCGTGTCGTTCACCGGCATCATCGTCGCCCTGTGGACCCTGCCTGCCGGCGCGGTCCGCGCCGACCGGGCCCCGGCCGTACGGGAGTTGCGCGAGGGGTTCGGCTACGTCCGCGACCACAAGGACCTGCTCTGGCCGCTGTCGATGGTGTTCCTGGTGGGCACCTTCGCCGCGGAGTTCCCGATCACCCTGCCGCTGCTGGCGCGCACGACGTTCCACGGCGACGGCGGCACCTACGGCTGGATGACGTCCGCGATGGGCGTCGGCGCCGTCGTCGGCGGCTTCGTCGTGGCCCGGCGCGAGAGCGTGGGCACGGCCCCGATCGCCTGGGCGTCCGTCCTGTACGGCGGTGCCGTCACGGCGCTCGCGCTGAGTCCGACGCTGCCGGTCGCGGTGGCGGCCCTGGTCCTGGTCGGCGTCGGCAGTTCGGCCTTCATGGCGATCAGCAACGCCACCCTGCAGATGTCCAGCGAGGCCCGCTACCGGGGCCGGGTCATGGCGCTGTGGTCCGTCGGCTTCGCCGGGACCACGCCGATCGGCGGTCCCGTCGTCGGCGCCATCGGGGAACATGTCTCGCCCCGCTGGGCGGTCGGTGTAGGCGCCCTGTCCTGCGCGGTCGCCGCGGTGTCGCTGTTCGCGGTGGCCCGCGGCCGCGCCCGGGCGGGTGCGGCCGACCGGGGCGTGTCCGTGTCGTAGGGAGCGGCTGCCGTGGACGAGGTGTGGGGGGCCGCGGCCCCCCACACCTCGTCCGGCTGTCGTCCGCCGTTCAGCTGTCGTCCGAGGGGCAGTACACCGGTGCCGTGTCGGCGTTGGGACGGGTGATCAGGCGGATCCGCGCCTTGGTGATCTTGTCCACGGGCTTGTCCTTGCGCAGCAGCGAGAGGGTGTTCTCGACCGCGAGCGTGCCGGTGTCGGCCGCCGAGTTGCTGACGGTCGCGGACAGCCGGCCGTCCTTGAGGGCGGCCAGGGCCTCGTCGGTGCCGTCGACCGAGACGATCTTCACCTGGCCGCCGCCGTGCTCGTCGAAGGCGGTGCGCGCGGCGAGTGCCATGTCCTCGTTGGCCACGAACGCGTACTGGAGGCCGGGGTGCGCCTCGATCATCTGCCGCGCCACCTTGGCGGCCACGGCCGGGTCGTACCTCCCGGACTTGTCGTCGACGACCGACGCGTTGGCGGGCAGGGCCTTCCTGAACCCGTCCTCCAGCTGGTCCGACGCGGACCCGGAGGAGCCGCCGATGACGCCCACCTGGACGGTGGCCTTTGCCGCGTCCTGCCCGATCCACCGGGCGTCGAGGGCGCCGACGCCCGTGAGGTCGGCGACCACCGCGCCGAGGATGCCGGAGGTGTCGTCCGGCGCCACGGAGATGAGGAAGACCGGCACATCGGCCTTCCTGGCCTTCGCGAGGTCGTCCTGGAGGGCCGCCGCGCTGACCGGCTGGAGGATGATCGCGTCGACCTTGCGGTCGATCATGTCCTGGACGGCCGCCAGTTCGGAGTCCGCGTCATGTTGGGAGTGCGCGGTGACGAGGTGGGCGAGGTTGTACCGGGCGTCGTTCTCGACGGCCTCCTGGAGGCAGGTGTCGAAGCGGGTGGTCCCGCCGTTCACCAGGCCGAGCGTGAGAGGCCCGGAGGCCGCGCCCGAGGCAGCGTCGTCCTTGATCAGGCCGCATCCGCTGAGCAGTAGGCCGGCGGCCAGGCCGGAGGCGAGCAGCGATCTTCGGGGAGAGGGGGTCGAGGACATGCGGAGGCACCTTTCGCCAGGTCGTGAGGGACCCGCGTCCGGCGGCCCCGGGGGATCCGGTGGCCCGATGGATGACATATCGCTGTCGCTGCGGCCGGGCGCGGTGAGGAGGTGTCGTGCCGCGGGGGGAAGGCGATCCAGGCGCACCCCCGCGGCGACACCCCGGGCCACTGGTCCGTGCAGGAGCGGGCCGCTTCGCGGCCGGCCGTGTCCTGCCCAGCCACAGAGCGGCGCGGCGCGGCGGCTCCGTCGCCGACCGTTGCCCGGGTGACAGAAGGGTAGCGACAGTCGTGATACATCGGAAAGGGTCGGTACGAAAGAAGGTGATACGAATCCCCGGGGGGCGGTGCGGCGGGCGGTGCGGGGGCGCGCGGGCCGCACGAATGAAGAAGCCTCCCGTCGGCTGCCGGTGATCGGATCCGGTCAGTCGCGGGAGGCTGGGGGAGCGGGCGGAGCGGGTGGCCTACTGGTCCATCAGGATGCGGTAGAGGGTCTGCCGCGCGTTGCGGACGGCGGCGATGGCCTGTTCCATCTGTTCGGCCGACGCCTCCGACGACGACACCTGGCGGGCCGCGGCCTTCAGTCGCTC
This sequence comes from Streptomyces mangrovisoli, assembly GCF_000974985.2. GTDB lineage: Bacteria > Actinomycetota > Actinomycetes > Streptomycetales > Streptomycetaceae > Streptomyces > Streptomyces mangrovisoli. The sequence goes on along the minus strand of NZ_LAVA02000058.1, from coordinate 185,855 downwards.
CATCTCGGTGCGCAGCGGCGAGTGGTGCAGCTCCTCGTGGGTGGCGGCCTCCTCGGTGGCGATGTCGCCGTCCTGCCCCTGGAGGGCCTGCTCGCGGCCCGCGTCGGTCAGGGCGAAGACGCGACGCCCGTTCGCGTCGCTGCCCTCCACCAGGCCGCCGTCCACGAACGACTGGAGCAGCGGATAGACCGATCCCGGGCTGGGCCGCCAGCTGCCGCCGCTGGACGCCTCCAGCCGGTCCATCAGCTCGTAGCCGTGGGCCGGCCCGTCGAGCAGTGCGGCGAGCAGCAGGCTCGGCACTCTGCCTCGGCGCATTCGGCGCCCCGCGCCGCGGTCGTGACTACCCCTGTGCATTCCGCCCCATCACCGGCCTCTGCGAGCTCGCCGCCCGCACCTCGCATCGCATCTCACAGATATATCGACATGGTATCAGCAGAGGTGGAAGAGGGTGCCGCCGCCGCGGAGGTGGACCCGTAGACCGTTATCGATACATCGTGATAGACCTTTACCGAGGATGGAGCGGCGGATCGGCCGCCACCTCGTGCATCCCGGCCCTTCGTGGAGCCGGTCGACCGTCATGGGAGTGTGCATGACCACCCTGCGCGATGTGCGTGACACGCGGGTACTTCGAGACGCCTACGGCTGTTTTCCCAGCGGTGTCGCGGCGGTGTGCGGCCTCGTGGACGGATCGCCCGTCGGCATGGCCGTCAGCTCCTTCACCTCCGTGTCGCTGACCCCCGCGCTGGTCTCGGTGTGTCTGCGGAACTCGTCGGCCACCTGGGACCGGTTGAGCCGGCTGCCGCGGCTGGGCGTCAGCGTCCTGGCGGAGCACCAGGACGGCGTCTGCCGCCAGTTGTCGCGCGGCGGGCCGGACGGCCGTTTCCACGGCCTTGGCTGGCGGCGGAGCGACGCGGGAGCGGTGTTCGTGGGCGGCGCCGCCGCCTGGTTCGACTGCTCCGTGTTCGCGCTGCTGCCGGGCGGGGACCACACGGTCGCCCTGCTGGAGGTGCACGGCCTCTCCCGCGACCAGGACCGCTCCCCACTGGTGTTCCACGGCGGCCTCTTCCGCCGGCTCGCCCCGGGAGCGGAGGTCGGGCGGGCGGCTGAGGCCGGCCGGGGGTGACGCGAGCGTGTGCCCATGCCGATCGTGATACATCGGGAGGGCGCCTGCGCCTCTTGATTCGCGGCATTAAGTCACTGTTCACGCGTATCGCCCCCGCGGCAGCGGAACTCCGGTTACCGACTATCGGAGATATTGACAGCGACTGCTAGCGATATATCATCGACACAGTCCGACACAGTCACCGAAGGGAGATGACGTGTACAACGACGACTTCCCGTACTCCTACGGGACGCTCCGCGGCGGATACGGCGGATACGGCGGATACGGCGGATACGGCGGATACGGCGGATGCGGCGGATACGGCGGATACGGCGGATACGGCGGATGCGGCGGATACGGCGGCGGTCGCCGCGGCCGTGGCGGTGGCCGCGGCAGGCGGTTCGCGTACGACGCCTCCGGCCCGGCCGCGGGCCCGTGGCCGGCCTGGGGGCGGCGCTCCGGCGGCCGCCGGTGGGTGCTGCTGGCCCTCCTCAAGACGGAGAGCCCGCGCACCGAGACCGAGCTGGTGCGGGCGCTGGAGGCCCGCAGTTTCGGCCGGCCTTTCCCCGGTCCCGCCTTCGTCTACGGCGTGTTGCGGCAGTTGCAGGACGAGGGCCTGGTCCGCGTGACGGACGGCGAGGCCGAGGACGGCCGTACCTACGAACTGACCGAGGCCGGCGTCGCGTACGTGGACAGCGTCAACGACCCCGCAGGGCCTTGGGCGTTGGCACCGGAGGGCGCGTACGCGCTGCACCGGGCGATCCACGCCACCGCGGCCGCGGCGCGGCAGGTGGCCCTCAACGGTGGCGGCGAAGCCCCCGTCAGGGCCACGGAGTTGCTCAACGAGACCTGCAAGCAGCTGTACCGCCTGCTGGCGGACGGCGACCGATGACCGGGAGATGACCATGGCAGGAAAGCCCGCAGACGCCCCCGACCGGCCGGCGGAGAAGATCGACCTCACCGGGACCGTCGCGGCCTCGCTCAACAGCGCGATGGACCGCGAACGGCCCGCGGTGGTCAGCGTGGTGGCCGTCGACGGCACCCCGTCCGTGTCGTTCCGCGGCAGCATCTTCGTGTACTCGCGCGACCAGCTCGCCATCTGGGTGCGCAAGCAGCACGAGGGGCTGGCCGTCGACGTGACCGCCAACCCGGCGATCTCGATCCTGTACTACGACCCCGCGCAGGGGCCCGACCCCGCCGTGGGTGCCCGCCGGATCCTGGTCAAGGGTCGGGCCCGGGTGGACGCCTCCGTCAACGACGCGGTCTACGCCGGGATTCCGGAGGCCGAGCGGGGGCGCGACGCCGAACGGCGCGGTGTCGCCGTCATCGTCGACGTCGACTCGGTCGTCGGCTTCGGCGGGACGGGGCCGATCAAGCAGGCCCGCTGACGGCCGAGAAGGGCCGCCGGGGCCTGTGCGGATGCCCCGGCGCCGCCGACAGGGCCGTAGGGCCCGACCCGCACCAGGTGCCGCACCGGGGTTGACGTCTCTCTCCGGCACTCACTACGCTCGATAACGATAGGTCACGATACAGCGGCTTGAGAAACCGGTCGGTGCGCGTCCCGCGCCCGAGGCCGAGGCGCCGCGGCGTGAGCCCTCCGCACCACCACTCGACGCCGGCCCGCACGGGTCATCAGGCAGCGAAAGGAAAATCCCCATGAGTCCCGACCTCGACAAGAGCACCGACGCTCACACCATCCACCACGTCAACTTCCCGATCACCGACCCGGCCAGGACGGAGGAGTGGTACGGCAAGGTCTTCGGGATGAAGCGCATCATCCCGCGCGCCCGCTCCGGCTCGGCGGGCGCCCCGCAGATCCAGGCGCTGCTGCTCACCCACGGCAACTTCGACCTGCACTTTTCCCCGATCACGGACCTCGACCCCAAGATCCACTACCACTTCGCGATCGAGGTGGAGGACTTCGAGGCGTTCCTCGGGCACCTGGAGAAGCTCGGCGTCCCCTACGACGAGCCGTACAGCCGGCCGCAGAACAACTCGAAGACCACCACCATCCACGACCCCGACGGCCACCACGTCGAGATCACCCACCACGCCGACCGGGACTGGTGACCGATGCCCTACGCGAGCACCGGGGACGGCAAGGTCTACTACGAGTCGCACGGAGAGGGCCCGGCCCTCGTCCTGCTGCACGGCGGCGGCGGCAACCACGCCGCCTGGTACCAGCAGATCCCGCACTTCAAGCAGCGCTACCGGGTCATCACCATCGACCTGCCCGGCTTCGGCCTCTCCCTGATCGACTCGGGGCGGTTCGACACCGGCCTGCACCCCGCCGCCATCGAGGCGGTGCTCGACCACGCGGGCGTCGACCGCGTGTTCATGGTCAGCCAGTCCCTCGGCGGCTACTCGATGCTCTCCTACGCCGTCCACCACCCCGAGCGGGTCGCGGGCATCGTGATGACCAGCACCCTCGGCCCCGTCGGCGACGAGATATCCGACCTCAACGACAAGGGACGCGAGCAGGTCCGCCACCTCTCCGTGGCCGACTTCCTGCTCACCAAGGAGTTCCAGGAGAAGGAGGTGGAGAAGGTCCACCTCTTCTTCCAGGTCGGCAGCTTCAACCAGACCGGCCCCGGGCGGCCCAACCGGCTCGCCAACTCGCTGAAGGGGTCCGTCTCCATCCAGCAGATGCGGGACGCCATCACGGCCGGCGTCAGCATCTCGATCCTGGAAGGCGGTGCCGACGTCATGGTCTACAAGCCTGCCTACGCCCGTCTGCGCGAACTCCTCCCCGAGGCGAACGTCCAACTCGTCGAGGGCGCCCCGCACTCCGACTACTGGGAGAACCCCCAGCGGTTCAACTCGGTGGTCGACGAGATCCTCGACCGCGCCTACCAGGCCGGCTGACCAGGTCACCGCGTGCGGGCGGAGCAGGCCGCGACGGGCCGGACGCAGCCCGCCGCGGCACCGGGTGGCCGGGGAGCCGGAGTTCCCGGTCACCCGGCCGTCGACGGCGTCAGCCACACCCCCGACCGACGACAAGCACCGAGGTGAGGGCACTGCCCGAGAACCAAGCGACATCGACAGCGACGGCGCCGTCGGGCCCGGCAGCGGCACCCGGCCGTACGACGGACCCGGCCTCCGCCGTCGTCACCGGCTGCCGGGTGCTCGGCACCGACGACCACGGCGACCCCGTATGGGGCCACGTCTCGCAGCGCGACCCCGACGGGCGCGGTGTCTGGCTCAAGACCGGACCGCGCGGCTTCGACGAGGTGGCGGCGGACGACGTCGCGCTGGTCGACCTCGACGGCCGGCTGCTGGAGGGATCCGGACCGCCCCCGCGCGAGTACCCGCTCCACACCGAGGTGCTGCGGGCCCGCGGCGACATCAACAGCGTGGTGCACTGCCACCCGCCGTACTCCATCGCGCTGGCCGCGACCGGAGCGCCGCTGTACGCCTTCTCCAACGGCGCCGGACCGTTCGCCGGGGGAGTGCCCCGCTTCGAGGAGCCCGCCGGACTCGTCGAGACCGCCGAACTCGGCGCCGCCGTCGCGGACTGCCTCGGTGACGCGCGCGGACTCTTCCTCGTCGGGCACGGCATCATCGCCGTCGGCTCCAGCGTGTCCACGGCCGTCACGACCGCGATCCTCCTGGAACGGGCCTGCCGGCTCCAGGTTCTCGCGGCCTCGGCGGGCGGCGTCGACCCCGCGCTGCACCACCCCGGCAAGCGCTACGCCCACGCCGAGTCCGACGGGTACCTCCTGCGGACGTGGGACTACCTCGTACGCCGAGTCGATTCCTCGGCCTGATCCCGACCTCCAGGAGCAGAGATGACCACCCCACAGACATCGGCCGGGCCCCGGGGCGGCGGCCGCGGACGCCAGCGGCTGCCCCGCCGCCGGCTGACGGTCGCCGAGGTCACCCGGGTGACGCCCCGGCTCGTCCGGGTGCGCGCCGAGGGCGACCTGGCCGGCTGGACCGCGGACGGACCCGGGGCCCACCTCAAGGTGTTCGTGCCCGGTGCCGACGGCGGCAACGTGATGCGCAGCTACACGGTCCGGCGGTACGACCCCGAACAGGGCGAGATCGTCCTGGAGTTCGGCATCCACGCCGACGGACCCGCCACCCGCTGGGCCTCGGCGGCGGCGCCCGGCGACACCCTGGAGATCTCCGGTCAGGCCCGGGGCGGATTCCTCCCGCGCGACGACACCCGGAACATCCTTCTGGTCGGCGACCACTGCGCGCTGCCCGCCATGTCCTCGATCCTCGAATCCCTTCCCGCGGGCACCCGGGCGGAGGCGATCGTCGAGGTCGTCGATCTCGACGACAGGCTCAGCCTCTCCGGCCCCGCCGAACCCGTCGTCACCTGGACCGCCGAATCGGGCCGTCCCGGCGGCCAACTGGTGGCGGCCGTGCGGGACATGCGGTTCCCCGAGGAGCCCACCGAGATCTGGGTCGGCTGCGAGGCGGGCGTGATGCGCGAGATCCGCCGCCACCTGCTGGCGCAGGGCGCCCGGCGAGCCACACGGACCGCCACCGCCTTGGACGCGGGCCCCCTCACCCTGCACACCCGCGCGTACTGGAAGCTGAACACGGCCAACCACTCCGACCACGACACCGGAGAGGACGACTGAACCGTCGGACGAACCGGATCGATCCGCGGATCCGGGAAGAAGACGCCGCTCCCCGGCTGTTGGAGGCAGCGGCGGCGGTCGACCCGCGGCCGCCCACGGCGTGTCCTGCGGCGCGCCCGTCCTCGACACAGGGAGCGGTGGTCACGCGATGAAGGCGGTGCGGTTCCACGCGTACGGCGGGATCGATGTGCTGCGGGTGGAGGAGGTGGCGCGCCCCGTGCCCGGACCGGGACAGGTCCTGGTCGAGGTCCGCGCGGCCGGGATCCAGCCCGGCGAGGTGATGATCCGCGAGGGCGCGCGGCACGACCGCTGGCCGGCGACGTTCCCCTCCGGGCAGGGCAGCGACCTGGCGGGCGTCGTGGTGGAACTCGGGCCGCAGGCGCGCGGGTTCGCGGTCGGCGACGAGGTACTCGGCTTCAGCCACGGCCGGGCGAGCCAGGCGGAGTTCGTCGCGGTCGACGACGTCGCGCTGGTCTCGCGCCCGGCCGGGCTGCCCTGGGACGTGGCGGGGGCGCTGTACGTGGCCGGCACGACCGCGTACGCCACCGTGTTCGCGGTCGATCCCGGCCCCGGGGACACCGTCGTCGTGTCCGGCGCGGCGGGCGGCGTGGGATCGCTCGCGGTGCAGCTCGCGCGGCGCCGCGGCGCGACGGTGATCGGCCTCGCGCGCGAGCGCAACCACGCCTGGCTGAAGGAGCACGGGGTGGTGCCCGTGACGTACGGCGACGGCATGGCCGAGCGCGTGCGCCGGGCGGCCGGCGGACGGGTCGACGCGTTCATCGACACGTTCGGCGAAGGGTACGTCGAACTGGCAGTGGAGCTGGGCGTACCGCCGGAGCGGATCAACACCGTCCGCGACTGGGCGACCGCCGCCAAGGTCGGCGCGCGGACCTACGGCGAGGGCGCCGCCGCCTGCGCGGTCGTCCTCGGTGAACTGGCGCGTCTTGCCGCGCGCGGCGAACTGGAGGTGCCGATCGCGCGCACCTACCCGTTGGAGGCGGTGCGGGACGCGTTCCGCGAACTGGAGCAGGGACACACCCACGGCAAGATCGTGCTGCGGCCCCAGGACGCGTAGCGGCGTCGCGGTCGCCGTGGTCGTGGACATCTCGTAGTCATGGGCGTCCCCGTGGTCATGGGCTTCCGCGTGGTCGTGGACTTCCCCGTGTCCCGGCGACGACAATGGCCGTCCACGAGACATCGAGACTTCTGCCCGGTGACGGAGTCGGTGCGGGGCGTGTGTCCCCTCTCCGCGCCACCACTGGACGGGTCCTGACGGCATCCGCGGGTCGGCGCAACCGGGCACCGGCCGACCCGGGACGGGCCGTCCCGCCGGGCAGCGAAAGGGATTCGCCGTGCCGTCGGCGAACTACCGTTCCCTGCTGCGCACCCCGGGCGCCGCAGCCTTCTTCCTGCCGGCCTCGCTGGGGCGCGTCGGCATCGCGATGACCGGCCTCGGCATGGTGTGGCTCGTACACAGCCGCACCGGCACCTTCGCCACCGCCGGGCTCGTCAGTGGCGCCTTCGCCGTCGCCGACGCGCTCGGCGCACCCCAACTGGCCCGTTTCGTCGACCGGTTCGGGCAGACCCGGGTCCTGCCGCCCACCCTGCTCGTCCACGCCTCGGCGGCGGCCCTCCTCGTGACACTGGTCGTCGCCGACGCCGCCGACGGCTGGCTGGTGCTCGGCGGCGCGCTGGTCGGGGCCTCCGTACCGCAGCTGGGAGCGATGTCCGCGGCCCGCTGGTCGGCCGCGCTGCGCTCCGGCGGCCGGGCGGCCGAACTGCCCACCGCCTTCGCCCTGGAGTCGATCAGCAACGCCGTGGGCTACCTGGTGGGCCCGATGGCCGTCAGCGCCCTCGCCGGGGCCGGCCATCCCCTGGCCGGCACCGTGCTGGCCGCCTCCCTCTCCGTGGGCGGCGGCGCGCTCCTCGCCGCACACCGCGCGAGCGCACCCGCCCCGGTGGCCGCCGACGCCGAAAGCGCCCTGGGGCGGCGCCTGTTGCCGCGCGGCCCCCTGCTGCTCCTGCTCGGACTCAGCCTCGGCGTCGGGGTCTTCTTCGGTGCCCTTCAGGTGTCCGTGCCGGCCTTCGTGGTGGAGCACGGCGCCCCGGGTGCCGCGGCCCCGGTCCTCGCCGTCTCCAACGGCTGCGGGCTGGTGGCGGGATGGCTGTACGGGCTGCGCCGGCCGACCACCGCACCAGGGGTGCAACTGATGGCGGCCACGGGCGTGTTGACCTTCGGCGGCGCGCTCCTGCTCGCCGTCGGCTCACCGCTGGAGCTCGGCTTCGCACTGGTTCTGACCGGCGTCGTGATCCCGCCCCTGCTCGTGCTGTTCCCCCTGCTCGCCGAGTCGTTCGTGCACCGTGCCGTGCTGACCGAGGCGTTCGCCTGGCTGGGGTCGGCGAGCGCGGCCGGCTCCGCCGCCGCGGTGGCGTTCTCCGGCTGGGCGATCGACTCGGCCGGGGCGCGCGGCGGCTTCGCGGTCGCGGTCACGGCGGCCGGCGCGATGGCGCTCCAGAGCGCGGCCGGGCTGCGACTGCTGCGCGTCCCCTGAGGAACACCTCGCCGGATCGGGCTACTTGACATTGCCAGGTACTGGTAACAGTCTAGATGCTGTGACCTCAAGCCATGACCCGCAGCTCCTCAAAGGCGTCCTCTCCCTGTTGCTGCTGCATCTGCTGGCCGAACGGGAGTCGTACGGATACGAGGTGGCGCAGCGCCTGCAGGGTGCCGGCTTCACCGACGTGCTGGAGGGCACGGTCTATCCGGCGCTGGCCCGGCTCGAACGAGAGGGGCGGCTGGCCACCCGGCTGGTCGCCTCCTCCAGCGGCCCCGCGCGCAAGTACTACCGGCTGACCGACGCCGGGCACGAAGCGCTGACGGCCGGCGCCGCCGCCTGGGCGCGGCACGTCCACACCGTCGACGCCGTCCTGTCCCGTCCCCTGCCCACCGCACCGCAGAAGGGCTCCTGACATGCCGCACACCGTCACCCTGTTCGACCGGCTCCGCATCGAGCGGCTGGTCTGGTCGCTGGACCAGCGCCTGTACGACCTCCCCTCCCGCAACCGGGTCGCCCGGCGCCGCGAGGTCCGTGCCAACCTGCTGGAAGCCGCCGCCGAGGTCGGGGCGGCGCAGGCGGTACGCCGGCTCGGGAGCAGCCGCGCCCTCGCGGACGAGTACCTGGCCGCCGAACTCGGCGAGGGGCCACGGCACTCCTGGATCGCCGCCGCCGTCTTCCTGCTGACCGTGCCGCTGCTGCTCAACTACTTCCTGGGCGAGGCCGAGAACGCCTACCAGCAGGCGCTGACGGCCACGGGTGCGCACTCCGACGCCACCTTCACCTGGAGCGGCGTCGCCTGGTTGCAGAGCTCCGTCACCTTCGTCTTCCATCAGGGCCACGCCAGCCGCAGCGGCGGCGCGTGGACGCCGCTGGTCTACGTCCTGCTGTTCGCCGGTGCCGTACTCTGCGGCCGGCTCTGGCGGGCACTGCCGCACCGGCGGACCGCGCAGCCGGACTGAGACCGCCCTTCGTTGGGACCTAGATCCACCGCGGCCCTACACTGCGGGCATGAAACGGCAGCGGGTGGGCTCCTCCCTGGTGGAGGACGTGCAGGTGGAACTGCGCGAGGAGATCCTGATGGGCGTCCTCGCCCCGGGGGAACGCCTGCTCGTCCAACCGCTCTCCCGGCGGTTGAACGTCAGCCTGTCGGTGGTGCGCGAGGTGCTGACCCGGCTCACCCAGCAGGGGCTCGTGAAGTCCGCCCCGCAGCAGGGCTTCGCGGTGATGTCGCTGTCCCGGCAGGACCTCGTCGACCTCACGCGCGTGCGCGTCGACATCGAGACCCTCATGGTCCGCCGCGCGATCGCCGAGGGCGATCTCGCCTGGGAGGCGTCCGTCGTCGCGACGCACCACCACATGGCGCGCACCGAGGCCCTCGTCGACGGCGCCCTGAACGCGAGCTGGCGATCCGCCCACGCGGCCTTCCACGCCACCGTCGCGTCGGGCTGCGACAGCCCGCTGCTCCAGGGGTTCCGCTCGGAGCTCTACGACAAGGCCGAGCTGTACCGCGCCTGGGCGGTACGGGCCAGCGCGCGGCGCGATGTCGCCAAGGAGCACCGCGACATCTGCGAGGCCGTGCTGGACCGAGACGCGGACCGCGCCTGCGAACTCGCCGCGGCCCACATCCAGTTGACGACCGACCTGCTCCTCGCGTCGCCGCCGGCGGCCGACGCGGGCTGACCGGCGCCGCGCCCCGGTGCCGCGCCGTCCGGGCCCGCGTCGTGGACGGCGAGGCGCCGCCGCAGCCGTACGACACGTACGACTCCCACGACGCCATGCCCTGCCACGTCACGCCGTGACCGCGAGCGGCGGGCGGCCGTCCGTCGGATCGGCCGCCCGCCGCTCGCGGGTCGGGTCACGTCATGACAGGACCGGCTCCGGCTCGGCCGGCCGCGGCGCCTCGGGGGTGCGGCGGCGGTCCTTGCGGGCCTGGCGCCGCTCCCGGCGCGTCTCCACCATGGTGTAGAGCGTCGGGATCAGCACGAGGGTCAGCAGCGTCGACGACAGGAGTCCGCCGATGACCACCACGGCCAGCGGCTGCGAGATGAAGCCGCTGGAGCCGGTGATGCCCAGCGCCATGGGCAGCAGGGCGAAGATCGTGGCCAGCGCCGTCATGACGATCGGCCGCAGCCGGCGCAGACCACCCTCCACCACCGCGTCGTGGACGGACATCCCCTGGCGGCGGTACTGGTTGACGAGGTCCAGCAGGACGACGGCGTTGGTGACCACGATGCCGATCAGCATGAGCAGACCGATCAGGGCGGCGATGCCCAGCGGCGTGCCGGTGACCGCGAGCAGGCCGATCGCGCCGGTCGCGGCGAACGGGATCGACACCAGCAGCACGAGGGTCTGCCGGACGCTCCGGAACGTGGCGATCAGCAGCAGGAACACCAGCGCGATCGCGGCGGCGATGGCGAGCGCGAGCTGCCCGAAGGCCTCGCTCTGCTCGCTGGTGACACCGCCCATGGTGTAGCTGGCCCCGGACGGCAGGTCCAGCGCGTCCAGCGCGCTCCGCACGTCGGTGCTGGCGGTGCCGGTGTCGTCGCCCGCCGGGGTCGCCGACACGGTGTTGGTGCGCTCGCCGTCGGTGCGGGTGCGCTCGACGGGCGCCTCGGTGCGCGAGACGGTGGCGACGTCGCCGAGACGGACGGTCTCGCCGCCGACGGTGATGTCCAGGTCCCTGAGCGTGCCCAGGGACGTCGGGCGGTCGTCGGTGCCGTGGACGACGACGTCGTCCTGCCGTCCGTCCAGGGTGACCTGGCCCGCCGTCGTGCCCTGGAGGGCCTGGCCGACGCTCTGCGCGAGCGAGGCCGCGGTCAGGCCCAGCTCGGCGCTCTTCTCACCCTTCGGGGCGACGGTGATCTGCGGCGACTCCTCGGACAGGTCGGAGGTGACCTCCGACAGCGAGTCCAGCTTCTTCAGGGCGGACTCGACGCTCTTCGTGGCGGTGCGCAGCGTGGCGTCGTCGTCGGCGTGCACGACGACCTCGACGTCGCTGTCGCTGCCGACGCCACCGCCGGCGGCGAGGGTGAACGTACCGGCGCCGTGCAGGGCGTCCAGGCGGTCGCGCAGGGTGTCCTGGACCCGGTCGGTGACGTCCTCGCTGTCGGTGACCACGGTGTAGGAGGCGGAGGAGGCGTTGCTCGTCGAGCCGCTGAAGCCCGCGCTGCTGGACCCGACGGTGACCTGGTAGGAGGCGACTCCGTCGATGTCCTTGATGACCGACTCGGCCTTCTTCGCGGCGGCGTCGGTGGCGGAGAGGCTGCTGCCGGCCGGCATCGTCTGCGTCACGTTCAGGCTGGTCGACCCGGAGTCGCCGAGGAAGCTGGTCTTCAGGGTGCCGACCATGGCCACGGTGATCACGAACAGGGCGACCGCGGCGCTCAGGACCGTACGGCGCCTGCGCACCGACCAGTTGATCACCGGCAGGTAGACGCGCTGGAGGAAGCCGTGCCGCTCCTCGGCCTCGACGCGGGCCCGGTACTCGTCCGGGTCGGCGCCGATGGCGTCGGCGGGCGGCTTGAGGAACCAGTAGGCCAGGGCCGGGACCAGGGTGAGCGCCACCAGCAGCGAGGCGGCCATCGCCACCACGACGGTGACCGCGAACGGGCCGAACAACTCGCCGACCATGCCGGAGACGAAGGCGACGGGCAGGAAGACGGCGACCGTCGTCAGGGTCGAGGCGGTGACCGCCGAGGAGACCTCACGCACGGCGCCCAGCACGGCGCGGCGCTTGTCCTCGCCGTATCCGAGGTGCCGTTTGATGTTCTCCAGGACGACGATGGAGTCGTCGACCACGCGGCCGACGGCGATGGTCAGACCGCCCAGGGTCAGGACGTTGAGGGAGTAGTCGCCGATCCACAGGGCGGTCAGGGCGATCAGCAGCGACAGCGGGATCGACACGGCGGTCACCAGCGTGGACCGCGCGGAGCGCAGGAAGAGCACGATCACCAGGACGGCCATGAGCAGGCCGAGCAGGCCCTCCTCGAACAGCCCCGACACGGACTTGCTGACCTGCGGGCCGGAGTCCGAGACGACCGTCAGCCGCGCGTTGTGGCCGAGCTTGTGCTCCAGGTCCGCGATCTGGGCGCGGACGTCGTCCGAGATGGACGCCGAACTGCCGTTGTGGTCCATGGTCACGGCGACACCGAGACTGGCCTTGCCGTCGGTACGGGTCAGCGAGGTCGCGGTGGCCTCGGTCAGCTTGACCTCGGCGACGTCCTTGAGCTGGACCGGGGACGCGGTGGACGTACCGCCGGTGGACGCGCCGCCCATGCCGGTGGCGGCGCCGGAGCCCGCGGTCGCGCCGGAGCCGGTGCCGGTCGACGCGCTCGACAGCCAGAGGTTGCCGATGTCCTTGACGCTCGCGACCGAGTGCGGGACGGAGACGCTGACGGAGTCCTTGCCCTCGTCGAGCGAGCCCGCCGGGCTGGTGCCGAGGCCGGCCACGGCGTCCGAGATCGACTGCGTGGTCAGCCCGGCCTTCTTCAGCGCGTCGGCGTCCGGGACGATCGAGACCACCTGGTCGCGCTCGCCGGAGACGGTCACGTCGTTGACGCCGTCGACGTCCTTCAGCGCCGGTACGACGTCGTCGTCCAGGGCCTGCGCCAGATCGTGCTGCGAGGCGTCGGAGGTGGCGGCCAGCGTGATCGTCGGCTGGCTGTCCGTGCTGCCGGTGTTGACCTGCGGGTCGACTCCCTGCGGGAGCTGGGCGGAGATCCGCGACAGCGCCTGCTGCACCTTGTTCGACGCGTCGTCGATGTCTGCGTCGTAGTCGAACTGCACGCTCACCGTCGTCGAGCCCTGCCGGGAGGTGGAGGTCATGCTCTCCACCCCGTCGACCGACTTCACCGCGTCCTCGATCGGCTCCGTGACCTGCTTCTCGACGATCTCGGGAGACGCGCCCTCGTGCGTGCCCACCACGGTCACCGCGGGGAACGACAGGTCCGGCAGGAGCTGCTGTTTCAGGGATTTCGCGGAGTACGCGCCGAGCACGACGAGCAGGAGGGTGACCAGCGCGACCAGTTTGCGGTTCGCCACGCTGATCCTGGACAACCAGGACATGGGTGTTCCCATTTCATCGGGGTGCAGAGGGAGAAGGAGCCCCGGACAGGGGGCTCGTCTCCACCCTCCGACGCCCGCACCCGCCGAAGCGTCCGCCGACGGGACCCATTACGGCTACCGCGAGCGCGGCAGGCCCCCGGACGACTACTGCGACCGCGGGCGTCCCGACGGGGTGACCAGGCCGCTCTCGTACGCGAGCACCACCAGCTGCGCCCGGTCGCTGACCCCGAGCTTCACCATGGCCCGGTTGATGTGCGTCTTCACCGTGTGCCGGCTCAGCGAGAGCCTGGCCGCGATCTCGTCGTTGGTGATGCCGCCCGCCACGAGCACCACCATCTCCAGCTCCCGCGGGGTGAGCGCGTCGAACCTCTGCTGGGCCGCCTGCGGCACGGGAGCCGCGCTGCGGGTGAACACCGCGACCAGGGCCCGGGTCGCGGCGGGGGACAGCATCACATCGCCCCGGGCCACGGTCTCGATCGCGAGCAGCAGCTCCCGGGGATCGGTGCCCTTGCCGACGAACCCGTTCGCGCCCGCCTGCAACGCCTCCGCGACGTACTGCTCGGACTCGAACGTGGTCAGCACCAGGATCTTGACGTCGTCGAGCGCCGTGTCGTCCCGGATGGCGCGGATCGCCTGGAGACCGTCGACCCTGGGCATCCGCAGGTCCATGAGCACGACATCGGTCGCCCCGCCACGGACCACCTCCACCGCCTCCGCCCCGTCCGAGGCCTCACCGGTGACCTCGAACCCGGCGGCGTTCTCCAGCAGCAGCCGCAGCGTGCCCCGCAGCAGGACCTGGTCGTCCGCGATCACCACACGGATGGTCATACTCCGGCCTCCGCCGTGCCATGGGCCCCGGGACCCTCCGCCGCCGGTCCCTCGAACCGGCGCCCCACCGTCCCCCGGTACGGCAGCTCCGCCTCGACGAGGAACCCGCCGCCCTGCCGACCGAGCCGGGCGCGGCCGCCCAGCGCCGACGCCCGCTCCTTGATCGACACCGTGCCCCGCCCGTTCCCGGGTCCCTTCGGACCCGTCCGGCCGCCGACCGTCCCGGGCCCGTTGAGCACCCGCAGCCGCAGGCGCTCGCGCCCCCAGTCCAGTTCGACGGTGGCCCGCTCGACCCCGGCGTGGCGGTGCACGTTGGTCAGGGCCTCCTGCACGATCCGGTACGCCGCCACGTCGACCGCCGCCGACAGTTCCACCGCGGCGCCGTACTCCCGCAGCTCGACCTCCAGACCGGCGTGCCGGCAGGAGACCACCAGGTCCGGGAGCCGGTCGAGGCGCGGGGTCGGCTGGTACGGCGCGCCGTCCTCGTCCGGCGGCGCCAGCACGCAGACCAGGTCCCGCAACTCCTCCAGCGCGGCCTTCGCCCCGTCCCGGATCTGCGGCAGCAGGGCCGGATCGGCCGCCGCGCCCGACTCCTCCAGGTACACGCCGACACCCGCCTGCGCGTGGATGAGGATCAACTGGTGCGCCACGACGTCGTGCAGGTCCCGGGCGATGCGCACCCGCTCCTCGACGACCCGCCGGGCCGCCTCCTCGGCCTTGGTGCGCTCGGCGCGCTCGGCCCGTTCCCGCAGCGCGTCGACCACGGCGCGGCGGCTGCGCACGGCGTCCCCGAGCGCCACCGCGGCGGCGATCCAGGCGATGACGCCCAGCCGCTGCGGACTCTGCCAGGGGCCGGAGCCGAACGCGACGGTCGTGACCACCGCCCAGCACACGGCCACCAGCGCGGTGGCCCAGGCGGCGACCCGCCGGGTCTGGAGCGCCACCGTGTAGAGGGCGACCTCCACCGACGGCAGGGTCATGGCGATGGTGCCGCCCCCGGCCTGGTAGCCGACGGACAGGGCGAGGAGCACGCCCAGCACCCAGAAGGGCGCCCGCCGCCTCGCCAGGAGCACCAGACCGGAGACCAGGGCCACCGACAGATCGATCCCCGGCCAGCCGAAGGACCGGCTGCCGAAGTCGGCGGACATCTCCACATTGAAAACACACAGGGTGGTGGCGAGACAGGCGGGCACGAGCGTCGCCGGCCCGCACGGCCATCGAGGCCACCTGTCTGTCTGCACACGGCGAGGCTAAAGGGCGACGCGGACCCCGACGTCACTCCAGGGGATCATCGCCGCCTACCGCGAGCGCGGTAGAAGGGAGTTGGCGGACGGGGGAGACGAACGTCACGCCGACCTGCGCGTCGGGTGTGAGGCGGCTGTGGGGACGGCGGTTCGGCGGGCCGGATGTGAAGTGGCTGTGAGGCGAACTCCCTTCACCGGGCGGGCCTGATCAACGGCGCGTCCCGGGTGAACTTCTGGAACCCGACCCCGTAGTAGAGGCCACGCGCCGCGGGATGCCCCGGTGCTCCCAGGCAGGCCACCGTCATGTGACCGGCCCCGGCGTCGCGCGCCAGACGCATCCCGTGCAGCAGCATCGCGCGGCCGAGTCCGCGCCGCCGGTAGCCGGGATGCGTGCCGACCGGCTCGAACTCCGCGGTCGAGTTCGCCTCGTCGAGCCACATGATCGTCGACGCGGCCATCGTCCCGTCCGGCGCCTCGACCAGGACGTGCAGATCGCCGCGGTACGGCGGCGTGCGCCGCACCCCTTCGTACGCCTCGGCCGTGTACGTCGTCGGGGCCCAGGCGTCGACATGGGCCTGGACCACGGCGCGCGCCCCGGCCTCCTCGGCGGTGCGGAACCGGAACCCGTCCGGCAGCAAGGGCCGTCCGGGACCGCCGGGTTCGTCCAGGTCGTCGAGGTCGCGCACGTTGAGCTGCGTCCAGGACCCCGAGTCGCCGAGCGAGTCCGGATCGGTCTCGTAGCCGTACGCCCTCCACCGCCCGAGGCCGAACGCGTCGGCGGCGCTGGGCACCACGGTGCGCTCGACGCCCGCCGCCACGGCGTCGTACCACTCGATCACGTCGTCGACCAGCCCGCGGTGGTCGGGATGGACCTGGTACTGGAGATAGGCGTGGGTCACGTCCTTCACCGACCCGTCGCCGCGCCGCACCCGGCGCGGCAGCTGGACCCAGCCCCACGCGACCGCGACGCCGTCGGCGAACCACAGCCGACGCCGCCAGCTCGCGCCCTCGCTCGCGTGGCCCTTCCCCCAGATCCAGGCCAGCTCGCCGAGCGAGGCATCACTGTTGACCAGATCCGGCCGGACCGCGACGACCCGCTGTGCCAGGTCCTGCATGAGCCGCACGTCCGCCGCCGACACGAGCCCGGAGTCCTCCATGAACCGTCACTGTGCCAGGAGACGGCCGAGCCGACGACCGGTTTTCCGGCGCCCCCGATCCTCTCGGGAGACACGTAGGCTCGGGACGCCGACCGGCCGAAGACTCCGACCGACCGAAGACTCCGACGAAGGAAGCCTCCCGTCATGACGGACGCGCACGAGGAAGAAGTCCTGGCCCGGATAGCGAAGGGGCTGGTCTACACCGAGTCGGAGGCGGCCTTCCAGGCCTCGCGTCGCCGCACGGACCAGATCTTCGCGTACAACCACACGCCTCCGAGCGAGGCGGACAGACGCCGGTCCCTGCTCGTCGAGATCCTCGGCTCGGTCGGTGAACGCACCGTGCTGCTCCCGCCGTTCCACGCCGGCTTCGGCAGCAACGTCCACATCGGCGACGACTTCTTCGGCAACGTGAACCTGACGTTCGTCGACGACGTGGACATCCGCATAGGCGACGGCGTGATGATCGCGCCCAGCGTGACGCTGACGACGACCGGACACCCGGTGCACCCGTCACGGCGGGCCGACTTCGGCCGGTTCTCCGAGCCCATCGTCATCGAGGACAAGGTGTGGATCGGCAGCAACGCCGTGGTCCTGCCCGGCGTCCGCATCGGCCACGGGTCGGTCGTCGGCGCCGGCAGCGTCGTCAGCCGTGACATCCCGCCGATGACGGTCGCGGTCGGCACGCCGTGCCGGGTGCTCCGCGCCATCACGGACGAGGACCTGACGACACGCGCCCAGGGCGGGACAACCCGGATGCGGCCCACCGGCTCCGCCTGAGAAGATCGACTCATGCCGATCGCCGAAGTGTCCCCCGGAATCTCCCTCGCCTACGAGACGTTCGGCGACCCCTCCGATCCTCCGGTCCTGCTCGTGATGGGCTACGGCGCCCAAATGATCGCCTGGCACGAGGACTTCTGCCGTGCGCTGGCCGACCGCGGCCGCCATGTGATCCGGTACGACAACCGGGACACCGGCCTGTCCACCAGGTTCGACGACCACCCGGTGGACGTCGGCCGGTTCGTCGCCGCGGTGACCTCGGGCGACCTGGCGACCGCCGTCGCGATGGTGCCGTACCGGCTGGAGGACATGGCCGAGGACGGCCTGGACCTGCTCACCGTGCTCGGCATCGAACGCGCCCACGTGGTCGGAGCGTCGCTGGGCGGAATGATCGCCCAGACGATGGCCGTCATCCGGCCGGACCGGGTGCTGACCCTGACGTCGATGATGTCCTCCACCGGCGAGGAGGAGTACGGCCGCCCCACCCCCGAGGCCCAGGCGGCGCTGCTCACCCCGAAGCCGTCGGACCGCGAGGGCTACATCGCGGCGGCGGACCGGGACCTGGTGTGGGCATCCAAGCGGTACGGCGATCCCGCGGTGCTCCGCGAGGCGGCCGCCGCCGGTTACGACCGCGCCTACTACCCCGCCGGGGTCGGCCGCCATCTCGGCGCGATGATCCTCAGCGGCTCGCGCGCCGACGCCCTGCGCAAGCTGGACGTGCCGACCCTGGTCGTGCACGGTCTCGACGACACCCTGATCGATGTCAGCGGCGGCCGCCGCACCGCCGAACTCGTGCCCGGCGCACGGCTGTTGATCATCCCCGACATGGGCCACGACCGCCCCCGCGAGCTGTGGCCCGAGATCATCGACGCGGTGGTGGAGCACACCGGCTGAGCGTGCACCGACCGCGGCCCGCCGAGGTCTGCGGCTTGACCCTCACGCCACGTCAGGCCGCATAGTCGACGCCGTGGAGGAGCACCTGACGGTGGGACGCGTTGCCGGGCTGGCGGGCGTGAGCGTCCGCACGCTGCATCACTACGACGAGATCGGGCTGGTACGCCCGTCGGCGCGCACCGCGGCCGGATACCGGGCCTACTCGCCCGGCGACGTGGAACGCCTGCGCGAGGTACTCGCCTACCGGCGCCTGGGGTTCGGCCTGCGGGAGGTCGCGGACCTGGTCGGCGACCCGGCGGGCGACGCGGTCGCGCACCTGCGCCGGCTGCGCGCCCTGCTGCTGGAACGGCGCGCCCACGCCGACGCGATGGTGGCGGCCATCGACGACGAACTGCGGGCGCGGGCGACGGGGGCGACGGTGACACCGGAGGAACAGCTCCAGATGCTCGGAGCGCGGCTCTACGACGCGATCGGCGGCGCCTACACCGCGACCCGGCGCACCGACCCGCGGATCGCCGCGCGGATCTGGGCCGCTCTCGAAGGCGCGCGGACGGTACTCAACGTCGGTGCCGGCACCGGCTCCTACGAGCCCGGCGACCGTGACGTGACGGCGGTGGAGCCGTCGGCGGTCATGCGGGCGCAGCGGCCCGCCGGCGCGGCCCGCTGCGTGGCCGCCGCCGCGGAGCGGCTTCCCTTCGCCGACGGGTCCTTCGACGCGGCGATGGCCGTCTCCACCGTCCACCACTGGCGCGACCCGATCGCGGGCCTGCGCGAGATGCGCCGCGTGGCCCGTCGGGTGGTGGTGCTGACGTTCGACGCCTGCGAGCCCGGATGGCGGGACCGGTTCTGGCTGACCCGCGACTATCTGCCCGAGTTCGGCGACCTCCTGGCGGACTTTCCCCCGCTGGATGGCATGGCCGACGCGCTCGGCGCCCGCGCGGAGCCGGTGCTGGTGCCGTGGGACTGCGCCGACGGCCTGTTCGAGGCGTACTGGCGGCGCCCGGGGGCGTATCTGGACCACCGGGTGCGCCGCGCGATGTCGGTCTGGACGCGGGTCGGGCCCGAGGCGGAGCGGCGGGCCGTGCGCGCGCTCGGCGACGATCTGGCGTCCGGCCGCTGGGCCGAGCGCAACGGGGAGCTGGCCGGGCTCGACACGGCCGACCTCGGCCTGCGCCTGCTCGTGGTGTGAACGCCACCGCGATCCGGGCCCGTGGCGCTGCCGGGTCCCCGGGTCCGTGCCACTGCCGGGTTACCGGGTACCTGTCACTGCCGGGTCCCCGGGGCCCACGCCACCGCCGGGTTCCCGGGTCCCCGTCACCGCCGGGTTCCCGGCCCCCGTCACCGCCGGGTTCCCGGCCCCCGCTACCGCCGGGTTCCCCGGCCCCCGTCACCGCCGGGGACGGGCTCAGGTCCCCTCCGCCACCCCCGCGTCCCGCAGCCCCAGCCACACCCGGTCGCGCGTCAGGGGGAGTTCCGTGAAGCGGACGCCGGTCGCGTCGCGCAGCGCGTTGGCGAAGGCGGGCGCCACCGGGTTGAAGGGGCTCTCGCTCATCGACTTGGCGCCGAGCGGGCCGATGGCGTCCGTGGTCTCCATGAAGTGGACCTCGGTGCGCGGGATGTCGGCGTACTGGGGGAGCCGGTAGCGGCGGAAGGCGGCCGTCTCGACCTCGCCGCGCGCGTCGATCCGTACGTTCTCGAAGAGCGTGGCACCCAGCGCCTGCGCGACCCCGCCCTCGACCTGCCCCCTGCACTGCATGGGGTTCATGACGGTGCCCGCGTCGGCGGCGTGCACACTGCGCAGGATGCGGATCTCGCCCGTGCCGGGATCGACGGCGAGCCTGAACCACTGCGCGTTGAACGCGACGGAGCGCGGGGTGCCGCCGAAGTGCCCGTCGGCGGCGCACTCGACACCGACCGCGCGGGCCGAGGCGTACAGCTCCTTGAGCGGCAGGCGCCCGCCCGGGTGCAGTACGGCCTCGTCGGCGAGCCGGCAGTCGGCGCGCGGGACGCGCAGATGCGCGGCGGCGAAGTCGAGCAGCAGGTCGGCGAGGGCGCGGGAGGCGCGCAGCGTGGCCTTGCCCGCGACGACCACCCCGGTGGACGCGAACGCCCCGGTGTCGTGCGGCACGACGTCGGTGTCGGACTGGCGGACGGTGATCCGGTCGACGGTGCAGGCGAGTTCACCGGCCGCGATCTGCCGGTGCACGGTGGTCGTGCCGTTGCCGAACTCGGCCGTCCCGACCGAGAGTTCGAAGGTGCCGTCCGACAGCAGCCGCGCCCGCGCGTCGGCGATGTGGCCGCCGGGCGGCCCGGTCGCGATCATCGCCAGCGCGGCACCCTCGCCGACCAGCCAGCCGTCCGGGGCACGTTCGTCCGCGTAGCGCGCCTGAGCCCGGCGGACGATGCCGATGCACTGGTCGAGGCCGTAGCTCGCGATGTGCAGATCCTCCTCGTGCCCGCCCGGGGTGACCATGGGTTCACCGGAGCCGATGACATTGCGGGCCTTGAACTCCAGCGGGTCCAGGCCGAGTCGGCGGGCCAGTTCGTCGAAGGCGGACTCGACGGCGAACATCACCTGCCCGAGGCCGTAGCCGCGGAAGGCGCCCGCCGGGACGGTGTGCGTGTAGACGGAGTAGGCGTCGACCTTCTTGTGCGGGGCGCGGTAGACCGCCATCGACTCGCCGACGCTGTGGAACATCACCGCGGGCCCGTGGTTGCCGTACGCCCCGGTGTTGGCCACGACCCGCAGCTGGAGGGCGGTGAGGGTGCCGTCGCGGCGGGCGCCCGCCTTCACCCGGACGGTGAACGGATGCCGGGTGGTGGCGCCGTGGAACTGCTCGGCGCGGGTGTACTCCAGCTTGACCGGCCGCCGCAGCCGCAGCACGGCCAGCGCGACGACGTCCTCGACGAGCATCTCCTGCTTGCCGCCGAAGCCGCCGCCGACCCGCCCCGCCACCACCCGCACCTTCTCCGCGGGGAGGCCGTAGAGCGCGCACAGGGCGCGGCGGGTCAGGAACGGCGTCTGCGAACTGGTGCGCACCGTCAGCCGGCCGTCCTCGTCGAACCAGGCCACCGCGCCGTGCGTCTCCAGACTGGCGTGCTGCACCCGCTGGGTGCGGAAGGTCGCCTCGTACACGGCGTCCGCCTGGGCGAACCCCGCCTCGACGTCACCGATCTCGCCGTGCGCCTCGCCGACCACGTTGTCGCGCGGTCGGGCGATGCGGGCCGTCGTCGCGTCCTTGTCGTGCACGACGGGCGCGCCCGGCCGCATCGCCTCCTCCGGGTCGAGCACGGCGGGCAGCACGTCGTACGTCACCTCGACGCGGCGGCAGCCCTCCTCCGCGGCGGCCTCGCTGTCGGCCACGACGGCGGCGACCCGCTGGCCGATGTACCGGACCGTGTCGTCGAGGACCCGGGTGTCGTCCGGGTCCTCCTCGGGGTGTTCGTGGCGGGCGGTGGAGAAGTGCCGTTCGGGGGCGTCGTGGTGGGTGAACACGGCGTGCACGCCCGGCACGCGCAGGGCCGCCGCCGTGTCGATCGCGGCGATGCGGGCGTGCGCGTGCGGGGAGCGCAGCAGCTTCATGTGCAGCAGGCCCGGCACGTCGATGTCGAAGGTGTAGCGGGCCGTGCCGGTGACCACCTGGGGTCCGGCGGGGGCGGGCAGGTTGCGGCCGACGGACTCGCCCGCCTCCGGGCTCTCCACGTGCCGGACGCCGCGCACCGCGTCCTCGATGGCCCGGTAGCCGGTGCAGCGGCACAGGTTGCCCTTGAACGCCCGGGGCAGGTCGGCGAGTTGCTCCCGGTCCAGGGCCGCCGTGGTCATCAGGTAGCCGGCAGTGCAGAAGCCGCACTGGAAGCCCTGGGCGTCGAGGAACCTCCGCTGCACCGGGTGGAGTTCGCCGTCGGGGGAGGCGAGCCCCTCGACCGTCGTGACCGCACGGCCGTCGGCGCGGAAGGCCGGGTACAGGCAGCTGTGCACCGGCTCGCCGTCGACATGGACCGTGCAGGCACCGCAGTCGCCCGCGTCGCAGCCCTTCTTCACTCCGAACCAGCCGCGTTCACGCAGATAGGTGCGCAGACACTGGCCGGGACGCGGATCCTCCTCGTGCGTACGGCCGTTGACCTCGATCCTCACCGGGTCACCTCCCGGCGGATCTCCTCCGCGTAGCGCAGCGTCATGTGCCGCCGCCACTCGGGCAGTCCGTGGAGGTCGTCGAACCACTCCCCTTCGGCGACGGCCGAGCAGATCGCCGACCGCAACTCCGCGGCGGTCGGCGGGTGCGGGAACCGCAGTCGGACCGGGCGGACGGTCGAGGCGGTCACGGTGATCGCCAGGGAGCCGTCGAGCGGGTCCAGCGTGCCGATGACCAGCACCCCGGAGCGGCCCAGACCGTACAACGACGCCTGGCGGAAGGCCGTACGGCGGTCCAGGGCGCGGGCGGGCAGCGTGACGGACCGCAGCAACTCGCCCGCGGCCAGGTCCTTGCGGCCCGCGCCCGTCACGAAGGAGGCCACCGGCACCCGCCGTCGACTCCCGTCCTGGGCGATCAGCAGGCACTCCCCGTCGAGGGCGGCCATCAGGGAGATCATCGGGCCGGCCGGCAGCGCGTTGCAGACGTTGCCGCCGACGGTGGCCATGTTCCAGATCTTGAACGAGGCGAGAAAGGCCCGGCAGCACTGCTCGAACAGCGGCGCCGCCGTACGGGCACTGGCGCGCGCGAACCTGGACAGCTGGGCGATCGTGCAGGTGGCGGCGATCTCCAGGGAGCCGTCCGGGAGCGGTTCCACCGGTGTCCAGCCCGTCCGGCTCAGGTCCACCAGGCGGCGCAGGCGCGGCTGCGGCTCCGAGAAGAGGTAGGTCCCGCCGCCGAGCCAGGCATCGCCGGGCAGCCAGGGCGCGGGATGGCGCGCGTCCCGGATCTCCACCACCGTGTTCAGGTCCATGAGCGCCAGTGAAGCAACCGCGCCCCGGCCCGGACGACTGGTTCACCACACGGAAACCGGGGTTTTTCCGGGGCGGCATCTGGAGGATCGACCAAGAGGCATTCCGCTGCCTCCACTTGGCACTTACCATGCGATGACTCGCACCTGCCTGGTGAATGTGAGAACGGCGGGTGCCGGTCACCGCCGTCGCCGGCGGTCGGACGAGGAGCCGGAGCGCCATGCACGTCGAACACCTCCTGCGGGACGAGTCCCTCGGCCTGCGCCTGCTCTGGGGCGAGGACACGCTGCTGCGCCGCGAGACCAGCGGGGTCACCGTCACCGACCTCGCGGACCCGGCCCGCTTCGTGCGCCGGGACGAGGTCGTGCTCAGCGGCCTGGTGTGGTGGAGCGCGGGCCGGGCGGAGCCCTTCGTGTCCGCGCTGAAGGACGCGGGCGCCGCCGCGCTGCTGGCCGGCGAGGAGACCCACGGCTCGGTCCCCGACGACCTGGTCGAGGCGTGCGAGCGCCACGGCGTGCCGGTCGCGGCCGTCCCCGCCCACGTCATGTTCCGCGCGATCACCGACACGGTGTACCTGCGGCACTGGGGCGAGTTGAGCCGCCATCAGGCGCTGCCCGAGCACGTCCGCGCCCGGCTGGACCGGCTGGTCGCGGAGGATGCCGACCCGGCGGCGGTCCTGGCCACCGTCTTCGCCCACCTCGACCGGGCACCGGCGTACGTCCTGACCCCGGCGGGCCGGACCGTGGCGGCCACGCCGGGCGCGGCCCCGATCCCGGCCCGCGACGCCGTGACGGGCGGCGGCAGCGGGCTGACGGTCGCCGTGGAGACGGGCGTGGCCACCGCCTACGACCGCTGGTCGCTGGCTCTGCCCGACGCCACCACCGCCCCGCCGCGGCTGCTGCACGAGGTCGCCGCGGTGCTGGGCCGCTGCCAGGAGACGCTGAGCCGCCGCCGCCGCGCGGCGGGGCGTCGAGCGGCCGACGGCCTGGGAAGGTCACTGGCCGCCCGCGAGGACGGCCGGTCGGTCGCGGACGCGATGCGAGGGTGCGGGGCGCCGACGCAGGGGCCGTACCGCGTGATCGTGGCGGCGACGGCGACGGCGACGGTCGTGACGACGGGGGCCGCGGCCGGGAGTGCGAGTGCGGTCGCCGGGGAGACCGCGGACAAGGGCGAGTCAGGCACCAGCACCAGCATCCGGCACATGGCCCGCACCGGGCCGGACCTCGCAGAGTCCGCCCTCGCAGAGTCCGCCCTCGCGGAGGCGATCGCCCATGCCACCGCCGCCTCCACCCCCGCCGCCGCCTTCGCGGTCCTCGGGCGGCTGCCGGACGGCTCGGCCTTCGCCGTCGTACCCGAGGAGGTCGCCAAGTCCCTGGTGCAGGCCTGGCCTTCGGTCGCGGCCTGCGCCCCGGACGTCCTCCTGCACGGTGGACTCGCCGCACCGGCCGCCGACCCGGGCGCGCTGCCGGGCGCCCTGGCCGAGGCCCGCTACGCCCTGAACTCCGCACGCGCGACCAGCCCGCGCGCGTCGGCGCTGGCCGACGCCACCACCTTCACCACCCTGGACACACTGATCAGCGGCATACCCCAGGACGTCCGTGCCGCCTACAGCCGTACCGTCCTGGGCCCGCTGCTCGAGCCCGGCGACGCGTCCGCCGCCGCGCTGCTGCACACGCTGGAGGCGTTCCTCGCCCACGACGGTTCCTGGTCCCGCACGGCCGACGCCCTGCATCTGCACGTCAACACCGTCCACTACCGGATCCAGCGCATCGAGCACTTCACCGGCCGCGACCTCTCCCGTCTCACCGACCGCCTCGACCTGCGAGCCGCCCTGTCGTGCCGGCCCGACCCGCCGCAGCCCGTGCCTACGACCGCTCGACGTGCACGTTCGTCGACTTCACGCGCACGGTGACCGTCACGCCGACCGCGAGGTCCAGCTCCTCCACCGCCTCGCGGGTGACCAGGGAGACCACCCGGTGCGGACCGGACTGCACCTCCACCCGGGCCACGACGTCGTCCATCGACATCGCGACGACGAGGCCCGTCATGGCGTTGCGTACCGAGGTGGCGGGCGCCTCATCGGGAAGTCCCCGCAGGTCACCGGCCGCGCGCTCCTGGACGAACCGGGCGAGCCCCGCCCCGTCGATCAACCGGTTCCCCGAGCCGTCCCGGCCCATCGACAGCCGACCGCCGTCCGCCCACCGCCGGACGGTCTCCGGACTCACTCCCAACAGGCGCGCGGCCTGCCCGATGCTGTAAGTCGCCACACCGGAACCCTATGTCCTGGGGGCACGTATGCTGCTGCGCCAGCTGGAGTACCTGGTCGCGCTCGCCCGTGAACGCCACTTCGTCCGAGCGGCTGCCGCCTGTCACGTCTCCCAGCCCTCGCTGTCGGCCGCGATACGGCGGCTGGAGCACGAGTTGGGCGTGCCGGTCGTCCGGCGGGGCCGCAAGTACGAGGGGCTGACCCCCGAGGGCGAGGTGGTGCTCGCCTGGGCGCATCGCATCCTCGCCGAACGCGACGGCCTGAAGCAGGAGTTGTCGGCGTTGCGTGACGGACTCAGCGGAACCCTGCGGCTCGGGGTCGTGCCCACGGCCCTGCCCGTGGCCGCCCTGCTGACGAACCCGTTCTGCGAGCGTCATCCACGGGCCCGGGTGAGCATCGAATCGCTGTCCTCCTCCGACATCACGCAGGGGCTGACGGAGTTCGAACTGGACGCGGCCATGACCTACTTGGACGGCGGTCCGCCGGGCGGCGGGGGCCGGCTGCCGCTGTACGAGGAGCGGTACGTCCTGCTCACCCCCGTCGACGGCCCGCTCGCGGGGGCGCCGAGCGTGCGCTGGGCGTTCGCCGCGTCGCTCCCGCTGTGCCTGCTCGGCCCGCGTATGCGCAACCGCCGGATCATCGACGAGTGCTTCGCGGCGGACGGCGCGACGGCGGCTCCCGCGATCGAGTCGGACTCCGTGGCCGGCCTGTACGCGCACCTGCCCGGCGGACGCTGGTCGAGCGTGATCTCGCACGCCTGGCTGCACATGTTCGGGGTGCCGGAGGGGATGCGGGTGGTGCCGCTGGAGGGTCCCGCGCACGGCCCACGGGTGGGCCTTGTGACCGGACCGGACGAGCCGCCGTCCGTGCTCACCGCCGCGCTGCTGACGGTGGCCCGGGAGGCGGGCGTACGGGACGCGCTGGACGAACTCCTGCGCACCTACCTGGATGCCGAGGGTGGGTGAAGGGCTGGTCGAGCTTGGTGGGGCGGGTGTCGGCCTGCACCAACCGGGCGATCACCGGCACCCGGTTCCCGCCGGCCGAGGCCGGCAGCATCATCGCGCGCCGGTAGCGCACGGAGTGCGGGCCCAGGTCGCTGCTGCGCGCGGCCGGGTCCTGCGGCTGGAAGTGGGCCACCGTGGCGCCCGGCCGCTGATCCCGACGCACGGGCCAGGACAGGACACTGCTGCGAGGCTCGGGACGAGGTCCTGGCCTCGCAACAGTGTTCCTTCATGTCAGGCCTTCAGCGGCTGCCTGCCGGACGAGTTCGGTGACTTGTTCCAGTCCGGGGCGATGGCGAACAGCCACAGGCCGTTCTGCTTGAAGACGGTGAAGTCCTGCTGCTGTCCGGTGCGGCGGAAGTGGATCGTGCCGCCTCGGACGTCGTAGGGATCCTCTTCGGTCATGTTGATGGTGACCGGTCCCGCCGCGCCCTTTCCATAGCTGCGGATGAGCCAGCGGGCGCCCGCCGCCTCGGTGCGGCGGGCGAACCAGTGGTCGTGCCAGGACAGGTCCTCCAGGCCGTCCACGTCTCCGTCACGCACTCGCTCCACGAAGAGTTGCATGTACAGCTTGAGCGTGTCGGGGGTGGTCTTGTCGCCGGTGAAGGTCACCGCGGGCAACCCCGCCCGGCTCACCCGGCGGTAGTCCCACTGGTCGCGCGGCGCGCCCCAGGCGGCGGTGCCTGCGGCCAGCAGGACGACCAGCGCCAGGGAGAGCCACAGCACATGGCTGCGTTTTATCTTCACCTCAGTACCAGTGGGGGGTGATGTGGGCGACGTAGACGGTGACGCCCTTGCGGCGCTTCATGATCGCGGAAAGGGTCGTGTTCCTGTACTTGCTGGAGTGCTGGTAGACCAGCACGGAGCCGGTGGTGGAACCGGCGTAGTAGATCACGCCGGCGTGGTCGAGGTTGGAATCTCCGTCGCCCGCGTATTCCAGCAGCATGATGTCGCCGGGCACGATGTCGCTGATCTTGCGGACCCAGGTGACGCTGTCTTCGTTGGCCATGAAGTGGGCGAAGTTGTTCGCGGCGGACCAGGAGTAGGTCATGTTCGACTTCGACTTGCGCCACCACTGCCACGGGCTGCGGGTGACGTCGAGGATCGAACCGTACTCCATGTGCGCGCCGCCGCCCCTGTTGAGGGCCTTGGAGGCGAAGTTGGTGCAGTCGGTTCTGAGTTCGTCCTTGTCGTTGTAGTGCTTGGACGCCCAGTTGGCGACGCCGCTGCGGGTGAAGGAGGCGTAGCCGGCGGTGGAGGACGCGGTTCCTGTGGGGAGGGGATCCCCGTCGGTGTAGAAGGCGTCCATGGCGGGCGCCGCGGCGTCGGTGGTGTCGTCGTCGAGAGCGACCTGCGCCGCCGCGTTGCCGGAGGCGGACAAGCTGGTCAGGAAGTCGTCCGCCGAGAGGATCTGGGAGAGGACGGGGACCGTTCCGCTGGTGTCGAAGATGTAGACCTCGAAGGCGTTTTCCTCGTCCTGGGCGGTGCCGTCGGTCATCGTGGCTGCGCCGGTGTGGTGCGTGTAGACGAGGTCCGAGCCGGTGCCCAGGGGGCCGGTGGCGGTGCCGGACAGAGTGGCGGTGATGGCGGAGTAACCAAGCCCGTCACCCGCGTCGTGGGCCTTCTCGGCGAGCAGGTCGTCCTCTTCGGTGTGCAGCTGGGCGCTGAAGGAGGCTCCGTCGGCCTTGGCCGACACGGCTGCGTCCGCGCTCGCGTAGGTGCCGGTGAGCAGGCCGCTGCGGGCGTCGAGATACTGCTGGACGATCGACTGGTACGCGGTGGTGCTCTTGCTGTGGGGTGCGGCGGGTTTGGTCAGCGCGGACGTCGCCGCCGCGCTGGTGCCGTTGTCGGTGGTCGCCGTGACGGTGACGGTGTATCCGGTGCCGTTGGTGAGGCCGGTGAGTACGGCCGTGGTGCCGCCGGTTGCGGCGTCGACCTCGACCTGCGCGGCCTGGGTGGTGCCGGCGGCGTAGGCGGTGACCTGGTAGGAGCTGATGTCGCCCGAGTAGCCGGTGTTCTCGGGCGCGTTCCAGTTCACCAGAAGGCCGCTCGCGGTGGGCGTCGCGATCACGGCCGTGGGTGCGTCGGGGGCGCCCGGGGCGATGTAGGTGACCGTGAGTTTGGTGCCCGAGGCCGGGTAGGTGGTGCCCGTCGTGGTGTCGGAGCCCTCGTCCGCGGCCTGGACGGCGAGCCCCTGGTCGGGGTTCGATCCGTCGAGCCACAGCTGTACGGCGGAGGTGACGTCGAGCGCGGCCGGATCGGCGGCGCTCAGGTCGAGCGTGTCGCCGCTGGCCGCCGCGACCAGGTCGGTGCCGGTTCCGGTACTGGACCAGTCGGTATTGAGCGGGTGGACTTCCACGTCGTGTGCCTCGCAACTGCCGAGGCACGCCGCGGTGCCCATGCTGAGGGTCGCCGAGGTGATCTGCGCACCGGCGGGCAGCGCGGACAGGTCCGGGCGGATGTAGCTGCGCCAGTGCGTGGTGCCGGAGGCACCGACCTTCAAGGTGGCTGCAGCTGAGCCGGTGCAGGCGGCGCCGGAGCAGTCGCTCGCTCCGGTGTCCACGGTTGCCTGGGTGAGAGCGGAGCCGGTGATGACCTTGGTGGTCGTGGTCGGCGCCGTCGTCGACTGGGGAAGGCGGACGGTGAAGGTCTGCGGGGCGGTGTAGCCGGAGCAGAGGTTGTTGGAGCAGGCCCGCATCTTCCAGGTGTAGGTGGCTCCGTCGCTGAGCAGGCCGACCGGGACCTGGACGGCCGCGCGTGCGCCGTTGTCCGCTCCGACCGTGGCCAGTGGTGCTCCGCCGAGCGCCGCGCCGCCGCTGTCGTAGAGCAGGAAGTCGGCCTGCACCAGGTTTCCGGACGGGGCGGAGACGACACCGGACAGGATCGGGGTGAGGGTCTGGGTGGCGCCGGTCTGGGGTGCTGTCGGCAGATCCGCCGCAGGCTTGGGGGCCTTGGATGTGTCCACGGCGAAGCTGAGCCAGCCCGACCAGTCCGAGTAGTCCGTGCCGTCGTAGCCGCGGACGCGGAACTTGTACGTCGTCTTGTCGGAGAGCACGCCGGCCGGAACGCTCCAGGTCGCCTTCGAGCCGGCGGCGACGGAGGCGGCGGAGCCGGTGGCCAGGACGGTGCCGCTGCTGTTGGCGACGGAGAACTGGGGGGTGAGGCTGTTGGAGTCGGCGTCGTTGACCAGGGCGGACAGCGCCGGTGTGGTGGAAGTGACGTAGGAGGCGCTGCCCGAGGTGCTGCCGGGTGTGGCCTGCAGGCCCGACGGCTTGGCGGGCAGGGTGTTGTAGGTGACGGCGAGGGTGGGCTCGCGGGTGGAGGTGTAGCAGACGGAGTGCGACGAATCCGGGTTCATCGAGCAGAACCGCTTGCCGTACGTGTAGTCGCCGTCGGCGTTGTTCAGCTGGATGCCGTGCTGGGCGTGGGTACCGTCCACCCACCCCTTGATGATCTTGGTGATGTCGATCGTCTCGGAGCTGTTGCTGCAGCCGTCGGTCTCGTCACCGTGGTTGAAGCTGTCGCTGATCCACCATGAGCCCGTGTAGTCGGCGGCCGGCTTGTTCGACCAGACCGTGGAGCCCGAGAAGTTGCCGTTCAACGGGTGGATCGATGTCGGCTGGGGCGTACAGGTGTTGGCGTCGTACTGGTACAGCTTCAGGTTGGCGCTGACCACGTGCTTGCCCTGAAGGGCATCGAGTTTCCAGTTCAGGTAGGAGCGGTAGTTGGTGGTGCCGCCGTCGAACGTGCCCACCATCAGGCGATAGTTGCTGATCTCAGGTGTGGTGCTGCCCGTGTAGACGTAGGTGTCGCCATTGCGGCTGAGCGAGGAGATGTCCGGGTCGATCGTCACCGGGTAGACCGTGTGCGGGCTGTCCAGGAACTTCATCGAGGGGCGCAGCTGCATCCGCGGCGTGCCGTCCGCTGCCTTGGTCAGGGTGGTGGCCACCTTGTGCTCGGCATCGGGGAGAGGCTCGCCGCCGTGCGCGGAGTCCCACATCGTGAACTGGTGGGCCGACGCGACGGTGGCCCCCGGCACCTTGCTGCGCAGTGCGATCGCGCCGTCGGTCGACTGATGGGCCTTCAGGCTGTCGTCGAGGACGAGCGGAAGAGTGAGGGAGACCCGCTTCGTGGGTCGTTCGGTGAGCACGACGTGCGCGGTGAACCCGGTGGCGGTGGTCGATACGACCAGCCGCTCGGTGGCGGTGACCCGGAAGGTCGCGACACCGCCGCGAATCTTGGGTGCGGGCAGCTTCGAGGGCCAGCCGACACCGACCTTCGAGCCGTCGCTCTGGGTCATGGTGACGGCGGTTCGGGAACCGCCGCCCGAAATGCGCAGCCGGACGGGCGACTTGCGCGGGACCCAGCCGGCGGCGGAGTGCTTGAGCCTCAGGTCGACAGCGCTGTAGGTGCCATCGGAGTTGGCTACCCGCTGCTGCCCCTCCGATATCTGCGTGGTGAGCGTACCGTCCGGGTTGGCGAAGGTGGTCGAGTACTCGTCGTCCAGACCCTCGATGCGGACCGGTTCACCGGTGTCGGCGGCCTTGGACAAGGCCGATGCGGCGTCACCGCTCGCGGGGTCCGTCTGTTCAGTGCTCTGCGACACGAGGGGAGTCGCCGAAGCGACTGTTCCCCCACCACCCGCGAGCATCATGTCGAGCGTGAGAGCGGCGGCCGCGATCACGGCGGTACGTCTCAGGCGCTTGGCGTGGTGCACAGTGCTTCCCTTGATCAAGAACGAAAGTCGCTGAATGTTCACAGCGGCTTCATGTTCACTTCAAGATCAAAGGTGCTGGACTTACCTGATCCTTACTCTATTACCCCAGGTCAGGGACGCGGAGGTCCTCGCGGAGGTTGTTGATCAGATGGCCCCCACGGACACCGCCGTCGTCCTCTGCTTCCACCGGACCACCCTGAGATCTCGAACCGCTTGGTGAAGGCCGATAGCCGACGGCTATACGGCCATAGCGAGGAACGTTTTGACCGGCGCGAACGGTGGCGAGGATCGTGAACCACGTCCAGTCCGAGCCAAGTTGAGGAGCCGCGACATGGCCAAGGTCCTCTGCGTCCTGTACGACGACCCGACCGACGGATACCCCACCACGTACGCCCGCGACGACCTCCCCGTCATCGACCACTATCCGGGCGGCCAGACCACCCCCACCCCCGAGGCCGTCGACTTCACCCCCGGCCACCTCCTCGGGAGCGTCTCGGGCGAACTCGGCCTGCGCTCCTTCCTGGAGAAGGCGGGCCACACCCTCGTCGTCACCTCCGACAAGGACGGCGAAGGTTCCGTCTTCGACCGGGAGTTGGCCGACGCGGACGTCGTCGTCTCCCAGCCGTTCTGGCCGGCGTACCTGACCGCCGAGCGGATCGCCGCCGCGAAGAACCTCAAGCTGGCCGTCACCGCGGGCATCGGCTCCGACCACGTCGACCTGGACGCCGCGATCGCCCACGGAGTGACGGTCGCCGAAGTGACGTACAGCAACAGCATCAGTGTCGCCGAGCACGTGGTGATGATGATCCTCGGGCTGGTGCGCAACTACCTGCCCGCGCACCGGGTGGTGCTGGACGGGGGGTGGAACATCGCGGACTGCGTGGCCCGTTCGTACGACCTGGAGGGTATGCATGTCGGCACGGTCGCCGCCGGCCGCATCGGCCTCGCGGTGCTGCGCCGACTCGTCCCCTTCGACGTGCGGCTGCACTACACCGACCGCACGCGCCTGCCCGAGTCCGTGGAACACGAGTTGGGCCTGACCTTCCACGCCTCGGCCGCCGAGATGGTGCCGCGCTGTGACGTCGTCACCGTCAACGCCCCGCTCCACCCGGAGACCGAAGGCCTGTTCGGGGACGAACTGCTCGGCAGGGATGAAGCGCGGCGCCTACCTCGTCAACACCGCCCGAGCGCGGATCGTGGACCGGGACGCCGTCGACCGCGCCCTGCGGGCCGGGCAGTTGGCGGGCTACGCGGGCGACGTCTGGTACCCGCAGCCGGCCCCCGCCGACCACCCCTGGCGGACCATGCCGCACCAGGGGATGACCCCGCACATCTCCGGCTCCTCCCTGTCCGCCCAGGCCCGCTACGCGGCCGGCACCCGGGAGATCCTGGAGTCCTGGCTCGCGGGCCGCCCGATCCGCGACGAGTACCTGATCGCCGACGCCGGAGGCCTGGCCGGCACGGGCGCCCGCTCCTACTCGGTGACGGGTTGATCGTAGAGGTGCCCGAGCGGATCACCGGCGAGGCGGGTCGGGGCGGTTAGCGACTCCTCGTACGCCGTGCGGGCGAAGACGTACGGGCCCATGGGCAGTTCGCCCCACTGCTCGCGGAAGGGCTGGCGGAAGGCGGACCAGGTGACGGTCTCGGGTGTGGCGTCGATGACCGTCAGCAGCGGCCAGCAGCCCCAGATGCCGCACGAGCAACCCAGCACCGGAAGCGCGGGGTCGGCGGGCCGGGCGAACTCGGGCGCCGGGTCGCCGAGGAAGTGGCGTACGGGGTCGGTGATCTCGGAGGCGTACAGGCCGCCGTGCTGGGTGAGCACGAAGCGCTCCCGCTCCTGCGGTCCGTCGTCCTCCAACTCCCGCCGCCACAGCGGGCGGGTGGCGTCGGCGGCGTACATCCGCAGATCCCTGCCGTCGATGCGGATACCCCACAGGAGCTCGGAGCGCGGGCCGACGACGGGGTAGGTGAGGAACTCGATGTGCTGCATGACGGTCATCCTGAGCGACGGCACCCGGCCGCCGAAATCCTTTTCGGCTCGACGCCGGGTGCCGGCGCGCCGTCAGCCGCAGGTCAGCAGTCCCTCCTGCTGCTTCGCCGTCAGCACGCGATGGACGCTCTGGCTCACCTGCGTCCGGAAGGCCGAGCTCTGCGCCATGCGGTTCTGCACCGCCGTCGTCATGGCGGGGATCAGGCTCGGGTCGACGGTCAGCACCACGTCACCGCCCGCCGACAGGAAGTTGACGGCCCGGTTGCCCGGGGACACGGCCTTCACGGCCACCGCGCGGCCGATGTCGTCCGAGATCACGACACCCTTGAACCCCATGTTCTTGCGGAGCATCCCCTGGATGACCGTCGAGGAGAACACGGCCTGGTGCTTCGCGTCGATCTTGCTGTAGATGGCCGAGGAGATCATGACGAACGGGGCGCCCGCCTTGATCCCCGAGCGGAACGGTTCGAGGCTCGAACTCGTGGTCGTCGTCACCGAGTCGACCACATTCGCCGTCGTGTCGGTGTTGCCGCGGACATTGCCGAGCCCGGGGAAGTGCTTGAGCGTGGCCAGCACCTTCGCCTGCGCCATGCCGGCCGCGAACGCGTTGCTGTGCGGGGTCACCGTCGCGGCCGTGTGCCCGAACTCGCGGTCGTAGCGGCCGATCGGGGCGTTGTTGCGGCCCAGAGCGGCCGGCACGACATCGGCCACGGGCGCCAGGTTGAGGTTCACCCCGGCCGACTTGAGCTGCTTGCCCCAGGTGGTGGCCGCGTTGCGCAGATACGACGTCGACCAGGAGCCCTGCACGAGCGCGCTCGGCATGGTCGAGAACCCCGGGCCGGACAGCACCTGCACCTGGCCGCCCTCCTGGTCGGTGGAGACCAGCAGGGGCAGGCGACGACCTGCCACGGTGTCGGCCTTCGCCTGGAGGCTGTTGACGAGCGTCCTGGTCGCCGTGGTGCCCGCGGTGCTGCGCCCGGCGAGGAACACCGACCCGACGTGGTACTGACGCATCAGCTGGATCTGCTGCTGACTCGGCTTGGACGGCGTGACGGAACCCATGAAGAGCTGACCGACGCGCTGCGCGGCCGTCATACCGCCGTAGACCTTGTCGACGCAGGTCGTGGCGGCGTTCTTCGCCGCGCTGCTCGTCGCGGTCGTCGCGGCGCGACTGGTCGCGGACGCGGGTGCGCTGCTGCTCGCGGTCCTGGTCGCACCGCCGGTCGCGGTCCCGGCCGTGCCCGTGGTGATGGTCCGGGCCGTGGTCCCGCTCGCGGAGGCGGGCGCCTGCGAACGGTCGGCCGCCTGCGACGTGCACGCGCCCGTCAGACCCGCGGCGGCCAACGAGAGCGTCAGCACGGGGATCGGCAAGGCCACCCGCATCCTCTTCGAGCGCTGCTTCGGCGCCTGCTGCGATGTCATGTAAGCCCCTCGCGGCACGCCCAGTGCGGACCGGGTACCCCTTGGGCGGCCGCAGACGACGGTCACTCGTCCCGTCCGACCAAACGTACAGCCATTCAGCTGTGTGCGCCCTTTGTGCTCGTCGCGGCACGAATCGTCGTATGATCGCCCGCCGGTGGTTCAACACTTCTCACGGGGGGACCGCGTTGGAGAGACCGGACGACCGCGTCGCATCCGCGCTGCGCTTCACCACCGAACTCGTCGCCTGGGTGGCCACCCCGTGGGCGCTGTCCGCGTACTCGTGGCCGCTCGCCGCCCTCGCCGTGGTCGTGCTGATCGGTCTGCCGACCGTCCTCGCCACCCCGGGGGACAAGGCACAGGTGATCGTTCCCGTCCCGGGGTGGGTCACGGTCCTGCTCGTGCTGCTCCAGCTCGCCGCGGCCGCGATCGCCGCGTGGTTCGCCTGGCCCACGTACGCGGCGGTCCTCGTGTGGGTCCTCGTCGGTGCCACCCTCGTCACGGAGCGCCGCCGCCGGCGATGGCTCCTGTCCGCCGACCGGCACCCCGCCTGAGGGGCGGCGCGGGGCCCACTCGCCGTTTCTACGTGGTGGATTCAGTGCTTCCCCTGATGGACGCGGGAGCGCGCACTGGGACGGTGGACGACGCGGTCGGCCGTCGGGGCGGGCGGCGCATCGGGGTGAGGAGAAGACGGGTTGTCCCAGAAACGGCGTGCCGGGCTGCAACAGCGCGCGCGAGAGATCGGATTCGGCGGCGGGTACCGGACCTACGCCGTCACGGGGGTGCCGGGTGCGCTCGGGCAGATGGCGTGGCGGACGATCGCCGCGCTGGGCGTGCTGGCGTTCGGCATGCTGCTCATCACGAGGCCTCCATCGGTGCTGTTCAGGTTGGCGGTCGTGGCGGGGGTGCTGCTCGTCTGGTTCTGCCTCAGGCTGGGGTGGCGCCGCGCCTCCGCCGCCCTGGAGTTGAACAGGTGCTACCTCTACGCCGACGGCCTGGTCCTCACCGACCAGTTCGGCGCGCTGCGGGCCGCGGTGGCGTGGGCGGACGTGACCCGTCTGAAGCGCACGTACGGCGCCTGGCTGTTCACGGTGAGCCACCGCGTCGAACTGACCCGGCGAGGGGCGCCGTCCCTGACGTTCTCCGTCCTGGGATCGCAGTCCGAACTGGTCGACCAGTTGCAGGCACAGGCGGCACGGAACAGGATCCCGCAGCAGACCGTGCACATCCGCGTCCAGTAGGCGGCGGCCGGCTCCCGTACACGAGGCAGGTATGTGCCGCGGGCGCCGGCGGTCACGCGCGCAGGGCGGAGGAGAGGATCGGAGGCAGCCGGGCCCAGTGCGGCTGGGTGGTGAAGCGGGTGACCCGTTCGACGGTCGTGAGGCCCGTGCGGCTGGTGACGTAGTACGGCGGCTTGGGGGACAGCGAGGGGCTGCCGGTGAGGAGTCCGCGGGGTGCGGGGGCGAACGGTGCGCGTACGACGGTCTTTTCCACGTCCGTGAGCATGAACGCGTTGTTGACGAAGCCGGTGCCGCTGCCGATCGCCTGCCGGGTGTGGCCGGGGTGGGCGCCCCACGGGGTGTACCCGAGCAGGAACCCGACCGCGGACCAGGAGTTGACGCCGATGGTGCCGTAGCGCAGTTCGTCCAGTGCCGAGGCGAACGCCTCGGAGTGGGCTCGCTCGGTGCGGGGATGCACGATCACGGTGGCGCCCAGCGTGCCGGGCAGGACGTCGTTGCAGAAGTCGGTGGCGTGTCGCAGGAACTGCGCGGGGGTCTCGCCGGGCAGGCGCACGACGCCCAGGGCGCTGGCGAACACCTCCTCGGTCAGGAGCGGGTCGTCGTGGTCGGTGATGTCCGGGACCAGGATCCGGCCGTCGCCGGCGAGGCGCT
The DNA here is from genome assembly GCF_000974985.2 of Streptomyces mangrovisoli. Lineage (GTDB taxonomy): Bacteria > Actinomycetota > Actinomycetes > Streptomycetales > Streptomycetaceae > Streptomyces > Streptomyces mangrovisoli. The sequence goes on along the minus strand of NZ_LAVA02000058.1, from coordinate 149,412 downwards.
CGGCTCGCGGATGCGCCGCCAGGACGGCCCCGAGGCGGCGGTCGGCTCCGGGGTAGTAGTCCGTGCGGGAGGGGAGGGCGTGCAGGACCCGTCTGATCTCCTCGAGCAGCCGCTCGGTGCCGTCCCAGGTGCGGGGCACCACCAGGACCTGGCTGGCGATGCAGTTGTGGCCGGAGTTGTTCATCTTGCTCGTCACGATGTGCTCCGCCTGGTAGCGGAAGTCGGCCCGGCTCCACGGCCCCGGCACCACGACGCATGGACTGACCCCGCCCAGCTCACTCGTGAACGGTTTGTCCACGAGGGGGGTGTCCGCGGCCCGCCGGCGTTCGGCGTGCTCGTCGGTGCCCCACACGATGGCGTCGTGGGTACGGTCGCTGCCCGTCACGTGGAGGGAGTCCACGTCGTCGTGGGCGGTGAGGTAGGCGCCCTCGGCGGGGCCGCCGTCCACGAACCGCACCCACCCGCGCTCGATGAACTCGGCGAAGATCCGCTCGAAGTGGGGGCGCAGATAGGCGTTGACGGGGTTCATCTTGGCGAGGACCGCCTGCCCTTCGGCGTACAGCTTGTGGAGGATGTCGGTCGCCGTGAGGGAGGCGACGTTCCCGGCGCCCAGCACCAGAGCCACCCCGGGGTGTTGCACGCCGCGCCGACGGTACGGTGCGGCCGCCCGCCTGCGTACCTGGTCGGCCGAGACCCCGGCCCGTATCCGCACCTCGGCCGAGTAGCCGTTGAGGAGCAGCCTGTCGAAGGCGGCGGCGGGGAACACCGTCACCCGGGTGCGGCCGTCCCGCTCGCGCACCGCGCCCTCCGGGAGCGGTGCGCGGCCGGCGGCGAGGCGGCGCAAAACATGCAGCCGTGCGCTGACGTGTTGGGCCAGCGCCCACGGGCCGCCGGTCCAGTCCTCCGCGGCCCAGGGGGAGTCGGGCTCGTATCCCTTGGCGCGGGCCCCCGCCCCGGCGAGGTCCGCCGCGGTGTCCCGGATGCGGGGCAGCAGCCGTTCGAGCAGACCGATGCGTTCGGCGAGTGAAGCGGCCGTCCAGGACCGGGCGTTGTGGCGCAGTTCGTTCAGCGCGCGGTCGAGGCCGATCGTGTCGAGGGTGGGGCTGGTCACGGTTCTCCTTGACGGGCCGGGCGGGGGCATGGGGCGCGGATCGTCAGGACAGCGGGACGCCCGCGATCGCGATGCGCTCCATCACGCGGCGCTGGGGGTAGTAGTCGTTGATCGCGTAGTGCTGGACGGCGATGTTGTCCCAGATCGCGATGGAGTCGGGCTGCCAGCGGAACCGCACCTGGAACTCGGGGACGCGTGCCTGGAGCCCCAGTTCGTGGAGGAGTTCGCGGCTCTCGTCCTCGGGCAGACCCACGATCCGGGTGGTGAAGGGCTCGTTGACGTACAAGGTCCTGCGGCCGGTGCGCGGATGCCGTACGACGACCGGGTGTTCGACCGTCGGCAGGGTCGAGCGCAGCGCCGTGATCTGCTCCGGCGTCATGAAGGTGCCCCAGCTGGGTTCCCAGTCGTGCACGGCGGTCAGGCCCTCGACGCGCGCCTTCATCTCGGCGCCGAGGTTGTCGTAGGCGGCGCCCATGTCGGCCCACATCGTGTCGCCGCCGGCCGCCGGCACCTCGATCGAGCGGAGCACGGAGCCCAGGGCGGGTGCGGCCATGAACGAGTGGTCGCTGTGCCAGATGTTCTCCTGTCCCACCGCCGTCGCGTCCTTCGCGAGCCGTGATACGCCGAGGGTGTCGCCCTTGGGGAAGAACGGGTTGGGCTCCGGCTCGCCCCACACCGCGGCCAGGGCCAGGTGGGCGGCCTCGTCGAAGGCGTGCTGGTCGCGGAAGAAGATCACCTTCCACTCCAGCAGCGCCTGCCGCAGTTCGTGCGCGAGGTCCTCGCCGATCGGCCGGGACAGGTCGACGCCGTCGATCTCGGCGCCGATGTGCGCGGTCATCGGCGTGAGGTGGAGGAGGCGGTACTCGGCCGGTGCCATGCCCGGCGCGGTCCGGTCCAGCACCCGCCGCCCGAAGTGGATGAGCGGCTTCTCCAGCAGGGGGTTCTTGTCGGTTCCCACGGTCGCCATGCGGTCCTCCTTGAGCGCATCCTGGAATTCGTTACGAGGAGTATCGATATCGGGGAAGGGTCTGGCAAGAGCGGGGCGGAGAATATTCCAGTACGCTGCTGGGTCTTGTCGTCGGGCCGCGGCATATTGATACTGCACGTAACGATTTCCTCGCCGCGATGACCGGTGAGCGCCCGCGCGCACCGATCCGTCGGCGTGCGCCCTCGCGTCGCCCGTTCCTCGTGTTGCCCGCCGACCTCGCCTGCCCTGGAGCAGCTACCCTCGCGGAGCCTTCGTGCCCAACACCGATCTCACCCTCGCCCCCCTCGCCGACCCCGTGGCGGCGAGCCGCAGCCACCGACGGCGGGCATGGACCGTCACCGGTCTGCTGGTGGCATTCATGATGGTCAACTTCGCCGACAAGTCCGTCCTGGGTTTGGCCGCCGATCGGATACGGCACGACCTGGGCCTGTCCGCGACCGGGTTCGGCCTGGCCAACAGCGCGTTCTTCCTGCTGTTCTCCCTGTCCGGCGCGCTGGGCGGACTGCTCGCGGACCGGGTGCGGCCACGGTGGCTGCTCCTGGGCATGGCGGTCGCCTGGTCGCTCACCCAGACCCCGATGGCCCTGGGCGGCGGGGTGGCGGCGCTGGTCGTCTCGCGGATCGTGCTGGGCGCCGCGGAGGGCCCCGCCTTTCCCGTCGCCCAGCACACCGCGTTGGCATGGTTCCCCGACCACCGCCGCAATCTGCCGGGTGCGCTGATCAGCGTCGGCGTCACGCTCGGAGTGGTGCTCGCCGCACCGGGCCTCACCTGGGTCATCGAGCATCACGGCTGGCGCGCCGCCTTCGCGGTGGTCGCCGTCGTCGGCGTGGTGTGGGCGGCGGCATGGGCCGCCCTGGGCAAGGACCGCCCCGCGCGCGCGGACGACCCCGCGGGCGGCTCGGCGCGCGACTCCGCGGACGACCCCGTGAACGACTCCGCGGACGTCGCCGCCCCCCGCCCCGCCGAGCTCCACGGTGCCGACGCGGCGACCTCGCCCGCCCCCTCGTACCGCCGCATCCTGGCCACCCGGACCTGGATCGGCGCCACGGTCGGCTACTTCGGCACGTACTGGATGATCGCGCTGTCGCTGGTGTGGGTGCCCTCCTACCTGAAGGACGGCCTGGGCTACTCGGCCTCCGCCTCCGCCGCCGTCGTCGCGGGGATCTGGGCGGTCAACGGCGTGGCGCTCTTGGCCCAGGCGGCGGCGACCGGGTGGCTGCTACGGCGTGGCGTGGGCAGCCGATGGGCGCGGGGCCGCCTCGGCGGCATCACCCTGCTCGTGTCGGCGGCCGGCTGCGGCGTCCTCTCGCAGACCGGGCGCGGTCCGCTCACCGTACTGCTCCTGCTGGTGGGCTTCGGCCTGTCCGGGGCCATGTCGACGGTGGCGGTGACGTCGGTCGCCGAACTCGTCCCGCAGCGTCGCCGCGGTGGCGCGCTCGGCCTCATGAACGCGGCGGTCACCCTGGCCGGCCTGGTCGCCCCCGCGCTGACGGGATACCTGATCGACCTCCGGGGCGGCGCGGGCTACGGGAACGCCGTCGTCCTGGCGGCCGTCCTGCTCGCCGTCGGAGGCGTGGCGGCCGTGGCGCTCATCGATCCCGCCGCGGACGCCCGCCGCCTGGCAAGGTGACCGACGCCCGTAACGGAGCCGGCCGCGCACCCCGCGGCCGGCTCGATGCCGTTCAGGGCCCGGAGCGCTCGATGCCGCTCGGGCCCCGGAGCGCTCGATGTCGCTCAGGGCCCGACGGCCCGGACGACCATGTCCACCAGGTCGTCGACGAACCGCGCGTTCGGCAGCTCGCGCTCGGCCAGCAGCCGGTAGACCAGCGGCGCCGCCACGAGGGTGGCGGCCGACCGGATGTCCACCTCGGGCCGCACCTCGCCCCGGGCGATGCCCCGCTGGAGGATGCGGCGCGTCTCGGACATGATCCGCTCGGTGTAGTCGCCGTACGCCACCTGCGGACCGCCCGCCTCGGCGGCCGCGGTCATCAGCTCCGTCAGCAGCCGTGCCGTACCCGGCAGCCGGTACGCCGTCAGGCGCGCCGTCAGCACCTCGCGGAGTTCGGCGCGGATGTCACCCAGGTCCGGCACCGTGAGCGGGCCGATCCGGGACTCGGCCGCCGCGATGATCAGTGCCTGCTTGGACGGCCAGCGCCGGTAGATGGCGGGTTTGCTCACCCCGGCACGCGCGGCCACGGCATCCATGGTCACGGCCTTCACGCCCTTCTCGGTGACCAGCTCGATCACCGCGTCGAGGGTGTCGTCCGTGACCCGTTCCTGCCGGGGCCGTCCCGGTCCCCGCTCCGCCCGCTGTGTCTCTGCCCCGGCCATGCTCCGAGAATACGGGGCGCGATCTCCGCTTTGAGGAGCGCGGGGGCGGGGCGGCGGTGCCCCGGCTCAACGGGACGGCGAGTCCGGGGCCGGGGTCGGGACCGAGACAGGCGACGGGGCCGAGTCCGGAGCCGGAGCCGGGGCCGAGTCCGCTGACGGGGCCGAGTCCGTCGAAGGGGCCAAGGCTCAGGCCGGGGCCCGTATCCCGAGCCACTGTTCGGCGTCCCAGGCCTCGAACCGCTCCACCTCCGTGAACCCCAGCTTCGCCGCGAGCCGCATCGAGGCGGTGTTGGCGGTCTGCGTGGTGAGGACGACCGGCTCGCCGGGAAGGACGTCGGCGAGCCAGCCGAGCGCCGCCGTGCAGGCCTCGGCCGCGTATCCGAGCCCCCACGCCCGCGGCAGGAACAGGTAACCGAGATCGACCTTCCCCGCGGCGGCCGGGCGGCGGTGTTCCGTCGCCCTCCGCAGCAGGACCTGGCCGATCATGTCCCCGTCGCGTTCGACGACGAAGCTCCCGGGCCATTTCCCGGGCGCCTCGGGCATCTCCCGCTCCAGCTCGGCACGTGGCCGGGGGCCACCGAGAAAGCTGTGCACCTCCGGCGAGGCGTGCAGCTCGACGAAGACCGGACGGTCGCGGGTCTCGGGCTCACGGAGCACGAGCCGCTCGGTCCTGATCGGCGCGGGTGGCCAGGCCACGGGTCCCAGATCTTCCATCCGGGCACGCTAACAGGTGGCCAATCCGGCGGTACGGCGCACCGGTTGGGCCGGGGACGTAACGTACCGCTCGCGGGAGAATCGCCCCTACCCCCCTGTCTGGAGTCGTCGATGACCGTTCGCCGTGTCGTGCCCAACGTCCGGTCCGAGGCAGTGCCGGAGAGCCGGGAGTTCTACGGCCTGCTCGGCTTCGAGGAGGTGATGAACCACGGCTGGATCATGACGCTCGCGTCCCCGTCCGAGCCGACGGCGCAGGTCAGCTTCATGGCGTACGACAAGACGGCGCCGGTCGCGCCGGACCTGAGCGTCGAGGTGGACGACGTGGACGCGGCCTACGCGCTCGTGCGGGAGAGCGGCGCGGAGATCGTCCACCCGTTGCAGGACGAGGAGTGGGGGGTACGGCGCTTCTTCGTCCGGGACCCCAACGGGCGGGTCGTCAATGTGCTGGGGCACCGCTGACACACGGTCCGATCCGCCGGGGGGTGACGCATCGGGCCCGCGAGGATGGCACAGTGGGCGGCATGTGCGGCCGATACGCCTCCACCCGCAGCCCGCAGGACCTCGCCCCGCTGTTCGGCGTGGCCGACCCGCCCCCGCGTGAGACGCTCGCGCCGAGCTGGAACGTCGCCCCGACCGACGAGGTGTGGGCCGTCCTCGAACGCGCGTCGCGAGGCGACGACGGCCCCTCGGCGGTCGAGCGCGCGCTGCTGCCGCTGCGCTGGGGCCTGGTGCCCTCCTGGGCCAAGGACGTGAAGGTCGGGTCCCGGATGATCAACGCCCGGGTGGAGACCGTGCACGAGAAGCCCGCCTACCGGCGCGCGTTCGCCCGTCGCCGCTGCCTCCTGCCCGCCGACGGCTTCTACGAATGGGAGCAGGTGAAGGACCCCGGGACCGGCCGTACGCGCAAGCAGCCGTACTTCATCCACCCCGAGGACGACCAGATCATGGCGCTGGCCGGTCTGTACGAGTACTGGCGCGACCCGGCGGTGAAGGCCGACGACGATCCGGCCGCCTGGCTGACGACCTGCACGATCATCACCACCGAGGCCACGGACGCGGCCGGCCGCGTCCACCCGCGCATGCCGCTGGCCCTCACCCCCGACCACTACGACGCCTGGCTCGACCCGGCCCACCAGGACCCCGACGAGCTGCGGGCCCTGCTCGGCCGGCCGGCCGACGGCAACCTGGACGCCCGCCCCGTCTCCACCGCCGTCAACAACGTCCGCAACAACGGCCCTCACCTCCTGGCCGAGACCGCCGCCTGAGCCACCGGGCCCGGGCCCCGCGGCGCGATCGAGGCGGAAGCGCACCTCGTCGACGGCCCGTCCGTCGGGACCGGGGTCCATCATGCCTCGATCGTACGGACCGCCGAGCCGCCGCGGGCGGCCGACGGAAGGGATCGTGTTCCGGGTTCGGCGGGGCGGGATCGGCCGTCGTCGGTCGGCGCGGGGCGCCAGCCCAGTTCCGGTGCGACGAGGTGGCGTACGTCGTGGAGGATCTGTTCGTACTCCTCGCCGTGGAACTCGTACGGGAGCTCCAGGCGCAGCTCCGACACCTGCGCGAGCACCAGGTCGGCGGTCAGCCGCTCCAGGATCTGGTCGGCGGTGCCCACCACGTCCGGGGCGAACAGGACGCGCTTCGGGCCCTGTGGGGCGAGGGTGCGTTCGTGGCGGCTCGCCGCGTAGGCGCGGTAGCGGGCCCGGGTGGCCGCGTCGGCGCTGTCGAGGGGGACGACGACCCTGCCCAGCGCCACCCGGCGCGGGCCGTCCCCGGCGGGCGCGCGACGGTACTCCGCGAGCAGGTTCAGCTGGGCCGTGCCGAAGTCGTCGGTGTGCTCGCCGGTGACGATGTTGCCGGTCAGCAGGCCGAGGCCGTTCTCCGCGGCCCAGCGGGCCGAGCGCAGGCTGCCGCCGCCGTACCAGACGCGCCGCGCCAGCCCGGGAGCGTGCGGTTGCAGGCGTGGTCGCTGGACGTTGCCCGGTGAGTGGATGACCGTGTCGGGGCCGCCGAGATAGCCGCCGCGCAGGTGCGCGACGACCCGCGCGATCCTGCCGTACGACAGGTCGAAGTCGCGCCAGTCGCCGTCGTACACCAGGTCGCCGAGCAGCTCCGCGTGCGGCATCCCGGTGCTGAAGCCGACCTGGAGCCGCCCCCGGGACAGCACGTCTGCCAGAGCGAGGTCCTCGGCCAGGCGGAAGGGGCTCTCGTACCCGATCGGGATGACCGCCGTGCCGAGTTCGATCCGTTCGGTGCGCTGGCCGGCCGCGGCGAGGAACACGGCCGCCGAGCCGACGCCGTGCTCCAGGTGGCGCTGGCGGACCCAGGCCCCGTCGAAGCCGAGCCGCTCGCCGTACTCGAAGAGGCGCAGCGTCTCCTCGAGTCCCGGGTGGGGATCGTCGTCGGCGAAGTTGCCGGGGGTGAGGAAGGCCAGGGAGGTGATGGTCGGAGTGCTCATGGGAAGCGGGTCCTCAGCTCGTGGTGGCGGTGTCCGCGACGGGAACGGGCAGGCGGCTGCCTGGAATCGCGGCGAGCAGCTCGCGGGTGTACGCGTGGCGGGGTTCGGCGAAGAGATCCGCGGGCGGCCCCGTCTCGACGACGCGTCCGGCCCGCATGACGGCCACCTGGTGCGCGATCTGCCGTACGACGGCCAGGTCGTGGGAGATGAACAGGTACGCCACTCCGGTGTCCGCCTGCAACTCGGCCAGCAGTTCGAGAACTTGGGACTGGACGGACACGTCGAGCGCGGAGACCGGCTCGTCGCAGACCACCAGGTCGGGGGAGAGGGCGAGGGCGCGGGCGATCGCCACGCGCTGGCGCTGGCCGCCCGACAGCTCCGCCGGGCGGCGCTCCAGCGTGGCGGCGGGCAGCGCCACCCGGTCCAGGAGGTCACGGGCGCGGTCGAGCCTGGCCGCGCGGTCGCCGACCCCGAACGCCCGCAGCGGCTCCGTTATGACCTCGCCGATGGACAGGCGCGGGTCGAGGGAGGCGTAGGGGTTCTGGTAGATCAGCTGGGCGCGGCGGCGCAACTGCCGCACCTGGGCGCCCTTGGCGGTGGTGACGTCCGCGCCGTCGAAGAGGATCTGCCCGGACGTCGGATCGGTGAGGCGCAGGACCAGGCGTGCCGTCGTCGACTTGCCCGAGCCCGATTCACCGACGAGCGCGAGGGTCTGCCCGCGCCGCAGGGTGAGGCCGACGTCGTCGACCGCGCGCAGGGTCCGGTGTCCGCCCGCGGCCCGGGGGAGTCGGAACTCCTTGACCAGGTGCCGGACTTCGACCAGGGGTGGACTCGACTCGGCGGGTTCGGGCCGGGATGCGTCACGGGGTGCCGTGGTGATCGGGGCCCGGGCGGCCGCGGAGGGGCCCGTCAGGCTCGGCGCGCTCGCCAACAGCCGCCTCGTGTAGGCGTGCTGGGGGTCCGCCAGCACGGTGGCCGTCTCGCCGGCCTCCACGACCCTGCCCTGCTCCATGACCACCAGGCGCTGCGCCCGGTCGGCCGCCACCCCGAGGTCGTGGGTCACGAGCAGGATCGCGGTGTCCGACTCCTCGGTGAGACGCTGGAGATGGTCGAGGATGACGCGCTGCACGGTGACGTCGAGCGCGCTCGTGGGTTCGTCGGCGATGATCAGCCGGGGGTTCGCCGCGATGGCCACGGCGATCAGAGCCCGTTGCCGCATTCCGCCGGAGAGTTCGTGCGGATACTGGCGCGCGCGGACGGCCGCGTCGGGCAGCCCCGCCCGGTCCAGCACGGCGACCGCCTCGGCGGCGGCCGCGCGGCGCGTCGCGAGGCCGTGGATGCGCAGCACCTCGGCGACCTGCTCCCCGATCCGCTTGACCGGGTTGAGGGAGACGGTCGGGTCCTGCGGTACGAGTCCGATCCCCGTACCGCGCACGGTGCGCAGTTCGGCCTCGGACAGGGTGACGAGGTCGTGCCGGCCGAAGCGGATGGTGCCCGCGTCGAGCATGCCGCCCGCCGCCAGCAGCCGGATGACGGCGTGCGCGGTGGTGCTCTTGCCGGAGCCGGACTCGCCGACCACGGCGGTCACCTGCCCGGGGAACACGTCGAGGTCGACGCCGCGTACGGCCGCGACCGTGCCGCCCCGCGTGCGGTATGACACGGACAGGCCGCGGATCTCCAGCAGGGGTGTGGTCATGTCCGTGCCGTTCTCGTCGAGTGGGTGGGCCGGGACCGGCGGCCTCGACCGCCGCTCCCGTCGGCCGGGGCGGGTCATGGCCGGCGCCCCCGTTCGCCGTCCAGCGCCCGCGCGACACGGTTCGTGGCCAGCACCGTCGCCGCGACGGCCAGACCGGGCAGCGCCGTCAACCACCAGGCGTTGGAGAGGTAGTTGCGGCCGTCGGAGATCAACGTGCCCCATTCCGGGGCGGGCGGCGGGGCGCCGTAGCCGAGGAAGCTCAGGGCGGACACGGCGAGGATCGAGGAGCCGAGGTCCAGCGTGGCCAGCACGACGACGGGGCCCGCCGCGTTGGGCAGGACATGGCGTGCCAGCATCGAGTACCAGCGCGCCCCGGAGGAGCGGGCCGCCTCGACGAAGACCGCCTGCCGTACGCGCAGGACCTCGGCGCGCGCCACCCGGGCGAAGGAGGCGACGCTCGCGATGCCCACCGCGACGGCCACCTTCACCGTCCCGTACCCGAGCGCGGTGACCATCGCCAGCGACAGGAACAGCGCAGGGATGGACAGCAGGATGTCGACGAACCGCATCAGCACGTCGTCCACCCAGCGGCCCGTGAATCCGGCCACCACGCCGAGCAGGCCGCCCACCACGAACGCCACCAGCACCGCGATCAGCGTGGCCTTCAGGGAGAGCTGGGCGCCGTGGACGACGCGGGAGAACACGTCCCGCCCGAGTTCGTCCGTGCCGAACCAGTGACTGCCGCTCGGGCCGCGGAAGTTCTGCGACGGCACCCCCTTCAACGGGTCCTGCGAGGTGAACAGCTCGGGCCGGAACGCGGCCAGGACGACCAGCACCAGCACGACGACGGACAGCAGCAGGCCGGGCCGGCGCAGCACGAACCGCAGCGCCTGCCGGAGGCCGGTGACGCGCCCCGCCGGTGACGGGGTCCGCGGGTCGAGCGGCCGGGCCGGGCCGGGGGCGGCCTCGGCCTGGCCGTCGAGCAGGGACTGACTCATGCGATGCCCGCCCTCCGGTCCGAGGCCACCACGATCCGCGGGTCCAGCAGCGGATACACGAGGTCGACGATCAGGTTCACGCTCACGAAGATCAGCGCGCCGAACACCACCACCCCCTGGACCAGCGGGATGTCCTGGGCGGTGACCGCGGCCGCGGTCACCCGGCCCAGACCGTCCCGGGAGAAGACCGTCTCCACGACCACCGAACCGGCGATCAGCTGCCCGACGAGCAGGCCGACGACGGTGAGGGCGGGCAGGGAGGCGTTGCGCAGCGCGTGCCGCAGATGCACCCGCCAGCGGCCCGCGCCCTTGGCGCGCGCGGTCTCCACATAGGCCTGGTCGAGCGCCGTGAGCAGGGACTTGGCCAGTACCTGCGCGACCTGCGCGCCGGTCGGGATCGCGAGCGTCAGGGCGGGCAGCACCAGGCCGCGCAGCCCGTCGTTGCCGAACGCAGGGAACCAGTGCAGCCGGAACGAGAACGCCTCGACGAGCAGCAGCCCCACCCAGAACGTCGGCACCGACACCCCCAACGGAGGCAGCGACAGCAGCAGTTGGCGCAGCCAGCGCCTGCTGGTGTACGTCGCCAGCACCGCGAGGCCGCCGCCGAGCACCGCCGCGAGCAGCAGTGCGGCGCCCGTCAGGCGCAGGGTCTGCGGCAGCGCGTCGGCGAGCGTGGCGGTGACCGGGCGGCCCGTGGAGACCGCGTCGCCGAAGTCCCCGCGCAGCGCCCTGCCGAGATGGTCGGCGTACTGCGCGAGGACCGGCTTGTCGAAGCCGTACTCGTGCCGCAGCGCCGCGATCCGGGCGGGATCGACCTGGCCCGAGTCCATCCCGGCGCCGGCCATCGCGCTGACCGGGTCGCCGGGCAGGAAGTCGAGCACCAGGAACGACACGGTGTACGCCGCCCACAGCACACCGACCGCCTGCGCCAGCCGTTTGATCACATACCGGCGCACGGTCTAGCCGATCCAGGTGTCGTGGAGCTGGACGCGGCTGCCCGAGTCGAAGGCGAGCCCGTGCACCTTCTTCGCCACGCCGAGCTGGGTCTGGAGTTCGACCACCGGCACGTAGTAGGCGTTCTGCACGAGCAGCTTCTGCGCCTGGCCCACCAGCTCGGCACGGGTCGCGGTGTCGGTGGTCGCGGCCTGCGCGGCCAGCACCGAGTCCAGCGAACCGGCCGGGAGGTGGTAGAAGTTCGTCAGCCGGGTGGAGAAGGAGCTGCGCAGGATGTCCGGGTCGGAGCGGGTCACATTGGTCCACACGACCTCGTAGTCGCCGGTCTGGACCGTCGTGGAGAACTGGCTCACCTGGAGCTGCTTGAGCACGACGTCGATACCGACGGCCTTGAGCTGCTGCTGGACGAGTTCGAGCGCGGGCTGGTTGGTCGCCGCGTTGGGGAACCAGGTGATGGTCAGGCGCAGCTTCTTGCCGCCCTTCGCGCGGATGCCGTCGCTGCCGGTCTTCCAGCCGGCCGCGTCCAGCAGGGACTTGGCCTTCGCCGTGTCGAGGGCGAGGTCCGCGGAGAGGTCGGTCCAGTCGGGCGTGGTGTGCGCGAGGACGCTGGTGGCCGGGCGGGTGCCGGTGGGGAAGACGGTGTCGGCGATCTGCTTGCGGTCGACGGCGGCCACGATCGCCCGGCGGACCCTGGCGTCCTTGAGCAGGGGCCGCGCGTTGTTGAGACCGAGGCCGAACACCACGCCCGGGTTGGCCCGGCTCTGGAGGGTGACCTGGCCGCCCTTGAGCGCCGCCTCGTCGGCCCGGCCTACGCTGCCGATCGCGTCCACCTGGCCGGACTGGAGACTGCCGGACCGGACCCCGGACTCGGGCACCACCTTGAACACCACCTTGTCCAGGTAGGCCGCGCCCTTCTTGGACCACAGCGCCGAGCCCCAGTCGTAGCCGGTACGCCGGGCCAGGGTGATCGACTGGTTCTGCACGTACTGCTTGAGCACGAACGGCCCGGAGCCGATGACGCCGTCCGCGCACTTCTGCTGCGGGGTCCGCTGCACGCTCGCCGACGACTCGATGCCCAGCGAGTGCGTCGAAGTGGCCTGCAGGAACTGGGCGTTGGACTGCTCGAAGGTGACCTTGACGGTCAACGGGTCGACCACCGTGGTGCTCTCGAGGCCGCTGAGATAGCCCTCGGCGAGGGTGCCGAGCGCGCCCAGCTTCGGGACCGCGTCGAAGTTGTCCTTCACCACCTGCGCGGTCAACTCGGACCCGTCGCTGAAGGTGACGCCCGACCGCAGATGGAAGGTGAACGTCTTCGCGTCGCTGCTGACCTCCCAGCTCTTGGCCAGCCAGGGCACGATCTTGCCCGTCTTCGGGTTCTGGTCGGTCAGGGAGTCCACGATCTGGCGGACCGAGTAGATGGTGTCGTTGCTGCCGACCTGCTGCGGATCCACGCAGCCGGAGTCGGAGCCCACCGCGAAGGTCAGGGTGCCGCCGGACCGTGCCGGGCCGCTCGCACCGCCGGAGCCGTCACCGCCCGAGCCGCAGGCGGTCAGCAGAAGTCCGGTGGCGAGCAGGGCGGTCAGGGACGATCGTCGGGTCGGTCCGAAGGACGGTAGTGCTCTCACGGAGGGGTGTCTCCTACTCGGGTCACCAGGCATGGACGGGTCGCGCGAGCGCGGCCGCGCAGGGGTGTGCGCCACCCGGCGGCGCGACGCGCCGACGACGGGGGGAGCGGTGGGCGGAGGAGGCCGGGGAAACGACACCGAAGGCGGTGGCGAGGCGACGGGCAGGCGTCAGCCGTGGCCGGCGAGCGACGTCAGGCCGTGCTCGCGGGCGCCGGAGAACCGGCCGCCGACGGCATCCGGGCTCGTCAGGCCCGACAGAAGCAGCTGGCCGAACGCTTCAGATCGATGTGGCGCCGACGCGACAGGCGGGAGAACGCGGTGGCGTCGGCGAAGGAGGAAGCGGGCTCAGCGAGCTGCCACATGCCGGTCCTCCCCCCGTCTTCGGCCCCGTTCGCGGGGCCTCGCGCTTGCGGGAATCGTCGGTGATCCCGCCGGGCTTTCACCTGGAGCACCCCACCGCGCGGGAGGGTTGCCGGTCAGCGAGCCAGGGCTTGACGCTGACACTCAATGCCGACCGCGATCGTACGAAGCGGTTTCGCCGTACGTCAATGCCGGTGCCCGTACGGCCGGTTGGCGCGGGCCGGCCGTCTCGCACCGCGGGACACATGGTGGACGCCACGCGTACCGTGTGTTTTGATCCGGCCATGGAGTCCGCAGGTCAGCCACGTGTCGTGCTGCTCGATCCGTTCTGGGCGGGCCGCCGCGCCGACCAGTTCGACCAGACCTGTCGCTGACCCCTCGCCGCGTCCCTCCGTTTCGCTTTCGCCTTCGCCTTCGCCTTCGCCTTCGCCCGTCTACGGCCTTGTCGCCGCGCGGACTTGGAGCGTCGGTGTCCGCCGACGTCCGCTGCCGTCCTGCCCGCCCTCGTCGCCCCGCCGCGCCCTCGTCGCCTCGCGCCGGTCGCGCACGCCGCGCTGGCCCGATCCCTCGAAGAGAGCCGTATGACCGCCGACAGCACAGCTCCGTCAGGGGCGTTCGCCGCGCTCGCGGTCCGTGACTACCGGGTCTACTGGGGCACGGGCCTGGTGTCCAACGTGGGCAGTGCCATGCAGGGCGTCGCGCTCGACTGGTTCGTCCTGACCCGGACCCACAGCGGCACCGCGCTCGGCTGGGTCGCCGGACTCCAGTTCGCCCCAGTGCTGCTGTTCGGCCTGTGGGGAGGCGTCGTCGCCGACCGGTACGACCGGCGGACCCTGCTGCTGGTGACCCAGACGCTGTACGCGGCGCAGGCGTCGCTGCTCGCGGTGACCGTGCTGACCGGCCATGCCCCGCTCTGGCTGCTGTACGTCCTGTCCTTCGCGCTGGGCGGCGTGTTCACCGTGGAGAACCCCGCCCGGCTCTCGTTCGTCACCGAGCTGGTGGGCCGGGCGCTGATCCCGAGGGCAGCGGGCCTGAACATCCTCTCGCTGAACGCGGCCCGCCTGATCGGCCCGGCGATCGCCGGCGTGCTGGTCGGCGCGGTCGGGGCCGGGTGGGTGTTCGCGCTGAACGCCGTGTCCTTCACCGTCGTCCTGGCCGGACTGCTCTCGATCCGGCCGCGGGGACGCTCGTCGCGTGCCGTCGACCGGCCGCCGTGGACGGGAGCGGGGGCCGAGGGGCTGCGCTATGTGGCCGCGCGGCCCGAACTCGTCGGCGTGTTCACCGTGTTCGGCGTGACGGCCACGTTCGCGGTCAACTTCCCCACCACGCTGACCCTGTTCGCCGGACGGGTCTTCGACGGCGGCTCGCAGGGACTCGGGCTGATGAACACCGCGCTGGCGGTCGGGACCGTCGCCGGGACGATCGCCGCCACCCGGGGCGTCTCGCCCCGGGCCCGCACGGTCGTGGTCGGCGCGCTGCTGTTCGGCGGTTTCGAGGCGGTCGCGGCCGCCATGCCCACCTACCCGGCCTTCCTCGTCCTGCTGCTGCCCGTCGGCTTCACGCTGATGACGCTGAACACGGCGGTCAGCGCGTTCGCGCAGGCCGAGGTCAGCGACGTCATGCGCGGCCGGGTCATGGCGGTGTACACGGTCATCTCGATGGGCGGCAGCCCGGTGGGGGCACCCGTCGTCGGCTGGGTCTCCCAGCACGCGGGGGTGCGCTGGGGCATGGCCGCGGGCGCGGCGACCGCGGTCCTGGCGGCGCTGGCCGTGGCGCTGTACCTGGCCCGGAGGCAGCCCCGGCAGCCCGCGCGGTTGCGGACCCGTACGCCGCGTGCCGCAGGGGAGGCGGCCGTACCCGGCCCCGGGGTCGGCTGGCGGCGGCCACCCGGTGGGGTGAGGCTGGAAGGAGAGGCGAGAGGGGGGCGCACACCGACATGACCGTGGAGGTTCCATGGGCGGCCTGGTCGTCGTAGGAGCAGATGGTTCGTCGTCCAGCGACGGCGCGGTGGTGGCGGCCGCGCGGGAGGCCCAGCGGCGCCGGGCGCGGCTGCACGTCGTGCACGCCTTCAGCTGGCCCGTCGGCGCCCTGTACGCGCCGCTCGACCCCGGGCCGCTCGACAGCCTGGCCCACGACGCCGCACAGCACGCGCGCAGCATCGTGCCCGACGTGGAGGTCACCCACAGCGTCATGATCGGCGGCGCGGTGTCGGTGCTGGCGGCGGAGTCGCGCGCCGCGGACCTGCTGGTCGTCGGGCGCCGGGGCAGCGGCGGCTTCGTCGGCATGCTGCTCGGCTCCACGGCCGTGTCGCTGGCCGCCCACAGCCACTGCCCGGTGCTGGTCGTCCGCGACGAACCGAACCGCGACGGGCCCGTCGTGGTCGCCGTCGACGGTTCGGCCGAAGGCGAGGGGGCGATCGAATTCGCCTTCGCCGAGGCGGCGTTGCGCGACACCGAGATCCTCGCGGTGCACGCCTGGCTGCCGGACCACGTACCGCCCGGGACCGGCGTGGAGAGCGCCGAGCGACTGCTCGCCCAGGCCGTCGCCGGGCGCCGGGAGCGCTACCCCGACGTCGAGGTCCGGCAGGAGGTGCTGAGCGGCGAACCCCGTGAGGTCCTGATCGACGCGAGCAAGGACGCCCGGATGCTGGTGGTCGGCGCCAGGGGCCGGGGCGGCTTCACCGGGATGCTGCTGGGGTCGGTCAGCCAGGCGATGCTGCACCACGCGCACTGCCCGGTCGCCGTCGTCCGGCGTCGGAACTGAGCGCGGCCCGGGAGGCGTCGGCGCCGTCGGCGGTCGCACGCCCGCGCTGCCCACGCACTCGCTCAACCTCATGCAGTCCGCTCAGCTCGCGCAGCAGCCCGCACAGCCCGCACAGCCCGCACAGCCCGCACAACCCGCGCAGCGCGCCGGACGGCCCCGGGACCGGGCCGGTGCGGAATCGAGGAGCCATGCACCAGCCCGACCCGCCGTTCCGTCCGGTCCGCCGGCGGGCGGGCTACCTGCCGCTGGAGGACCTCGGCCTCATCGGGGACGGCTCCACGGCCGCGCTGGTCGGCCTGGACGGCTCGATTCCGTGGATGTGCCTGCCCCGGTTCGACTCCGACCCCGTCTTCTGCGCCCTGCTCGACCACGCGCGCGGCGGCCACTTCACCGTCAGGCCGGAGGACCTGGTGGAGGCCCGGCAGCGCTACGAGCCCGACACCGGCGTGCTCATCACCGAGCTGCGCAGCACCACCGGCCTGGTACGGGTCACCGACGCGCTGACCGTGCGGCCCGGCACCGACCTCACCGACGACGCCCCCGCCGGGCGCAGCGAACTCGTCCGCTCGGCCGTCGTCGTCTCCGGGCACGTACGGCTGCGCGTGGAGCTGGAGCCCCGCGGCGGCGGCACCGCGCGGGAGCTGTTCAGCGGCCTGGAACTGCGCCCGGCGCGACGGCCGGACCTGCGGCTGCACCTGCGCTCCAACCGCCCCCTGACCGGTCTGCGCTCCACCCATGACCTCGGCCGGGGCGACCACCTCGACCTCGTGCTGTCCTGGGGCCGCTTCCACCGCCACCACCGCTTCGAGGCCGACACGATGCTCGCGGACACCGCCGACGCCTGGCGGCGCTGGATGCGCCACTTCACCTACGAGGGCCCCCAGGAGGCCCTGGTCCGGCGCTCCGCCATCACCCTCAAACTGTGCGACGACTGGAGCAACGGTGCCCTCGTCGCGGCGCCCACCTCCTCCCTGCCCGCCCCGATCGGCGGCGTGCGCAACTGGGACTACCGCTACGCCTGGATCCGGGACGCCGCCTACGCCGTTTTCGCGCTGCGCCGCATCGGCTTCACCGGCGAGGCCGACGCCTTCCTCGGCTGGGTCCTCGACGCCGTGGAACAGAGCGGTGCCCCGCGCATCATGTACAGCCTCGACGGCGGCCGCGTACCCGACGAGGTCGAGGACGCCGAACTCGAGGGCTACCGCGGCTCCGCCCCCGTGCGCTGGGGCAACGGCGCGGCCGACCAGCGCCAGCACGACGTCTACGGCGAGATCCTGGACTGCGCGGACCAGTGGCTCCGCACCGACCAGTGGCTGCGCGCGGGCCGTGAGGTGCCGTCCGCGCTGTGGGCGGGTCTGTCCGGCCTCGCCGACACCGCCGAGCAGGCGTGGCGCCAGCCGGACCAGGGCATCTGGGAGGTGCGCAGCGACGGCCGGGTGTTCACCTACTCCGCCGGAATGTGCCAGGTCGCCCTCGACCGGGCCGTGGCCATCGGCGAACGGCTCGGCCTGCCCGGACCGGTCGCCGGTTGGCGGGCCTCGGCCGACCGGCTGCGGCGGCTCATCCTGGAGGAGTCCTGGGACGAGGACGCGCGGACGCTCAGCGCGCACCTGGACGGCGGCGGACTGCTCGACGCGAGCCTGCTCGCGCTCCCGCTGCGCCATGTGGTGCCCGCCGGCCACCCGCGGATGGTGGCGACCACCGCCGCCGTGGCCGAACGTCTTTCGGCGGGCGGCGGACTGCTCTACCGCTACCTGCACGAGGATTCGCCCGACGGGCTGCCCGGCGACGAGGGCGCGTTCGTGCTGTGCAGCTTCTGGCTGGCGGACAACCTGACCGCCCAGGGCCGTATCGACGAGGCCGAAGAGGTGTACGCCTCGCTCTGCGCCCGTACGAGCCCGCTCGGGCTGCTGCCGGAGCAGATCCACCCCACCTCAGGAGAGTTCATGGGCAACTTCCCCCAGGCCTTCAGCCACATCGGGATCATCGCGAGCGGCGTGAACCTGGCCCGGGCGAAGGCGGGCGCGCGGGGGGAGCCGGGTGCCCGTGCGGACTCGGGCGGCGGCCGGACGACAGGCGGTGGCGGGATGGGAGGCGGCGGCGGGACGGCGGACGCCCGTGCGGCCTCGGGCGGCCGTACGACCTCGGGCGGTCCGGCATGATCCAGCGGCTCGCCGTCTTCGGCGGCACAGGCGATCTCACCGCCCGCTATCTGCTGCCCGCGCTGGCCGCCCTGCGGGCCGAGGGGCAGCTCGGCGACGGCTTCCGGCTGACCGGCGCGAGCCGGGAGGAGTGGGACAGCGACCGCTACCGCACGTGGTGCGCCGAGCAGCTCGACCGGCACGGCGGGGCGAGTCCCGCCGGCGCGCGCAGGGCCGTCGTGGCCTCGGCCGGCTACCGGCGGGCGGACGTCACCGACGCGGCGGACGTCGCCGCGGTCGTGGCCGGCGACGAACCGGTCGCCGTGTACCTCGCCCTGCCCCCGGCGCTCTTCCCGCGGGCGGTCGACGCCCTGCACGACGCGGGCCTGCCGCCCGGCAGCCGGATCGTGCTGGAGAAGCCGTTCGGCGAGGACCTGACGAGCGCCCGCGAGCTGAACCGCCTGCTCGCCGACGTCGTACCCGAGCGTGCCGTCTTCCGGGTCGATCACTTCCTGGCCATGACGACGGTCCAGAACGTGCTCGGCAGCCGCCTCGCCAACCGGATGCTGGAGCCCATCTGGAACAGCACCCACATCGCCGAGGTCGAGATCGTCTGGGACGAGACCCTCGCCCTGGAAGGCCGGGCGGGCTATTACGACGGCGTCGGCGCCCTGAAGGACATGGTCCAGAACCACCTGCTGCAACTGCTGTGCCTCGTGGCCATGGAACCCCCGATCACCCTCGGCGAGCGGGACCTGCGCGACCGCAAGGTGGACGTGCTGCGCTCGGTGCGCCTCCTCACCGACCAGGACGTCGTCCACCGCACCCGCCGCGCCCGCTATCTGCCCGGCCGGATCGGCGGGCACGCCGTACCCGCGTACGCCGACGAGGAGGGCGTGGACCCCGGCCGGCACACGGAGACGTACGCCGAGGTCGAACTGGAACTGGACAGCTGGCGCTGGTCCGGCACCACGTTCCGGCTGCGCAGCGGCAAGGCCCTCGGACGCGACCGCAAGGAGGTCGCGGTGCGCTTCCGGCCCGTACCGCACCTGCCGTTCGGGCACGAGGGAGAGGCCCGGCCGAACGTGCTGCGCTTCGAACTCGAACCGGAGGGCATGACCCTCGACATGACGGGCATCGGCGCCCACGCCCAGGCGCTCACCCCGCTCTCGCTGACCGCGCGGCTGAAACCGCCGCACCTGCCCGCCTACGGACGCCTCCTGCTCGACGTCCTGAAGGGCGACCCGGCCCTTTCCATCCGCGGCGACGAGGCCGAGGAGGCGTGGCGGGTGCTGGCCCCGGTGCTGAGGGCGTGGGAGAGCAACCGCGTCCCGCTGGAGGAGTATCCGGCCGGTTCCGACGGCCCGGCGCCCCGGCCGTTCGAGGGCGACCGGCGGCGGCGCAGCGACCTGCTGCACCCCGAGGCGCTGCCGCATGACGGGCCGCACTGAGCACCGGTCCCCGTGCGTCGTCGTCACGGGCGTCGCAGGGAGCGGAAAGACCACGGTGGGCCGGCTGCTCGCGGAGCGGCTCGGTGTTCCCTTCGTGGACGGCGACGACTTCCACTCGGCGGCCGGCATCGCCAAGATGGCGTCCGGTACGCCGCTCGACGACGCCGACCGCGGCCCCTGGCTGGCGTCGGTGGGCCGCTGGCTCCAGGAGCGGGACAACGCGGGCACGGGCGCGGTGGTCGCCTGCTCCGCGCTCAGACGCGGCTACCGCGACACCCTGCGGGCCGCCTGCCCGTCCGCGTTCTTCCTCCATCTGACGGCCGACCGCGCCCTGTTGGCGTCCCGCCTCGATCGGCGCACGGGCCACTTCATGCCGAGCGCGCTGCTCGACTCCCAACTCGCCACGCTGGAACCCCTGGAGGCGGACGAGCGGGGGAGCGACCTGTCGGTCGACGCGAGTCCTGACACCCTGGCCGATCGGGCGGTGGGGTTGGTGGCGGGAGAGGCGTAGCAGCGGGCCCCGGCCCCTCCCATCTCCCGCCCACTCGGTCCTGACCAGCCGAAACGATCGCGGACCGGACAGGCGGCGCAAGCACGGAGCAACCCCGGCCAACCTTCACACGCCCACCCCATGTTCTGACGCGTCCATGCAAATTTTACCGTTCAACATCTACCCGCATAGAGATTCCGCGCCCCATCCTGTGCACGCAGCGCTGCACCTATGGCCGGAGCGCCTTCCGGTCGTGTTCCCCCACCCTGCCCGAGCGCCCCCGCGCGCCCGAGTGACTGGAATCCCGCATGCGCAGAATCGCCACCGGCGTCGTCGCCTCCGCGGTCGCCGTCGTCGCCACCGTCGCACTGTCCGCCCCCGCCAGCGCCGTCCCGGCCGACAAGGCCCAGGTCCTGTCCAACTGGACCCAGACCACGTCCGCGAGCTACGACGCCTGGTACGCCGCCCGCAACAACCAGTCCGCCTGGTCCGCGTACGCCTTCGACTGGTCCACCGACTACTGCAGCGACTCCCCGGACAACCCGCTCGGCTTCCCCTTCGCTATGTCATGCGCGCATCACGACTTCGGCTACCGCAACTACAAGGCGATGGGCACCTTCGACGCCAACAAGGCCCGCCTGGACACGATGCTGTACGACGACCTCCTGCGGGTGTGTGCCGCCTACAGCGGCGTCACCAAGACGACCTGCAACAGCACGGCCTGGACCTACTACGAGGCCGTGAAGGCGTTCGGCTGATCCCTGCCGCCGGTCTCCCGGCGGGTGGCACCCGCCGGGAGACCGGTATCCCGCCGGCGGCACCGAACTCTCGCCGGCGGCACCAGCTCTCGCCGACAGTCCCGGTATCTCGCCGACGGCACCGGTCCGCACCGACCGCACCGCTTCCCGCCGACGGCACCGCTGCTCACCCACTCGGCCGCGCCCGAGTGCCGCGGCCCACCGCCGTGGCCAGGATGGAACGGGCGCGACCGTGCCCCGTACGGGCACCCGAGCGTGAGGAAGCGGACCATGGCGCGTCGGAGTCGCAGGAACAGACCGCGTCGCCTGGCCCGTGCGGGCGCGGCGGTGGCGCCGCTGAGCGCGCTGGCGCTGGCGCTGTCCGGCTGCGGCGACCCGGTCGCCGTCCGCGGCGGTCCGGCCCCCGCCACCTCCCTGTCACCCACGCCACCGGCCCAGCCCTCGCCCCAACTCACCCCGGCGCAGGTCACGTCGGCGGTCGGCAGACTCGACGGCATCGTGCAGGACGTGATGCGGCAGACCGGCGTGCCCGGGGTCGCCGTGGGCGTGGTCCACCACGGAACCGTCGTCTACGCCAAGGGCTTCGGCGTCCGCGAGGTGGGCCGGAGCGCGCCGGTCGATCCCGCCACCGTCTTCCAACTGGCCTCGCTGTCCAAGCCGTTGTCGTCGACCGTCGTCGCCGGGGCGGTCGGGCGCAAGACCGTCGGCTGGGACGATCCGGTGGTCACCCACGACCCCGGCTTCGCCCTCAAGAACTCCTACGTCACCGCGAACGTGACCATCGCGGACCTGTTCTCGCACCGCAGCGGACTGCCCGACCACGCCGGCGACCTGCTGGAGGACCTGGGCTACTCGCAGGACTACATCCTTCACCACCTGCGCCTGGAACCCCTGGCACCGTTCCGCGCGAGCTACGCCTACACCAACTACGGCCTCACCGAGGCCGGCGAGGCGGTGGCCGACGCGGCGGGGACCCCGTGGTCGCGGCTCGCGGCCGACACCCTGTTCCGCCCCCTGGGCATGACCCACACCAGCTACCGGCGCGCGGACTACGACAGCGCCGCCGACAAGGCGTCCGCCCATGTCGAGGTCGACGGCCACTGGAAGGTCTCCACCACCGAGAACGCCGACCGCCAGGCGCCCGCCGGCGGCGCGAGCTCGAACGTCGAGGACCTCACCAAGTGGATGCGCCTCCAACTGGACGACGGCACCTTCGAGGGCAGGCGACTGGTCGACGCGACCGCCCTGAACGAGACCCGCGTCCCCCACATCGTCTCCTCGCCGCCGCGCGCCGCGGCGGGCGAACCCGGGTTCTACGGCCTCGGCTGGAACGTCGGCTACGACGACGGCGGGGCCGTCCGCCTGAGCCACTCCGGCGCCTTCGACCTCGGCGCCGCCACCACGATCACCCTGCTGCCCGCCGAGGGGCTCGGCATCGTCGTCCTCACCAACGGGCAGCCCATCGGCGCGCCCGAGGCGGTGGCCGCCACCTTCCTCGACATCGCCCGCAACGGCCGGCAGACCGTCGACTGGCTGCCCTTCTACCGGCAGGTGGTCCAGGCCGCCGCCTACACCGGTGTCTCCCCGACGGACTACGCGAAGCCGCCCGCCCACCCCGCCCCGGCCCATGCCGCCGCCGCGTACACGGGCACCTACGCGAACGACTACTACGGCCCCCTCACCGTCACCGCCGACCCAGGCGGCAACCTGAGCATGACGCTGGGCCCGCAGACGATGTCGTTCCCCTTGACGCACTACACGGGGGACACCTTCAGCTATCGGACGCAGGGCGAGAACGCGGTGGGCCTGTCGGGCGTCACCTTCCACCTGCGTTCCGGCAGGGCGACCGGTGTCACCGTCGAGCACCTCGACGCGAACAAGCTGGGCACCTTCACCCGCTGAGGCCCGCGCCGGGCCCGGTCCTCACCCAGGAGGCGCAGCCGCCCGCCCCACCCGGGCGCACCCGGCTGCTCCGACTGGCGCCCACGAGTGGTGGACGTCATGGCGCACGCACAGGCTGGACTGCACCGTGCCCGCCCCGCGTATCGCGGCGGCGGGCCGCCTTGCGTCGACGTCGTAGAAACGAGAGCAGATGGCAGCACAGCACAACGGACCGGGACGCCCACGGTCCGTGCACCGCAGACCCCTTGGCAGGAGGACGGGCCACCGGCACCCGCGGCGCAGCGCCAGGGAGGCGCGCACCGCGGTGACCGGCCTCGTGGCGGGGCTGGCCTTCCTGGCCGCCCTCGCCCCGACCCCGAGCAGCGCCGCGCCGGTGTTCGACCGGGGCGGGCCGGCGCGGGGCAGCGCCGCGGCGCCTCCCGGCGGAGCCGAGCCGGCACCGGGTGTCGGAGCCCAGGGCACCCGGCGCCCCCCGCGTTTCGTGCCCGGCCCCTGCCCGGACACCCCCCAGCCGGTCCAGGGCCGGTGCGGGTACCTCGAAGTCCCCGAGAACCGCGCGGCCCACCACAGCCGGACCATCCGGCTCACCGTGGTCGTCGTTCCCGCCGTCGCGAAGAAGCCGGGCGCGGACCCCGTGGTCTTCATGACGGGCGGGCCCGGCGGCGACGCGATCGACGACATGCCGTTCCTGATCGACGCCGGCGTCAACCAGGACCGCGACCTGATCGTCATGGCGCAGCGAGGCACGCTCCACTCCCTGCCGGCCCTCACCTGCCCCGAGATCGACCGCTTCTACGCCGACTCCGTGGGGCTGCCCTACGACGCCCCGTCGACCGGACGCCTCCTGGTGCGCGCGGCCAAGGAGTGCCGGGACCGCCTCACCTCCGAAGGCGTCGAGCTGAGCGCCTACAACACCACCGAGAACGCGGCGGACTTCGCCGACCTGCGCCGGGCGCTGCACCTGAACAGGTGGAACGTCTACGGCTATTCCTACGGCACCGACCTCGCCCTGACCTATCTGCGCCGTCACCCCGAGGGCATCCGCTCGGTGGCCATCGACTCCGTGGTGCCGCCGCAGATCGTCAGCCTGCCCTGGACCTGGGACAGCGCCCAGGAAGGCATCGGCGCGATCTTCAAGGCCTGCGCGGACCAGCCGCGTTGCCACGCCCGCTACCCGGACCCGGCCCGCACGCTCACGCAGCAGGTGCGGCGCCTGGAGGCCCACCCGCTGACGGTGACGGTCCCGCCCCCGTCCGGCGGAGATCCCGTCAAGGTCGTCCTGGACGGCGGCGCGCTGATCAACCTCCTGGTCGCGAACGCCGTTCCGGCCGTCGACGTGCCCGCGGCGCTCGACGAACTCGCCCACGGAAACCCCACCCGCTTCGCGCAGGCCCGCGCGGCCGGAGCCACGGCCGCCGTCGGCGAGTTCGCGCACGGCCTCACCCAGTCCGTGGCGTGCGCCGAATGGGTGCCCGGCTACTCGCAGACCGACCTGCTCGCGGCGGGCCGCCGGGCCTTCCCCGGCTTCCCGGACTCCGTGCTCGCCCAGGCGCCCCAACTCCCCTTCGAGAAGGACGTGTGCCGGGTCTGGAACGTGCCGGACCGCACCGCCGTCCAGCGCGTGACGACCACCAGCAACACCCCGGCGCTCACGCTCTCCGGCACCTTCGACGCCAAGACCGGGGCCAGTTGGGGCGCGTACGCCGCCCGCACACTGCACCGCTCGACCGCTGTGCTGATCCCCGGCATCGGTCACTGGGTCGTTCCACAATCCCCGTGCGCGGCCGACGTGTTGACGTCCTTCCTCCTCCACCCCACCGCGCCGGACACCAGCTGTGTGGCGGGCCTCGCGCCCCAGCCCTTCACCATCACCCCCCGACTGGAGACCGCATGACGACCGCCCGCCCGCCGCGGCGCCACAGACCCGCACGACGACTCCCGGCCACGTTCGCCGGTGCCACGGCCGGCCTCCTCGCCGTGGGCCTCGGCGCCACCCCCGCCGGCGCGGAGCCAGGCGCCGGAACCCCGCTCGGCACGGTCGCCCGCACGGCGGGTCACGCCCGCTTCGTGCCCGGCCCCTGTCCGAGGACCGCGGACCCCGTACCCGTCCTGGACGAGGCCCACTGCGGCACCCTCACCGTGCCCGAGAACCGTTCCAGGCCCAAGGGACGGAAGATCACCCTGAGCGTGGCGATCGTGCCGGCCGCCACGCGGCGACAGGCGTCCGACCCGATCGTGTGGTTCGCGGGCGGACCGGGCGACGACGCCGTCTCCGAGGCCCAGTTGGCGATCGACGGCGGCCTCAACCGCGACCGTGACGTCATCTTCATGTCCCAGCGGGGCACCTACTCCGCCGACCCGGCGCTGCTGTGCCCGAACATCGACGAGTTCAACGCCAAGGTCGTCGGCCTCGTCTACGACGCGCCGTCCACCGGAGCCCTGCACGTCCGGGCCACCCGCACCTGCCGCGACCAGGTGACCTCCCGCACCCCCGACCGGGCCGCCTACAACACCACCGAGAGCGCCGCCGACTACGCCGACCTGCGCGTCGCGCTCGGCATCAGGCGGTGGAACGTCTTCGGCATCTCCTACGGCACCGACCTCGCCCTCACCTACATGCGCACCCACCCCCAGGGCGTCCGCTCGGTCGGCATCGACGGCGTGCTGCCGCCGTCCCTGGCCGGGGGAGCGGTCACCTGGAAGGCCGCGCGGGAGGGCTTCGACGGCCTGTTCGCCGCGTGCGCGCAGGAGACTGCCTGCAACCGCCGCTATCCGCACCTGTCCGCAACCTTCGACCGCCTCGTCAGCAAGCTGGAGGCCCACCCGGTCACCACGACGGTCACCGTGCCGAGCCAGAGCCGGCCCGTGAAGGTCGTGCTGGACGGCGGCGCCCTGGTGACCTGGCTGACCTCCGCCACCCACGTGGCGGCCGGTGTGCCCCGCTCCATCGACGAACTCGCCCACGGCAACCCGCAGCGCATCGCCGAGCAGTGGGCCGGCGGCAAGGTCAGCCCGCAGGCCGTCGGCCGGGTCGCCCACGGCCTCGCCTACGGCGTGTTCTGCGGCGAGTGGACGCCGTACGAGAGCCAGTCCGACGTGATCCGGGCGGGCCACCGCCTGTTCCCGACCTACCCGCGCTCGGTCGTCGCCAACGCACCCCAACTGCCCTTCCTCCAGGCCGACTGCCGGGCCTGGAACGTCCCCGCCCAACCGCCCGCCGTCCGCAGCGTGGTGCGCAGCGACATCCCGACCCTGGTGATGTCGGCCGGGTTCGACGCCCAGACCGCGTCGAGCAACGGCCCCTACGTCGCCCGCACGTTGAGCCGCCCCACGGTCGTCGAGGTGCCGTACGTCGCCCATGTGGCGTTCGCCGAGTCGCCGTGCGCGCAGTCGATCACGACGTCGTTCTTCGACTCGCCGACCCACGCGGACACCTCGTGCCTCGCGGGCCTGCACCCACCGCAGTTCGAGATCGCGCCCTGACAACTCCCCACGCACCACCTACCGTCCGGCCGGCCCCACGACACGCTGTCGTGGGGCCGCCGCTGTTCCGCGGCCCGGTTGCCACGCCGGCAGGTGCGCGGGGTGGCTCAGGCGGGTGCCGGTGGGATGTTCTGGTTGGCCCGGAAGAAGTTCTCGGGGTCGTAGGTGCGCTTGACGGCCGCCAGGCGGTCGTAGTGGCCGCGGTAGGTCCCCTGGACCCGGTCCGCGCCCTCCTGTTCGCCGAGGAAGTTGATGTAGCCGCCGCCCATGGAATGGGGGTGCATCTCGGTCCAGTAGTCGACGCACCACTGGCGGAGCAGGCCCGCGTTGGCGGGATCGGGGTCGATGCCGGCGAACACGCCGGACCACGTGGCGTCCCGATACGCCCACGCCGTGTCGTCCGGACCGATCTCGCGGGTCGCCCCGTCGACCGGGTACAGGTGCATCGTGGACAGATCGGTGGGCAGGTTCTCGCCGTACTTCTCGTGCACCGCGACGGCGCCGTCGGAGATCTCGTCGAAGAAGTCTCCCCGCCAGTACCACTGCAGGCCCTTGGGCATCAGCGCGTCGAACATGCTCTGCAGCGCCGGGTACGGCATGGGGGCGGTGAAGTGGAACGCGGGCGGGCCGGGTGCCTGCACCGCCGTCAGGGCCCTGTCGAAGGCGTCCCCTGTCACGTCGCCCGTGTAGCACCACACCACGCCGCACATCTTCTGCCCGTGGATCGGCTCGGGGAACGGCGGACCCGGCGGCACGGTCAGCAGCGCGAAGAAGCCGTTGAGCTCCGTGGGCGCCGCCGGGAGGAACTCCCGGTACCACTGCAGCACTTCGCGGGTCCGGTCGACGGGCCAGACGGTCACGCCCACGCCGACTGTGTCGACGGGGTGCAGCCGGAACGTGAACGAGGTGACCACGCCGTAGTTGCCGCCCCCGCCCCGCAGCGCCCACAGCAGGTCGGGGTGGTCCGTCTCGGACGCGGTGACGTAGCTGCCGTCGGCGAGGACCACATCCGCGGACAGCAGGTTGTCGATGGTCAGGCCGTACCTGCGGGTCAGATGCCCGTGGCCGCCGCCGAGCGTGAGACCGCCGACGCCGGTGGTCGACATGATCCCGGCGGGCGTGGCCAGCCCGAAGCCGTGGGTCGCGTGGTCGAGATCGCCGAGCTGGGTGCCGCCGCCGACACGGGCGGTCCCCGCGGCCGGGTCGACGTCCACCCAGCGCATCGGCGAGAGGTCGAGCGTCAGCCCGTCGTCGACCAGGCACAACCCCGGTCCGCTGTGGCCGCCGCCGCGCACCGCGAGTTCCAGTCCGGTGTCGTGCGCGAAGTTCAGCACGGTCCGTACGTCGGTGACGTCGACGCACCCCGCGATCAGGGCCGGACGCCGGTCGATCATGCCGTTGTAGGCGGCGCGTGCCTCTTCGTACCCCGGTTCTCCCGGTACGACGGCCGATCCCCTGAGTGCCTCCCGTAGACCGCCGAGGGCCTGTTCGTTGATACCGCCCATGCTCGAACACCCCTGCTCTTGCGTGTGAGGCGGGACGGACGCGAACGCGACGTCCGGGCGGGCGGCGGGGGCGTGTGACACGCATCCGTCCGGGCCTGTACTGGTGACCGGCAGGGCGGAGAACCCCACCACTCCCATTGTCCGGCGGCGCGCGGCGCACCGCATGTCGGTCTTCGTCCACCGACCGCCCGCCCGCAGGGGCGAGACCACCCGTGACCACCCGCACACCCGCAGTCGTCCCGCGCCGGCTGCGCCCGATCGGGCCCCTGCGAACGGGGCGGAACCACGCGGTAGCATCCCGCATGCCCATTCCGTGGAGATCCAGCGTGGAGGTGTTCACGCGGATCCTGAGAGAACGAGCGGCCGAACCGGACGCGGTGGGCGACGTCGACGTCGCCTGGGACGCCTTCGCCGCGTTCCTCCAGGTCGAAGTCGAGGGGATCGCGGGTTCCGAGGACGACGGCGACGGCTTCATCGTCGAATGGGGCAGATGGCATTGGAACGACGACCTGCCTGCACTGTCCTTCGGCCGGCTGTACGCGGTCACTGACGCCGAAGCCGAAGCCGAAGCCGAAGCCGTGGCCGAAGCCGAAGCCGAAGCCGACGGGGCAGACGGGGCCGACGACGGGCTTGGCGGGCAGCCGCAGTACTGGAAGGTGGAGCTGCAACTCGTCTTCGCCGAGGACCCCGCGTGGGCGGATCTCGACAGCCTCGGCCATCAGGACACCGGCTTCGACCACGACGGGATCGGCCCGCCCAGGGCCGCCGCGCTGCGGGAGATGCGCCGGTTCGTCGAGTCCCACCCCCAACTGGCCGCCATGTGGCGCGCCGAGCCCGTGCGCAGTGCTCTGGTGCTGGAACGGGCGGGGTAGTCACGCTCAACAGGCCCGGTGGTACACCTTGTTCGCGATGCGCCAACCAGCCGCCGTCCGCACCAGCAGGAAGACGTCGGTGAAGGTGTCCGCGCCGTGCCGCAGCGTCATGGTCGCGGTCCCTATGCTGCCGTGCACCTCGACCGCGTCGACGCGGCGGGAGCGGGTGGCCTCGTCCGGGGCCGCGTGGCCGTCGAACAGCGCGCAGTACGCGTCCAGGGTCCAGGAGACGAACCCGCCGTCCCGGATCCCCTCGACATGCGCGGTGGGCAGGAACGCGTCGCGAAAGTGCGTGGGATCACCCGTGGCATGTCCGCGGATGTAGGCGTGGAGGGGTTCGAGGGCGGCCTCGGTGGACGCGCTCGTCTGCGGTGCGGTCATGCACGTCAGGGTGGTACGCCCCGGCATCCGCCACAAGCGCGGAATCCGCAGACCCGGTCTGCGGGACGCGCATACCGACCGGCCGTACCGACCGGCCATACTGGCCGGATGGACCTGACGGTGTGGCGGACCTTCGTCACCGTGTGCCGGCTCGGCTCGCTCTCGGCGGCGGCCGCCGAGCTCCATCACACGCAGTCCGCCGTCTCACGCCAGATCGCCGGTCTGGAGCGGCAACTCGGTGTACCGCTCCTGGAGCGCCACGCGCGCGGTGTCCGCCCGACGCCCGCAGGCGAGGTGTTCCGGCGGCACGCCGTCGCCACGCTCGACGAGGCGGACCGCGCCGTGCGCGCCGTACGAGAGGCGGGTGACGGCGCCGTCGTACGGCCGCTGGCCATCGGTGCGACGCCCTCGCTCGCGGCCGGGATCGTCCCCGCGGCCGTCCGGGCGCTGCGCGACCAAGTCCCCGCCCTTCGCTGGGACTTGCTGCCGGGCCTGAGTCCCCGCCTGCACGAGCGAGTGAGCGCGGGCGACCTCGACGTCGCCGTCGTCACCGACGCGCCGCCGGGGCTGCCCCACGACCCGCGCATCGACCGGCGGTTCCTCGGCCTGGACGCCATGGTCGTCGCCCTGCCCGTCGACCATCCGCTGGCCGGGCGCGGCCCGGCGGACATGCGGACGCTGGCCGACCAGACGTGGGCCGAGGACGACGACGGCTCGGCGGCACTCCTGCACCGGCACGCCGCCCGCACCGGGGTGAGCGCCCGCATCGACCTGACGGCGGCCGA
Organism: Streptomyces mangrovisoli; assembly: GCF_000974985.2. Classification (GTDB taxonomy): domain Bacteria; phylum Actinomycetota; class Actinomycetes; order Streptomycetales; family Streptomycetaceae; genus Streptomyces; species Streptomyces mangrovisoli. The sequence continues at coordinate 119,649 of NZ_LAVA02000058.1, read as the reverse complement.
TCTGCCCGGCAAACTGGCCCTGGTGGCCACCGGACACGCCATCGCGCTGATCCCCGGCGTGCTGACCCGCGCGCTGCGCGCCGACGTCACGACCGTGGACCTGGTGGACGCCCCCACGCGCGGCATCTACGCGATCACCCCGCTGCGCGACCCCCACCCCGTCGCGGCGCCCCTGCTCGACCGACTCGCCGCGGCCTTCGCCCGGACGGCGGATCACTCACCCGTGCTGCCGTCGATGGCCTCGCGGAGCAGATCCGCGTGCCCGACGTGACGGGCGTACTCCTCGATGACGTGCTCGAGGACGAAGCGCACGTCGGTGGCGCCGAATTCGGTGTTCGGCACGATGCGCGCGGTGTCGGCGGTGGCCCGCGCGAACACCTCCCGTGACTCCTGGCAGGCCCGCACGTAGTCCTCGTACACCTCCCGGGCCGGGGTGGGATCGGAGTCGTCGTACCACTCGTCGCCCGCGGCGGTGACATAGGTCTTGTACGGGGGGAATGCCGGGGTCGTGCCCGCCAAGGTCCGCTGGAGCCAGTGGCGTTCGACGCCCTGCAGGTGGCGCATGAGGCCGAGCAGGGTCAACTCCGAGGGAGGCACGGCCCGTCGGCGCAGCTGCGCCTCGGAGAGTCCCTCGCACTTCCACCGGAACGTGGCCCGGTGGTAGTCGAGGTTCGAGGCGATCACCTCCCCCCACGAACCCGACAGCACACGGTGGGGTCGAACGACTCCTCGGACCACGACATCGTCCACGCGGAAAGCCTCCCTGGGCGACCGGAACTGCGGGGCGCACGCGCGTCCCCCGGGAAGGACTCCCGCGCCGAACGGAACTCATCGCCGCGTTCACCCACCGGCGGACCCCCGGTCGTACGGCCCCGGGCGGGTGCCCGGCGCCGTACGGGCGTGTCGTCGGGGCCGACCGGCCGTCACGCCTGGCCGCGGTCGCCGTCCGGACGCTACGCCTGGCCGGCGGTCGCCGTCCGGCGCTCCTTCACCTGGGCGTACGCCATCAGGCCGAACAGGACGGCGAGCAGGACCGCCGACGAACCCGCGGTGCCGAGGTCCAGGCCGCCCTTGGCGGCCGGCTTGGTCAGCAGGTCGCCCGCCGTGGCGCCGAGCGGCCGGGTGAGGACGAAGGCGATCCAGAACAGCAGGACGTTGGGGACGGCCGGCACCTTCATCAGGGCGACGAGCACGGCGAGCGCCCCCGTCACCAGCAGCGCGCCGCCCGCGTAGCCGAGCCCGGAGCTGTCCGACAGGAAGTCGCCCATCGAGGTGCCCAGGGTGTTGGAGACGAGGATCGCGGACCAGAACAGGGCCTCGCCCTTGAACGTCACGATGTCGCGGATCTCGAACGTCATCCCGCTCAGCCTCCAGGCGAGGAAGATCGCCAGGAGGATCGAGATGAGGATCGCCGCGCCGACGGGGTAGCCCAGCCCCAGGCCCTGCGGACCCCAGCCCAGCTTCGTCGCGCCGCCCGAGAGGTACTTGGCGCTGGCGTCACGGTTCATGAAGTCGGACATCGTGGTGCCCGCCATGCTGGTCGAGAGGATCACCGTCCAGTAGAAGAACGGGTTGTACCGGCGCGACCGCAGCTGGACCACCAGCGTCACCACGAACAGCGCGAACAGCGCGATCGTGGTGAGGAAGTAACCGAGCTTCAGAGTCTGCGCGAAGAGGTCGCCGGCGGTCTCGCCGAGGGTCGTCGCGGCGATCTTCATCAGCCAGAACGCGAGGGTGACCTCGGGCAGTTTCTTCATCACCGACCTGGCCGTGCCCGGCGCGCCCGACGCGCCCGCCACGTCGAGGTCGGTGAGTGCCTCCTGCATGTCCACTTTCCTGTGCTCCCGTCCGATCGTGCGGCAGGGCACTCGGCGGGGAGCGGCGAGTGCCCTGTCTGGGGGGTTTCCGGCCGTCAAGTACGGCTGGCACATGTGACCTTCGCAGAGCGACCCTGAACGCATCCTGAACGCGCGGAACGCACAGTCGCGAGGCGGCTCGTCCCGGCGGGCACGGACGCGGCCTGCCGCGGCCGCCGTAAACCGCGTGCCCCGGCGGGCGGCCGCGTCCTACGATCACCGGCACAACCGCAGGTGGCGGGGAGGACACGCGGATGCTCAAGCACATCGAGGACGGCACCGCGGCGGCGCGGCGGCTCGCGGAAGGAGCGGCGCTTCGCCGCACGCTCGACGTCGACGACCCCGGTGACTGGCTCGCGCTCGACGCGGGGGTGCGGGAGACGCACTGGAGTCTCCCGCCGCTGCTACCGGAGTGGGAGCGCGCGGCCGGGGCGTTCGCCGACGCGCCCCCGCTCGACGAGTCGCGCCAGGCGCTGGCGCTCTGTCACCGCAACGGGCGGATCCGCCAGGAGGCGGTGCACCGCTCGCCGTCGTACCCCGCACTGCTGCCGTTGATCGTGGTGCGCTGCACGGACTGGGTGGGCCCGGTGCGCCAGTCCGCGCGGCAGGTGCTGCGGGAGTCCTTGGACGCGGAGGCCGCCGCCGCCCTCGCGTCGCTCGTGCTGCGGCTCGGCCGCCGTGACCGGGGCGACTTCGCCGTCGGACTGCTCGACGAGGTCCTGCGCGAGATGCCCCGCGAGCGGTTCACCCCGCTCCTGGCCGCCCCCGACCGCGCCGTCCGGCGGTTCGCCCACCGGCTGGCCGCCGAACGCGGGCTGCTCGACGCCGTCGAGCTGGCCCGCGCGGCCGTCCGGGACGAGGACGCCGTGGTGCAGGACCTGTGCGCCACCGCGGCGCTCACGGCGCTCGGCGCGGAAGCGGCGCACGAGGAGGAGTCGCACAAGGAGACGGCGTACGACGACGTGCTGCCGCTCCTGCTGTCCGCGCGCAACCCGCGCACCCGGTCGGCCGGCGTCACCGGGCTGCGGCGGGCGGGCCGGACCCGGCAGGCGGAGCCGTTCCTCGCCGACCGGTCCGCACTCGTGCGGGCCTGCGCCCGCTATGTCGTACGGCAGGCGGGTGGGGACCCCCTGGCCTGGTACCGGCAGCGGTGTTCGGCGTCCGGCGAGGCCGGGCCGCCGCCCGGCGTGGTCCGGGGACTGGCCGAGTGCGGGGACCGCGCCGACGCCGGGGTGCTGCGCGCGCTGCTCGCGCATCCGGTGCCCGGGGTACGGGCCGGGGCGGTCGCCGGGCTGCACACGCTCGACTGCGCGGACACCGGGCGGCTGCGGCCGCTGCTCGACGACCCCGCCCCCCGGGTCGTCCGCGAGACGACCACCGCGCTGCTCCCCTCGGCGAAGGACCTCCCGGCCGACTGGCTCCTGGCGCGCACCGGCCCCGAGCGCCCTCGGCACGTCCGCGTCGGAGCCTTCCGGCTGCTCGAGGCGGCCGGCGGCATCACCGCGCTGCGGGCGGCCGTCGGCCTGCTGGACGATCCGGACGTCAAGCTGCGGGACTGGGCCGGACAGTGCGTGCAGGGGTGGCATCCGTCGGCGGACACGCGGCTGTTCGATCCGGAGGTCGGGGAACTGCTGGACCGCGGCCGGCACCTCTTCAGCGACTACGTGCTGCGTCTGCGCAAGCGGGAGGCGGGGATCGGCGACTGAGTACGCGCCGCTCCCCGCGCCGGAGCACAGGTCAGGTCTCTCCCCGCTGGCGTCGGATGCGGACGGCGACGTCGTTCTGCTCGGTCTCCCACCAGGGGCGGACCCGGTCGGCGGAGGGAGCCTGCGCGTGGCTCGGCACCGATGCCGCCCCCGACCCCACCCCCGCCTCCGACCCCGGCGCGGCCGCGAGGGCGAACTCCGCGTCGAGGCGCCGGTCCAGGACCCTGCTCTCGGCGCGTTCGGCGCGGGCCCACTGATACAGCAGCGCCAGCAGGAACGGCAGGGCGACCAGCTCGGCGATGCTGAGCATGGCGCCGCCGCCGAGCTGCTGGTCGCGCTCGACGTCCGGGGACCAGGACGGCGCGTGGCGCGCGTACCAGGCACCCGCGATCAGCGTGCCGTGCGTCATGACGACGACGCCGGGGACCGCGTCGACGACACCGTCGAGGAACACCAGCCCCGCCCGTACGGGGTGCGTGCACCAGGCGGGCAGCGCTTTCTCGTGGGTGAGCACCGGGACGACGAACAGGCAGCCCGCCAGGAGGAGATGCAGGTACATCACCTCGTGCAGCCAGCCCACGCGCAGCGCGGTCGCGAAGTACGGCGTGAAGTAGATCGTCAGCTCCGTCGCGAGCACGAGCGCCGTACTGACCAGGGGGAACGTCAGCACGCGGACGAGCCGACCGGACACGGCCCGGCGGACTCGGGCCCCGGCGGCGGCCGGCAGCGCCTCCACCGAGAGCCGCAGCGGATCGCCGAGCGCCAGCCCGAGGGGGACGACGAGGTCGAGCAGGACGTTCTGCACGGCGGCGGGCCAGAACAGCACGCGGTCGTACACCGCGAGCGCGGACATCGTGGCCACCGCCAGCCCGCCCAGGCCGATCAGCCCGAAGGCGGCGGCCCGACCAGCCGGCCAGACCTCGCCCCGCCGGCGCACCCGCAGCACACCCCAGCCGTAGCCCGCGGCCAGGGCGACGATCAGCACCAGGGCCGGGACGTCGAGCTGCCAGGTCGACAGCAGACGGCCCGTGGTCAGCTCGAGAAGCTCACCGGCCGGCCATCGGCCTGTCGTACGACCGTACATACGGATCGCCCTCCTTCGGAACCGCGGGCGGCCGCGGTGCTCAGAGGGACGCTAGCGCCGGGGCGGGCGCGTTCGGGCGCCGGGGCGCGGCACGCCGGGGTGAAATCCCGGGACCGGTGTGCCGCGCCGCCGCGCGGGTCTCCCCGCGGGCCGAGCCGAGCGTCGGGGACGGTCAGCCGGCCTCCTGCCGCTCGGCCACCGGGCGATGCGCCGACGGGGCCCGCAGCCCCAGGTGCTCGCGCAGCGTGGTGCCGCTGTACTCGGTGCGGTAGACCCCGCGTTCCTGGAGTTCGGGGACGAGGAGGTCGACGATGTCGTCCAGGCCGTCGGGGATGAGATACGGCGTGACGTTGAAACCGTCGAGCGCGCCGTGCCGGACGAACCGGGCGAACTTGTCGGCCAGCCCGGAGGGGGTGCCGACGTGGCCGCGCTGCGGGCCGAGCGCGATGACGGTCTCGCGCAGCGACCAGCCCGCCGCCTCGGCCTTCGCCCGCCACTCGGCGACCACCGTGCGCGGGTCGGCGACCCGCCGTGCCCCGAAGGAGCCGTCGTTGTCGGCGACGACGGGGTCCTCCGCGGGCAGCGGGCCGTCGGCGTCGCGGTCCGACAGGTCGATGCCCCAGAGCAGTCCGGCGATCCCCAACGCCGTGGCGGGGGTGACCTGTTGCAGGCGGATCCAGCGCTTCTTCTCCTCGGCCTCCGCCTCGGTCGCGCCGATGATGATCTCCGTGCCGGGCAGGATCCGCAGGTCGTCCTCGGGCCGTCCGGCCGCCCGCAGCCGGCGCCGGATGTCCTCGGCGAAGGCGAGCGCGTCGTCGAAGTCGGTGCCGTGCGCGGAGAAGATGACGTCCGCGTGGGCGGCGGCGAAGTCACGGCCCTCGCCCGAGTCGCCGGCCTGGAAGATCACCGGGTGGCCCTGGGCGCTGCGCGGCAGGGTGGGGGCGAGGTCGACGTCGAACTGCCGTCCCCGGTGGCGTACTCGGCGTACGGCACCGGGTGCCGACCAGGCGGGCGCCGCCACCGAGTCGGCCGTCGCCTTGTCGTCCCAGCCGTCCCACAGGGCGCGGGCCACGGTGAGGAACTCCGCGGCGCGCCGGTAGCGGTCGGCGTGGTCGAGGTAGCCGCCGCGCCGGAAGTTGGCGCCCGTCCAGGCGTTGTCGGTGGTGACGACGTTCCAGCCGGCGCGCCCCTCGGAGAGCAGGTCGAGGCCGGAGAGGCGGCGGGCGAGATCGGCGGGCTCGTTGAAGGTGGAGTTGGAGGTGGAGACCAGGCCGATGCGGCGGGTGACCGCGGCCAGGGCGGCGAGTTGGGTGATCGCGTCCGGGCGTCCGGCCACGTCGAGGTCGTGGATCCGGCCGTCGACCTCGCGCAGCCGGAGCCCCTCGCCGAGGAAGAAGGCGTCGAACAGGCCCCGTTCGGCGGTCTGGGCGACCTTCCGGAAGGAGGCGGGGTCGATCTGCGAGCCGCTGTCGGGGGCGGACCAGACGGTCCAGTGGTTGACGCCCTGGAAGAACACGCCGAAGTGCAGCCGGGCGTCCGGCCGGGGAACGTCGTGGGGGTCGGTGCGGGTCATCGGGTCTCCTCCTGGACGGCCGCGGCCGCGAAACGGTTGGCGGGGCGGTCGAGGCCCAGGGTCGAACGCAGGGACCTACCCGGCAACGGACGTGCGGTCAGGCGCCGTTCGGAGAGAGCTGGCAGGACGAGCCGGGACAGGACCGGCAGATCCTCGTCCAGCACGAGCGGACGCAGCCGGACCCCGTCCACGTGGCGGCTCAACTCGGCCAGTACGGCGACGAGTCCGGCCGCGGAGCCGATGTGCCGCAGCCGTCCGCGGTCGACCCACGGCGCGGACCGCTCCAGGGCGGCGACGCGTTCGGCGGCGGTCGCCTCCGGCGTGTCGAGTGCCACCTCGACCTCGGCGAAGACCCGGGGCGTACCGGCTGTCGAGGCGGCCGCGGCGACCGACGCCGTGTCACGGCCCTCGACCAGGGCGATGTCGAGCTGTGCGGCGGGCACCTGGTCGGGCCGGCCGAGAACCACGAGCTGGCCCTGCGGCGGACGCGGCACGATCGCCGGGCCCTTGACGGCGTACGTCTCCCCGGTGAAGTCGATGTAGTGCAGCCGGTCGCGGTCGAGGTAGCGGCTGGTGGCGACCGACCGGACGACCGCGTCGTCCTCCCACGAGTCCCACAGGGCGCGCACCACCTCGACCCCGTCCCGGGACTCCCGGGCCCGCGCGGCCGGGTCCACGACCGGCGGCCGCCCCCACACGCGAGCCGCCTGCGGACGGTCCTCCTCCGTCACGACCCACCCGGCGCGGCCGGTGGAGATGTGGTCCAGGGACGCCAACTGGCTGGAGACATGGAAGGGTTCGGCATAGGTGAGCGGGACGACGGGCGCGATCCCGATCGTGCTCGTGGACGCCGCGACGAAGGCCGCCCGCTCCACGGCGCCGATCCGGCCGACGACATCCTGCGTGCCACCGGGCGGCAGCACCCCGTCGTCCAGGGTGATGAGGGTGAACCCGGCGTTCTCGGCCACGGCCGCGAGCCGGGCCACCCGGCGCGGGGTGAGCAACTGGTCGGGTGCGTGGGCGGCGCGGCGCCAGGCCGCGGGATGGGCGCCGTCGCCGTCGAGTTCGACGGCGAGGTGCAGGGCGGGGCCGGACAATGGAGGTTCCTTCCGGTTGCTTCCGGAGCACGGGAACGCGCGGCCCGGCACGGCGTCGGAAGCCGGGCGGGCACGGCGAGGCAGCGGGGGAGGGCGGAGACGACCGGGCACGGCGCGCGCAGGCGCATCGGTGCCGCGGTCCGACGGGCCGCACGGCGACCCGTGGGAACAGACCGTCGGTGGTCAGCCGGGCGTGGAAGGACACACCGCGGAGCAGGTGCGGCAGTAGTCGACATGCCGCCGGACGATCAGGCGCAGGCCGGAGCACACACCCTGCGGTGCCGTGCCGGATACCCGCATCGAGGGCCTCCACCCATGAGAAACCGATCGGTTCACCGTACGTCGCCCGCCCCCGCGGATGTCAAGGCCGCGCGAGTCGGCCCGCACCGGCGCGGGAGCGGAGCCGTTCGTCACCTCAGCGGCACCGTCGGCCACAGCGGTTCGGTGGCGCCTTCCTCCGCCGCGCGCAGCACGCGCAGCACGTTCCGGCCGGTCAGCGCCTCCAGTTCGGGCCGCGACCAGCCCCGGTCGGCGAGTTCGCGCAGCAGGACCGGATAGCCGGAGACGTCGGCGAGGCCGGTCGGCTGATGGTCGACGCCGTCGTAGTCGCCGCCGAGACCGACGTGGTGCACACCGGCCACCTCCCGCGCGTGCTCCACGTGGTCGGCGACCTGGGCGACCGTCACCTCGGGGCGCGGATGGGCGTCGAGCCAGGACGTCAACCGGTCGTCCGGAGCCGTGTCGAGGGCCTGCGCGTGCTCGTCGGCGACCTCGGCCGGGTCCTCGCCGGGCCGTGGCGCGCGCGGCCAGCTCCACGGCGTGGCGGGCAGCTCCAGACGCGCGCGTTCCTCCTGGAGCGCCAGGCCCCACTCGGCGACGTCGGCGGAGATGAAGTAGGGCACGAACGTCAGCTGGATGACGCCCCCGTTGCCCGGCAGCAGCGCCAGCACCTCGTCGCTCACGTTGCGCGGGTGGTCGTTGAGGGCCCGCGCCGAGGAGTGGCTGAACAGGACCGGGACGGTGGACACGGCGAGCGCCGCGCGCTGGGTGGACTCGGCGACATGGGAGAGGTCCACGAGGACGCCGGTCCGGTTCAGTTCCGCGACGATGGCGCGGCCGGTGTCGTTGAGGCCGCCGACCACCGGCTCGTCGGTGGCGGAGTCGGCCCACGAGGTGTTGTCGTTGTGCGTCAGGGTCACGTACCGCACACCCAGCCGGGCGAAGGAGCGCAGAACGCCGGGCGACTCGGCGAGGCTGTGCCCGCCCTCGATGCCGAGCAGGGAGGCGATGCGCCCGTCGTCGTACGCCCGCTCCACGTCGGCCGCCGTGTACGCGATTCGCAGCGCGTCCGGGTAGCGGGCGGCGAGCCGGTAGACGGCGTCGATCTGCTCCAGCGTGGCCACCACGGCCTCGGGCTCGCTCAGCGTGGAGGGGACGTAGACCGACCAGAACTGCGCGCCGACCCCGCCGGCCCGCAGCCGGGGCAGGTCGGTGTGCAGCTCCGGGCGGCCGGCGTCGAGGCCCTCGACGCTGTAGCCGGACCGCGCGCGCAGCGCCGCCGGGAGGTCGTTGTGCCCGTCGAAGACAGGGGTGCTGCGCAGTACTTCGTCGATCAGTGTGCCGTCGCTCATGCGCCGGGCACTCCTTCCTGTACGGGTCGCGGCCGGCGCCTGCCCTGCCGGACCGGGTCGGGCACGGGCAGTGCGGCCACGAGCCGGCGGGTGTAGTCGTCCTGCGGGCTGCCGAGGACCTGGCCGGTGGTGCCCTGCTCGGCGATCCTGCCACGGTGCAGCACCACCACGCGGTGGGCGACCTGCTCGACGACGGCCAGGTCATGGCTGATGAACAGGGCCGCGAAGCCCAGTTCCCGCTGGAGTCCGGCGAACAGGTCGAGTACCCGGGCCTGTACGGAGACGTCCAGCGCCGAGGTCGGTTCGTCCGCGATCAGCAGTCCCGGCCGCAGTGCGAGGGCGCGCGCGAGCCCGGCGCGCTGACGCTGGCCGCCGCTGAGTTCGTGCGGATAGCGGTCCGCGTAGGAGCGGGGAAGCTGCACCGACGCGAGCAGCGCCTCGACGCGGCGCCGGATCTCCTGCGCGCCCAGTTCCCGCCGGTGCACGACCAGGGGTTCGGCGATGCTCCCGGCGATCGTCAGCAGCGGGTCGAAGCTGGTGGCCGGGTCCTGGAAGACGTAGCCGATCCGCCCGGCCGGCCTGCGCCTTCTGTCGGTCGGCTGCCCGAAGACCTCCAGCCGGCCGCCGGTGACCGCGGTGAGGCCGGCGATGGCCCGTCCGATGGTGGTCTTGCCGCTGCCGCTCTCGCCGACCAGCCCGAGCACTTCACCCGGCCGGATCTCGAAGCCGACCCCGTCCACGGCTCGGAAGGACTTGCGGCCCAGCCGCCCCGGGTGGTCGACGACCAGCCCGTCGGCCCGCACGACCGGCCGCGCCTCGCCGTCGAGCGGCCGCGTCCCGCCGTCGACCGATTGCGTACCGCCGTCGCACGGCCGCGCGGTGCCGTCGCCCGGCCGTGTCCCGCCGTCGGCGGAGGGCGGCGTGGCGCGTGGGCCCGATCCGAAGTCCGGTACGGCGGCCAGGAGTTCGCGGGTGTACGGGTGGCCGGGCGCCGCGAACAGCTCGCGCACCGGCGCCTGTTCGACCACTTCGCCCGCGCGCATGACCGCCACCCGGTCGGCGAGGTCGGCGACGACGCCCATGTTGTGGGTGATGAGCAGGACGGCGGTGCCGAAATCGGTGCGGCAGCGATGGAGCAGTTCCAGGATCTCGGCCTGCACGGTGACGTCCAGGGCGGTGGTCGGTTCGTCGGCGACGAGCAGTCGGGTGCCCAGGGCGAGGGCCATGGCGATGACCGCGCGCTGCTTCTGGCCGCCGGAGAGCTGGTGCGGGTAGTGGTCGACCCGGGTGGCGGGGTCGGGGATGCCGACCTTGTCGAGCCATTCCACGGCGAGCGCGCGCCGTTCGGCCCTGCTGCCGCCGCGCCCGTGCGCGCGCAGCCCCTCGGTGAGCTGCCAGCCGATGGTGAAGACGGGGTTCAGCGCGGTGGAGGGCTCCTGGAAGACCATCGCGGCCCGCGTGCCGCGCAGGGCGCGCAGCCGGGCGGCGGGCGCGGCCAGGACGTCCTCCGCGGGCTCGGCGGTGCCGTCACCGAGCAGGACACGCCCGCGGACGCTCGCCGTGTCGGGCAGCAGGCCGAGCACCGACCGGGCGGTGACGGTCTTGCCGCTGCCGCTCTCGCCGACCAGGGCCAGCACCTCGCCGGGGGCGACACGGAGGCTGACTCCCCGCACGGCGGGCGCCGGACCGGCGTCGGTGGCGAAGCCGACATGCAGATCCTCGATGCGCAGCAGATCAGTCATCGTCCGTGCCGCCGTCCGGGTCGGGGGCGGACCCGCCGCTACGGCGTCGCAGGCGCGGGTCGGCCAGGTCGGTGAGGCTCTCGCCGAGCAGCGTCGTGCCGAGGACCGTGAGCACGATGCCCAGGCCGGGCGGGATCGCCGTCCACCAGATGCCCGAAGTGACGTCGGCGACGGCCCGGTTGAGGTCGTAGCCCCATTCGGCGGCGGAGTTGGGCTCGATGCCGAAGCCGAGGAAGCCGAGGCCGGCCAGGGTGAGGATGGCCTCCGACGCGTTGATCGTGAAGATCAACGGGAGCGTGCGCACCGAGTTGCGCAGCACGTGCCGGGTCATGATCCGCCATGGCCCGGTGCCGATCACCCGGGCCGCGTCGACGAACGGTTCGGCCTTCACCCGGATCACCTCGGCCCGTACGACCCGGAAGTACTGCGGTACGAAGGACACCGCGACCGAGCAGGCGGCCGCGCCGAGACCGCCGGCCAGGCCCGACCGGCCGCCGCTGATGACGATCGACATGACGATGGCGAGCAGCAGCGGCGGGAACGCGTACAGCGCGTCCGCCAGCCCCACCAGCAGCCGGTCCGGCCTGCCCCCGAGGTAACCGGAGACGAGTCCGAGCAGCGTGCCCGGGACCACCGACAGGATCAGCGCGGCCACGATGATCAGCAGCGCGGTCCGCGCGCCCCAGATCGTCCGGGACAGGACGTCGTAGCCCGCGATGGTGGTGCCCAGGGGATGGGCCCCGCTCGGATGCTGCTGCGAACCGAACAGGCCGCCGCCGTCGCTGAGTTGCGCGTAGCCGTGCGGGGCGAGCAAGGGGCCGAGGAGCGCGGCGAGGAGGAACAGCGCGGTCAGGACCAGCCCGGTGACCAGCATGGCCCGCTGCACTCCCGCGCCCGCCCGCAGCCGCAGCCGCAGCCGCGGCGGCAGGCGTCGTACGAGGACCAGCGCCATCAGTACCTCACTCGCGGGTCGATCAGCGCGGCGACGACGTCGACGAGGAAGTTCGTCACCGCCACGACGACGGCGAAGAGGGCCACGATGCCCTGCACCGCCGGGAAGTCACGGGCCGTCAGATAGTGGGCCAGCTCATAGCCGAGGCCCTTCCACTCGAAGGTGGTCTCGGTCAGCACGGCGCCGCCGAGGAGCCCCGCGACCTGGAGTCCGAGGACGGTGACGACGGGGATCAGGGCGGGCCGGGCGGCGTGGTGCGTGACCAGGCGCAGGGGGGCCACGCCCCGGGAGCGGGCGGCGTCCACGTAGTCGGTGGAGAGCGTGCCGATCAGGTTCGTGCGCACCAGTCGGAGCAGGACGCCGGCCACGAGCAGGCCCAGGGCGACGGCCGGCAGCACCGCGTGCCGGAGCACGTCCGTGACGGCCGTGGTGTCGCCGCTGCGCAGGGCGTCGATCAGATACACGCCGGTCGTGCTGGTCTGGTTCTGGAGGAAGAGCTGGACGTTCGTGCTCGCCCGGCCGGACGAGGGCAGCCAGCCGAGCCCGATGGCGAAGACCAGCTTCAGCAGCAGGCCCACGAAGAACACGGGGGTGGCGTAGGTCAGGATCGCGAACAGCCGTAGGACCGCGTCCGGCGCGCGGTCGCGGTGGGCGGCCGCCACCATGCCCAGCGGGACGCCGACGACCAGGGCCACCAGCAGGGCGTAGCAGGCGAGTTCGACGGTCGCGGCCCCGTAGGTGGCGAGCACATGGGTCACCGGCTGGTTGTCGGTGACCGTGCGCCCGAAGTCGCCGGTGGCCAGCGAGCGCAGGTAGTCCAGGTACTGGGTGAGCAACGGCCGGTCGTAGCCCGCCTGATGGAGCTTGGCGTGCAGCTGGTCGGGGGTGAGGCGGTCGCCGAAGGCCGTGCTGATCGGGTCTCCGGTGAGCCGCATCAGGAAGAAGACGAGGCTGACGAGGATCAGCACGGTGGGGATGATGAGGAGGAAGCGGACCACCAGGTAGCGGGCGAGGCCGTACCCGGCGGCGCCGTCGGCCGGAGCGGCGACGGCGCCGGGGGTCTCCTGCGTCGAGGTGCTCACTTCTTCGCGAGCCCCGCCCAGCGGAACTGGTACGTCGCGTCCAGCTCGTCCGGCACGCCGGTGATGTCGGTGCGGGTGACGATCGCGGTGGAGCCCTGGAGCAGCGGCAGCAGCGGCACCTGGGCGGCGGCCTTGTCCTGCGCCTGCTTCAGCAGCTCGGTCCGGGCCGCCGGGTCCGTCTCGGTCTCCTCCTTCTTGATCAGGGCGCGGACGGCGGGGTCGCTGTAGCCGTTGGCGACCCAGCTGTTGGCCGCGTAGAAGGGTGAGAGGTAGTTGTCGGCGTCCAGGTAGTCGGCGTACCAGCCGAGCTGGTAGGCCGGGTAGAGGTGCTTGACGCGGTCCTTGCCGTACTGGGTCCACTCCGTGGACTGGAGATTCACCTTGAACAGTCCGGTGGCCTCCAGCTGCGTCTTGACCAGTGCGTACTCGTCGGCGGACGACGAGCCGTAATGGTCGCTGTTGTACTGGAGGTTGAGGGTCACCGGGGTCTTCACCTTCGCCGCCTTCAGCCGGGCGGCCGCCGCGGCCTTGTCGGGGCCGCCCTGCTGGTCGCCGTAGAGCGACTTGAAGGAGGCGGTGGCGCCGGTCAGGCCGTCGGGGACGGAGCTGTAGAGCGGCTGGTAGGTGTTCTTGTAGACCTGCTGGGCGAGTTGGGAGCGGTCCACGGAGTCGGCGACGGCCTGGCGGACGGCGAGGGCCTTCTTGGCGTCGGCGTTCTTGGTCTTGGTGCCGTAGGGCTGCGTGGCGAAGTCGAAGACGATGTAGCGGATGCCGTTGCCGGATCCCGTGTGGACCTCGACGCCCTTCTGCTTCGCGAGGTCGCCCAGGTCGGCGGTGGTGAGCGTGCGGTAGACGGCGTCGATGGTGCCCTGCTGGACGTCGAGCTTCAGGTTCCCGGCGTCCGTGTAGTACTTCAGCTGGACGTTCTCGGTCTTCGGCGTGCCCAGTTGGCCCTGGTAGCGCGCGTTGGCGGTGAAGGACACCAGCGAGTTCTTGTCGTAACTCCTGATGCCGTACGGCCCGTTCCACGGCTTGGCCGCGACGATCGACGTGTCGTCGAGGATCTTGTCCGCGGGGAAGACCTGCTCGTCCACGATGTAGCCGGCGGCCGTGGACAGTACCTGCGGGAACAGGGTGTCGTTCGCCGACTTGAGGGTGAAGACGATGGTGGTCGCATCCGGTGCGGCGACCGAGGCGAGGTTGTACAGCAGCGACGAGGGGCCGTTCTCGTCGGCGATCCTCAGGTCCCGGTCGAAGCTGAACTTCACGTCCGAGGAGGTGAGTTCATGGCCGTTGGCGAACTTCAGGCCCTTCTTCAGCGTGACCGTGTACTCCTTGGGCCCGGTCAGCCTGATGCCGGTGGCGAGGTCGGGGGAGACGTCCGCGGAGCCGTTCTTCTGCGCGAGCAGGGTCGCGTAGACCTCGCTCTCGATGGTGCCGGAGCCCGCGTCCCAGGATCCCGCCGGGTCGATGCTGGTGACCTGGTCGGTGGTGCCGACGGTGATCGCCGCGGCGGAGCTGGTGGTCTCGCCGTCCTTGCTGCTGGTGCAGCCGGTCAGCGCCACGAAGAACGCGGTGCCGAGGGATATCGCGCCGAGACCGGAGCGGAGCGCACTGTCCGACCGGAGCGCTCTGTTCGACCGGAGGGGTCCGCCCGATCGCCGGGGTCTGTCCGACCGGAGGGATCTGCCGGGTGTCGGGCCGTCGTGAAGTGGCATGAGAGGTCTCTCTGTTCCGCGTCAGGGGATGCGTGAGGCGGCCGTGGACGCGGGGTCGCGCCACGGCGTGCGAGGTCATGAGAGGGGAAGTGGTGCGAGCCGGGCCGACGACAGGTGTGCCGGCACGGCAAAGTCCGGGAAGGCCCTGGAAAGCTCAGGAGGGTCCGGGAAAAGCCCAGGAAGGGCGGGAAGCCCAAGAGGGCCGGGATGCCCAGGAAGGGCGGGATTCAGCCCTTACACAGGCAGCTGGAGACCAGCAGCAGGTCGACATGGAGCCGGGAGCACAGCATCAAGGGCGTCGCCATGCCGTCCTCCCGGGTTCTGGCCCGCCACGGGGCCGAGGTGAGCGCACTTGCAGAAACATGAGATCCGCCGAGCCGTCACCTGGGGCACCCCACTGCGTCGAGGGTTGCCGTCCGGCCAGCCAGGGCTTGGACACCGGAACTCGTAGCTCGCGCTCACCGTAGATCCGCTTTTCTTCCGGCGTCAAGACGGGCCGGGAACGCGGCGGCCCGGCGCGAACACCGTTCGGACAACAGCGAGTTCGCGCCCGGCGCCGCGGTGGTGCGGGCACGTTCCAACCAGCGGACACACGGTGGACGCACCGGTCCGAGGTGTGATTGCATCCGGCCATGGCGACCACTGGCACGGTACACACGGTGCTGCTCGACCCGTTCTGGGTGAGCCGCCGCGCCGACCAGTTCGACGAGGTCTGTTGCTGACCGCCGTCCACCGGCTCGCGTTCTAGATCCTGCTCTCTCCCGTGGCCACGGCCACAACTCCCCCCGCTGTGCCGCCCGTCACCGGCGCCGCCGCCCCATGTCCGTTCCGCGCCGCCGGAGTCGACGGACATCGTGCCGGGCCGGCCGGCCAAGGCACCGCGGGCCCCGCAGCCCCCGCGCCGCGCCCGCTCCAGAAACGGAGACCCCGTACCGCCATGTCCACCAGCCTGCACCCCGCCCTCTCGCCCAGCCCGACAGGGCCGCACATCCTGGACAACCCCGCCTGGGCCGCGCTGACCGGCCCGCACGCCCACCTCGCCGAGCGCCTGGGCCGGGCCGCCCGCTATCCCACGGACGTCTCCCCGTTCACCGCCCTGGAGGACCCGGCCGACCCCCGCGCCTGGGACGACCTGGCCGCCCTGGTGGGGCCCGGCACCGTCACGCCGGTCACCGGGGTCCGGAGCGTGCCCGACGGCTGGCGGATCGAGGAGAGCGGAGAGGGTGTCCAACTGGTCGACACGGCGCTGCGCGCCGAGCCCGCGCCCGAGGCCGTCTGGCTCGGACCCGCCGACGTACCCGAGATCCTCGGCCTGATCGCGCTCACCCGGCCGGGCCCGTTCCGGCCCCGCACCATCGAACTCGGCGCCTACCTCGGCATCCGGGAGCGCGGCCGGCTGATCGCGCTCGCCGGTGAACGCCTGCGGCCGCCGGGCTGGACCGAGATCAGCGCCGTCTGCACCCACCCCGACCACCGCGGCCGGGGCCTCGCCACCCGCCTGGTCCGGGCCGTCGCGGCGGGCATCAGGGACCGCGGTGACACACCCTTCCTGCACGCGGCCGCGAGCAACACCAACGCCATCCGGCTCTACGAGTCGATCGGGTTCACCCTGCGCCGCCGCACGCAGTTCACGCTCGTACGCACGCCGGGCGAGCGGCCCCGGACGCCCGAGGAGCGGGAGGCCCGCGCGTGAGTCCCTTCGAGACACCCCTCGGCGTC
The DNA here is from genome assembly GCF_000974985.2 of Streptomyces mangrovisoli. GTDB lineage: Bacteria > Actinomycetota > Actinomycetes > Streptomycetales > Streptomycetaceae > Streptomyces > Streptomyces mangrovisoli. Next base: position 103,489 of record NZ_LAVA02000058.1, on the reverse strand, counting down.
CTCGACCTGGTGCCGATCTCGTCCGGTGGCACCGCAGGGGAGGCGCTGCGCAACTCCGTCGACCTGGCCCGGCAGGCCGAGCGCCTCGGCTACGCCCGCTACTGGTTCGCCGAGCACCATCTCAACCCGGGCGTCGCCGGCACCTCGCCCGCGGTCGTGCTCGCCCTGACCGCCGCCGCGACCTCGACGATCCGGCTCGGCTCCGGCGCCGTACAACTGGGCCATCGCACCGCGCTGTCCACGGTCGAGGAGTTCGGCCTGATCGACGCGCTGCACCCCGGGCGCCTCGACCTCGGCCTCGGCCGCTCCGGCGGACGCCCGCCCGGCGGGCCCGCCGCCGCGCCGCCGGACACGCCCGCGATCGTCGACGGCCGCGCCCCCAACGGCCTGCGCGTCCCGCCCCGGTTCTCCTTCGAGCACCTGCTCGGCTCACCGCGGGTCGCACTCCAGCGCAGCCTGCTCCAGCAGCCGAACGCCGAGTCGCAGGAGTACGGCGAGCAGATCGACGACATCCTGGCGCTGCTGGCCGGCACCTACCGTTCGGCGGACGGCGTCGAGGCCCGTGCCGTGCCGGGGGAGGGCGCCGACGTCGAGATCTGGATCCTGGGCAGCAGCGGCGGCGAGAGCGCGGCGGTCGCGGGCCGCAACGGACTCCGGTTCGCCGCGAACTACCACGTGAGCCCGGCCACGGTGCTGGAGGCGGTGGCCGGCTACCGCGCCGCGTTCCAGCCCTCCGACGTCCTGGACAAGCCGTACGTCACCGTGTCCGCGGACGTGGTGGTCGCCGAGGACGACGGGACGGCGCGTGAACTGGCCACCGGCTACGGCCTCTGGGTCCGCAGCATCCGCACGGCCGAGGGCGCCATCCCGTTCCCCACCCCGGACGAGGCGCGCGCCCACGCGTGGTCGGAGGCGGACCGCGCGCTGGTGCGGGACCGCCTCGACACGCAGTTCGTCGGCTCCCCGGGCCGGGTCGCCGACCAGCTGGCCCAGCTCCAGGAGGCGACCGGCGCCGACGAGCTGCTGATCACCACGATCACCCACGGCCACGCGGACCGGGTGCGGTCCTACGCGTTGCTGGCCGAGGAGTGGCGCAGGAGGTGAGACGCGCGGCGTCCGTCGCGGGGCGCTCGCACCAGGGCTCGCGGGTCGCCGCGGCGGCCGCCGCGGTGCTCCCTCGTCCGATGCCCACGTTTTACGACAAGTAGGAGGTGGGCGGGTAGCCTGTGCCTGACGACGACACGGAAGGCGGACGGTGCGGTGGCAGGCCGAGGGGACGAGGAAGCTCAGGAGGCGTCCGGCCGGCGGGCGCGCGGAGAACTGGAGGGCGCGGTGCTCGCCGCGCTCTGGGCCGCCGACGGGCCGCTGATCGCCCGGGAGGTCCAGGGGCGGCTGCCCGGTGACCTCGCCTACACGACCGTGCTGACGATCCTGTCCCGGTTGCTGGACAAGGGCATGCTGGTGCGCCACCGCGAGGGCCGCGGCTACGCCTACGAACCGGCCCGTGACGAGGCCTCGCACACCGCCCAGCGCATGCACTCCCTCCTGGTCGGGGGCTCGGACCGGGAGGCGGTGCTGGCCCGTTTCGTCTCGGAGCTGTCCGAGCAGGACGAGCAGGTGCTCCAGCAGTTGCTGTCCGGGCACGGCGGCGACTCGTCGCCCGAGAGCAAGCGCGCCCGCGGGAAGGGGTGAGCCGGTGCTGGTCAGCGTCTACATCCCGTTCCTCGTGTCGGTGGCGCTCGCGGTGCTCGCGCCTCCCGTGGCCCGCCGGCTGCCCCCGCGCCCGGCGGCCTGGGCGCTGGCCTGCGCCGCGCTGGTGACGGCGGCCGGCTGGGCGGGGGCGCTGGCGCTGCTGTCCTTCACCGGCCTGGCGCAGATCCCGCAGATCGCGGCGGAGGGCGGCTGGTCCGTGGCCGTGCTGCGGGCCGAGGACCCGGTCCACCACGTCGTCGCCGCGGGCAGCACCCTGGCGCTCGCCCTGGGCGTCGTCTCGCTGGGCGTGGCCGCCGTACGGCAGGGACGTCATCTGGTCCTGGCCCGCCGGGAGTGCGCGCAGCTGCCCGGGCGGACGGAGCTGGCCGTGGTCGACGACGACGTGCCGGTGGCCTTCGCGCTGCCGGGGGCGCCGGGCCGGATCGTGGTCTCCCGCGGGATGCTGCGCTGCCTCGGCAGCGAGGAGCGGGAGGCGCTGCTCGCGCACGAGCGGGCGCACCTGCGGGGGCGCCATCACGTCTTCCAGAGTGTGTGGCGGCTCGCGGCCGCCCTGAACCCGTTGCTGAGGCCGGTCGCCGTCACCGGCACCTACGTGCTGGAGCGCTGGGCCGACGAGGAGGCCGCACGGCGCGTCGGTGACCGTACGGTCGTGGCGCACGCCGTCGGCCGCGCCGCCCTGGCGTCCGCCGGCGCGTCCCGCCCGGCCGCGCTGGCCGTGACCGGCGGCGCGGTGCCCCAGCGGGTACGGGCCCTGCTGGCCCCGCCGCCCGCCCGGCGCAGCCTGCCCCTGCTCGGGGCCGGTCTGCTGCTGACCGTGTGCTGCGCGAGTCTGGTCAACGCCGCGTCCGACAGCGACGCGATGCTGGACAACGCGCAGTGGGCGCTGTGTGCGGCGCAGCCGGGGACCTCCGGGGCGCCGACTCGTCACGATCAGGATCACGACGGCGATCGCGATCACGGACCGGACGGCCGCTGCCCCGGCCATCCGAGGGCGGGGCACCCGGAGGACCACGCCTGACCGGCGTGCCATCAACGCGGCCGGGCGGTTCGGCTCCGCCGGGCGGCGCGGCTGTGGCGCGTGACGCGGCCGTCCCCGTGAGGCGGGTGCTTTCGCGACGGCCTTGGGCGCATCTCCGCCCGGGGTGCACGGCCGCAGTCCGCTGACGCGGACGGCCGCGACAGCCGTGAGCGCTGCCGGCAGGGCGGGCCATCGCTTCACCGCACCCCCGTGTCCCGAGTTTCTACGTCTTGTAGTACGTTCCGGCGTGGGTCGATGGGTCGGTGGGTCCGTGGGTTCGTGAATCCGTGGATCCGCGAGTGCCGTGCCGGCCTTGCGTGCCCCTCGAATCGCCGCCACGCGGACGGCCGTTCCCCAAGTTCTACATCATGTAGTAGTTTCAGCCCTCGACGCCACCGCGGCCGAGCCGCGGCCTGGTCCGCGCTCGGGCGCGGCCCCGGCCCGCCCCGCCGTGCCGTCGTCCGCGCCGGGGCAGCCCCGGCCGTGCCCGTATCCCGTCTGGAGGCTGATCCGCCGTGCCCCACCGTGACGACCTGGTGCCGGAGTCGGCCCCGGACCCCGCCGCACCGCCACCGCAGGGCGCGCGCGCCACGCGGATCGCGATCATCTCCGCGAGCGTCGGCGCGGGCCACGACGGAGCGGCCGCGGGGCTGGCCGAGAGGCTGGTGGAGCACGGATTCGTGGTGGACCGGCACGACTTCCTCGACCTGCTGCCCGCCGGCGCCGGGCGGCTGCTGTGCGGCGCCTACCACCACCTGCTGACCTGGCTGCCCGAGGGCTACCAGCGCCTGTACGCGGCCACCGACCGGGCCGCGCGCCCCGGCCTGGTGTGGCGGGTGCTGTTCCGTGCCGCCGAGCGGTCCACCCTGCGGGCGCTCGCGCCGGACACCGGCGCGGTCGTCTCCACCTATCCCGGGGCCGGCCAGGTGCTGGGCGCGCTGCGGCGGCGTGGCCGGCTGAAGGTGCCCGCCCTCACCTACCTCACCGACTTCTCCGTCCATGCCCTGTGGGTGGCCCCCGGCATCGACGCGCACCTTGCCGTGCACCCGGTGCCGGCGGCCCAGGCGCACGTGCGGGGCGCCGCGGCCGTCACCGTCGTGGGCCCGGTGACGCACGCCCGGTTCGCCCCGCCCGCGGCCGGGCAACGGGCCGCCGCCCGCGACCGGTTCGCCCTGCCCCACGACACGCCGCTGGCGCTGCTGGTGGCCGGCTCGTGGGGGGTGGGCCCGGTGCGGCGCGCCGCCGCCGAGATACGGGAGACCGGGGTCGCGGTGCCCGTGGTGGTCTGCGGGCGCAACCGGGCCCTCGCGGAGCAGCTGCGCCGCGACGGTGTCGAGCACGTCTTCGGCTGGGTGGACGACATGCCCGGCCTGATGCACGCCTGCGACGTGCTGGTCCAGAACGCGGGCGGGCTGACCTCGCTGGAGGCGTTCGCCACCGGGCTGCCGGTGGCCAGCTTCCGTTGCATACCGGGTCACGGGCAGACCAACGCCGCCGCCCTGGAGGAGGCGGGCCTCGCGGCCTGGATCCGCGATCCCGACAAGCTCGCCCCGGTGTTGGGCGAACTCCTCCACGGGCCGCGCGGCCGGGCTCAGCGCGCCGCCGGACTCGACCTGCACCGCCTGGCGCCCGGACCGGTCCTCGCCGTCGTCTCCGGGGTCCGCTCCCGCACCGGGCCGACCGCGGTGCCCGTACCGGCGCGGATGCGCGGCCGGCGCCGTATCCCGCTGACGGCCGCCACCGTGGCGGCCACGGTCTCCCTGGGCGTCGCCGCCCCCCTCGCCCACGCCTACAACGAGACGCCCGACCGCTTCACCGCCGTCACCCACTACCTGGACGGAGACGGACGATGACCCGGGCCGCCCGCCTCGCCCGCGCCACCGCACTCGGGACGGCCGCGGCGCTGCCCGCGCTCGCCGCGCTGAACGCCGCCCCCGTGATCTCCACCTTCGGCCCGCTGCGCAACGCCGTCATGCCCCGCCTGTCCGGCCGGGGACGGCCCGACCACATCGCCCTCACCTTCGACGACGGCCCCGACCACCTTGCGACCCCGCACTTCCTCGCCCGGCTCGACGCGCGCGGTGTCCGCGCCACGTTCTTCCTGCTCGGCTCGATGCTCGTACGCTCACCCGGACTGGCGAAGGAGATGGCCGCCGCCGGACACGAGATCGCCGTCCACGGCTGGCACCACCGGCCCCTGCTGCTGCGGGGCCCGCGGGCCACCTACGACGACCTCGCCCGCGCCCGTGACGCCGTGGCCGACGTCACCGGCACCCCGCCGACGCTCTTCCGGCCGCCGTACGGCGTGATGACCACGGCCGCCCATCTGGCCTGCCGCCGCCTCGGCATGACCCCCGTGCTGTGGACCTGCTGGGGCGAGGACTGGCGCGGGCGGGCCACCCCGCGGTCGGTCCAGGACACCGTCCTGCGGGACCTGCGCGGCGGCGGCACGATCCTGCTGCACGACTCCGACTGCACCTCGGCGACCGGCTCCTGGCGCACCACCCTCGCCGCGCTCCCCGGCATCCTCGACGTCTGCGAGGAGGCGGGCTGGCGGATCGGCCCGCTGCGCGAGCACGGCGTCCCGGGCCTGCCGGAGCGGTGACCGGGGCACGGCCGGACGGGTCGGTCGAGTGGCTGGTCGGAGCGTCGCGGCTTTCGTGCAACTTCCTTCTGAAGATGTGCAGTTGGCGTGCGGTAACCGCATGATGAGGAAAGGCCCGTCCACGGTTGGGTCCCATTTCAGTCAACGTGCACCCATATCGTCGACCCGAACCGGCCGATACGACAGACTGGGCCCTGGAGGGGGGACGAGTGCGCCGGTGCTTCGCCGACGTGCCATCCCGGAGTGTCGTGTCGCTTTGGGGAAGGCGGCGCGAAGACCGGTGGGGGAAATGCATGACGCAGTCGCTTCCGGGGCAACGCCCTGCGGACGAGCAGGCGTTGAGGGGGCGTGGGGGGCTGCCGGTCGTCATCGTCGGCGCCGGGCCCTATGGATTGTCGGTGGCCGCGCATCTGCGGGCCGCCAACGTGCCCGTGCGCATCTTCGGGGAGGTGCTCGGGAGTTGGCGCCATGCCATGGCGACCGGCATGTTCCTGAAGTCGACACCGGCGGCCACCGACCTGTCCGCGCCCGAACCGGGCGGCCGGCTGGCCGATTTCCGCCGGGTGCACGGTGAGCCGGAGCTGACCGAACTGACCCCCATCCCGTGCGACGTGTTCGTGCGCTACGGGCAATGGTTCCAGAAGCGGTACGTCGGCGAGGTCGACCCGGCCCGGGTGGTGACCGTGGAGCGGGACGGCGGCGGCTTCCTCGTCCGGCTCGACGACGGTCAGCAACTGCGGGCGCGGGCCGTCGTCGTGGCCACGGGCCTCAACGGACTGGCGTACATCCCGGAGGAGTTGCGCACTCTGGTGCCCGAAGGCGCCGGGCCCGAGGCCCTGGTGTCGCACACCAGCCACCACACGGACCTCTCGCGCTACGCGGGCCTGCGGGTCGCGGTGGTCGGCGGCGGGCAGTCCGCGCTGGAGAGCGCCGCGCTGCTGCACGAGGCCGGCGCCGAGGCGCGGGTGCTGGTCCGGGAGCGGACCGTGCTGTGGGGGACGACCCCCGACCTGAACCGGCCCTGGACGCAGCGGATCACGAGGCCCGCGTCCCCGCTGGGCACGGGCTGGCCCCTGGCGGCCGTGTGCTGGGCGCCCGGCGGGGTGCGCCGGCTGCCCGCGCCCGCCCGGCTGCTGCTGTTCAGGCGGGCGCTCGGACCCTCGGGCGGCTGGTGGCTGCGATCGAGGGTCGAGGGCGTGGTGCCCGTGGCGACCTCGTGCCGGGTCACCCGGGCGACGGCCGACGAGGGCACGGTGCGACTGGAGGTCGCGGGATCCCTCGGTGAGGCCGAGCCCATGGTCGTGGACCATGTGCTGGCCGCCACCGGCTACCGTCTCGACCTCGACGCCCTGCCGTTCCTGACGTCGGGGCTGCGCACCGCCGTCTCCTGCGTGCCGGGCTCCAAGGCGCCGCACCTGAGCGGGTCGTTCGAGTCGTCGGTGCCCGGCCTGTACTTCACCGGATCGCTCGCCGCACCGATGTTCGGCCCGATGATGCGGTTCGTGGCCGGCACGGAGTACGCGGCCACGCACATCACGCGGCGGGTGGCCACCGCGTCCTGACCGCGGCCCACGCCACCCCTACAGGGCGGACGGAGCCCCTGCTCCGGCCGCCTGCGGCACGTGGCTCCGAGGGGCGTCGCAGGGCCCCGTCGGGCTCCCCGGAGCGCGCCTCGCCGATGGCCCCGTGCTTGCCGGATTGGCAGGTCGTGAGGTAGGGGTATTCGTCGGTTGGAGCCGGAACCGCCCTGCGGGGGTCCGCGGCGACGACGGTTCGGGTCGAGGAACGGAGCGGTGCGTGAGTGCGGAGCGGGCAATGGCCGCGGGGCGAGGCCTTCGTGGCGCGCAAGCTGTCCGGTGCCGGTTGAGGCCGGTCGGGGCGCTTGAGGTGACGCCTCGGGCAGTGACTCTCACCACACGAGCGGGCAACGGGGCCGGGGACCCGCGCCGGCCGGTGCGCCGCCTCCCGGTGGCCTCGGATCGGACGGACGCATGAAGACCGCGAAGCGCCGGTACGGCCTGGTGTGGACCGATCCGGACGGCGCGCCCCAGGCGTCCGCCGGCGGCTACGACAAGCGCTCCGCCACGCAGCGCCGACGGGCCTTGAAGGCAGCCGGCTGCACGGGTGTCGAGGTCGTCGTGGTCAAGCCCGGGGAGATTCCCGAACTGGCGCTCTGAGCCGGTTCGGCGGGCCCGGGTACGCGGGGGCGGCGCGCGGGGTGCGGGCCGCCTCACGCCAGGGCACCCGCGCCGGTCACGCCGCCGCTGTCGCCGTCGTACCCGCGCCGGTCACGGCGCCGGTGTAGCCGTCGTACCCGCTCCCCGTCCCCCGTGGTGAGCGACGAGCGGCAGGAAGAGTTCGTCGACGATCGCCCGGATGCGGCTCGGTTCCAGGGCCTTGAGCTCCATCAGCAGGTCGTGGCGCACCAGGTCGAACGGCAGGGCGAGGACCGCGGACGGGATCCGTTCCAGATCGATCTCGCCGCGGTCGTGGGCGCGCCGGTACAGGGCCTGGACGCGCGCGTGCCGCTGGTCGCCGAGGATCCGGTCGCGCGCCTGGGCGGGGGTCAGCCCGGTGTCGGTGAGGAGGCCCGAGAAGCCCGCGGCCGCCGCGACGGCGAAGAACGGGGCCCGGGCCTCGCCCATGCCCGTCAGCGCGGCGACGAGGTCGCCACGCAGGGTGCCCGTGTCCGGGAGGTCGACCGGGTGGCTGAGGCGGTAGTGCTCCAGCGCGGCGAGAGCGAGTTCGTCCTTGTTGGCCCAGCGCCGGTAGAGCACGGCGATGCCGGTGCCGGCGCGGGCGGCGACCGACTCCATGGTCAGCTTCGCGAATCCGGCCTCGACCAGCTCGTCCCAGGCCGCGTCGAGCAGCGCGGCTTCCAGTTCGGGACCGCGGCGGCGTCGGCGGGAGGGAGCGGCGTCTGAGTCGGTCACCTCCCCAGTATAGGGAAGGGTTGCATTCCTTATCGGATTGCCGCACTCTCTTAAGAGATGGATTCCACTCTTATCCGGGTTCGGTGAGGCAGGACGATGACAGGGACCACGACCGCGGAGGTCAAGCTGCCGCCGCAGGTGAGGGGCGCGCTGCTCGCGCTGGTCGTCGGCGGGATCGCGGCGATCCTCGACTCGACGATGGTCACGCTGGCGATCCGCACGCTGGTCGTGAGGCTGCACTCCACCACCGGCACGATCCAGTGGGTGACCACCGGCTACCTGCTGGCGATGGCCGTGGCGATCCCGGTCACCGGCTGGGCGGAGCGCCGCTGGGGCGGCAAGCGGGTCTGGGCGGGCGCGCTGGTGCTGTTCGTGCTCGCCTCCGTGCTGTGCGCCCTGTCCTGGAACGCCGGCAGCCTGATCGGCTTCCGGATGCTCCAGGGCTTCGGCGCCGGACTGATCTTCCCGCTGATGCAGACGCTCGCCGTGCGCGCCGCGGGAGGGCGGGTCAGCAGCCGGCTGATGGCCGCCGTCAGCCTGCCGATCGCGCTCGGGCCCATCCTCGGCCCGGTGATCGGCGGACTCGTCCTGAACTGGCTGAGCTGGCGCTGGCTGTTCCTCATCAACGTGCCGCTGATCGCCGTCGGACTGCTGCTGGCGCGACGGTTCCTGCCCGACGACCGTCCCGCGCCCGGCGCGGCGCCCGGCGTTGCGCCGGGCTCGGCGTCGGACCGGCCGGACTGGATCGGGCTGATCCTCCTCGCGCCCGCGCTGACCGGAGTACTGCTCGGTCTCTCGCAACTGTCCGAGAACGGCGGAGCCGACCACGCCGGGGTGCTGGTGCCGTTGTCGGCGGGCGCCGTCCTCCTGGCCGCGTTCGTCGTCCGGGCCGTGCGGCCCGGTGGGCGACGGCCCGTCGTCGACGTCCGGCTGCTGGGGCTGCGCTCGCTCGGCAGCGCGGCCGCCGTCCTGTTCACGGCCGGTGCGGCGATCTACGCCGGCATGTTCCTGCTGCCGCTGTACTACCAGCAGATGCGCGGCGACAACGTGCTCGACGCCGGGCTGCTGCTGATCCCGCAGGGGGTGGGCGCGCTCGCCGCGCGCTTCGCCGTGGGCCGGCTCGTGGACCGCTTCGGCGCGCAGCTCGTCACGATCGGGAGCTTCGTGCTGACCGCCGTCGCCACCGTGCCCTTCGCCTACGCCGGCGCCGACACGAGCCCGTGGTGGCTGGCGGCCGTGCTGTTCGTGCGGGGGCTCGGCATCGGGGCCGTGCTCATTCCGCCGATGTCCGTCGCCTACCAGGACACGCGGCCTGCGGACATCCCGCACGCCACCATGAACACCCGCATCGCCCAGCAGGTCGGCGCCTCCTTCGGCACCGCGATCGTCGCCGTGGCCTTCCAGTCCCTGGCCGGCCGCGGTGCGATCGCCGCCTTCCACGGCGCGTTCTGGTGGGCGGCCGGCCTCACGGCCGTGGCCGTCGTCCCCGCCCTCGCGCTCCCGTCCGGCCGCGCGGCGAGCCCGGACCACGAGGAGCAACGACCGAATCCGGCGCGGACCCCGGGCCGCTAGGGCGTGTTGCGAAAGTCCCGTCTGCCGCCCTTCGGGCGAACGACGGGACTTTCGCAACACGCCCTAGCCGCCCCGACACCGGCCGCGCATCCGCAACGGCCACCCCGACGCGCCTCGCCCCGCGAGGCCGGGGTCAGTGGCTCGTGGGGGGGCGTCCGACGGCCGGCACCCGGGCCCGGCGTCCGGGCCGGCCGACGTCCGGGGCCGATGTCGGTCCCAGGTCCGTACACCCGATGAGTTCGTCCCGCGGATCAGGTCTGTCCTGGTATGACTCGCATCATCGCCGACATCTCCGTATCGCTCGACGGCTTCGTCACCGGGCCCGATCCCGGCCCGGACAGCGGTCTGGGCACCGGCGGCGAGGCCCTGCACACCTGGGCGTTCTCCGACGACCCCGAGGACCGCCGGTGCCTGCGCGAGGGGACCGCCCGCTCGGGTGCCGTCGTCCTCGGCCGCCGCCTCTTCGACGTGGTCGACGGACCGAACGGCTGGAACGACGACGTCGGTTACGGCGCCGCCGAGGCCGCCAGGCCCGCGTTCGTGGTCGTGACCGGCTCGCCCCCGGAGTCGGTACGGCTCGGCGACTTCGACTGGACCTTCGTCACCACCGGCCTGCCCGACGCCGTGGCGGTCGCGAGGAGACGCGCCGAGGCGGCGTCGTCCGCGGCCGGTCAGGACCTGGACGCCGTGATCATGGGCGGTGGCGCGACCGTCGGCTCGGCGCTCGCCGCCGGGCTGGTCGACACGCTGGTGCTGCACCTCGCGCCCGTCGTACTGGGAGCCGGGACACCCCTGTTCACGGGCGGCGCGCCGCGCACCCTCAGCCAAAGGAGCGTGCTCCGGACGTCCACGGCCGTACACCTGACCTACGACGTTCTCCGACCAGGCGCCGGGGCGCGGCCGTCGAGGTGACTGCCGGGGGCGGGCGAGGGACTCAGCCCGCAGGGTCCTCCTCCTCGTGGCGGACCGCCCGCTTCGCCGCCTGTTCCACCTCGTACCGCGACATCGAGACGTCCTCGCGGCCGGCGTACTCGGCGACCGCGGCATGGAACGTGGCCGCCGCCTCGCGCCACCGCGCCCACTGAAGCTCGTACGCCTCACCCGTCAGGCCGGCCAGCTTCGCGCGCGTCATCTCGGCGGAACGTTCCAGCTCGACCAGTTCTTCGGGAATGTCTGCCATGTTCCCGGATCCTAGGGTCGACCCCGACGCGCCGCCTGTCAGCGCGCCGCGACACCCCCGTACGGCTCCCGGCCCTGCCAGACCGCCATGTGGGGGCGTCGGTCGCGCCCGCTCCCGACGGCGGCACGGCGTTATACACGAGCCTCGGCCGCCCCTTCGTGCAGCCACGGCGGGTGGCGTTGCTCCGTCCCGGTCATCTTCGGCCCCTGATTCCCGACATGCCGACCAATAGGCAGATAAGCCTATTAATGGTGCATACGGTGCTCTCGTTGGCCAGGACTTCACGACAACGCACCCTCGGGCGCGGGTTGGGACACCCATGGGCAAGCTGAGCCGCAGGAACGCATTGGGTATGGGACTCGGACTGGGAGCCGCGGCGATCGGCCTCGGCGGCTGCGGTACCGATACGGACTCCACTGCCCCGAACGGACGGCCCACCGGGGCGGCGGGCGGCCCCAGACGCGCCCCGCGTACCGCACCACGACTCATCGGCGACGGCTCGACCGCCTACACCGGCAGACAGCCCAACCAGCCCCCGACACCGGAGCGGCTCGAACCGGGCCAGAAGCCACCGCAGTTCGTGATCCTCTCCTGGGACGGCGCGGGCGAGGTCGGCACCGGCCTCTTCCCCCGTTTCCTGAAGGCCGCCACCGACCACGGCATCCACATGACGTTCTTCCTGTCCGGGCTGTATCTGCTGCCCGAGTCCAAGCGCCGTCTGTACAACCCGCCCAACAACCCGGTCGGCGCCTCGGAGATCGGCTATCTCACCGACGAGCACCTCAAGGAGACGCTCGGGTACGTCCGCCAGGCATGGCTCGACGGGCACGAGATCGGCACCCACTTCAACGGCCACTTCTGCTCCGGCTCGGGTTCGGTGGCCGCCTGGACGCCCGAGCAGTGGCGCAGTGAGATCGAGCAGGCGCAGTCGTTCGTCACCTCGTGGCGCACCAACACGGGCTGGCACACGGACGATCCGCTGCCCTTCGACTACAGCCGCGAACTCATCGGCGGCCGTACCCCCTGTCTGCTCGGCCAGGACAACCTGCTGCCCGTGGCACGGGAGTTGGGCTGGCGCTACGACGCCTCTTCCCCCGGCGGCCTGCAGCAGTGGCCGAGCAAGCGGATGGGGGTGTGGGACTTCCCGCTCCAGGGCATCCCGTTCCCGGGCCACAGCTTCGAAGTGCTGTCGATGGACTACAACATCCTCGCCAACCAGTCGAAGAACTCCACGAAGGCGCCCTCCTACAACTATCCCGCCTGGCGCCAACAGGCCACCGAGTCCTACCTCGCCGGTTTCCGCCGGGCCTACGAGACCAACCGCGCGCCCTTCTTCATCGGCAACCACTTCGAGGAGTGGAACGGCGGCATCTACATGGACGCCGTCGAGGAGGCGCTGAAGCAGATGTCGGACCCGAAGGACGTGCGGATGGTGTCCTTCCGGCAGTTCGTGGACTGGCTCGACGCCCAGGACCCGTATCTCATCGACCAGTTGCGCTCCCTGGAGGTCGGGCAGGAGCCGCCCGGCGGCTGGAAGGCCTTCCTCACCGCACCCGCGCCGTCCAAGTCCCCGGCCCGGACCTCGGCCGTCGCCGGCTGATCCCGGTCGATCCGGCCGCCCTCCTCCCGGCCGACCGGCCCCCGGCCCCCGGTGACCGACGCCCCGGCTGGGCGCCGCCGATGTATTGCTGACTACACGCAACGGTTCCTATAGTCAGGAGCGTTCCGCAGCAGCACCGCGCTCAGGAGTCCCGGCCGTCGCGTCTTGCGGTGCCGGGCGCCGGACGCGGGTCTTCGTCCGGCCGGGGTAGGCGTATGACCGCACATCGAGGACAGCGGAGTTCGGCCGCGCTGCTGGAGAGCGCGATCCTCGACTGCTTCGACGGCGTGACAGCGCTGCACCGGGCGGAGATCGTGCAGCGGACCGGGCTCTCCCGCACCGTCGTGGCGTCCCTGCTGAGCGTGCTGACGGCTCGTGGCGTGCTGCTGATGACGCATGTCGAGCGGACCGGGACGCCCGGACGGCCGGCTTTCGCCTATCAACTCCGGTCAGCGGTAGGGCCGGTTCTGCTCATCAGGGTGTCCGGTTCGGCGCTCGGCCTGTCGTTGGTCGGTCCCGGGGGCGTCCGGGACACCGCGGCCGTCGCCGTCCCGTCCGTCGCGGACTCCGGATGGGTGGACGGCGTACGGGAGTTCATGGCGAAGGCCGAGGCCGCGCAGGCCCGGACCCGGCACGTGGTGATCTCCGCCCCGTTCCCGGTGAACCAGGCGGGGGAGCCCGCCTACCCCAGTTCGCCCGCGCTGGGCGGCAGTTACGACGTCCTGCGGCAGGCGGTGGAGGGGGTACGGCGGCGGCTGGTGGACGCGCTCGACCGTCCCGTCCTCATGGTCAACGACGCCCAGCTCGCCGCGCTCGGCGAGGCATCCTTCGGCGCCGCCGTCGACGCGCGGGCCAGCGTCCATCTCAGCGTCCGGCACGGGATCGGCTGCGGTCTGGTGCTGGGCGGGCAGCCTTTCACCGGACCCGACGGAACCGCCGGGGAGATCGCCCATGTCCGCATCACCGACACCGGGCCCGACTGCTTCTGCGGCGGAACGGGCTGCCTCGCCACGCAGTTCGGCACCAAGGACATCGACCTCGCGCTCGCCGGGCTGTACGGCCGCCCCCTCACCCCCGCCGAGGCAGACGCGCTGGTCGCGGCCAACGATCCGCGGGCCGTCGGGTACTACCGTGAGGTCGCGCTGAAGGTCGCCCGCGCTCTGGCGGGGATCGTCACCGTCCTCACCCCCGATGTCATCGTGCTCGACGCGGAACTCGGCCCGGCCCATGTGCCGTTCGCGTCCTCGCTCGCCGACGGCCTGGCACGGTACTGCCCGCCGCTTCAGGTCCAGGGGCTGCGGCTGCTCCGCGGCCGGCTGCGCGACGCCCAGGCGGCCGGGGCCATGGCCTACCGGCCGACGGGCGAACAGCGGCTGCCGGCCGGGAGGCCGTAGGACCGGCGACCGCGGCCGGTGGCCGGCGCGGTCAGGTCCGGGCCAGGGCGCAGGCGAGCGCGGCGGCGCCCGCCAGCTCCGCGTCGTCCCCGAGGCCGGCCGGCACGATCCGGACCGACTCGGCGATGGCCGGCTGCGCGTTGCGCCGGACCGTGTCGGTGACGCCGTCGAGGAACGGCGTTCCCGTGGCGCCGAGTTCGCCGCCGATGACGATGGCGGCCGGATTGAGCAGGTTGCCGAGGACGGACAGCACCTCGCCGAGGATCCGGCCGGCGTCGTTCAGGATGCGTCGCGTGGTGGGGTCCTCCGCGTTGAGCGAGAACAGCTCGCCGGGGTCGAGGTGCGGCCGGGTGTGGGCGACCTGCGCCTTGATGGACTCGACCGACACGACCGCCTCGAGGCAGCCGCGCTTGCCGCAGCGGCACAGCTCCGTGTAACCGGGCAGCGGAGTGTGCCCGATCTCCCCGGCGAAGCCGAGCGCGCCCCGGTACGGCTCGCCCTTCAGCACCAGGCCGGCCCCGATGCCGTGGGAGGCCTTCACATAGAGGAAGTCGCCCTGCCCGCGGCCCGCTCCGCGGTGGAGTTCGCCGTACGCGCCGAGCACGGCGTCGTTCTCCACGTGCACGGGCCGGCCGAGACGGGCCTCCAGTTCGCGGCGCGGGTCGAGGCCGACCCAGCTGGAGAGGATGGTCGGCGAACGCACCAGTCCGGAGACCGAGTCGAGGGGGCCCGGGATGCCGGCGACCACGGTGGAGATGCCCTCGGATCCGCTCTCCCGGAGCAGCTCCGCCAGCATCTCGGCGGCCCGGTCCATGGCCGCGGCCGCTTCGAGGTCGACGTTCATGTCGACCCGCCGCCGGGCGTGTATCTCTCCCGCGGCGTCGACCACGGCGACCTTCACATGGGAGTGCCCGAAGTCCAGCGCCGCCGAACCGCGGTGCGTGGCCACGCAGTGCAGCACCCCGGCGGGACGGCCGCTGCCGCTTCCGGGTCCCTTGACGGCCGGGTCGCCCTCGGTCACCCGGCCCTCGGCGATCAGCCGGGAGACGGCGTGGTTGACCGTGCTGCGCGACAGGCCCGTCGTCCCGATCAGCTGGGCCCGGGTGACCGTACCGCTCGCCTGGATGACACGGAATATCTCTTCCCGGGTCCGCTGCCGGGGCGAGGAGCGCTCGCGGGCCGAATTCATGACCCGATCGTAGCGACCCTCAAACTTTCCTCCAATCATGGTTCAAATGATTTCGCCCGGTTAACGATTAAACCGAAATCCCGCCCTGTTTTCAGTTATTGACGGACCAAAAGATGGCTTCGTAGCCTCCTGCTGGATCCGGTTCACCGCCGTACCGGATCGACGACAGAAGGGACGCTGTCCGTGAACGTCACCCCGCGCCGCCACCCGAGACCCCTGCTCGTCGCCACCGCCGCCTCCGTCGTCGTCTCCACCCTGCTGTTCGGGGGCCTGGTGGTGCCCGCCCAGGGCGCGACCACCGACCCCGAACCGACCGCACTCGAGCAGGCCAACGCGACCCTGTCCCGCACCGCGGCCGAACAGGGCATGGTCCTGCTGGAGAACCACGACCAGACGCTGCCGATCGCGTCCTCCGGCAACATCGCGCTCTACGGCGTCGGCGCCTACCAGACCGTCAAGGGCGGCACCGGCTCCGGAAGCGTCAACAACCGCTACACCGTCAGCGCCCGGCAGGGCCTGGAGAACGCCGGCTACAAGATCACCACCAGTGACGCCTACTGGTCGGCCATGACCAGCGCCTACGACACCAAATACGGCGGCGCCACCTCCAGCCCCTTCGGGCAGACCGTCGACTACGCCTCCGTGGAACAGCCGTTGACCGCCCAGACGGTCCAGCCGACCGCGAAGACCGGCACCGCCGTCTACGTCATCGCCCGCAACTCCGGTGAGGGAGCGGACCGTTCCTCCGGCAAGGGCGACTACCAGCTCAGCGACACCGAGCGCGCCAACCTTCAGCTCCTGGGCCGCAGTTACCAGCACGTGGTCGTCGTCATCAACTCCGGCGGCATCATCGACACCAGCTTCTACAAGCAGGTCAACGCCGCCGAGAAGGACCCCTTCGGCGGTACGGCGCTCGACTCGATGCTCCTGATGAGCCAGGCCGGCCAGGAGAGCGGCAACGCCCTGGCGGACGTCCTGAACGGAACCACCACACCCTCCGGCAAACTCACCGACACCTGGGCCTCCGCCTACTCGTACTACCCGGCCTCCAGGACCTTCGCCAACAACGACGGCAACTCGCTGACCGAGGAGTACAGCGAAGGCATCTACGTCGGCTACCGCTACTTCGACTCCTTCTACCGCTCCCTCGACCAGGACGACCCGGCCTCGGTGGTCAACTACCCCTTCGGCTACGGCGCTTCCTACACGAGCTTCGACGTCCGCGCCCAGCGGGTGACGGCCGACGCGAAGAAGGTCACGGTCACCGCCAAGGTCACCAACACCGGGCACCGGTACAGCGGCCAGGAGGTCGTGCAGGTCTACGTCTCCGCCCCGCAGAGCGGCCAGGACAAGGCCTACCAGCAGCTGGCCGGCTACGCGAAGACCGACAACCTGGCGCCGGGCGCCTCCCAGACGGTCACCATCACCTTCGACACCAGCTCCCTCGCCTCCTACGACGAGAAGCGCGCCGCCTATGTGATGGACGCCGGCGACTACGTCGTACGCGTCGGCGACTCCTCCCGCAACACCCACGTGGCCGCCCGGCTGAACCTGTCCCGCTCCGTCGTCACCGAGCAGGACCACACCGAGCTGGACGACCAGCAGCCCAGCAGCGAACTCACCAGCGATCCGGCCGACTTCTACACCTACCCGGGAGAGAAGCGGGAGATCGCCACCGCCCGGCGCATCACCCTCGACCCGCGCTCGTTCCGCACCGCGAACGACGCCTCGGCCTACGAGCAGAACGTCACCGTCCCGGCGAGCTCCCCCTACCACGCGCTCGACGGCGACAAGATCTCCTCCACCACTGTCTACCTCGACAAGAGCCAGAAGAACTGGGAGGGCACCGGCGCGCCCTACCAGCCCAAGACGGGGGAGAAGGTCCAGTACGTCACCACCCGCTCCGGAGCCACCCTCTACGACGTGGCCAAGGGCAAGCTCACCGTCCAGCAGTTCGTCGCGGGACTCTCCGTCGACCAGCTGTCCCAGATCGTGGAGGGCACGAGCTCCGGCGGCTCGACGCCGTCCGCGGTGGGCGCCGCCGGATACACGACCGGCGCCCTGGAGAGCGAGGGCATCCCGAGCATGACCCTGTCCGACGGCCCGGCCGGCCTGCGCCTGACCCAGCAGATCTCGACCACCCCGACCACCTACCAGTACGCCACCGCCTGGCCCATCGGGACCCTGCTCGCGCAGACCTGGGACCGCGGCCTGGTCGACCAGGTGGGCACCGCCATCGGCAAGGAGATGAAGGAGTTCGGCGTCTCCCTGTGGCTGGCCCCCGGCATGAACATCCACCGGGACCCGCTCAACGGCCGCAACTTCGAGTACTACTCCGAGGACCCGCTGGTCTCCGGCCTCACCGCCGCCGCCACCACGGCGGGCGTCCAGAGCAACCCGGGCGTCGGCGTCACCGTCAAGCACTTCGCCGGCAACAACCAGGAGACCTCCCGCAATTCGGGCAACGACGTCGTCAGCGAACGCGCGATGCGCGAGATCGAGCTGAAGGGCTTCGAGATAGCCGTCAAGGCGGCCCAGCCCATGGCCGTCATGAGCTCCTACAACAAGATCGACGGCACCTACTCCTCCGGCAACTACGACCTCCTCACCGACCTTCTGCGCGGCGAGTGGGACTTCAAGGGCACGGTCATGACCGACTGGGGCGGCAGCCACGGCGCCACGGCGACCATGTACTCCGGCAACGACCTGATCGAGCCCGGCGGCAACCCCGCCGAGGTGGCCAACTCCATCAAGAAGGTGGCGCCCACCGTCGACATCGACGGACTGCCCGCCTACACCCGGTCCGACTTCAGCTTCGGCGACCAGACCTTCACCAGCTACACGCTCCAGATGGGCAGTCTCACGCTGAAGTCCACCGGTGCGGCGAAGGTCACGACGACCGTCGACGCCTCCACCGACCTGTCCAAGACCCCGCTGTCCGGCACCAGTTCCACCGGCGCCGACGGCAAGACGGTCTTCACCCCCAACGCGAAGTTCACGTCCGTCGACGACGCCTACAAGGCCGTCCAGACGCTCCTCGCCTCCTCGGCGTTCACCAGCGACCAGAAGGCCGCGATCGCCGTCACCGACGTCCAGCACGACGGCACCGGCGCCGTCACCTCGTACAAGATCACCCTGACCGGTGACTACGCCACCGACACCCGGCTCGGCGACCTCCAGCGCAGCGCCATCCGCATCCTCACCACCGCGTCCCAGACCCAGTCCTTCAAGGACCTCGCCGACCAGCAAGGAGTCAAGGGCATCGGCGTCGGCTCGTACACGGGCCAGTTCAAGAACCTCGACCCGGCGGTCACCTCCACGAAGGGCCGCGTGGAGAAGCCCGGGAGGCACTGACCCGGAACACCACCGACGACGCAGGTGCTCGGCCGGACCTTTCCGGCCGGGCGCCTCGCGCGGTCCGGGGGATATCCCGAGCGCGTACCCGGGGGCGTACCGGATCGTGTCCGGCGGCGGACGGAACTAGCGTCCGGACATGACATCCACTCTGCGTACGCGCTGGGCGACGGCGGCGGTCGGCCTGGCCGTGCTGCTCGCCGCCGTCGCGACCCCCGCCGTCGCCCGGCCCGGACCTCGGAGCCTCGCGCGGCAGTTGCGCGAGGACACCCGTGCGATCCACGCACTCGGTGTGGCCGGTGTGCAGGCCAGGGCGATCGGGCCGGACGGACGGCAGTCCGTGGCCGTCAGCGGCACCGCGAGGCTGGGCAGCGGCCGGCCCGTCGCCTCCGACGGCTACTTCCGCATGGCCAGCACCTCCAAGACGCTGGTCGCGACCGTAGTCCTGCAACTGGAGGCGGAGGGGCGGCTGTTCCTCGACGACACCGTCGACCACTGGCTGCCCGGAGTGGTGCGGGGCAACGGCAACGACGGACGCCGGATCACCCTGCGCCAACTGCTCCAGCACACCAGCGGCATCCACGACGACCTGCCCGGATACACCACGGCGAACGAGTACTACGAGCAGCGCCATCGCGTCTACGGCGCCCAGGAGTTGGTCGACCGGGCCATGGCCCATGCGCCGGACTTCGCGCCGGGCGAGGGCTGGGCGTACGCGAACACGGGCTACACCCTGCTCGCCCTGGTCATCCAGAAGGTCACCGGCCGCACCGCCCACCAGGAGATCGAGGACCGCGTCCTGCGCCCGCTCGGTCTGCACCGGACCCGATGGACGGGCACCTCCTCCGCCCTGCCCCGGCCGCATTCCCAGGCCTACCAGCTCTTCGGCCAAGGCTCCCGGGTCGACGTGACCGACCAGGTGCCGGTGGACACCGAGAACCTCTCGTACGTCACGACCACGCTGGACGAGAACCGTCTGCTGCGGGCGCTGCTCGCGGGCCGTCTGCTGCCGCCGCGTCAGCTGGCCGAGATGAAGCGGACCGTACCCGTGAGCGCGGACGTCCAGCAGCTGTGGCCCGGCGGCCGGTACGGTCTCGGCCTGGCCGAGCGGCCGTTGAGCTGCGGCGGAACCTACTGGAGCCACGAGGGCGGGGACGGCGGTTACATCACCCTCAACGGTGTCACGGACGACGGCCGTCGCAGTGCGGTGGTCTCCATGTCCGAGGCGCGCGGCGACAGTCTCGCGCACATCCTGCACCAGGAGAACGCGGCGAGCGCCCTGATCGACCATGCGCTGTGCGGCCGGGCGTCGGCCGCCGGGTGAGCGGTGGGCCGCGCGACGGACCGTGGCGGTCGGACGCAGAAGGCTCCGCGCCAGACCGCCACGGTCGATGGGTCGGCAGGCCACCGGCTGGTGCCTGGCGGCAGAGGGGCCTCAGCAGGCGCCCTCGTCCTGCCAGGGGCCCCAGTCGGTGCCGGTCGGCACCTCGTTCTGGGTCCACCACTTGGCCTTCCAGTTGTGGCCGTTGTACGAGACCTCGTCACCCGCGACGTAGACCGAGGACGAGTTCCAGGCCGTCTTGCACCCGGCGGACGGCGTCGTGGGCGTCGACGTCGGCGTGGTGGTCGGCGTCGGGGTCGAGGACGGCGGGGTGGCACCGGCGAACTTCACCGAGTACTTGGCGAAGTCCCACGAGCTCTGCGCCACGCTGGAGCAGGTCCCGGACGTGGTGCCGTTGTTGTCCGCGGGGGTGCACTGCCGGTCGCGGTTCAGGGACCAGAAGGTGAAGCGGTCCATGTTGTGGCTCGTGGCGTAGTCGAGCACGGTCTGGAAGTCGGCCTGGGTGAAGTACTCGCCGGTGTCGCTGCGCCCGTTCATCCCGGAGAAGCCCTCGTGGGCGTAGGCGGTCGCCTGGTCCCAGCCGAAGGTGGACTGGAGGATGCTGTTGAAGTTGGTGAGCGCGCTGGTCTGGCTCGCCGCCCCGTTGAAGCCGCCGTCGAAGGGCATGATGGAGAAGTTGTTCGGCGTGAACCCCTGCGACTTGGCCTCCAGCAGCATCTGCTTGCCGAACCAGCCGGTGCCGTCCGCGGTGCCTGCCGTCGTCACGGAGACGTACAGCCCGGGGTTGTTCTGCTGGAGGATCTTCGCGGCGCCGATCTCGTTCTTGATCGCGGCGGTGTTCTCGTACTCCGGCTCCTCGAGGTCGAAGTCGATCGCGTGCAGGCCGTACTTGGTGATGACCTGCTGGTACGCCGCCGCCGTGGAGGCCGCGTCCGAGCAGGTCTGGCCGAGCTTGGTGCCGCCGTAGCCGCCGATCGAGATCGAGACGTCGCCGCCCTTGCCGCGGATGGTGTTGATCACCGACTGCACGGCGGTGTCGGACGAGACGGCCGCGGTGCCACCCCAAGTGGGCGTACACCCGCCGCCGTTGGGTGCGAGCACGAAGGCGAGCTGGAAGGCCTTGAGGCCGGTGGCGTCCATGATGGCCGCCGCGTCCGGGGGGTTGTTGTCCAGCGGCATGAGGTAGGGAGCGGCGGCGTACCAGCGGTTGCTCAGCGCGGTGGTTGCGCCCGAGGCGCTGCTCGCGGCGAGGGCGGTGGTGCCGGCGGCGGCGAGCGTGACGGCGGCGGCCGCGCCCAGGCCTGCGCGAAGGGGTCTCACTGTGCCTCCAGGGGTGGGGGGAGGGGGAGTGAAGTCAGCCTGATCGATCTGGCCAGGGCACGTCAATGGATTGGCCTAGACCAAATTATTTTTTGGACTAGACCATGCGTGATGCTTGCGCGGCGTACGTGCCGAAGGCGGGCAGAACGGTCGAGCGGCCCTCAACTGATCAGGGCCGACTGCGAGTTGCAGTCGGCCCTGGGGTGCGCATCCGCAGGTTCAGAGGGCGGGCCCGAGTCGGTGGACGACGAGGGGGGTGCTGGTCCGGTTGCCGGTCGAGTCGATGCCGAAGCGGCCGGTGGCCGCGGGCACGGCCCCGTTGGTGAGGGCGAACAGATGGTTGCGGACGTCGTACTTGGTGGGCAGGGGATGGTCGGGGGTGGTGGCCCGGCGGATGGCGGTGGTGAGGGTCAGGACAGCGTCATGGGCGAAGACCGGCCAGGTGCCGCGGGTCGTGTCTCCTGCGGGGAAGGTCTGTCCGTGGTGGTCGGCGGTGAAGGCCGTCATGAACCTGGCGTACAGGTCGTGGTCCGTGTTGCCGTGGCCACGGAGCGCGGCGGGGCTGGGCAGGTTGGCGTAGAGCACGGTGATGGGTGAGTCGCCCTGGCTGTTCAGGCCGGAGAGGGTCGTCGGGTCCAGGGCCGAGGTGTCGGATCCGGTGACGACGGTGATGTGCTGCTGGTGACAGCTGCGTTGGGCCAGGGCCTGGAGGAAGTCGGGCAGATACTTCTCCCGCGCCGCGTAGTAGACGGTGTCGACGGGGTGTCCTGCGGTGCAGAGGTCCTGGCCGATGCTGCCGAGGATGGACTCGGCCCCGCCGCGGGGGTCGAAGGCGAAGTCCTGTCCCGGGTCGAGGTGTTGCTTCAGCCCGTCCAGGGTGACGAAGTCGTGGTGGAGGGAGTCGGTGTAGTAGTCGGCGCTCCCGACGGGGGTCACCTCGGAGCGTACGACGGCCGCGGTGCGCGGCGCGCTGCCGAGCGCCTTGCCGAGCGCCTTCAGCTGTGCCGCGTTGGTGAGGGAGACACGGGTCAGGCCCTTGATCGGCTTCGCCGCACCGTGTGCGCTGTCGATGGCGCCGGTGCTGTCGAAGCCGTCGGCGGTGATGAGGTCGGCCACCATGGGCAGGTCCTCCTTGCTCAGCGCGCGGGCCGCCTCCACGGACTCCTTCTGGCTGAGCCCCAGCCCGGCGACGGCGACCAGGTTCTTGACCTTCTTCAGCGCGCCGACGGTCTGCTTCCAATGCTGTTCCCCGCTGCCCATGTTGGCCAGGACCAGGCGGATCTTGAGGGGGCTGTCGCCGGCGTTGGCGCGCTCGACGGCGGTGTAGGCGCCCTCGATCTCTCCGGTGAACTGGTCCTGTGTGAGGTCCGCGGCCGCGCCGGTCGAACTCATCGGGGCGAGGAAGGCGATGGTCACGTAGTGCCCGGCACGGGTGGCTTCCGCGTTCTCGGCGCCGATGGCGGTCAGTGCCGGTTCGAGGGAGGCTCCGAACACCTTTGAGCCGTCGCCGCCGTCGGTCACGCCCGCGCACTCGCCGTGCGGGTAGGTGACGAGGGCCGGGTCCAGGGTGCCGCAGTGCTTCTTTTGGACCTCCTGCCGCTGGGCCTCCACCTTCCGCTGGTGCTCGACGGCCTGGTCGTGGCGGTGCCAGAGGTATCCGGCGACGAGCGCGGCCGCCACGGTCCCGGCGCCGACGGCGAGGGTCGCCCGGTGGTGCAGCAGGCCCGTCAGACGGGGCCGCCACCAGGGCGCGGCCGAGGACGGCGCCCGTGGTGCGCGGCGCGGCGTCGGCAGGATGATCGACGGGGGAGCCGGTGTCGGTGTCCGGGGCGGTGCGGGTTTCGGCGGCGGTGCGTCCGGCGACGACGGTGGCGGTGTCGGCGCCGCGGGTGACCCGGGTGGCGGAACCGGCTTGCTGTCGCGCACGTCCCGGCCGCCGGTGTCGTCGTCCTCGGCCGGCTTCGGGCGGCCGCCCTGCCGGGGGCGGCGCTCGTCCTCGGGCCGGTTCCCGATCCGAGGCGAGCGCGTGTTGTTGCGGCCCGTCTCGCTGTTCTCGTCCTCCTGGACCGTCATCGCACCCCTCCCGCGCGGGGGGCCGCCGGGCGGCGCGTGCCGGGCGGGAGGGTGTCGGGCAGGGGCGTCCCGTGGACGCGTAAGTATCGGTGTGCCATCGACGATGTCCTGTCTTTCCGGGCGCGGCTCGAAAAGGCCGCTCGACGCACCGCGTCCGGTCATCGGCCGGGACGGGGGCGCTTGAGGATCACCCGATACTTTCTGCGGCTCCCACTCGGTGGCAGAGCCTTTGGACGAGCGGAATCCGATCGGTTCGGGAAGCCGTGTCCCGGAACACTATTCCGCTCTCCGGTCGCCCCTTGCGGGTACTCCGATTTCTTTCCGAAGTCTTCGATCGGTGGCACATGATGACTGCTGAGCAGCCGTGCCGCCGGGTGTTCCCGGGAACGGGACATCAGCGCAAGCCGAATACCGAGGACGAGTTCACACCGCGTTCAGGCCGTGGGACGCGAAGATGGATCGGGCCTCGGCGACCTGGGCCGCGGTGGGGGTCGGAGTGTCGGCCAGGGTGAATTTCTTGCCCAGTTCCGCCCACTTGGCGGCGCCGAGTTTGTGGAAGGGCAGGACGTCGACGCGGGTGACATTGCCGAGGGACGCGGCGAAGGCGGCGACTCCCTCCACGTTCTCCTCGGGATCGGTCAGGCCCGGCACCAGGACGAAGCGCACCCACACCTCCTTGCGCAGCGCGGCCAGGCGGCGGGCGAAGGCCAGGGTCGGCTCCAACTGCTGCCCGGTGAGGCGCAGATAGAGCTCGCGGTCCCAGGACTTGATGTCGAGCAGGACCAGGTCGACGCTCTCCAGCAGCCGGTCGGAGGCGCGGGCGCCGAGGAAGCCGGAGGTGTCCAGGGCCGTGTGCAGGCCCAGTTCGTCGTGGACGCGGCGCAGGACCTCGCCGGCGAAGTCCGGTTGGAGCAGCGGCTCGCCGCCGCTGATGGTGAAGCCCCCGCCCGAGGCCCGGATGAAGGCGACGTACTTGCGTGCCTCCTCGACGACCTCGTCGGCCGTGGTGCGCTGCCCGTTGCGCATTTGCATGGTGTCCGGGTTGTGGCAGTACAGACAGGCCAGCGGGCAGCCGGCGAGGAAGCAGACGAAGCGGGTGCCGGGCCCGTCCACCCCGGTGGACAGGTCCCAGGAGTGCACCGACCCGCTGACGGCGCCGTCGTCGCGCGACGCGGCGGCCTGCTCGGCCGGACTGTCGGCGCCGACGGGGACGAGGGGCAGGAGAGCGCCCGGCTGGATCACGCTCACGACGACGCCTCCTGGCGTGGTGACGGAAGGACGGCCCCGGGGAGCGCGGATCGGAGCTCCCCGGGGAGGACGGCGGCTACAGCGAGCCGTGGAAGGTACGGCTCAACACGTCGAGCTGCTGTTCCCGGGTCAGCCGCACGAAGTTGACCGCGTAGCCGCTGACCCGGACGGTCAGCTGCGGATACTTCTCCGGATGCTCCATGGCGTCGACCAGCGTGTCCCGGTTCAGCACATTGACGTTCATGTGGAAGCCCTGGCAGGTGACGAAGCCGTCCAGGACGCCCGCGAGATTGCGGACCCGGTCCTCGGGGGTGCGGCCCAGCGCGTCGGGGGTGATCGTGTTGGTCAGCGACACCCCGTCCTCCGCCTGTTCGTAGGGGAGTTTGGCGACCGACAGCGCGCTGGCGACATAGCCGTGCGTGTCACGGCCGTTCATCGGGTTGGCGCCCGGGGAGAACGGCTCGCCTGCCCGGCGCCCGTCGGGGGTGTTGCCGGTCTTCTTGCCGTAGACCACGTTGGAGGTGATGGTCAGCACGGACTGGGTGTGCTCGGCGCCCCGGTAGGTGGGGTGCCGGCGCACCTTGCGCATGAACTCCTCGACCAGCCACACCGCGATCGCGTCGGGCCGCTCGTCGTTGTTGCCGTACGCCGGGAACTCGCCCTCGGTGCGGTAGTCCACCACGAGCCCGGTCTCGTCCCGCACGGGCGTCACCCGGGCGTACTTGATCGCCGAGAGGGAGTCCGCGGCGACCGAGAGACCGGCGATGCCGCACGCCATGGTGCGCCGGATGTCCCGGTCGTGCAGCGCCATCTCCAGCCGCTCGTAGGCGTACTTGTCGTGCATGTAGTGGATGACGTTGAGGGCGTGGACGTAGGTCTCGGCCAGCCACTCCATCTGCTGGTCGAGGCGGCCCACCACCTCGTCGTAGTCCAGCGTCTCGGCGGTGATCGCCCCGGTGGCGGGGCCGACCTGCGCGCCGGACTTCTCGTCCCGGCCGCCGTTGATGGCGTACAGCAGCGTCTTGGCGAGGTTGACCCGGGCGCCGAAGAACTGCATCTGCTTGCCGACCTCCATCGCGGAGACGCAGCAGGCGATGGCGGTGTCGTCGCCGAAGCGCGGCCGCATCAGTTCGTCGGACTCGTACTGGAGGCTGGAGGTGTCGATGGACACCTGCGCGCAGAAGTCCTTGAAGCCCTGCGGCAGCGCCGGAGACCAGAACACGGTCATGTTGGGCTCGGGCGCCGGACCCAGGTTGTAGAGGGTCTGCAGGTAGCGGAAGGAGGTGCGGGTGACCAGGGTGCGGCCGTCCGAACCGATCCCGCCGATGGACTCCGTCACCCAGGTCGGGTCGCCGGAGAACAACTCGTCGTACTCCGGTGTGCGCAGGAAGCGCACGATCCGCAGCTTGATGATGAAGTCGTCGACCAGTTCCTGGGCCTGGCTCTCGTCCAACACCCCCGCGTCGATGTCCCGTTGGAGATAGACGTCGACGAAGGTGGAGGTGCGGCCGAGCGACATCGCCGCGCCGTTCTGCTCCTTGACCGCCGCGAGGTAGGCGAAGTACAGCCACTGGATCGCCTCGCGGCCGGTGCTCGCGGGGCCGGAGACGTCGTGCCCGTAGGACGCGGCCATCGTCTTCAGCTCGCCGAGCGCCCGGATCTGCTCGGAGACCTCCTCGCGTTCCCGGATCACCTCCTCCAGCCGGTCGGGGTCGCGCGGCATGGCGTCCAGGGAGGCCTTCTCCTCCTCCTTGGCGGCGATCAGCCGGTCCACGCCGTACAGCGGCACCCGGCGGTAGTCGCCGATGATGCGGCCGCGGCCGTAGGCGTCGGGCAGGCCGGTGACGATGCCGGCCTTGCGGGCCGCCCGGATGTCCGGGGTGTACGCGTCGAACACCCCGGCGTTGTGGGTCTTGCGGTACTCGGTGAAGACCTTCTCCAACTCGGGGGAGACGGGGTAGCCGTATGTCTTCAGGGCACCGGCCACCATCCGCCAGCCGCCGTAGGGCATGATCGCCCGCTTCAGCGGGGCGTCCGTCTGGAGGCCGACGATCAGGTCCTTGTCGCGGTCGATCCAGCCCGGCGGGTGGGCGGTGATGGTGGACGGGACGTCGTAGGACACGTCCAGCACACCCTTGGCGCGCTCCTCCGGGAAGAGATCGGTGATCTTCTTCCATACGGCCGTGGTGCGCTCGGTGGGGCCGGCCAGGAAGGAGGCGTCACCCTCGTAGGGCGTGTAGTTCTGCTGGATGAAGTCCCGTACGTTGATCTCGTCCCGCCACAGTCCTCCCCGGAAACCGTCCCAGGAGCTGCGGAGCGACCGCTGCTGCTGCGTGGTCATGGGTGCACGACTCCTTCGCGTTGCTCGGTTGCTCGGTTCGACGGCACGGGGCTCACACCGCGTCGCCGTAGAAGGCCGTGCGCATCAGCTCCTGCATGTCGTCCAGCATCGGCAGCCGCGGGTTGGCGGGTGCGCACTGGTCCTCGAAGGCGTTCATGGCCTGCTGGGGCAGCGCGTCCAGGAAGGCCGCCTCGTCGACCCCGGCGTCCTTGAACGACCGCGGGATGCCGACCTTCTCGCGCAGTTCCTCGATCGCGTGGGCGAGGGACTCCACGCCCTCCTCCGGGGTGGCGGCGGGCAGGCCCAGCATCCGGGCCACGTTCTGGTACCGCTCCGGCGCGATGTAGCGCTCGTACTTCGGCCAGCCGGTGACCTTCCTCGGCGCCGATCCGTTGTAGCGGATCACGTGCGGCAGCAGCAGCGCGTTGGTGCGGCCGTGGGCGACATGGAAGGTGGCGCCCAGCGTGTGCGCCATGGCGTGCACCACGCCGAGGAACGACGACCCGAACGCCATGCCCGCGATGGTGCCGGCGTTGTGCATCTTCTCGCGCGCGATCGGGTTGTTCGGCCCGTTCAGCACGGCCTGTTCGATGTTCTCGAAGATCAGCCGGATGCCCTGGAGCGCCAGTCCGTCGGTGAAGTCGTTGGCGTACACCGAGACATAGGTCTCCAGGCAGTGCGTCAGCGCGTCGAAACCGGAGTCCGCGGTGACGGCCTTCGGCAGGAACGTGGTGAGCACCGGGTCGCAGATGGCGACGGTCGGGGTGAGCGCGTAGTCGGCCAGCGGGTACTTCTGACCGGTCGCGGTGTCGGTGATGACGGCGAACGGGGTGACCTCGCTGCCGGTGCCCGAGGTGGTCGGGATGCACACCAGATCGGCCTTCTGCCCGAGGTCGGGGAAGGTGAACGCCCGCTTGCGGATGTCGAAGAACTTCTCCTTGAGGTCCCCGAACTCGATCTGCGGGTGCTCGTACATCAGCCACATCACCTTGGCCGCGTCCATCGGCGAGCCGCCGCCGAGGGCCACGATGGTGTCGGGCTGGAAGTGCCGCATCATCTCGGCGCCCGCGCGCACGGTGTCGATGCTCGGGTTCGGCTCGACGTTGTCGATGACACGGACCTCGCAGGGCTCGCTGCGGCGGCGCAGCACGCTGCGGATCCGCTCCAGGTGGCCGATCTCGACCATGGTCTTGTCGGTGACGACGACGACCTTGCGGCCGCCGCGCATGTCGGCGAGGTACTTGATGGAGTCGCGCTCGAAGAAGATCTTCGACGGGATCTTGAACCACTGCATGTTGTTGTTCCGTCGCCCGATCCGCTTGACGTTGATCAGGTTGAGCGCGGTCACGTTGCCGGAGACCGAGTTGCCGCCGTACGAGCCGCAGCCCAGGGTCAGCGACGGCATGAACGCGTTGTAGACGTCGCCGATGCCGCCCTGCGAGCTGGGCGCGTTCCAGATCACCCGGCAGGCCTTCATGGCGTGCCCGTACTGCTCGGCGAACGCGGCGTCGGCGGTGTGCACGGCGGCCGAGTGGCCCAGGCCGTTGAACTCGACCATCTGCGCGGCCAGTCGTACGCCCTCGTCCCGGCTGTTCGCGCCCAGCACCGTGAGCACCGGGCAGAGCTTCTCGCGGGTCATCGGCTCGTCCACGCCGACCTCGGAGGCCTCGACCAGCAGCACCGTGGTGTCCGCGGGCACCTCGAAACCGGCGCCCTTGGCGATGGCGACCGCGCTCTGTCCGACGATGGAGGCGTTCAGCTGGGCACCGGCGCAGTTGCGTCCGCCCTGCTGCTCGGCACCCACGCCGAACACGTACTGCTCCAGCTTGGCCTTCTCCTCGGCGTCGACCTGGTACGCCTTGAGCTTGCGGAACTCCGCGAGCGCCTCGTCGCGGATCTCCTGGTCCAGGATCACCGCCTGCTCGGAGGCGCACACCATGCCGTTGTCGAAGGTCTTGGACAGCACCACGTCGTTGACCGCGCGCTTCACGTCGGCGGTCTTCTCGATGTACGACGGCACGTTGCCGGCCCCGACGCCCAGCGCCGGCTTGCCGCAGCTGTAGGCGGCGCGGACCATCGCGTTGCCGCCGGTGGCCAGGATCGACGAGACGCCCGGGTGGTTCATCAGGGCGCTGGTGGCTTCCTTGGAGGGCGTCTCGACCCACTGCACGCAGTGCGCGGGGGCGCCGGCCTTCACGGCGGCGTCACGGACGATCCGGGCGGCCTCGGCGGAGCAGTTCTGCGCGGCCGGGTGGAAGCCGAAGATGATGGGATTGCGGGTCTTCAGCGCGATGAGCGCCTTGAAGATCGTGGTGGAGGTGGGGTTGGTGACGGGGGTGACTCCGGCGACCACGCCGACGGGCTCGGCGATCTCCACGATCCCGTCGATGTCGTCGCGGCGGATCACGCCGACGGTCTTCACGTCCCGCATGGAGTGCGTGATGTTCTCGCACGCGAAGATGTTCTTGACGGCCTTGTCCTCGAAGACACCGCGCCGGGTCTCCTCCACGGCCATCGCGGCGAGCCGGGTGTGCTGCGCGAGCGCGGCGAGGCTCGCCTTCTTCACTATGTGGTCGATCTGTTCCTGCGTGTAGTCGGCGTATTCCCGAAGCGCTTCCAGGCCGCGAACCACCAACTCGTCGACAGCGAGCTCGACTTCGTGCGGTTCGGTGGGGGTGGGGGCAGCAGTGGCGGCCGGCGTTGCCTTGCCGCTCGCAGAGGTGTGCTGGCCGTCCTTGGCGCGGCGGCTGGTCATGGGTTCACCTTTCGTCTTCGGCACACCGAAAGCGCCGGGGCGCTACGGATCCGGTGTATCTCCAGTCTCGTACCGCCCAGCGGATTGCGCAGTGGGACATCGGTACCTTGAACAGGGCCGTTCGTCCTCGATGTACCGGGGCCCTCCGACGCGCCGTGCGCACGGCCCGAGCGGGCCACGAGGGCGCCACCAGGCAGGACGCCGCGTGCGGCCCTGCCGCGAAGGTCCCGGCCCGTGCGGGCGCGGGCGGCGTACCGTTGACGTACCGAGGGCATCACGCACTCCGGCAGCCGCGCCGGGGCGTCCCCGGCGAGAGGCGAGTCCGCGTCGCCCTCCGGTCGGCGCGGAGACGGGTCGGCATCATGTCCACCGCGGTCGGCGCGAGTGCGCGCATCTTCCCCGCGGCCACGGCATCGCGCATCCGCACCGGCCCGTGCCGCGGGGAGGAATGATGTTCCCCGCCCGGCTCGACCTCCTGCGACGGGACCAGGGGGAGCGGTCGCTCGTCACGCTCTGCGGTGACATCGGACCGGCCACGGCACCGCTGCTGCGGGCCGCGTTGGAGCGCTGTCTGCTGGACGGCGCCACCGTCATCGACGTCGACCTGACCCTGGTCGGGTCCTGCGATGCCAGGGGCCTGAACGTCCTGCTCACGGCCGCACGGCGGGCCGGCCGGGCGCACGCCACGCTGCGGCTGCACCACCCGTGCGCGCAGATCGCCCGGCTGCTGACCGTCACCGGATCC
Organism: Streptomyces mangrovisoli; assembly: GCF_000974985.2. Classification (GTDB taxonomy): domain Bacteria; phylum Actinomycetota; class Actinomycetes; order Streptomycetales; family Streptomycetaceae; genus Streptomyces; species Streptomyces mangrovisoli. The sequence continues at coordinate 73,107 of NZ_LAVA02000058.1, read as the reverse complement.
GCCCCTCGGCTTCTCGCGGCCCCGGGGACCCGCGTGCCGCAGGTCCGGTTCGAGAGCCCGGCGGGCGCCGGGGCGCGTGCGCCTCGGGAGCCCGCTCGCCGACGGGAGCGGCCGGTCCTCAAGGACGGGATCCGCCTGCGGCGGCTGACGCGTTGGCAGGCCGAAGCGGCGCGCGAGGACATCGCGGACCTGGCCGCGGAGTCCCTCACGGGTGCCTCCGCCACGGTCTGCCACGACCGGGAGGACTTCCTGCGGCGCCTGACGGTCAGCGCCCATCACCCCGGTTTCGCGCTGCTGGTGGCCGAGACGACGCTGCTGGTCGGGTGCGCCTTCGGTTTTCCGGTGGGTCCGGACGACCGCGCCCGGCCGGGGTTCGTCGGAGTGCTCCAGGAAAGCGTCCAACGGTCCACCGCCCGCTCGCGGTTCGTCGTCCTCACCCAGGTCGTGGCCCACCCGCACGCTCAGCAGCGCGACATCGCGCGCAGGCTGCAACAGCGGCTGCTGACCGAGCTGGACGCCCCCCTGGGAGTCGCCCTGTTCCACCCCGCGGACTCCGCGGGGCAGGCCGCCTTCGCGTCGTGGGGGTGGCAGAACATGGGTGAGTTCGTGGGGCTGCCCGGCGCCGTGGCGCCGTGCGTGCTGATCCTGCCGAGGGAAGGGGTGCCGTCGGCGGTCCGGTGACCCTGGGTCCTGCCCTCCGGCCGCGAGGTCCGGCGCGATGCCGTTCCCTGCGACAGGGCGTAATCTGACTGTCACCGAGAGCTATTCGGGCGCACCGCCGGGGTGCCGCCGTTCCCGGCGAGTGACAGACCAGGGCAGCCGGAAGCCGCCTGGAACGGGATCGCGCGATGGACGCCATCACCCAGCCCGCCGAGGGCACACCGCAGGACGACGCGGCGACCTACCGGATGCCGCTGCCCCGGCTCCGTCTCGCGCCGGGCGCCGGGCACGGCCCGACGGGCGGCGCGTGGTGGCCGCGCTGCGACGCGCTGGAGCTGGAACTGCCCGCGCTGCTCGGCTCGTTGGACCCCGGCGCGGTCACCGGCGTCACCCGCGTCACGGTGGGGACCGCGGCCTGGCCCGACGCGCCGCGGACCGTGATGGCGCCCGGCCACGCGATCGACGTGGTCCTGAGCGATCTGCCCGCCGGGGCCCACGCGATCACCGTGGACTGCGGCCCGGCCGGGCTCTGGAACCTGCTGGTGATCCCGCCGGACGAACGGGCCGAGGTGGCGGGCCGGCTGCTCTCCGCCGCGGCCACGGCGGACCGGCCGCCGGCGGCGGACACCGGTGTGGCGCGTGAGGGGCGGCTGCCGGACTCGGCCTGATCCGTGGACGTCGCCTCGACCAGCGGCACACGGCACGGCACACGTACCGAATGCGCGCCGGCACACGTACCGAACTCGCGCACGGCACACGTGCCGAGCGGCCCGCGCGTGGCACATGTGGCCGACCGGTTCCTCAGCCCGCCGGGACCGCCGTCGGCAGGCCGAGAGCCGCGGCGATGTGGCGCCAGATGGCGGCGAGGGCCTTGTCGAGGGTCACGGCGGGGTCGCGCAGCATCACGCGGATGCCGTAGCCGTCGCTCAAGGACAGGACGAGGGTGGCGAGTTCGTCGACGTCGGTCGCTGTGAACTCGCCGGACTCGATGCCCCGCCGCACCGCGCCGCCCACCCACGCGTGCAGTTCGGCGTACAGGTCCACCGCGAACACCCGGGTCGACTCGTCGCGCAGCGCCCGGACCCACAGCTCCTGCCACAGGCGCCAGTCCTGGTGCAGTACGGCGTCGGTCGGCAGCAGGCTGCGCACGATCCGGGCCAGGACGACCGCCGCCGGCGCCGTCTCGGCATCGCGCTCCACATCGAGGGCCGTGTTGGCGAAGGAGTGCGCCATCGCCTCGGTGAACAGCTTCTCGCGGGTGTCGAAGTGGTAGTGCAGCAGGGCGGTGGACACACCGGCCCGCTCCGCGACCATGCGCATCCGGATCTTCTCGAAGCCGATGTCCGCGATGGCCTCGCACGCCGCGGTCAGGATGCGCTCGCGCGTGTCCGCCGTGCCGCGCACCTTGGTGGGCACCCTGCGACTCCCCTCGTCAGGCGGTCGTACGCCGCCGCCATTGTCCCTCACACCCGCGCCACCCGCGCCACGGCCTCCGGTGCCGGCCGTGGCGTGCGGACGTGGGAAGGCCCCGGGCCGGCGTGCGGCCCGGCGCCCCGGTCGGCGGGGGTCAGCGGGTGACCGGCAGGTCCAGCACCCCCGTGCCGCGCTTGATCAGCTCGTTGGCGATGATCAGCCGTTGGATCTCGGAGGTGCCCTCCCAGATCCGGTCCACGCGCAGCTCCCGGTAGAGCCGCTCCACGGCGTACGCGCGGTCGTAGCCCCGTCCGCCGTGGATCTGGAGGCACCGGTCGATCACGCGGCCCGACGCCTCGCTCGCGGCGAGCTTGGCGACGGACGCCTTGGCGTGCAGGGTCTTGCGGTCCTCGGGACCGGCCTGGTCCACCTCCCAGGCGACCTGGTGGGTGTAGGCGCGGTTGACGGCGATGTCCACGGCGCAGTCCGCGAGCATCCCCTGCACCAGTTGGTACGTCGCGATCGGCGCGCCGAACTGCTCGCGCTCCACGGCCCAGTCGCGGGACAGCTCAAGTGCCCGCTCGGCCGCGCCGACGGTCCGGGCCGCGATCATCAGGCGCTCCTCGGTGAACCAGGAGCGGGTGATGTCGTACCCCTCGCCGATGCCGCCGAGCACGGCGTCCTCGTCCACCTGCACATCGGTGAACGTGAACTCGGGGTGCTCGTAGACGAAGGTGTGCATGAAGCGCGGCACGCGCGTCATCTCGATGCCCGGGGTGTCCTTGTCGACGAGGAACAGCGTCGGGGCGCGCTCCGGACCCGCCGCCGCGAGGACGATCATGAAGTCCGCGTGATCGCCGACCGTCACGAACCACTTCTCGCCGTCGAGCACCCACCCCCGCTCGTTCTTCGTGGCCGTGGTGGCGATGTTCTGCGGATCCGAACCGGCGCCGCGCTCGGTCACCGCGTAGCAGTCGCGGCGCTCCCCCTTGATGACCGGGACCAGGAAGCGTTCGCGCTGCTCGGGGGTGCAGAACCGCAGCGCGTTCGCCGGTCGCCACACCATGTCCCACAGGGCGCCGGTGAGCCGCCCCAACTCCTCCTGCACGGTGACCTGTTCGGCGATGGTCAGGCCCGCTCCGCCCCACTCGGCCGGCATGTTGACGGCCTGGAGGCCCGCGTCCAGTACGGCGTCGCGGATCTCGGCGTGCGCGGCGGCGGGCAGCCCGTTGTTCTCCTCGCACCGCGTCTCGTAGGCGGTGATGAAGTCGGTGAGGGCACGCGCGTCGGCCTTGAGCTGAGCCTGGCGCGGGGTGAGGCGGAAGTCCATGGAAGTCCTCGCTGTGTGGTGGTGTGCGGAGGTGGGCCGGGCCGACACGCGGAGTCGTCGTGCGGGATCGACGTGCGGGGCCGTCGTGGCGGCCGAGTCGAGGCGCGCCCGGGACGGTCGCGGCGGCGGGTGTCAGTGCGTGGGGAGCGCCAGCACGCCGGTGCCGCGCTTGATCAGCTCGTTGGCGATGATCAGCCGCTGGATCTCGGAGGTGCCCTCCCAGATCCGGTCCACGCGCAGCTCCCGGTAGATGCGCTCGACGGGGTAGGAGCGGTCGTAGCCGCGGCCGCCGAAGATCTGCAGACACCGGTCGGCGACCCGGCCGGCCGCCTCGCTGGCGGCGAGCTTGGCGGTGGAGGCCTTGGCGTGCAGGGTCTTGCGGTCGGGGTGCGGCTGGTCGGCCTCCCAGGCGACCTGGTGGGTGTAGGCGCGGTTGACGGCGATGTCCACGGCGCAGTCCGCGAGCATCCCCTGGATCAGCTGGTACGAGGCGATCGGGGCGCCGAACTGCTCGCGCTCCACGGCCCAGTCGCGGGCGAGTTGCAGGGCCCGCTCGGCGGCGCCGACGGTGCGGGCGGCGATCATCAGCCGTTCGTCGGTGAACCATTCCTTGGTCAGCTCGTAGCCGTTGCCGACCCCGCCGAGCACGTCCTCGTCGGCCACGAAGACGTCGGTGAAGGTGAATTCGGGGTGCCCGTTGACGGCGGAGTGCATGAAGCGCGGCACACGGGTCATCTCCACACCGGGTGCGGCCTTGTCCACGAAGAACAGCGTCGGCAGCCGCTCGGGCCCCGCGTCCGCCTGCACCAGCAGGAAATCGGCGATGTCGCCGCAGGTCACGAACCACTTCTCGCCGCTCAGCAGCCAGCCGCCGGCGGTGCGGGTGGCCGTGGAGGTGCCGGAGCCGGGGTCGGAACCGGCACCCGGCTCGGTGACCGCGAACGCGTCGAACTTCTCCGCGCGGATCACGGGCAGCAGGTACTTCTCGCGCTGCCGCTCGTCGCCCTGGGCCAGCACGTTCGCGGGCCGCCAGGGAATGTCCCAGAGGCAGTTGGTGGCCTTGCCGAACTCCTCCTCGACGATGACCTGGTCGAGCAGGCTGAGCCCGGCGCCGCCCCATGCGGCGGGCATGTTGATGGCGTAGACGCCGGCGTCCATCGCGGCCCGGGTCAGCTGGGCGACCAGCTCCCGCGGCAGCGGACCGCCGGCCCGCTCGGACTGGTCCTCGTGACGCATCAGCAGCCGGGCGTACCCGGCCGCGCGCCGCTTCAGGTCGGACTGTTCGGGGGTGTAGCGCATGTCCATGGAGACCACCACTTCGGTCGAGGGAGGGCGAGCGGGGCTTGCGGGGCGCGCACGTGAGCGCCGAGGGGCGGATCACTCAGTCGCGTACGGCCCGCGCGTCCAGCGCGAGCGCGCCGTGCGGACCGACGAGCAGGGGGTTCACCTCCAGCTCGGCGATCTCCGGGTGGGCGGCGGCGAACGCGGTGATCGTCTCGACGGCCTCGGCGGCCGCGCCGACATCGACGGCGGGCCGGCCGCGCACCCCGTCGAGCAGAGCGGCCGTGCGCAGCCCGCGCAGCAGACGCAGGGCGCGCTCGGCGGTCACCGGCGCCAGCGTGAAGGCGACGTCGCGCAGCGACTCGGCGAGCACCCCGCCCAGGCCGACCATCGCGACCGGGCCGAACCGGGGGTCGCGCTGGACGCCGACGATCAGCTCGATCCCGCCGGACACGTCGGCCATGGCCTCCACGGAGTGGGCGGTCGCGCCGAGCCGGGCCCGCATCTCCCGGAAGGCGGCCAGCAGTTCGTCCCTCCCGGCCAGTCCCAGTGCGACGCCGCCCGCGTCGGACTTGTGCAGCAGATGCAGGGCCTTGAGGACGTACGGCCCCGGGAACTCGGCTGCGGCGGCCAGTAGTTCGGACTCGTCGTGGATCTCCCGCGCCGCGGGGAAGGCCAGTCCGGCCGCTTCGAGAGCCGCCCGGATCCCCATGTACCCGGTCTCGTCCAGCGGCGCGGCCGGCCGGGGCAGGGGCACGACACCGGGCACGGCCACACCGTCCACCGAGGCGGCGAGAGCGCGCGCGGCGTCCTCGGTCGCGTCGAAGACGGGGATGCCGGCGGCCGCGAGGGCGCGGCAGCTGGGGGAGTGGGGGTACATCGACTGCACCACCAGCGGCTTGGCGACGGTCCGTTGCCGGGCGGCGATGAGCCGGGCCGCCTCCCGCTCGCCGTCCGCCAGCGCCGTACCGCCACCGCCGAGTCCGCCCTCGGAGGCCGCGTAGCCGCCGAAGTAGCCGGTCATCAGGACGGCGTCGATCTCGTCGGCGGCCAGCAGTTCGGCGACGGTCGCCGCGTAGGAACCGGGGTCCTGCTCGCCCATCCCCGCCAGGTCCACGGGGTTGGCGACCGCCGACTGCTCCCACAGCACCTCGCGCAGCCGCTCCCGGGCCGGGGCGCCGAGCTCGGGCACGGCCAGGCCCGCGGCCTCGACGGCGTCGGCGGCCAGCACGCCGTGGCCCCCGCCGTCGGTGAGCACGGCGACGCGGCGGCCGGCCGTTCGCCGTGCGCCGTGCAACGCGGCCAGGACGACGGTGAGTTCGCGTGGGGTGGCGACGAGTTCCACACCGGCGTCGCGGCAGGCCGCCGTCACCACGTCGGCGGAGGTGGTCAGCGCCCCGGTGTGCGACTGCGCGCTGCGCGCGGAGGCCGCGCCGCGTCCGGCGGTGAGCAGCACGACCGGTTTTCCGGCCGAGGCCGCGGCCTCGGCGAAGGCCCGCCCGTCCGCGAAGTCCTCGGCGTACACCGCGACCGCCCGGGTGCCGTCGTGGCGGGCGCAGTCGGCGAGCAGGTCGACGAGGGTGACGTCGGCCTGGTTACCCAGCGACACGAAGCGGGAGAAGCCGAGTCCGTGCGGGGCGAAGCGCAGTTGGAGTTCGAGCGCGAGGTTGCCGCTCTGGCTCAGCAGCGCGATGCCGCCGGGCGCGAAAGTGTCGGAGGCCAGGTGGAGGTCGGTCGAATTGTCGGCGATGCCGAGGCAGTTGGGGCCGACCATGACGGCGCCCGCGGCCCGTACCCGTTCGGCGACGGCCTGTTGGCGTGCCCGGCCTGCGGCGCCGGTCTCCGCGAACCCGGCGGTGATCGCGACGATCGCGCGTGCCCCGCACTCCAGGGCCTCGTCGACGGCCGCCTCGAACCCGGCGGCGGGCACGCAGACCACGGCCAGGTCGACCGGTTCGCCGATCGCGCTCAGGGTGGGGGCGGTGGCGCGGCCGAGTACCGTACCGCCGCGCCGGTTGACCAGGTGGACGGGCCGTCGGCCGTCGGCGCGCACGGCCTGGGCGGCGATGGCGTGGCCGTATTTCGCGGGGTCGTCGCTGGCTCCGACCACGGCGACGGAGACGGGGTCGAAGAGCGCCGAGAGGTCGCGTCCCACGTCACTTCACCAGCTTCAGCGCGGAGTTGGGGCAGGCGGCGACGGCGGCCGCGGCGGCGTCCTCGCCGCCGGGCGGCACGGAAGCGGCCAGGATCCGCGCGTAGCCGAAGTCGTCGAGGTCGATCAGCTCCGGCGCCGGTTCGTGGCACAGGCCGTAGCCCTGGCAGCGGGTGGAGTCGAGCAGGAGTTTCATGGTGCGGCCCCTTCTGGAGGTCTTCTGGACGTCTTCTGGAGGTGACGGCGAGCGGAGCGGAGGCGGGCGTGGGTCAGGGCACGGTCACCGAGAACCGGAGCCCGTCGGCGGCGGCCGGGCCGGCGCATCGGGGGCAGCCCCGGGACCCGTGCTCGTCGAGACGGCCGGGGAAGTGGTCGAGGAGGCTGGCGGTGATCCGCGCGGCGGCGTCCAGCAGGCCGCAGGCCCCGCGTCCGGGCAGCTGCCGGGCCCAGCGCAGCAGCTTCTGGGGTGTGTCGGGGTCCGCCGTGCCCCGGGTCACGGCGGACAGGGCTCCGGAGAGCGCGCCGGTGCCCGAGACGCACACCCCGCACTGCCGGGCGCTCTGGGCCGCGAGATACGCGGTGGCCTCGGCCGCGACGCCGACCGGACAGTCTTCGGGGCGCAGGAAATGCAGCGCCCCGCAGCCGAGCGCGCCCCCCGCGGCGCGCAGCCCCTCGTGGTCGAGCGGGAGGCCGGTCCAGCCCGCGCCGTGCAGCCCGCCGAACAGCCCTCCAAGGAGCACGGCGGCGGCCTCGCCGTGCCCGCAGGCGGCGGCGAGCGCGCCGAGCCGGGTGCCGGCGGCCACCTCGACCAGCGCCGGACGGCCGTGGGACCCGGACAGGGTCACCAGATGGGCCCCGGTGACCTGGGTCGCGGCGTCCGGCCACGCGTGCAGCAGGGCGACGCGGGCCAGCGTCTCGACGTTGGCGACCAGCGTGGGCGCGCCGCCGACCCCGCGCTCGAAGGGGCGCGGAGGTTTGGCCGTCGGCAGCGCCGGGCCGCCGTCGATCCGCCGTACGACCGCGCTCTCCTCCCCGGCGACGTAGGACGGCGCCGTGCGGACGACGTCCACGCGCGGGCCGTCGTCGTGGGGCCACTCGGCGAGGGCGTGCCGTACGGCCCGCTCGGCGGAGGCGTCGGAGAGGTAGACGCAAGCCCGCCCCGCACCGGTCATGGCCGCGGCCAGGCGCAGGCCGTCGAGGACCAGGTGCGGCCGGTGGCGCAGCAGCCAGCGGTCCTTGACGGAGCCCGGTTCGCCCTCCTCGCCGTTGGCCACGACGACGGGCACGCCCGGAGCGTCACGGACGGCGCGCAGTTTGACGGCGGCGGGAAATCCGGCCCCGCCCCGGCCGCGCAGGCCCGCGGCGGCGATGCGGTCGAGCAGCGCGTCGGGCGCGGCCACGGGGGCGTACCCGCCGACGGCCGTGTACCGGGACACGTGCTCGTAGGAGCCGTAGGAGCCGTAGGAGCCGTAGGAGCCGTAGGAGTTGTACGGGTCGTAGGAGTTGTACGAGTCGTACGAGCCGTCCGCGCGGCCACCCTGATCCCGGCAGCCGCACGACCCGCCGGGCTCGTACGACGTGCGCGTGGAGGGGTCGCGGTGCGTGCCGGGCGGCGGGGTCAGCAGGCCGGGCCACCCCTCCGGGAGGAGGGAGATCACGCCGGTCACCGGGTGTTCCGCCGCTCGCCGCCGCGGGATCGAAGCCGGTCCACCGCGCGTTCCAGGGCCTGCCGCTGGGCCGCCGCCCGCTCGTAGCCGGGGCCGGGCAGGCCGATCAGCATCCGGTGGTGGTCGAGGACCACCTCGCCGGCCAGCAGCGCCGGCGCCGGATCGGCCGGGGTCGGCTCCTCGGCGGCGGACACGACGAGATCGGTGACCTCGCCCAGATAACGGAGCCAGCCGCGCTGCGTGCCGCGCAGCACCAGCCGCTCGACGTGCCGCCGCTCGGCGGCCACGAGGACCGGGGGCGGGCCGTCGGCCGCGGGTGAGGTGCCGGCCGCGGGCGGACCGCCGGCCGCCGGGGCCCGCAGGGCCGCCACGGCGGCCGGCAGCTCCTGTTCGGGCTCCGGTGTGAGACCGAGCCATGCCAGATGTCGGCGAGCTCTCATGGGGTGCCTCCGGGGGCGCTCCCGCCCTCGACGGGAGCGGGGTGGCGCGGCGACGGCGGGAAGGGGATGCTCCGCCGCTCGCGGTGCGGGGTGGGGAGCCGTGCGGAGTGCCGGCCGGGGGCCGTGTACCGCGTGCCAGGGATGCGGGGCCGCAGATCAGCGGCGCGCGGGCGGCCCGGACGCCCCACCGCTGTCCCCGCGGGGTCGCGGCCCGGCCACCTGACAGCGAGACTAACTAACTAATTAGTCAGCCCACAAGCCTTGACTTGACACCGCGCCGGTCCCAATCTGACTAACCAATCAGTCAGCCCGATCGACCGAGGCCGCCACGCCATGCACGTCATGCACGTCATGCACGCCACCCACGGCAACCCATGGCCGGGCGCGGCAGCCCACGGCCGGCCCCTGCCGTAGCCTCACCGCCCATCGCCGCCCCGTGCGGCGCGGAGGAGGACCCATGAATCCCTCGACCACCGAAGCGGCCACCGCGCCGCACGGACCGCCGAGCGAGCAGCCCGATCACCCCGGCGAGGCCCTCCCCGCCCGCTACTACACGGACCCGGCCATCGCGGCCGCGGAGACGGAACGCGTCTTCGCCACGTCCTGGCAGCTCGTCTGCCACGAGTCCGACCTGCCCGGACCGGGCGCCCGGCTGACCGCCACGGCCGCGGGCCGGGAGGTCCTGGTGGTCCGCACCGAGGACGGCGCCCTCGCCGCCCATCTCAACGTCTGCCGCCACCGGGGAACCCGCCTGGTCACCGGCCCGGAGCCGGCGGGCAGGGCGATCCGCTGCCCGTACCACGGCTGGACCTACAAGCTCGACGGACGTCTCGTCGGCGCTCCCGAGGCCCGCCGGATCCCCTGCCTCGACAAACCCCGGCTCGGACTGCACCCGGTGAACGTCGAGTCCTTCCTCGGCTTCGTCTTCGTCAACCTCGACCTGGAGGCCGTACCCCTCGCCGAGTCCTGCGCCGGACTCGCCGAGGCCGTCGGCCACTACGCCGGGCCCGGCCTCACCCCGGTCGGCAGGCACCGCATCCACGACGCCGCCGGCGGCGAGCAGCAGAACGCCAACTGGAAGGTGATCGTCGACAACTACCTGGAGGGCTACCACGTCCCCGTCGCGCACCCCGCGCTGATGCGGCTGCTCGACTACCAGGCGTACACCGTGGACGTGCGGGAGCACTACGTCCTGTTCGAGTCGCCGCTGCGGGACAAGCCCTCCTCCAACTGGACGGAGCGGCTCTACCAGCGGCTCGCGACCTCGATGCCGGGGCTGACCGAGGCCGACCGGCGGGTATGGCGCTATGCAGTGATCTACCCCAACACGCTCATCGACTTCTACCCTGACCACGTGCTCGCGTGGACCGCCCTGCCCACCGCCCAGGACCGGGCGGCGATTCCGGGCGCGTTCTACACCCGGCGCGGGGAGAGTCTGCGGACCAGGATCGCCCGCCGGCTCAACATCCACATCGGCTGGGTCACCAACGACGAGGACGCCGAGCTCGTCGAGCGGGTGCAGGCGGGCCTGTCCACGCCCGGCTTCGAGCCCGGACCGCTGTCGCAGCGCGAGGCCGCCGTCGGCTGGTTCGCCCGCCGGATCCGCCGGGACCTGGAGGGGGACGGCCGGTGACGCCCCGCGACCCCGGGGCACAGACCCGGCGGCCCGGCGCGTCCGCGCCCCCGCCCCCGCCGGCCGGCTTACCCCGCCTGCGCTGACGCCCGTCCGCCCCCGCACCTCCACCCGCACCTTCCCCAGACCGGTCTTCACTACGGAGTCACAGGGCCTCCGTGAGCCGACCAGCCGGTCCCGCCCTGGACTGCCGTGCCGTTCCTCGACGGAGAGGACGCTCCATGTCCCCCGAGGTACCACCCTCGACCCGACGCGCCCTGCTCAGGGCGGGCGCAGGCGGCCTGCTCGGCGCCGCGGTCGCGGGCTGCGGGTTCATGCCCGCCAAGACGCCCGACGCCAAGGACCTGGCCCCGCCCCGCGCCCGCGTCGACGGCGATCTCGTCTACTTCAACTGGGCCGACTACGTGGACCCGTCGGTCTTCAAGGGCTTCGAGAAGGAGTACGGCGTCAAGGTCGTCCAGTCGAACTTCGACTCGATGGAGGGCATGGTCGCCAAGCTCAACGCGGGCAACCGCTACGACGTCATCTTCCCCAGCGCCAAGTGGGCCCAGCGCCTCGCCCGCGGCGGCCGCCTGCGCCGTATCGACCACTCCCAGATCACCCGAGCCAAGGACGTGTTCGGCGCCTACCCCTACTTCGCGGACCCCTGGTACGACCCCGGCTCCGCGCACACCGTGCCCTTCACCGCGTACAAGACCGGCATCGGCTGGCGGCGCGACCGCCTCGGCGACCTGAGCGGATCGTGGCGGGACCTGTGGAACGACGCGGCGCGGGGCAAGGTCTTCCTGCTGGACGACCGTGACGAGGTCCTCGGCATGGGGGCCCTGGAACTCGGCCTCGACGTCAGCACCGGTGACTCCGGCGACCTCGACCGCATCACCCGCCTGCTGGCCGGCCTGCGTCCGCGGCTGCGCGGCTTCTCCAGCGACAGCTACAACAACCTGCTCAACGGCAACGCCCTGATGACGCAGGCCTGGAGCGGTGACATGGCGGCCATGCTCAACCAGGCCAAGGACCCCTCCGTGTTCGGCTTCGAGGCGCCCAAGGAGGGGACCCCGATCAACTCCGACTGCTACGCCATCCCGTGGAACGCCCCGCACCCCGGCACCGCGATGCTGTTCATCGACTACATGCTGCGGCCGGAGAACGTGAAGAAGAACATCGAGTACATCGGCTACCCCATGCCGGTGGCCGGCTCCGAGAAGGTCTACGCCGCACTCGTCGAACCCTTCCCCGAGTGCCTGGTCACCGAGGCCGACCTGAAGGCCGACCTGTTCTTCCGCAACGGCAGCCGCACGGCGGAGGACGCCCGTGACACCGCCTGGACCCATGTGAAGGCGGGCTGAGCGATGGCACTTCTGCGTCACCCCTCGCGTTCGCGCTCCCGCTCGCGCCGCCGCGGACCGGACGCCTCCGGCGCCCGCATCTGGTCCTGGTTCATGCTCCCCGGCACCCTGTGGATGACCGGGTTCCTGATCGCCTCCCTGGTGCTGGTCGCCGTCCTGACCGTCGGCACCACCGACGAACTCGGCAACCCCCGCTTCGGGTTCGACCTCTCCAGCATCCGCGCCCTGGCCGACCCGGCCTACACCGAGGTCCTGGCCCGCTCCCTCGGCTACGCCCTGCTGACGTGCGTGATCTGCCTGGTGATCGCCTACCCGGTGGCGTACACCATCGCCCTGTACGGCGGCCGCTGGAAACACGCGCTGATCGCCGCGATCGTCGTCCCGTTCTTCGCCAACTACCTGGTCCGCATGTACGGCTGGTCGGTGGTCCTCTCCGACGACGGCCCGCTGCTGCGGGCGCTGCGCGGCGTGGGGCTCGCCGACGCGAACACGAAGATCCTCAACACCGGTGTCGGTGTGATCGCGGGCCTGGTCTACGGCTTCGTCGTCTTCATGATCATCCCGTTGTACGCCGCCCTGGAGCGGCTCGACGTCTCCCTGATCGAGGCCGGCCGCGACCTCTACGGCGGCCCCGTGCGGACCTTCCTGTTCGTCACCCTGCCGGCCACCCGGCAGGGTGCGGCGGCCGGGCTGGTCCTCGTCTTCCTGCCCGCGATGGGCGACTTCGTCAGCGCTCAACTGATGGGCGGACCGGACCAGATCATGATCGGCAACCTCATCCAGGACAAGTTCTTCCAGGGCCAGAACTGGCCCCTGGGCTCCGCGCTCACCATGCTGCTCATGCTCGTGCTGCTGGTCGGGATGCTCGGCTACCTCCGGCGCACCCGCAAGGACGAGGCGGAGGCCCGCCGATGACCCAGCTCAGCCCGCCCACCACGACCCCGGCCCCGGCATCGGAACGGCCCGTCCGGCGGACCCGCGCCCGGCGCGGCCGCGCCGACCGCAAGCCCCGCGTCCTGATCGCCGTCACCGCGCTCTTCTTCGCGCTGCTGTACCTCCCGATCGGCGTGGTGACGCTGTTCTCCTTCAACTCCCAGAAGTCCCTGACCGTGTTCAGCGGGTTCAGCCTGCGCTGGTACCGCGCCTTCGTCCACGACGACGTACTGATCTCCTCGTTGGGCACGAGCCTGCGCATCTCCCTGGTGGCGACGGCCGGTTCGATCGTCCTCGGCGTGGCCCTCGCCCTCGGCCTGGTGCGCTCGCGCACCCGGCTCGGCTCACTGGCCGGCCTGATCATGCTCGTGCCGCTGATCACCCCGGAGATCGTCACCGGCGTCGCGTCGATGCTGCTCTACAAGGGCCTGGGGGTGACCCTGTCCACCGGCACGGTGATGGTCTCGGAGATCACCTTCTCCATCTCCTACGTCACCGTCATCCTCCGTTCCCGGGTCGCCGCCCTCAACCCCGAGGTGGAGGAGGCGGCGATGGACCTGGGCGCCACCCGCTGGCAGGCGGTCCGCCTGGTCACCCTGCCCGCCCTGCTGCCCGCCGTCCTCGCCAGCGCCGTACTGATCTTCGCGCTCGTCTTCGACGACTTCGTCCTCGCCTACTTCACCACCGGCGTCGACCCCCAGCCGCTGTCGGTGCGCATCTACTCCGCGATCCGCTTCGGGGTGCAGCCCACCATCAACGCCGTCGGCACGCTGATGCTCGCGGGCTCCATCGGCCTGATCGCCCTCGCCCTGTTCATTCCGCGCCTGTTCGGCCGCCGCGGCGGCCTCGACATCCTCTCCGGGAGCTGACCATGGACGCGTCCTTCGCCGTCCGCCTCGACGGCGTCTCCAAGCGGTTCGCGGACACCTACGCGGTGCACGACCTGAACCTCGACATCGAGAGCGGCCGCTTCTTCTCCCTGCTCGGCCCCTCCGGCTGCGGCAAGACCACCACCCTGCGCATGATCGGCGGCTTCACCGACCCGACGGAGGGCTCGGTGATCCTCGCGGGCGAGGACGTGACCGTGCTGCCGCCCGACCGGCGCAACGTCAACACCGTCTTCCAGAGCTACGCCCTCTTCGACCACCTCAGCGTCGCCGACAACGTCGCCTTCGGCCTCAAGCGCAAGGGCGTCGACAAGACCGAGATGCGGCGCCGCGTCGGCGAGATGCTGGAGCTGGTCCAGCTCGACGGCTTCGCCGCGCGCAAACCCCGCACCCTCTCCGGCGGTCAGCGCCAGCGCGTGGCCCTCGCCCGCGCCCTGGTCAACCGGCCCGCCGTCCTTCTGCTCGACGAACCCCTCGCCGCCCTCGACCTGAAGCTGCGCCGCCAGATGCAGGTGGAACTCAAGCAGATCCAGCGCGAGGTCGGCATCACCTTCGTCTTCGTCACCCACGACCAGGACGAGGCCCTGACCATGTCGGACCGCATCTGCGTCATGAACGAGGGCCGCGTCGAGCAGGTCGGCACCCCCGAGGATGTCTACGAGCACCCCGCCGGCCGCTTCGTCGCCTCCTTCATGGGCACCTCCAACCTGATGTCCGGCACCTACCGCGGCGGCGAGGTCACCCTCGACCAGGGACCCGCCCTGCCGGTCGGCGCCCGCACCGCCATCGCGGACGGCACCGCCGTGAGCGTGTCCGTACGCCCCGAGAAGGTGTGGCTGTCCGACTTCGAACCGGGCATGTCCGTGCTGCGCGGAGTGATCCGTGAGACCGTCTACAGCGGTCCCACCACCACCTATCTCATCGAACTCGCGCCGGGCGTCACCCTGTCCGTGCTGGAGCAGAACACCGCCCGCGCCCGCATGGAGGACCGCTGGAGCGGCGGCGAGACGGTCGAGTTCGGCTGGCGGCCGGAGCACTGCCTCGTCCTCGCGTGACTGCGCGAGCAGCGTCCCGTCCTCGTGCGACTGCCTGAGCACCGTCTCGTCCTCGTGCGACTGCCTGAGCGCTGTCGCGTCCTCGCGTGAGTGCCCGAGCACCGTCTCGTCCTCGTGCGACTTCGCGACCGCTGTCGCGTCCTCGTGGGACCGCCCGAGCACCGTCACCGTCCTCGTGGGATCGCCCACACCCGCAGGACGCCCCTCCCGACCGGAAAGCGAAACCGATACCGATGCATCACGACGTGATCGTGCTCGGCGCCGGGCTGGCCGGGCTCGCCGCCGCCCGGGACCTGGCCACCGCCGGCACCGACGTGCTCGTCCTGGAGGCCAGGGACCGGGTCGGCGGCCGGGTCGAGCAGGCCCGCCTGTCCGACGGCCGCACCGTCCAGCTCGGCGGGGAGGTGGTCGGCCGCGCCCACACCGCCTATCTCGGCCTCGCCGAGGAGCTGGGCCTGAAGCTGGTCCCGAGCTATGTCGCCGAGCCGGGCCGGATGGTCCGGGCCACCCCGGAGGGCACCTCCGCCGGAGAGCCGCCGCACTGGTTCGGCGACGGCGACGCCGCCCGACACGCCGCCCTCGGCGCCGAGTTCACGGCGCTCGCCGCCACGGTCGACCCCGACGACCCCTGGTCCCACCCGGACGCGGCCGCCCTGGACCGGCTGTCGGTGGGGGCCTGGCTGCGCTCCCGGCACGCCGCACCGGCCGTCGTACGCCTGTGGGAGATCGGCCAACTGGCCCTCGCCGGCGGCTCGTACGAACGGACCTCGCTGCTGGCCGCCCTGCGCAAGAGCGCGGCCGTCCCCGCCTCGGGACCGGGCGACTACGACTACGGCGACTGGGAGGGGCTGCGGCTGGCCGAGGGATCGGCGACCCTGGCCGAGGTGCTGGGCCGCGAACTGGGCCCGCGTGTCCGCCTCGCCGCGCCCGTCGCGGCCCTCGACGTCCGCCCCGGGCGCTGCACCGTCCGGCTGGCCGACGGCGAACTCCTCACCGCCGGGGCCGTGGTGAGCGCCCTGCCCGTGGGACCCCTCAGGTCCGTCGCCGTCACCGGCGTGAGCGAGGCCCGTCTCGCCTCCCTGCACCGCCAACGACAGGCGACCGCGGCCAAGTTCACCGCCGCCTACGACCGCCCCTTCTGGCGCGCGGACGGCCTGAGCGGCCTCTCCGAGTCCGAGGGCGTCCTCGGCAGCACCTGGCCCCAGAACGAGGGCGTACTGTCCGCACTGATACCGCCCGAGCGCTACGGCGTCCTGCTGGGCACCCCGCCCCACCTGCGCACCCCCGAACTGCTGGGCGAGATCGCCGACCTGTACGGGGACGAGGCGCGTCGGCCGCTGGCCTGTTTCCTGCGGCTGTGGGGCAGCGACCCCTGGACCCAGGGCTACGTCACCCAGTGGCCGCCGGGCGAGGTCATGGCCGTCGGCCCGCTCCACGGGACCCACGAACCCCCCTTCTACGTCTGCGGATCCGATCAGTGGGTCGCCGGATACATGGAAGGCGCCGTCCGCACCGGCCGCGCCGCGGCGAAGGAGGCACTGCGCCGTGGCTGACCACCCGCGCCTGGCGACCGTCCTCAACCACATCGGCGGCGCGGAGACACCTGCCGCCTCCGGCGCCACCCTGCGCCTGACCGACCCGGCGACCGGACGCGTCCACGGCACCGCGCCGCTGTCCGGCGCCGACGACGTCGAGGCCGCCTGCCGGGCGGCCGAGCGCGCCGGGCCCACCTGGGCGGACACCACGCCGCGGGAGCGCCAGACCGCGCTCCTGCGCATCGCCGACGCCCTGGAACGGCAGGCCGACGCCGTGGCCGGCGCCGAGGTCGCCGACACCGGCAAACCCCGGGCCCTCTTCCTCGCCGACGAACTCCCGGCTATCGCCGACGTGTTGCGCTACTTCGCCGGCGCCGCCCGCAATCTGCCGGGCGCCGCGGCCGCCGAGTACACCCCGGGACGCACCTCGGTGCTCCGCCGGGATCCGGTCGGCGTGTGCGCGCAGATCACGCCCTGGAACTACCCACTGATGATGGCCGTCTGGAAGATCGCGCCCGCGCTCGCCGCGGGGAACACCGTCGTCCTCAAGCCGTCCGACAGCACGCCCTCCTCCACGGTGCTGCTGGCCCGGCTCGCGGCCGAGTACCTCCCGCCCGGTGTGCTCAACGTGGTCTGCGGCGACCGGGACACCGGCCGTCTGCTGGTCGCCCACCCGGCCGTCCGGCTCGTCGCGCTCACCGGGAGCGTCCGTGCCGGACAGCAGATCGCCGCGGCCGCGGCCGCCGACCTCAAACGCCTCCACCTCGAACTCGGCGGCAACGCACCTGTGCTGATCCACGAGGACGCCGATCTCGACGACGCCGTCGAGCAGTTGTCCTCCCTGGCCTACTACAACGCGGGCCAGGACTGCACCGCCGCCACCAGGATCCTCGTCCACCGCCGCATCCACGACGCGTTCCTCGCCGCCTTCGCCGAGCGGGCCGGGCGGCAGGTCCCCGGCGGCCCCGACGACCCCGCCGCCGACTTCGGCCCCCTCAACAACGCCGCCCAACTCGCCTCGGTGCAGAGTGTGTTGCGCGACCTCCCGGACCACGCAGAGATCGTCGCCGGAGGCGCGCGGCTGGACCGCCCCGGCTTCTTCCACCAGGCCACGGTGGTGGCCGGGGTCCGGCAGCGGGACGCGATCGTGCAGAGCGAGGTGTTCGGCCCGGTCGTCACCGTCCAGCCCT
This sequence comes from Streptomyces mangrovisoli, assembly GCF_000974985.2. GTDB lineage: Bacteria > Actinomycetota > Actinomycetes > Streptomycetales > Streptomycetaceae > Streptomyces > Streptomyces mangrovisoli. The sequence goes on along the minus strand of NZ_LAVA02000058.1, from coordinate 55,585 downwards.
TCGCCGACGAGACCGAGGCCCACGACCTGGCCAACGCGGTACCGCAGGGCCTCGCCGCGAGCGTGTGGACCCGCGACCACGACCGCGCGATGCGCGCGAGCCGCGCGCTGCGCACCGGCATCGTCTGGGTCAACACCCACGGCACCACGGTGTCGGAGATGCCGCACGGCGGCGTGCGCCACTCCGGCCACGGCAGCGACCTGTCCCTCACCGGCCTGCTCGACTACACCCAGGCCAAGCACGTCATGCTCTGACCCGCGCCGTCGCGGACGGGGGGAAGTGCCCTCCGTCCGCACGCGCCGCCCTGCTCGCGGGACACAGTTCCCACACAGGAACATGAAGCCGGTAACGGCCCAATAAGACAGACCCGCGAAAAGGACGGTAATTCTTCTGCGGGCTGTCCTCCGTGCGTTTATACCGGCCACGGGTAACGGTTCAATCGAGCCAGTTATGTGTTCCGACATTGTGCGCGGGGTCGTGAACTGTCACCGTCGTGCGCGGAATGACAACTCCGATCATGAACTTCGAGGACATCAACTCCGTTGCCATGCAGAGCCGTTGACGGGCGTCTGAGCCCACCTGGTCAAACTGCGTATCTCGCATGATTGACATATCACCCCGGCATGCAATCCCGCTCCGGCCGATCGACCGGACCGGTCCGACCGATTTCCGCAGAACCAGCGAAAGGGACGATTCGCGGCCATGAAAAAGAGTTCATTGCGTGTTCACGCCGACAAAATATCCGTTCAGCATCCGGTATCCATGAGCGCAGGACAGAGCTGGAGAGTCAGAGCCGGCGTCTTCGCCGCCACGGCCGCACTCCTCTCGGCGGGCACCCTGCTCGGCGCCGCCGCCCCCGCCTCGGCGGCGCCCGCGGCGATCAGACTGACCTCCTCCTCCTGTCCAGCCACCATCCAGCAGGGGCAGGTGAGCGGCTGCGTCACCGAACTGCAGAACCTCCTCAACGCCCACGGTGCCGGTCTGACGGTGGACGGCGACTTCGGTGCCAAGACCCTCTATGCCGTGCGCGAGTACCAGGCCTCCGTCGCGATCGCGGTGGACGGGCTGGTCGGCCCGCAGACGAAGGCCAAGCTGTACGCGACCGGCGGCTCGGCCCCCTCCCCGATCAACCTCGACTCCTCGTCCTGCCCGGCGAACATCGTTCAGGGCGACAAGGGCGGCTGCGTCACCGAACTCCAACGCCTGCTGCGCCACTTCGGCTACGACATCGACATCGACGGCGACTTCGGCTCGGCGACCTACAGTGCCGTCCGCAGCTTCCAGTCCTCCAACGGGCTCACGGTCGACGGCCAGGTCGGCACCAACACCAAGCGCGCGCTGTACGACACCGACGAGTCGCCGTCCACCGCCATGGACCTGCGCTCGGCGTCCTGCCCGTCGGACATCACGGAGGGGATGAGCGGCGGCTGCGTCGCCACGCTCCAGGCCCTGCTCAACGGCAAGGGGCAGCACCTCGACGTGGACGGCCAGTTCGGTCCGCTGACCCTCACGGCCGTGAAGGCGTTCCAGTCCTCGGCCGGTCTCTCCGTCGACGGCGAGGTGGGCCCGAACACCAAGAACGCCCTCTACTCCAACATCAGCACGGGCGGCGGGAGCGGCGCCCCGTCGCCGATCAACCTGAACTCCAGCTCGTGCCCGAGCAACATCGTGCAGGGCCAGAAGAGCGGCTGTGTCACCGAACTGCAGAGCCTGCTCAACCACCATGGAGCCGACGTCGCCGTCGACGGCGACTTCGGGCCGCTGACCGCGAGCGCGGTGCGCGACTTCCAGGCGGAGAAGGGGCTGTCGGTCGACGGTCAGGTGGGACCGAACACCAAGGCGGCGCTGTACGGCGCGGTCACCCCGCCGTCCGACCCCGCGCCCGGCGGCGGGTACACCAAGATGCTGACCGTGGCCGAGGCCGAACTCGGCACGGTCGAGGGCAGCGCCCGTGCGAACAGCTACGGCTCGGCCGTGGGCCTGTCCATGTCCACCAGCAAGTACGCCTGGTGCGCCACCTTCGTGAGCTGGGTGGCCAAGCAGACCGGCGCCTCCTCCTACCGCAACACCTACGTCTCCGGCTGGGTGAACCAGGCCCGGGCCGGCAACTACCACCTCTCGGTGACGTCGGACCCGCAGCCGGGCGACATCGTGGCCTTCGACTGGAACGGCGGCTGGGACTTCACCGGCGGGCACGAGCACATCGGCATCGTGCGCACGGTGAGCGGGGGCTCCAGTTTCACCACCGTCGAGGGCAACACCGGCAACCCCAACGGCGGGTCGGACGGCGTCTACTCCAAGACCCGGAGCACGGCGGACGGTTACAACGTGCTGTTCATCCGGGTCCGCTGATCCGCTGATCCACTCACCCGCTGATCCACTGGCGCCCGTGGGCTCCGTACGACCCGGTCCCGGACGCCCGGCCGCGACACGAAGCCGCCACGGGCCCGACGGTCCGTCGCCGGAGGCCCACGGGGCTAGTGTCGGGCGGGTGAGTGCGGACGATGTGAACCGGCGATGGACGCGGTCCATGCCCGAGGCCTATGAACAGCACCTGGTGCCGGTCCTCTTCCGGCCCTTCGCCGACGACCTGGCGACCAGGGCGGCGGCGCTACGGCCCCGCAGCGTCCTGGAACTCGCCGCCGGGACCGGGGTGTTGACCTCGGCCCTGGTCGACGCGGTACCCGCGGCCGCGGTGACGGCGACCGATCTCAACGAAGCGATGGTGACCGTCGGCTCGGCGCGTGAGCCACGCGCTGCCTGGCGGCGGGCGGACGCCCAGGAACTCCCCTTCGACGACGGCGGCTTCGACCTCGTCGTCTGCCAGTTCGGCGTGATGTTCTTCCCCGACAGGCCCGCCGCCTACGCCGAGGTGCGCAGGGTCCTGGCCCCCGGCGGGCGCTTCGTGTTCAACAGCTGGGGTCCCTTGTCCACGCACGGCTTCGACGCCGCCTTCCAGGCCGCCCTGGAGGAGTCCATGCCGGACGGGGCGCCGCCGTTCCTGAGGGACGTGCCCCACGGTTACGCCGACCCGGCCGCCGTCGCCGCGGACGTCGAAGCCGCCGGCCTGACCCTGGCCGCCGCCGAGCCGCTCACGCTGGCGGGCGTCGCACGGTCGGCCGCCTCCGTCGCCGACGGGTTCCTCACCGGCACCCCGGTGAGCGCCGCCATGGCGGGCCGCGAGGACGCCCGGGACATCCGGGCCGCCGTGGCACGGAGGATGACCGACCGCCTCGGCACCGGCCCCGTGACGGCCCCGATGTCCGCGACCGTCTACACGGCACACGCCCCGGCCTGACCCGCCGCCCCGGATCGGCGAGGCACGCCCTCGCGCCCGGCCCCTGCCGTCACCCGTCTGCGTGCCGTCGCGAGAAAGTGGTGCTGCCCGCCGCCGCTTCGTTTCGCGGGCAGCACCACCGGCACCTCGGGCCGGTGCCACCACGCTAGGCCCGCACGCGCCGGGAACGGCGACGGCGAAGCCGTACGTCATCGGTCCGTAAGGCGTGTGAGGGGGCGCGGGGGCGAGCCTGTCGTGGAGGTTGGCGGGCCTGTTACGGCGCCGTGTTCCCGGTGGCTGCGGGCGCTTCGCGATCCGTCGACTTGGTGCTCAACAGTTCGAAGAAGTAGGCCAGTTGGTCGGCCATGTCGATCTCGGGGTCGTACATCCACTGGGTCTGGAGGCCGTCCATCAGGGCGAACAGGAGGACCGCGGCGCGGTCGGCGTCCAGGCTGTCGGGCAGGGAGCCGGCCTCCTGTTCCCGGCGGATCAGCGCACCGACCGCCGAGCGCGCCGACGCGTACCGGTCCTGGAAGTACCCGTGGGCCGGATGGTTCTCCTCGGTCGCCTCCGAGGAGAACCGCGAGTAGAGCTGGACCAGGCCCGGGACCTGGGCGTTGTGCCGGAGCAGCGCCGACATCCCGCCGGGCAGGTCGAGCGGCGTGCCGTCCGGTGCCGTCGAACCGCCCGCCAGGACATGCTCGTCGACCTCGTCGCGGCGGCGCAGGATCTCGACGAACAGCTGCTCCTTCGTGCCGAAGTAGTGCAGCAGACCGGTCTGGCTGAGGCCGACGGCCTGCGCGAGTTCGCGCACCGTCGCGCGGCTGTACCCGACGCGCGAGACGATCTCGAGCGCCGTGTTGAGGATCTCCTCGCGCTTGGCGATGCCTTTCGCGTACGAACCACGTCGTGCCATGGGCAGGACTCTACGGCACCGCATATTTCCTGGTGAGCATCCCTTGTCCACCAAACCCGAGCGCCGTAAGGTTTTCGCTGTCGGCAAGGAGGAAGGGCTCTTATCGGGGCGAATCACCTTGCTCCGCCCCGCCTGACCCGGGGCCCGCCGACCCCTGGAGGGTGGGCCGCGCGTCATGGGGGGCGTGGGGCCCACCACCCGACCGCGCAGGCGGCCCCGCGTGCGCCCGCCCATCCGATCGGCCCGCCCCGCACCACGCCCACCGGCAGGGCATCGCTCTATCCCGAGGAGACCCCGTGACCACGCACGACCCCGCCGCCTTGTCGACGACCGAGCAGGCTGCCCTGGGCAGCGGCGCCGACTTCTGGAGCACCAAGGAGGTCGCCGGCATCCCCTCGCTGATGCTCACCGACGGGCCCCACGGCGTGCGCCGGCAGGTCGGCGCCACCGACCACCTGGGCCTCGCCGGCAGCGAGCCCGCGACCTGCTTCCCGCCGGCCGTCGGGCTCGGTCAGAGCTGGGACGCGGAGCTCACCCACCGGGTCGGCACGGCACTGGGCGTCGAGAGCCGCGCGCTGGGCGTGGACGTCCTGCTCGGCCCCGGCATCAACATCAAGCGCGACCCGCGCTGCGGCCGCAACTTCGAGTACTACTCCGAGGACCCGCACCTCACCGGCCGCCTGGCCGCTTCCTGGGTGCGCGGTCTGCAGAGCACCGGTGTGGGCGCCTCCCTGAAGCACTTCGCCGCCAACAACACCGAGCACGACCGGATGCGCTCCAGCTCCGACATCGCCCCGCGCCCGCTGCGCGAGATCTACCTGCGGGCCTTCCAGCACGTCGTGCGGACCGCGAACCCGTGGACCGTGATGTGCTCGTACAACCGCATCAACGGCACGTACGCCGCCGAGAACCACTGGCTGCTGACCGAGGTGCTGCGCGACGACTGGGGCTTCGACGGCGTGGTGGTCAGCGACTGGGGCGCAGTCCAGGACCGCGTCAAGGCGGTCGCGGCGGGCCTCGACCTGGAGATGCCGGGCAGCGGCGGAGCCACCGACCGGCTGGTCGTGGACGCGGTCGAGGCGGGGGAGCTCGACGCCGCCGTCGTGGCACGGGCGGCCGCGCGCACCATCGCCCTCGCCGCGAAGGCCGCGGCCGGGCGCGCCGCGGACGTCGCCGCGTTCGACGCCGAGACCCACCACGCGCTGGCCCGGCAGGTCGCCGCGCACTGCGTCGTACTGCTGCGCAACGAGCCCGTGGACGGGCAGGCCGTCCTCCCGCTGGAGGCGGGACGCTCCGTCGCGGTCGTCGGCGAGTTCGCCCAGCACCCGCGCTACCAGGGCGGTGGCAGCTCGCACGTGAACCCGACCCGCGTCGAGATCCCGCTCGACGAGATCCGCGCCCTGGCCGGTGACGGCACCTCCGTCGCCTACGCGGCCGGATTCACCACCGACGGCTCCGGCGACGAGGCCGCCCTGCGCGACGAGGCCGTTCAGGCGGCCGCCGCCGCGGACACGGCCGTGGTCTTCCTGGGGCTGGCCGCGCACCAGGAGTCCGAGGGCTTCGACCGCGAACACATCGAACTCCCGGCCGAGCAGGTGGAGTTGCTCGCCGCGGTGGTCCGCGCGCAGCCGCGTACCGCCGTCGTCCTCTCGCACGGCGGCGTGCTGCGCCTGGCGACGGTCGCCGAACTCGCCCCCGCCCTGCTGGACGGGGCCCTGCTGGGCCAGGCCGCGGGCGGCGCGCTCGCCGACGTGCTGTTCGGCAGGGTCAACCCGTCCGCCCGGCTGACGGAGACCGTCCCCGTCCGCATCCAGGACACCCCCGCCTACCTCGACTTCCCCGGTGAGCACGGCCATGTCGCCTACGGCGAGGGCCTGTTCGTGGGCTACCGCTGGTACGACGCCCGGGACATCGAGGTCACCTTCCCCTTCGGACACGGCCTGTCCTATACGTCGTTCGCCTACGACGACCTGGAGTTGAGTGCGGACGGCGACGGCGTCACCGCGCGCGTCACCGTCACCAACTCCGGTGCACGAGCCGGCCGCGAGGTGGTCCAGTTCTACGTCGCCCGGCCCGACGCGTCGGTGGTCCGTCCGCCCCAGGAGCTCAAGGGCCACGCCGTCGTCGAGCTCGCCCCGGGCGCGAGCGAGCGCGTCAGCGTCCTGATCGCCCGCGAGGACCTGGCGTACTGGGACACCCGTGGTGAGCGGTGGGTCGTCGAGGGCGGGGCGTACGAGGTGCGCGCCGCCGCCTCCAGCCGGGACATCCGCGCGGCGGCCTCCGTCGAGGTGACCGGCGACGCGTTCGTGCTGCCGCTGACCCTGAACTCGACGCTGGGAGAGGTCATGGCCGTCCCCGGCGCGGCCGAGGTCCTGGGCGCGCTGATGCCGATGCCGCAGGCGGCCGCCGACACCGAGGTCCTCGGCGTCGACATGGCCAAGATGCTGGCCTCCATCCCGGTCGGCCGCCTGCTCAGCTTCGCCGGCGGCGCCGTCACCCCGGCCGACCTGGACAAGCTGATCGCCCAGCTCAACGCGGGCCGGGTCTGACACATCCCCGGGGCGTGGGCGGTCGCGTGCCGCCCACGCCCCGGGCGGACGCCTCGCCCCTCTCGCGGAGGGAGCGCGGGGGCCCGCGCGACCGGCCCGCGCATCCCCGTACCGGGCCACCACCCGGTACGCGGGCCGGACGGCCCCGCCCGGCTCCCGCACCGACGGCGCCCGATCCCGGGGCCGACCGCACCAGGTGTCAGCCGCCGCCGGCCCTGCCCGGACAACGACCCGCCCTCCGGCCGAAGGCCCTCCGCCCGAGGCCACGCTCCGCGCCGAGGCCATCCCTGCGGCTCGGAGTCACCTCTCCGACCCGAAGAGCCCCCGACCTGAAGGCCAACCGGCCCGAAGAGCCCCCGACCCCAAGACCCACCGGCCCGCAGGCCCCGACCCGAGGGCACCTTTCCGGCTCGAAGCGCCTCCGGACCGAAGGCAACCCCCGGACTGACGGCGCCCCCCCCGGCGCGAAGGCACCCCCGGCGCGAAGGCACCCCCGGACCGAAGGCGCCCTCCGGCGCGAAGGCACCCTCCGGCCCCCGACAGCACCCCCTCGCTCGAAGGCACGCACCCCCCGCTGCGACCACGGCGCAACCAACCACGCCGCCCGCGACCCGTACCGCCCCGCGCTCCCCGACCGCCTCACCCCCGAACCATCGCCGCCTCACCCCCGATCCACCGCCACCTCATCCCGCGGCACTCCCGATTCACCGCCGCCTCATCCCGCGGTACCTCCCGTTCCACCCCTGTCCCCATCCGGTCTCGCCCCCGCTCCAGGGGCGAGTCGCTCCCGGCGTCCCACACGACAAAGAGGTCGTCATGACAACCGCACCCACCGGCTCCCAGCCGATCGCCCCCGCCGAGCCGGCCGCGAACGGCACCCGCGAGCCCGGCGAGAGACGCCTCCTCGCCGGCCTGATGGCCAACAGCGCGGCCCTCTACGCCATCTACGGCGCCGTCCCCGCCGTCCTCCTCGCCAACCTCGTCGCGGACGTCGACCCCGACTCCAAGTCGACCTCCCTGGGCGTCATCAGCGCCGTCGGCGCGTTCGGCGCGATGCTCGCAAACCCCGTGGCCGGGGCCCTCTCGGACCGCACCCACGGCCGCTTCGGCCGCCGCGCCCCCTGGATGGCCGGCGGCGCCCTGCTCGGCGGGCTGTCGCTGATCGCACTCGGTCTCGGCAACAACCTGCTGTGGATCGGCGTCGCCTGGGCCCTGGCGCAGATATGCCTCAACGGACTCCAGGCCCCGCTCACCGCCGTCATCCCGGACCGCACCCCGGAGCACCGGCGCGGGGTCTTCTCCTCCGCCGCCGGGCTCGCGCAGATGTTCGGCGCCACGGTCGGCGCCGCCGTCGCCGCGGGCTTCGCCCACGCCCTCGGCCTCGGGTTCGCCGTCTTCGGCGTGCTGGTCGTCGCCGGTACGGCGGTCTTCCTGCTGCTGAACAAGGAGCCGGCCGCGGACGCCCCGCAGGGCGACCCGTTCCGCTGGAAGCCCTTCCTCACCGGATTCTGGGTCAGCCCCCGCAGCCACCCCGACTTCGCCTGGGCCTTCCTCGGCCGCTTCCTGCTGGTCCTCGGCTACTACTGCGTGGCGTCGTACCAGCTGTACATCCTCGACGACTACCTCGGGCTGACCCGCGACCGCGCCAACGAGCTGGTGCCGCTGCTGAGCCTCGCGATGCTGCCCGGCCTGATCGTCATGATCGTCGTGTCGGGTCCCTGGTCCGACCGGGTCGGCCGGCGCAAGCCGTTCGTCATCGCCTCCAGCCTCGGCATGGGCGTGGCCTTCGCGCTGCCGCTGATCCTGCGCAGCGAGGCGTCGATGTTCGCGTACGCCGTCGTGTGCGGCTGCGCCTTCGGGATGTACATGGCCGTCGACACGGCCCTGATGACCCAGGTGCTGCCCCGCCCCGACGCCGCCGCGAAGGACATGGGTGTCCTCAACATCGCCAACGCCCTGCCCCAGGCCCTGGCACCCGCGGTCGCCGCGGCCGTCATCGCCGGGCTCGGCGGCTACAGCGCGCTGTTCGTCGCGGGCGTCGTCCTGGTGGTCCTGGGCGCACTGAGCATCCTGCCCATCCGGACGGTGCGCTGACATCCGCGGGTGTGCGCGGCACCCGTCCATGGGTGTCGCGTGCGGCACCCGCTCCGTGGGCGTACGCGCGGCGCGTCACGCCCACGGAGCGGGTCACACGGTGATGGAGATGGCGCCCAGCGGCTTGCTGGTGGGTTGCGGGGAACCGCCGGCCGGTTCGACCGTGACGCACACGGAGACGGCGCCGAGCACACGCCCCTTCATCAGGTACGCGTTGTCGCCCGGCCCACCGGTCATGAGCCCCGCCGGGCGGTGCACCCCCGTCTCGCCCTCGTACCAGAGCTCGTAGACCTTGCCGCCGGTCAGGACGGGCAGACCGCGTGCGGTGAAGACCGCGCGGGACTGCGAGCGGGAGACGACGACTGCGGCCGTGCGGCCGCCGACCAGGGTGCCGGGGTGGACCGTGGCGTCGGGCGCTGTGATGACCTCGGTGATCGCGGAGTTCACGATCCGGGCCTGCCGTTCGACCTGGGCGGTCCGCTGCCGCGCGTCGTCCGACTCGTGCCACTTCCATACGGCGATGCCGCCGAGCGCGAGCGCGGCCGCGACGCTCGCCGCGAGCGCCGGGCGCAGCAGTCGGCGGCCGCGGGGACGCGGAACGCCCCGGCCCCGCTCCCGGCCGGCGTCCTGGCGCGCGCGGGCGACCGCGTCGAGGGTGCGGGCGCGGGCCCGGGGCGTCACCGGGATGCTCCGCGTCGCCTCGCCGAGCAGCGCCGCGCTCTCCCGCAGTTCGTCGACCTCCCGCCGGCAGGCCGCGCACTCCGCGAGATGGTTCTCGAAGACGGCTTCCTCGGCCGGTGGCAGGGCGTGCAGCACGTACGCCCCGACGGCCGCGTGCGGATCGTCCTCGCGGGTCATGAGCCGTCCTCCTCCAGACAGGCCCGCAGTTCGCGCAGCCCCGCGCGCATGCGGGACTTCACCGTTCCCTCCGGCGTGGACAGCGCGGCGGCGACCTCGAGGTAGGTCAGGCCGTGGTAGTAGGCGAGCACCAGCGGCACCCGCCGCTGCCGGTCCAGCGTCGCCAGACAGCGGCACAGCCGACGCTGTTCGTCGTGGTCCTGGACGGTCTCGGACACCTCGTCGAAGGCACGCTCCGGCTGGAGCAGTCCCGTACGCCGTTCGCGTTCCGTACCGGCCTGGGCCGCGCGCACCCGGTCCACCGCCCTGCGGTGGGCCAGGGTGAGCACCCAGGCCTTCGCCGATCCCCGCCCGGGGTCGTAGCGGTGCGCGACGCGCCATACCTCGATCATGACGTCCTGCGTCACCTCCTCGGCCTGCGCGGCATCCCGCAGGATCCTGTGCGCCAGGCCCATCACCGCGCCGGACAGCGCGTCGTAGACGCCGGTGAACGCGTCCTGGTCCCCGTCGGCGACACGGGCCAGAAGTTCTTCCACCGGTGCGGTCGGCTCGGAGCTGTGCAGCACAGCCCTCCCCTCGTGCCTGGTGCGGCGGCTGTACGGGCGGGCGGAACGAGGGGACGGGCACCGGCGCGCGGATCACGCGTCCCCGCCGTGGTCGGCGACGGCGACGGCGACACGGGCATCGACATGGGCGCTCCTTCGAAGAGCTCGTCCGGGACGGAGGCCGGCCCGGCATCTGGAATTCGTAGCCGGACGGCTCGCGTATGCCGCGCGACGGCGGACAAAACGCCGTGACGTCTCATCCGGGCGGGTGAACGCACGCTCATCCGCTGTTTCCGGCGGCGCGTCATCCGTCGGTCCGTCGGCTCCGAATCCCTCGCGTCCGGCACAGCAGGGCGGGACCGGCAACCCCGTCGTACGTGCTCATCGCTCGACCCTTCGAAGGAGAGGTGTCCGATGACTGCACCCATGAGCCTCCGACGCCTGGCGGCCGGAGCCGCCGCGACGGGACTTCTGGCCGGCGGAGCCGCCCTCGGCTTGTCCGGCACGGCCTCCGCGGCGCCCGCACCGGGCCCGACCGCGACCGCGACGGCGGGTCACCATCACAGTGACTGCCACTGGGTGAAGGGCCACTGGGAGAAGAAGTGGGTCAAGGGCCACTGGGAGAAGAAGCTGGTCCACCACAAGACCATGCACCACGGTCACGTGAAGGATCACAAGTTCTTCAAGTGGGTCTACGTGCCGGCCCACTGGGAGAAGCACTTCGTGAAGGGCCACCTGGTCTGCCACCACAACTGACCTCGTGGCTCACAGGTGGGGCCGGTTCGCCGAGCGAACCGGCCCCACCTTTTCCGTGCCCCGAAAGTTTGATGGCCCCCGGCTGCGTCCTCCTGGTGGTCCCGCCGCACTGGAACAGGTGAGACGGTCCATATCCGTGGGGCCGGGAAGGGGGAGGGATGACGCGAGGCGCGGAAGCGGCTCTGCACGCCTTCGTCGAGGGCAGACGCACGGCACTGTTCCGAAGTGCCTACCTGTTGTGCGGCAACCGGGACGAGGCGGAGGACCTCGTCCAGACGACTCTGGTCAAGGTCGTCCTCGGCGCGCGCCGGCACGGGCGACTGGAGAACCTGGACGCCTATGCGCGCCGGACGCTGGTCAACACCTTCATCGCGGCGCGCCGCCGGTTCTGGCGACGTGAGCAGGCGTACGGCGACGTGCCGGACGCGCCGGGGCGGGCGGTGGACGGCGACACCGGCCTGATGGTCCGGGCCGCTCTCGCGGGACTCGCGCCCAGACAGCGGGCGGTGCTCGTGCTGCGTTACTGGGAGGACCTCAGCGTGGCAGCCACCGCCGAACTGCTCGGGATGCGCGAGAGCACGGTCAAGAGCCACACGGCCAGGGGACTCGCGGCGCTGAGGGCCGCGGTGCAGGAGGAGTTCGTATGAGCGAGAACGACATGGTGCGGGAACTGCTCAAGGAGGCGGTCGGCCAGGTGCCCGTACCGGAGAGCCGGGGGAGCGAGGCGGTGTTCGCGCGGGCCGCGCGGATCCGGTGGCGCCGCCGCGCAGCGGTGACCGGCGTGGTCGCGGCCGTCGTCGCGGGGGGAGCCGTCGTCGGATCCGATGTCCTGCCGGCCGGCCGCGGCGAGAACGTGGCGGCCTCACCGACGGCCCGGGAGACCGGAACCGGGGCAGGGGGCTTCGGCAAGCTGCTGCCCGCCGGCGTGGGCAAGGTCCGTGAGGTGTCTCTGGGGCAGCTCATCAAGGGGGTGCCGAAGGCGCCGAAGGAGAAGAAGGTCGGGCCGTACGACGGTGACTACGCCGTCGTACGCGACGGTGCCGTCGGCTATCTGACCGTCCACGTGATGCCGGCGAAGGCCGCGCGTGCGAAGGGCGCGACGCAGGACCTCTGCGGGCTGCCGCACGAGACGCCCCGGCGCATCGCGTGCACGAACGAGAAGGTGCCGGGGGTCGGCGTCCTGACCATCTGGCAGTGGCCCGCGAGTGGCGCTGTCCAGCCCAAGTACAGCGGCGCCGAACTGGACGCCAGCCTGCGGCTGACGGACGGTTCGGTGCTCACCGTCAGGGACTGGACGGGCTTCCTCGGCCGGGGGTCCCAGGGCCCGCTGCTGAAGTCCTTCCCGCTGACGCGTGCCCAGCTGCGCGAACTGGCGCTGAAGCCGCAGCTGGTGCCGTAGGCACGCACTGCGCCACGCCGGGGGCGGCACGCAGACCACGTGCCGCCCCCTCCGCCGCGCCCCGCACCCCCTTCACCGGATGATCACCAGAACGTCATACTGTCTCCATGAACACACCCGCCAGACCGCAGGGCTCCATGCAGCCCTTTCCGACTCCGACACCGTCACCGTTCGCGGGAGGACCGCTGCCCGCCGACGGGGTGCCGCCCCGGCGGAAGTGGTGGATCGCCCCCGTGGTCGGGGTGGTGGTGGCGCTGCCGGTCCAACTCGTCGCGGCCTTCCTGATGCTGGTGTCCCCGATGGCGTTGGACTCGTGCACCGCCGGCAACCCCTGCGGACGGACGGAGGCCTCGATCGGCGCGGCCCTGGTCCTGCTCCTGCTGGCGCTGGTCTCGCTGGGTGTGCCGTGGTACTTCGCCAGGCGGAAGAGCCTCGGTGTGGGCATCGGGGTGAGCCTGATCCCCTTGGGCCTCACCCTGGCGTCCATCGGCACGCTGCTCCTCGGGATCGGGTTCGGCTGAGCCGGGCGGACCGGCGAGTCGGGGCCCGGGGCCGCGCCAGGTGGGCGGCCCCGGTCGCCGTCAGCGGGTGCCCGCCTCCGCACGCGCGAAGAACGCGGCGAGTTCGTGCGGATCCTTGACGAAGACGTCGATCTCGCGGACCGTGTCGCCCCCGACCTGGTGGATCTCGACCATGATCAGCGGGAACCGCTCTCCCGTGGAGTGTGCCGTGAGGGTCCCGCTGACCTTCCCGACGACCCCGGCCGGGCCCTCGAACACCTCGGTACCGGTGACGGCGACGTCCGCCCAGCCCGTCATCGGGCCCAGGACCGATCCCACGAACGCCTCCCGGCCCCGGTGCACGCCGCCGTAGGGGAGCGGGGCCGGCTCGTCGACGGTCACGTCGGCGTCGAGCCTGGCCAGGACACCCGGCACGTCTCCCTTGGCCAGCGCGTCGTACAGGCCGCGTACGACATCCGCGGGGTGCTGCGTCGCCGTCTCACCGTGGTTGCTCATCGTGTGTGCCCTTTCGGCGTCGTCGAGGTGTACGAGCCCCGGAGGGATCCGGGTGCGAGTCCCGGAGGTGTCCGGGCACGCACCATGCAACGGCAGTCGCCCGTGCCGGGGGAGTCCCTGCTGTGAGGGGTACCGGCAGGGACCCCCAACCGCCCCGTCGGGTGCCTACCCTGGCGGCATGGACAACCGGGACGCCGTCAGCGCATTCCTCCGCTCCCGACGCGAGAGGATCACCCCCGAGCAGGCGGGCCTCGCCACGTACGGTCAGCGGCGGGTGCCGGGGCTGCGCAGGGGAGAGGTCGCGACGCTCGCCGGGGTGAGCGTCGAGTACTACACACGCCTGGAGCGCGGCAACCTCAAGGGCGTCTCCGACGGCGTTCTCGACGCCCTCGCCCACGCGTTGCGGCTCGACGACACCGAGCGGATGCATCTGTACGACCTCGCGCGCGCCGCCGGTCCGGTGCACGAGCCGCGGGTACGGCAGGGGGCGCCGCGGCCCGCGGTACGGCCGAGCGTGGCGCGGATCGTGGCGGGTATGCCGGGGCTGCCGGCGTGCGTGATGAACAACCGCCTGGACGCGCTGCACGCCAACCCGCTGGGGCGCGCCCTGTATGCGGAGATGTTCGCGGACCCCACCTGCGGCGCCAACATCGCCCGGTTCTCGTTCTTCAACCCCGCGGCCAGACGGTTCTACGTCGACTGGGAGCGCATGGCCCGCTTCGCCGTGGGCGCGCTGCGCATGGAGGCGGGAAAGCGTCCCTACGACCGGGAGTTGTCCAACCTGATCGGTGAACTGTCCACCCGCAGCGACGCGTTCCGCGTGATGTGGGGAGCCCAGGACGTGCACGTCTTCCGCGAGAGCACGAAACGCCTCGACCATCCGGTCGTCGGCGCCCTGGAACTCGACCAGGAGACCCTGAGCCTGCCGGACGAGAGCGGCTTGAGCCTCATCGTCTACAGCGCGCCTCCCGGCACCGCCGCCGAGGACGGCCTGAAACTGCTCGCCAACTGGTCCGCCACGACGGAGCGGGACCAGAACGCGCGCCACGCCTCCGCGACGCCGCGCGACGCGGGTGACGGGTCATGAGGTGAGCCGCTACCTCCTCGAGGAGGCCTGGGCCGCGGAACTCGGGTTGACGCGACTGATCGCCGCCTGCTGACCGCTCGGCCGATCGCGGGCGTCGGCCCCCTTCATGACGAGGCGCCGCGCGTCAGTTCGTCGTGGTGGCCCTCGCTCCGGACGGGGTGACGGCGTGCCACTGCCGGTCCTTGTCCTGGCCGTTGGCCTCCCCGGCCCGGGTGTCGCCCACGTACCGGTACAGCGGCCAGCCCGCCAGGGTGACCTGCTTCATGCCGTTGCGGTGGACCGTGCCGAGCAGGCTCGACTCGACCCCGACGGTCTCCATGGTGTCCTGCTCGATGACGGGGATCCACGTCTGCGTGCACACACCCTTGCACGTCCACTTCGACGGGGACGGCTCGTCCTTGTCGTAGCGGTACAGGGTCATTCCGTTGGCGTCCGTGACCACGCTGCCCAGGCCGGTGATCGACGAGGCCTTCAGCGCGGTGGTGATGCCCGTGCCCGCGCTCCCCGCCGTGCTGTCCGCGGCGGGTGTCGAGGCGGTCGACGGCGAGGCCGCGGGGGTGGTGGCGGCCGGGGCGGCGTCGCTCGGGTCGGCGCTGTTCGAGGAGGTGCCGCACGCTCCCAGCAGAAGCGTGGCGGCGAGGCCTGCGACGAGTGCGGGGGCGATGCGGCGCGGAGTCAATGAAGTGCCCTTCGTGGGGAGCGGAAACTGGCTGCTCCCTTGTACGTCGGGCGACCCGCTCTCTCTCAGTCGTCGGTCGCGCATGACGCAATCTTGGCAGTCGTCCGGTCCGTCCGAGGGCTCTCGGCCATGGCCCGGTAGTGGGCGGCCAGGCGGGACTTGGACACCTCGGAGTCGTAGACGGCGACCTTGCCGATCGCGCCCTTGAAGAACGACTTGGTGCCGGCCGTGCCGATCCGCATCGGGGTGTCGGTGTTGGCGGGTTCGATGTCGTAGTCGTCGAGGGAGTCCTGGTCGCGGAGGACCCCGTTCTTGTAGATCTTGACGTATCCGGCCGGGTAGGCGTCGCTCTTCGCGCGGGTGTTGATGACCAGCGTGTAGTGGATCCACTCGCCAGGGGTGATCCGGTCCTCGAAATAGGATCCGGCGCCGAGCCCGCCGTCCGGGTTGAAGACGTATCCGCTGATGCGGTTCTGACGAAGTTCGTCGTTGTCCCGCGAGTACATGCGGGCCAGCCACTCGGTCCGGACCTCCCTGCTGGACACCTTGCCGAGCCAGTTGACGTAGCCGGAGCCGGTGGTCCTGGCGAAGGCGAGCGTGTCGGGCCGTACCCACGCCTCGACGGTCAGTTCACCGGTCGTGGTGACGGACAGGCTGTCGTCGTCCGGGACCTCCACGTACTGCGAGGTCCCGTCGAACAGCATGGCCCGGTCGCCGTTGGGCATGGGGGCGGTGCCGGGTGCGTGATGGTAGACGGCCTTCAGCGCACCCGCGGGCTGCTTCGCGGCGTCGGCGGAGTCGAGCGGCAGGTAGAGGGCCGGGTCGTCGGTCCGAACCGCGGAGTCGTAGGACACGGGCTCGGCGTCGGACGCGGGCCGGCCGCCACAGGCCGTCTGCGTCACCACACCACCCGCGACGAGTACGGCCAGCAGGCAGGTGACGCGTCGCCCCCGGGTCATGACCCGAGCGCCCTGGAGTAGGCGGGGAGGCGTCTCGGCGATGCGCCCGACAGGGATGGACGGCGGCATGATGCCGCCGCTGTGCCACAAGTCATAGGGGTTGCCTGCTTGTTCGCGTTCTTCAGCCGGCTCGTGGAACGGGTCCGGCGCTTCGCGGTGGTGGGGAACCACTCGCCTTGTCCGGCGCCCGGGTCGCTTCACCTGCGTGGCGCCGCGCACACGGAGCCGTGACTCCGTGGCCTCACCCATTCTTCCACGGCGCACCCCGTGAAACTGCCTGCTACGTCACACCGATCCGCCCGTAGGGAGGCTTTCCGGAGTGCCTGGCCAGTGGAAAGTCCTGGTGGGGGCGCAGGTAATGGCGCGGTAAAGGACTTTAGGCCCGGATTGCCGGGACTTTTCTTCCCCTTGACCAAGTTTGGATCAGTTGGGATCGTTGAGGACATCAAGGACATTGCACCAAAAGGGTTTCAAACCCACAGCAATGCATGCGCGCCCCTCGGCGTGCACCCGAGAGCGTCGTCCCTGGAGCGTCGAAGATGACCGTGAACACCCTGCCCGCCTCTCAAGGACTGCACCTTGGCGCGGCTTTCGAGCCCGACAGCCGCCAGGTCGCCTTGACCACCCCGGACGTCGGGGCCGTGGCAGTCGTAGGTCTCGGCTATGTCGGCCTCCCCACGGCGCTCGGCCTGCTGGCCGCCGGCACCGAGGTGATCGGCATCGACGCGAGCCCGGAGCGGCTCGACGACATCCGCATCGGTGACGTCGACCTGCTGCCCAGCGACCTGGAGCGGCTCAACAAGTTCAACGGCGACGCGAACTTCACCCTCACCGACGACCCCGCGGCGATCGCCCGCGCCCGCACCGTGCTGGTGTGCGTGCCGACCCCCGTGGACCGCCATCTCGCCCCCGACCTGCGGGCGTTGACTGCCGCGGCCGCCTCCGTCGTCGAACACGCCGTCCCCGGCCAGCTGTTGATGCTGACCTCCACCACCTACGTCGGCACCACCCGCGACCTGCTGACCGAGCCGCTCACCGAGCGCGGCTTCACCGTCGGCGAGGACATCTTCGTCGCCTTCTCGCCCGAACGCATCGACCCGGGCAACGCCAGCCACACCCAGGACACCACCCCCCGTGTGGTCGGCGGCGCCGGCCAGGAGACCATCGACCGGGCCATCTCGGTGCTCACCCGTACCGCCTCCTCGGTGTACGTGCTGCCCTCGCCCGAGGCCGCCGAGATGACCAAGCTCTGGGAGAACACCTTCCGCGCGGTCAACATCGCGCTGGCCAACGAGTTCGCCGACAACTGCCGCGTCCTCGGCCTGGACCCGATCCCGGTCATCGAGGCCGCCTCGACGAAGCCGTTCGGCTTCATGCCCTTCTATCCCGGCCCCGGTGTCGGCGGTCACTGCATCCCCTGCGACCCGCACTACCTGCTGTGGCAGCTGCGCGCCGAGCGCCACACCTCCCCGCTGGTGGAGGCCGCGATGAACGCCATCGCGGGCCGTCCGCACCATGTGGTGCGCCGGGTGCGCGAGGCGCTGGGCGAGCGCGGCAGGCCCCTGACCGGCGCCCGGATCCTGATCGTCGGCATGGCGTACAAGCCGGGCGTCGAGGACCTGCGCGAGTCGCCCGCGCTCGAGATCTTCGAGGAACTCGTGCGCGAGGGCGCCGAGGTCCGCTTCACCGACTCGATGGTGCGTACCGCCAAGGTGGCGGGCGGCATCCAGGAGAGCCTGGTCGCGCCGCAGGACCACGACTGGGACCTGGTGCTGGTCCACACCGTGCACCCGAACGCCGATCTGGCCTGGCTGGGGGGCCGCGACGACATCCTGGACGCGACCTACCGCCTCGAGGACGTGGCGGCCAAGGACACCCTGTGACCGACCGGGCGATGCCCGGCGCCGCCGCGCCGCTCCTCGGTTCGGCGGCGGCCGGGGGCCAGCCGGATCGCATGCCCGGACAGACGGTACGTGAGGACGTCATGGACACGATCGAGACGGGACGGCACGTGAGGGCCGCGGTGGACCCCACCGACTGCGGGCTCATCCCGTCCGCCCCTCAGCGGAACGTGAGCGTGCCGCTGCCGCCGGTCCGCTCGGCCGCCGCGGTCAGCCGCCCGCCCGGCCTGCTGACCCGCTGGACGGACCGCATGCAGACCGATGTGCGCTTCGCGGTGCGGCGGGTGCTGGCCATGTTCTGCCTGCTGCCGCTGGGACTGGTGCTGGCCCGCGAGGCCCCGCTGCTTCCGGCGAAACCGCTGGTCATCGGCTACGGGCTCACGGTCCTGACCGGCACCATCGCCATGCTCCAGATCGCGTACAGCCGCTACGACGACCCGTCGGTCCGCACGCTGCGCAGGCGCCCCAAGGACCTCGACACCTTTCCGCCGCTGCCGGCCGTGCCGAAGGTGAGCTTCCTGCTCGCGGTCAAGGACGAGGTCGAGTGCATCGAGGACTGCGTCCGCTCGATGGCCGCCAGCGACTACCCGAACCTCGACATCATCGTGATCGACGACCTCTCCGAGGACGGGACCCGGGAGATCCTGGCCCGGCTCGCGGTCGAGCTCGACATCACCGTGATCAACCTGGAGAAGAACCTCGGCAAGAAGCACGCCCTGGTGCGCGGCTGCGAACAGGCCGACGGCGACGTCCTCGCCTTCACCGACTCCGACTGCGTCCTGGCCCCCGACGCGCTGCGCCGCTGCGTGCAGGCGCTGGTCGACCACGCCGAACTCGGCGCGGTCAGCGGCCACTGCCGCGCGCTCAACGTCGACAAGACCGTCTTCACCAAGGCCCAGGACGTCTGGTACGAGGGCCAGTTCCGGGTCGCCAAGGCCGCCGAGTCGGTCTTCGGTTCGGTCACCTGCGTCTCCGGCCCGCTGGCCGTGTTCCGCCGGGACGCCGTGTACAACTACTTCCCGGCCTGGGCCGGTGACCGATTCCTCGGCGCGCCCTTCCGGTTCGCCACCGACCGCCAGCTCACCGGTTACGTGCTGGGACAGAAATGGGTCGGCAGGCGCCTCAAGAAGCAGTACGCGGACTCCTCGTTCGTGACGGCGCAGGACTACCCCGAGCGCAAGTGGCGCATCGGCTACGTCCAGTCGGCGAAGGTGTGGACCAACGTGCCCGAGCACTTCGGGCCGTTCATGAAGCAGCAGATCCGCTGGAAGAAGAGCTTCATCCGCAACACCTTCTTCACCGGCACGTTCATGTGGCGCCGCGGCTTCTTCCCGTCCTGCCTGTACTACGGCCATGTGCTGTGGGTGCTGGCCGCGCCGCTGATGGCCGTACGGCACATGATCTGGGCGCCGATGCAGGGCGGACTCTTCGTGAGCGTGCTGTACCTGAGCGGCGTGATCCTCAAGGGCAGCATCTGGGGTCTGGCCTTCAAGCTCGACAACCCCGGTGACTCCCACTGGCGTTACCGGCCGCTGATGAGCCTGCTGTCCGCGCTGCTGCTGTCCTGGCTGCTGCCCTACTCCCTCGCGACCATCCGGCGCGGTATCTGGTCGAGGACCAAGTGATGAAGGAATTCCTCCAGCGCAAGTCAGTCCGCCTGACGCTCGACGCGCTCCTCATAGCGGTCGTGAGCTGCCTCTATCTGATCGTCCTGTCCCGAGGGAACGTGCTGTCATGGCGCTGAGAGGCAACCGCCGCGAGCCCGCCGACGTCGTCCTGCACGACCACGGCAACGGCCCCGAACCGTGCCTGCGCGCCGACTACGTCGGCACGGCCGCCAACGATCGCCGCCGGGGCCGGCACCACGGCTGGGGCCGGGGCCAGACCCAGTGGCCCATCCGCGTCCTCCTGGGCGCGCTCACCCTCTCCGTGGTGCTGGTGTCGGCCGCCGCGGGCATCGACCGCTACCTCTACCTGAAGTACGTCGCCCCGCAGGCGTCGCCGCGACAGGTGCACATCACGTCGGCTCAGCGGACCGCCTGGACCAAGGAGGGCCAGGAGCTGCCGGGGCGCACCGCGCCGGTGGTGCTGACCTTCCACGACATCGCCACGCGGAGCAAGAGCCCCTACGCGCTCACCCCGAAGGCGTTCGACGAACAGCTCACGGCGCTGGAGCGGGCCGGCTACCGCACCCTGACCGCGCAGCAGTTCACCGACTACATGGCCGGCGGCCGGGTGCCCAGGCGTTCGGTGCTGCTCACCTTCGACGACGGCACCGGCGGCCTGTGGAAGTACGCCGACCGCATCCTCGCCAAGCACCACATGCACGCCACGGTCTTCCTGATCACCGGGTCGGTGGACAAGCACCTCCCGTACTACCTGACCTGGCGCGAGATCGCCAAGATGCACGGCTCCGGCCGCTGGGACTTCGGCAGCCACACCCGGGCGATGCACGACCGCCGTGCGGTGAACGCCGAGGGCGACGAGGGCGCTGCCCTGGCCAACCGCCTGTGGCTGCCCGACGAGCGGCGTCAGGAGACCACGGCCGAGTACCGGGCGAGGGTGCGCCGTGACCTCTCCGGTTCCGTCAAGGACATCGTCGGTCACGGCCTGCCGACCCCGAAGATGTTCGCCATCCCCTTCTCGGACGGGCCCCGCGACGACGGGGTCGGTTCGCTGGTGCGCAAGGTGCTCCACGAGTACTTCCCCATCGTGATGACCGACACCTCCAGCACTCCGCTCAGCGCCAGCCGGCGGGCGGCGGCGGCGGGGTACGTCCAGCGCGTCGAGGTCCTGCGCGACACCTCGCCCGTGCGTCTGCTGGCGAAGATCAGGCAGAACGTCCAGATCCCGGCCGAGGCGAGCGCGCCGCTGACCGACGTGAACAACTGGGAGGGGCTCCAGGACGGAGTGAACCTGGATGTCTTCTCCGGCAGGACACCGGCCAGGGCTCCGGGGTCGCCGGCCGCGATCCACTACGTGTCGGCGGACTACCGGCCGAGGAGCAGCGTCGACTGGACGGACTACCGTGCCGCCGCGGTCCTCGGGTCGCTGGGCAACGGGACCAACCAGGCGTCGCTGGCGGTGCGGACCAACAGCAAGGAACCGGTGGACGTGGTGATCACCCAGGATCAGGCGACCCTGCTCGTGAAGGGGCTGCCGGTGGATTCGCGGCCGCTCAAGCGGGCGGCCCGGCACACGGTCACCGTGGATGTCGGACGGCAGACCACCACGGTCCGTGTCGACGGCCAGGTCACCATGAGCCACACGTCGGCCCGGAAGGCCGCCGAACTCTCCGGCGGCATCACCATCCGCTCCGGCATCAACGACGAGGGCGAGAAGTGGCCGACGTTCAAGGAGCTCTCGGTCGTCTCGACCGCGCCCGCCGGGGTCCGCGGATGACCTGAACGGCGGGCGGCCAAGGGCGCTGACGTGCAGGTCCGAGGCGGACCCGACGCGCAGGTCCGAGGCGGACCCGACGCGCGACACCTTCGCGGGATCGCCCCGGCCCACCGGCTCGGGGCGATCCCGCGACGCAGTCGGGGCCCCGCAGGCCGCCGCCGGTCAGGTGCGCAGACCGGCTCCGTGCGGGTCCGTCCGCGCGTCCTCCTCGGCCGGCGGCGCCCAGCCCGCGCGCACCTCGTCCTCCGAACGGATCCGGGCCGGCAGGGTCCGGGCCAGGCAGACGATCACCAGGCTCAGGGCGATGGCGAGCCCGGTCGCGTGGACGTAGGCGGAACCGAGGCCGTGTGCCACGGAGGAGACGAAGAGCGAGCCGATCGTGGCGACGCCCAGGGTGCTCCCGACCTGCTCCGCGGCCTCCAGGGTGCCCGACGCGGCTCCGGCGTCCGCCGCCCGGACGTCGTTGAGCGTGACGGCGAACAGTGGCCCCATGATCATCCCCAGACCGGTGCCGGCCACGATCAGGCCGGGGATCAGATGCCATACGACGGTGCCGGCGCCCTCCACCGCGACGACGAGGCTGCCGGCGGCGACACCGACGGTGAGGGCGAGTCCGCCGAGCGCGATGACGTCACGGCCGATGCGCGGCAGCAGCAGCTCCGCGAGGACGGCGACGCCGAGCACCATGCCGCCGGTCATCGGCAGGGTCATCAGCCCGGCGTGCAGCGGTGAGAGCCCGAGGGCGGTCTGCAGGGTCAGCGTGGAGACGAGCAGCAGACCGCCGACGACCGTCTCGACGACGACACTGAGGACGATCCCGCCGGTGAACGACCGGTGGGCGAAGAGGCGGCCGGGTGTCAGAGGGTCGGCCACCAGGCGGCCGGCCACCGGACGGCCGGCCACCGGACGTCCGGGCCCCGGTCGGCCGGACGCGGCCCGGCCGCGTGAGCGCTGCGAGGCGACGAAGAGTCCGATGACCGGGACCGCGGCGGCGACGGCACCCCAGGCGCGCGGGCTCCAGCCCTGGTCGGGGCCGTCGATGAGGCCGTAGACGAGCAGTCCGAACCCCAGGGTGCTCAGGAGCGCGCCGCGCACGTCGATCCTCGTGTCCGGGGCAGGCGGCACATGCGGGACGAGCAGCAGCGCGGCCGCCGCGGCGGCGAGGGCGAGCGGGACGTTGACCAGGAACACCGGTCGCCATGCCTCGGAGGTGAGGTCGGCGCTGAGGATCGCGGCCCCGGCCAGCGGGCCGAGCGCCGCGCCGATGCCGCCGACGGCGCCGAGCAGCCCGAGGACGCCGGAGCGCTCCTCGGGCGCGTACATGGCCTGCAGCAGGGAGGTGATCTGCGGCATCATGACCGCGGCCGCCGCCCCGGCCACGCACCGCCAGGCCACCAGCACCCCGGCGCCGGACGCGGTGCTGCACCCCAGTGACGCGATCCCGAACGCCAGACAGCCGACGACGAACACCCTGCGGTAGCCGTAGCGGTCACCCAGCCGTCCGCTCGTCAGCAGCAGCGCCGCGAACGCGAAGGTGTACCCGGCCACGATCCACTCCAGATCCGCGGCGCTCGCGTGCAGCTCCCGTCGGACGGTCGGCAGTGCCGTGTTGACCAATGACGTGTCCAGCAGATCCATCGCCGCGCCCAGCAGCAACGCCAGCACGGCGACGGTACGGCGTGGCCCGGCGACGCCCGCCCGCTCACTCCTACTCATGTAGCCCCTCCAACACAAGACTGGTCAGTTCCAATTTAAATTTAGACTACTCCGTCTTGTGTCGTAGGCTGGGGGCATGGTCATCACGACGGGTGCCGCGACCGGCGGGCCGGGTTCCGGCAAGCCCTGGTCGCACCAGACGGCCAAGAAGCGCGCCGCGATCCTGACGGCGGCGGTCACGGTCTTCGTGCGCGAGGGGTTCGCCGCGGCGAGCGTGGACGAGATCGCCGCACAGGCCGGGGTCGGCAAGCAGACCGTCTACAACTACTTCGGCGACAAACAGCAGCTCTTCCTGGCGGCGATCCAGCGCTCGCAGCAGGGTGAAGCCGACTCCGACTCCGACTCCGGCGGCGACCCCGCCGCCCCAGAATCCGCCGCCGCCCCCGGGGCCGACGCCTCGCCGCCCGCCCGGCTCGACCCCGCCGCTCTGTTCCCGCTGGACCGTGACCCGTACGACGTGCTCACCGACCTCGGCCGGCACATCCTGGACGCGGTGCTCGACCCGGACCGCGCCGCCCTGCACCGGCTCACGATCGCCGAACTGGAACGCCATCCCGAGCTCCAGCGGATGTGGCGGGACACGGCGAGCGGCGGGATCATCGCCGCGCTCGCCCGCTACCTGGCCGAACTCGGTGACCGGGGCCGTCTCGCCGTCGACGAACCGGACCTCACCGCGCGACAGTTCGCGGTTCTCCTGGCCGCGGAAGGCCGTACCCGCTCCCTGCACGGCCTGCACCGGCTCGATCCGGACGAACGTCGTCTGATCGCCGAGCAGACGGCCGCGCTCATCCTGCGCGCGAGCCGGCCGAACAAGGCGTAGGCCGTGGCGGAGCCGTCCCGTGTGAGCCGATCCAGGACATGAAGGGGGTGCCCAGACTTCCGGGATCATGCAGTGTGCCGGTGCCTTCTTGATGTCACCCTTGCGCCTGCGGCACACGAACGGTTGCCGTCGGGGGATCTGCGGAGGCGGGCGAGCGCGGTGGGGGACTTTCTGGGGGCGGTCACGGCGTATCCGACCGTGGTCTTCTCGTTCGCGCTCGTCGTGGTGGCCGGTTACTGGCTGCTGGTGCTCCTGGGCGGCGCCCATGTCCACGGGGCGCGCGGGGGACACCACGGCCGGGGAACCGGCGGGGGACACCACGGGCACGGGCCCGGCGCGGGACAGCACGGCCACGGCTCCGGCGACGGACACCTCGGCCACGGCTCCGGTGCCGGACCCCACGTCCACGGGGGACACCGCAGTCACGGGGGACACCGCGGTCACGGGGGAGACCGCGGAAACGGGGGAGACCGCAGTCACGGGGGAGACCGCGGAAACGGGGGACACCGCGGTCACGGGGGGCTGCGGAGGGTGCTGGGCCTCGGCGGAGTGCCGGTCACGGTGGCGGTGTCGCTCGTGGTCGCCTTCGCCTGGTTCGGCGCGCTGACCGGCCGGGAGCTGCTCGGCGGCGAGGACCACGGAGTCCTGCTGCCGGCCGCCCTGGCCGGCGGCTGGGCGGGCGCACGCCTGCTCGCGTGGCCGCTGAGCCGACTGACGCCCGTCCCCGCCCCGCCCCCCTCCCGCCGGGACTTCGTCGGCCTCGGCTGCGTGATCCGCACCGGCCGCGTCGGCCCCGACTTCGGTCAGGCCGAGGTCCGTGCCGTCGACGGCTCATCCGCCACGGTGCAGGTCCGGCAGAGCCACGACGACGCCGCCGGACCGGGCGGCGTACTGCGTGCCGGGGCGCCGGCACTCCTCTACGACTACGACGACGACGGCGAGTTCTTCTGGGTCATGCCGGCCCCGCCGGCCCTCACGCCGCCGACCGTCGCACCGCCGGCCACCGGCTGACGCGGCCCGGCTCCCCACCGCCCGGCGCGGGCGTCCGACGCGCTCCTCCCGCGCGGTCCGCCGAGGCGTTCGGCACGCCACACGCTCCACCCACACATCCACGGCAAGGTCGTCCAAGGGAACCGCCATGTCTGTCGTCACCATCGGAATCGGCGTGCTGGTCGCCGTACTGCTGCTCATCGGCCTGGGCACACTGCTGCTCTTCGGCCGGCTGTTCCGCAAGGTGGTCCAGGGCGAGGCCCTGATCGTCTCGCGGCCCAAGAGCGTCGACGTCACCTTCACCGGCGCCCTCGTCCTGCCGATGATGCACCGCGCGGAGGTCATGGACATCTCGGTGAAGACCATCGAGATCGTCCGCACCGGCCGCGAGGGCATGATCTGCAAGGACAACATCCGCGCCGACATCCAGATCACCTTCTTCGTCCGGGTCAACAAGACCGTCGAGGACGTCATCAAGGTGGCCCAGGCCATCGGCACCGAACGGGCCAGCCACCAGGAGACCCTGCAGAACCTGTTCAGCGCCAAGTTCGCCGAGGCGCTGCGCACCGTCGGCAAGCAGCTCGACTTCTCCGACCTCTACATCAAGCGCGAGGAGTTCAGGGATCGCATCGTCGCGGCCATCGGCACCGACCTCAACGGCTACCACCTCGAGGACGCGGCGATCGACCACCTCGAACAGACCCCGCTGGAGCAGCTGGACGCCTCCAACATCCTCGACGCCCAGGGCATCCGGAAGATCACCGAGCTGACCGCCCTGGAGCACATCCGCACCAACGACTTCCAGCGCAACGAGGAGATGGAGATCACCCGCCAGGACGTGGACGCGCGCGAAGCCGTGCTGGAGCTCGAACGGCGGCGCGCCGAGGCCGAGATACGCCAGCGCAAGGGCATCGAGACCCTGCGCGCCCAGGAGGAGGCGGCGACCGCGCAGGTCCAGGAGGAGGAGCGGCTCAAGGCGCACAGCGCGCTGCTGCGGACCGAGGAACTCCTCGGCGTCCAGCGGGAGAACCAGCAACGGGAGATCGCGGTCGCCGAGAAGAACCGGCAGCGGGTCCTCGCGGTGGAGGGCGAACGCATCGAGAAGGACCGCCAGTTGGAGGTCGTCAACCGCGAGCGGGAGGTCGAGCTCGCGCAGGCCGAGAAGGAGAAGCAGGTCGAGGTCGAACGGCGGGGCGTGGCCGACGTGGTGCGCGAGCGCGTCGCCGTCGAGCGTTCGGTCGCCGAGCAGGAGGAGGAGATCAAGCGGGTCCGCGTGGTCCAGGAGGCCGAGCGCAACCGGCAGGCCGTCATCATCACCGCCGAGGCCGAGGCCCAGGAACAGCTCGTCAAGGACATCAAGGCCGCGGAGGCCGCCGAGCAGGCCGCGCACCTGCGGGCGAAGGAACAACTGGTGCTGGCCGAGGCCGGGCAGAAGAGCGCGGAGCTGGAGGCCGCCGCCAACGTGCGCCGCGCCGAGGGCGAGCGCGCCCTGGCCGGGGCGTCCGGACTCGCGGAGGCCGAGGTGGCGGAGCGGCAGGCGATGGCGGACGCGGCCGGTGTACGGGCCCGGCTGGAGGGCGAGGCGGCCGGCCTGAAGGAGAAGGCGGACGCCATCGAGAAGGTCGGGCTGGCCGAGGCCGCCGTGGCCGAGAGCAAGGCCAACGCGGAGGCCGCGGGAATCCGGGAGCGGCTGCTCGGCGAGGCCGCCGGCCTCAAGGAGAAGGCCGCCGCCATGGCCGCGCTGGACGAGGTGTCCCGGGCGCACGAGGAGTTCCGGCTGCGCCTGGCCGCCGACAAGGAGGTCCGCCTCGCCGCGCTGGAGGTCCAGCGCACGGTGGCCGAGGCGCAGGCCGCGGTCCTGGCCGCGGGTCTGGAGAGCGCGGACATCGACATCGTGGGCGGCGACAGCGTGTTCCTGGAGCGGCTGGTCGGTGCGGTGTCCTTCGGCAAGTCCATCGACGGGGCCGTACAGGGCTCGGAGACGGTGCAGGCCCTCGGCGCGGAGTGGCTCAGCGGCGAGAAGAGCTTCAGCGGGGACGCGACGGAGGTGCTCCGCGGCCTGGCGGCCGGCGGCCCGTGGAACCTGGCCCTGCTGATGAAGCTGCTGGAGGGCCGGCAGGGCGCGGACCCGGTATCGGTCGACCCGGTACAACTCGCCAACGGCACGGCCAAGTAGCCCGTCGACGACCTTGCCCCACGCGGCCGGAAGGAACGGAAACCAGTGATGGGCGTCGAGGACGGCACCTACCAGATCCTGCGGGCACGCCTCGCCGACCGCGCGGCGGAACTGGGCCGGCGGGCGGCGGAGTTGAACTCCCGGCGGCAGGAGGCGTTCGGCTCCCGCCCGCTGGAGCTGACCGCCTCCGCCCGGCCGCGCACCGGCGGTGCGGGCACCGCCGTCGGCGTGGTCGCCGTACGGCCAGACGTCCTCCTGCTGGGCACCACGGCACCCGCACTCGACGCGGGCCTGCTGTCGCTGCACACCCTGGACGGCACGGCGCTCAGCCCGGAGAAGGTCCCTGGCCTGCTCGACGACGGACGCTTCCGCCGCGACCTCGCCGAACTGCTGCGCTACTACCGCGACGCCCGTCTCGCCGACCTGGTGCGCACGGCGTCGGGACGGCTGCTCGCCGTGTTCCGCACCGGGGGGAACGACGGCGATCTCCGCGTCCTGAGCTGGCGGTTGGGGGCCGACGAGGTCGAGTACCTCGGCAACCACGGAGAACGCGACCTGCCGCAGCCGTCCGCCTCCGAGCTGCCGTGGACCCCGACCGGACGTGAACAGCACAGCGACGGGCGGATCCTGATCGAGGGCGCCGAGGGTGCGGTCTCCGTCGCCACCACCGGCGGCAGCCTCACCGTCCGGGCGGTGCCCGGCGGACGGACGCTCTTCGAGGAACCGGTCGACGAGCCCCTCCAGAGCCTGGCGGACGCCACCGTCGGCCACGCGGTGACCGGACCGCTGCTGCTCCTGCGGATCCGCCCCTACAACGAACCCGCCGACCGCCATCTCGTCGTCAACACCCGTACCGGATCGGTCCGTCGCCAGGACTCCCTCGCCCGGGGCGCCCGCCTGCTCCCCGCCGAGCAGGGCCTGATCTTCCCCGGCGGCTACGAGCTCGCGGACGGCAGCCACCGGACCTTCCGCATCGACGACGGCGCCATCGGCAACGACAGCGGCGGTGGTACGGCGCCCGCTGCGGGCGCCGGTGCCGCCGCGGACGGATCCGCCGCCGACGGCCTGCGTTTCGACGCCGTCGTTCCCGCGCCCAACGGCGAGGACCTGCTCTACGTCCTGCGCCGGCCGGGCCGTGCCCAGGTCCTGCTGCTGCCGTGGAACACCGTCCGCCGCGAGGCCGCGAGCGCCCTCCAGGCCGCCGCGCACACCCTCCTGCCCGACGGCACCCTCGTCCTGCTCAAACCGGACCGCGAGCCGGTGCGCACCCATGAACTCCAGCTCTGGCACACCCCGTTCCAGTCCGCCGACCACGCCGCCGCCCAGGCGCTCGGCGACGGCCCGCTGGAACGGATCGGCAACGCCGACCTGGTGCACGGCATCGCCGAATGCCTCGACGTGGTCCGTACGGCGCTCGCCGCCGCACCCGAACAGCAGGCCACGGCCACACCGGAACTGATCCTCGACGTCTGCGCCAAGGCGGCGGACCGCCACTACTGGCTCGCCGACACCGGACTGCTCGAACCGCTCACCGAACTGCGCAACACCGCGGAGCAGTTGGCCGCCGAGCAGGCCAGGGTCCGGCAGCTCGCCGCCCGTGCCGCACAGGAGCTGGACCAGGCCCGTGAGGAGGCCGCCGGGCTGGTGCGCCGGTCCCGCGGCGAACCGCCCGCCGACGCGGACGCCTGGACGGCGCTCCTCGCCGAACTCCGCCGCGCCCAGGGCCGTACCCGCACCCTGCGCGAACTGCCGCAGATCGACCTGGAGGCACTGGACCGGGTCGAGACGGATCTGGCCGACGAGCTGACCGCGGCGACCGAGCGTGCCTTCGCGTACTTCGCCGGAGCGGACGCCTTCGCCGCCCCCCTCGCCGCCGCCGTGCGCGCCGCCGAGGACGCCGCCTCGGTCGCCACCGCCGCCGAGGCCGAGCGGCTCGCCGAGGGACTCGGCGAGCGGGCGGACGCCCTGGCCACCGTCACCGACCTGGTCACCGGCGCGGTCGCCGCCGATCCGAGCGCCACGACCGCCGTCCTGCTGGCCATCGGCGAGGTCCTGGCGGCGGTCAACCGTGCCCGCGCCGTCCTCGCGGGCCGGCGCCGGGTCCTGCTGGAGGCGGAACACCGCACCGCCCACGCCGCCGAGTCGGCCCTGCTCGCCCAGGCGACGACCGCCGCCCTGGCCGCCGCCGACTCCCCGGCCGCCTGCGACGACCAACTCGCCCGTCTGCTGCTGCGGTTGGACGGCCTGGAGACCCGCTTCGCCGAGGCCGAGGACCTCGCCGCGGAGCTGGCCGTGCGCCGCGAGGAGATCCAGCAGGCGTTCGCCACCCGGCGCCAGGCGCTGCTCGACGAGGCCGCCGCCCGCGCGGACCGGCTGGCCGCCTCGGCACAGCGGGCCCTCGAGGCGCTGCGCCGCAGGCTCGCCGGACTCGGCTCGGCCGCCGACGTCCACGCCGCGCAGGCCACCGACGCCATGGCGTTGCGGGTGCGGGCCGCCGCCGGGCACCTGCGCGACCTCGACGACCCGGTGCGCGCCCAGGAGGTGGAGGACGGCCTGCTCGACGCCGTCCGCACCGCCCTGCGCGAGCTGCGCGACCGGGCCGATCTGAGCGAGGACGGCGGCGCCGCCGTACGTCTGGGACGCCACCGGTTCGCCGTCCGCCGCGAACCCGTCGAACTCACCCTCCAACCGGACGGCGACGGGCTCGCGTTCACCGTCACGGGGACCGGCTACCGGCGCACCGCCGACCTGCCCGGACTGGCGGCAGCCCGCGAGTTCTGGACCCAGCCGCTGGTGAGCGAGTCACCGGCGCTCTACCGGGCCGAGTACCTGGCCGCCCGGCTGCTGCCCACGGCCACCGGCGACGAGCCGCTCCTCGCCCAGGTCCGCCGGGCCGCCGAGACCGCCTACGACGAGGGCTACGAGCGTGGCGTGCACGACCACGACGCCACCGCCATCCTCGGCGCGCTGCTACGGCTGCGCAGCGGGGCCGGTCTGCTGACCCACCCCGCCGAAGTGCGCGCCGCCGCCCAGCTGTTCTGGGCACACGCCGCCGACGACGCCCGGCGGACGGCCTGGCGGCGGCGTGCCCGCTCGCTGGCCCGTGCCCTGGCGCGCTTCGGTCCGGACGCGGTCGCACCGGCGACGGCCTGGTCCGAGCTGGCGGCCGAGCTCTCCGAGGCGGTCCAGGCGTTCACCGGCTCCGTCGGACCGGCGGCGGTCGCGCGGGCGGGGGAGTACCTCGCAGCCGAACTCGCCGATCCGCACGAGGGCTTCGCCACCGGCGTCGCCGCACGCACCCTGCTCGACGGCTTCCGTCACACCGACGCCGCCCCCGACCTCGTCGCGGACCTGGCCGCCCTGGGCGCCGACCTGCCCGCGCGGCGCCAACTCGCCGCCGCCTGGCTGGGGTCGTACGCGGCGGCCCACGCGGACGGTGAGGGCGTGCCGGAGGCCGTGGCCCACCTGTGCGCACCCGACCTGCCGCGCTACGAGATCACCGGGACCGTCCAGGAAACTGTCGACGGCCTCCTCGGCGCCCACCCCCGGGTCCGGGCCGGCCGACTGGCCGTACGTATCGACGAACTCCCCCACCGGGTCGCGGCGTTCACGGAGGAGCGCATTCCCGCCTTCCGCGCCTTCCAGCAGCGGCGCGCCGACGCCCTGAGCGCCGAGCGGGCCCGGCTGCGCCTGGACGACCACCGCCCCCGCCCGCTCGCCGGCTTCGTCCGCAACCAGCTCATCGACCGGGTCTACCTCCCCCTCGTCGGGGACAACCTCGCCAAGCAGCTCGGCACCCTCGACACCACCGGCCCGGCCGACCGCAGCGGCCTGCTGCTGCTCCTGTCCCCGCCGGGCTACGGCAAGACCACCCTGCTGGAGTACGTCGCCGACCGGCTCGGCCTGCTCATGGTCCGCGTCGACGGCCCCGCCCTCGGCTCCGGCACCACCTCGCTCGACCCCGACCGCGCACCCGACGCGGCCGCCCGGCGCGAGGTCGAGAAGATCGTGTTCGCCCTGGAGGCGGGCGGCAACGTCCTGCTGTACCTCGACGACATCCAGCACGTCAGCGCCGAACTCCTCCAGAAGTTCATCCCGTTGTGTGACGCACAGCGCCGCGTGGAGGCGGTGAGCGACGGTGTCGCACGCAGCTTCGACCTGCGCGGGCGCCGCTTCGCCGTCTGCCTCGCCGGCAACCCGTACACCGCGAGCGGCCGGCGTTTCCAGATCCCCGACATGCTCGCCAACCGGGCCGACGTCTGGAACCTCGGCGAGGTGCTCGGCGGCCACCAGGACCTGTTCGCGCTCTCGTTCCTGGAGAACGCCCTCGCCGCCAACCCCGTGCTGGCCCCGCTCGCCGGAGCCGACCCCGCCGACCTGCGCCTGCTGATCGCCCTGGCGGAGGCCGAGCCGGGCGCCCAGGCCGACCAGCTCACGCACTCCGTGCAGGACCTGGACCGGGTGCTGGCCACCCTCGCCCATCTGCTCGCCGTCCGACGGACCGTCCTGGCCGTCAACCGGGCCTACATCGGCTCCGCCGCCCAGGCGGACGCCGACCGCGCCGAGCCGCCCTTCCTGCTGCAGGGCTCCTACCGCACCATGGCTCGACTGGCCGCGCGGATCGACCCCGTCCAGAGCGACGCCGAGATCGAGGCCCTGCTCGACGACCACTACCTCGCCGAGGCGCGTACGCTCGGCAGCGCCGCGGAGGCCAACCTGCTGAGACTGGCCCTGCTCCGCGGCCGCGCCACCCCCGAACAGAGCGCCCGCTGGGAGGCGTTGTGCGCCGCGTACGCGTCGGCCGCCCGCCCCTGAGACGCACCACCGCACACTCCTCGGCAGCTCACCCGTCCGCAGCTCACCCTTCCGTCGGCTGATCGTGCTCCGGCCACCCCAGCAGCCGCGCGCCGAACACCGCCGTCTCCAGGGTGTAGCGCTGCAACGGGTCGTCCGGATCGAGCCCCGTCAGGCGGACGACATGCGCGACCCGGTACGCCAACGCCCTTACGCTCAGGCCGAGTCGGCGTGCCGCTTCCGCCGACACGTACCGCGAGTCGGCGTAGGCGGTCAGCGTCTCCAGCAAGGGCCGGGCCCCGCCCCGCGCCGTCCGCAGCGGCCCCAGGACCCCGCGCACCAGCTCCGCGAGCGCCCCCCGGTCCCGCAGCAGCACCGGCAGCACCAGCAGATCGGCGGCGCGCAACAACGGCCCCGGCAGGTCCAGTTGCACCGCCTGCTCCAGCGCGGACCGGGCCTCCTCGTAGGAGTGCACGACCCCGCCGGGCCCGCTGTGCGGACGGCCCACGACCACCCGCCGGCCCGGGATCAACGCCGCGAACGCCTCGATCGCCGCGGCCTCGCCCGGAGCGGAGGGCACGATGCAGACGAGCCGCCCGTGCTTGACGGCCAGCAGGATCTCCTGCTCCCCGAACCGCCCGAGCAACTGCCGCTCCAGCGCCCGCACCGAGGGATCCTCCACGTCGTAGCCGTCCCCCTCGGCGACCGCGACGACGTGCGCGCACGCCAGGTTGAGCCCGAAACGCTCGGCGTGCTCCGCCAGCCGCCCCAGATCGCTGCGGCTGCTGAGCAGATCCGCGACGAACTCCCGCCGCCCGGCCTCCTCCCGGCGCAGCCGCTCCCGGTAGGCCCGTCCGTGGCCCGCGGCGAGCGCGGCCAACGCCGCCCGCAACGCCGCCATCGACGCGGCGTCCACGGGCTGTCCTTCCCAGACCCGGCCCGTCACGGCCAGCCGCTCGTCGACCAGTTCGGCGAGTGCCCGCCCGTCTTCGGCGGCCTGGTCGCCGTACTCGCGCAGCGACTCCAGCTCCTCGCGGCGCAACCGCCGCCCGCTGCGCGCCACCTCCGCCAGCAGCCCCGCCCACACACCGCCGTCGAACCCAGCGGACCCGCCCGCGTCCACCCGGACCGTAGCCAACTCCCGCTCCTCCCCGCCCCACCCGACACCAACGCGCCAGCGTACGCCGCGCCGGCGATGTCAGTGCGTCCCCCTAGGGTGTGCAGATGACTCGTCACCTGCTCGGACAACGCGTGATGGAGGCGACGGCCGCCGATGTGCGGCTGGCGCGGATGGAGTTCGACGGCGCCGGACAGTGGCTGGCGGCGCTGCGCGACGGGGCTTCGGAGCCTCTCGCGGCGGAGGTCTGGGTCTTCGACGAGGGGCTCGGACAGGTGCTGCTGGTGCGTCATCGGTTGCGGGGTTGGGTTCCGCCGGGCGGGCGGGTCGAGCCGGGTGAGACTCCTCGCGAGGGCGCCCGCCGCGAACTCTTCGAGGAGACCGGCGTCGCCGCGCGGCTCCTTGCGGATCCGGCGGCGGCGACGATCCGTTCCTACCACCCCGACCTGCCGCCGACCCTCGGCCTGTCGTACATGGCGATCGTGGACGCCGCCGCATCCTTGTCCCCGGAGCACGGCCAGCCCGCCGCGTGGATCTCCCTGGACCAACACTGGGACAGCTGCTTCCCCGAGGACCCCCCACGCATCCGCCGACACGCCCAGTGGCTCCGGGACACCGCCGCCCGGTGACGTGAGCAGTCGTGGTCAGGCGCGCAACTCGGGCCGGGCGAGGAGGGTGTTGAGCCGTGCCGTGATGCGGTCCACCCGGGACGTGTCCTCGCTCACCAGTCCGTAGACGCCGTTGAGGACGACCCGGTCCCCGTCGGCGAGGAGCGCCGTCGGGCATTCCCACAGGAGGCCGACCATCGGGAGGTCGTGATCCGCGACGACCATCAGCAGGTCGTCCCACGCGACGAACCGCGTCCGCCACAGCCCATGGCTGTGAATGCCGTCGGGGGACAGGCGAATCCGCATCGTGCAGGCACGCCAGGTCAGCCACGCCCACACCACCGCCCACGCCCCGAACAGGAAGGGCCGTGCCGCGTCCGGCGCCGCCTCCGTGCAGCCGAGTGCGAGCAGCAACGGCACCTGAAGGCACAGCGCCTGGAGGGCACGCGTCCAGCGTCCTCTGATGGTCTCCCGCACATCCTCTGGATACCGCCGACGAGCCGTCTTTGACAGCCCCCGGCCTCGAAGTGAACGCCGGACAAGAGGGTGGGTGAGCCGGACGATCAGCCGCCGGTCGGCCGGCCGTCAACCGGCTTTGGCCCGGGTGGCGGAGACAACGTCGGCGCGGCAGGGCTCGGCGGCTTGCTCCGGCCGGAGGTCCTCGGAGTCCAGGCGGAGCATGGCCGTCTCGTCAGGGGTGCCGGGGGCGGCCTGGTAGACCACCATGCGCTGGCCGCCGGTCCGGGCCAGACGCATGACCTCGTACGTCAGCGTCATCGGCCCGACCTTCGGATGCCGGAAGCCCTTCTCTCCCCCGCCGCGTTCGTACACGTCGTACCGCTCCCACAGCGTCGCGAACTCCGGTGACTTCAGCACCAGTTCACCGACGAGCGTGGTCAGTTCAGGATCGTCGGGGTCGGCGCCCGCGACCGCCCGCAGATGGGCGACCGACAGTGCGACCGTCTCCTCCCAGGGCTCGTAGAGCGTCCGGCCGACCGGATGGAGGAAGAGGTAGCGGGTCAGATTGCGCTGCTCCCGCGGCCAGTCCCACAACCCCGGCAGCAGTCGCCGGCCGGGCGGGTTGGCGGCCAGCACCCGGTTGTGGCGGCTGACGACGTAGGCGGGGAGCGGACGTACCGACTCCAGCATCAGCAGCACCGACGCGCGCACGGTGTGATCCGCCGAGGCGGGCAGTTCACCGCTGCGGCCGGAGGCCAACTCCGCGAGTTCGTGCAGGCGTTCGTAGGCGTCGCCGCGCAGGCGCAGGGCGCGGCCGAGCGCGTCCACGACGGCGGCGGAGGGGTTGGTCTCCCGGCCGCGCTCCAGACGGATGTAGTAGTCGACGCTCACTCCGGCCAGCGCGGCCAGTTCCTCCCTGCGCAGTCCGGGAGTTCGGCGCAGCCCCGCCCCGGCCGGGAGGCCCACGTCCTGTGGACGGACCTGTGCCCTGCGGGCCTTGAGATACCTGCCGAGTTCGGTGCCCCGCGCGTCTGCTGCCATTCGGCTCATTGTGGCAGCCGACGCGCGAACGTGAGGGGGTGTGTCAGGACCTGGAACGCGGCACCCCGGGAACGGCCCGGTCTGCCGAACAGCGCCGCACGGGCACAGAGTTGATCCCGAGCGGGTGGCCCGGCGCCGCCGGAGCCCAGGGTGTGCGCGACACAGGACCGCAGCCCCGGCAGCCCGGTGCCGCCCGCCGGCTCGCCCCGGAGCGCAGCCGATGCGCCGTACGCGAAGAGGAGTTCGTCATGAGGACCGACCCTGCCCCCTGCATGCCCGCGCCCGCCGAAGCGCGCGACCGACGGTCGTCGCCGCCCGCTCTCCCGCCACGGCAGCAGCGCCCCGGGCGACCAGCCGCACCGACCGGTGAGCGTCCCACAGTCGCGCGGCGCGACGGCGTGGCGCTGGTCGCCGCACTGCTCGGCTTCACGGTGATCACCATCGACGTGTCCGCCGTGAACATCGCCCTGCCCGCGATCGGAACCTCCCTCGACGGCGGGATGACCGGACTCCAGTGGGTGGTGGACGCCTACACCCTGATGTTCGCGGCCCTGATGCTGTCCGCCGGTGCCCTGGCGGACCGCGCGGGCGCCCGCCGCGCCTACGCCTGGGGTGTGGCCCTGTTCACCCTCGCCTCCCTCGGCTGCGCCCTCGCGCCCGGCATCGGCGTCCTGGTGGGCGCGCGCGTGGCGCAGGGCGGTGCCGCCGCGGTCGTGATGCCGGCCTCGCTGGCGCTGATCCGGCAGGCCTACGAGGACCCACGGGCCCGGGCCCGCGCCATCGCGCTGTGGACGGTGGGCGGTTCGGTGGCGATGGCCGCGGGCCCGGTGCTGGGCGGCCTGCTCACCGAGGGGGCGGGCTGGCGGGCGGTCTTCCTGATCAACATGCCGGTCGGCGCGGTGATCCTGGGCCTGCTGGTGCGGGTGCCGCGCTCCGCGCGCCGGTCCGCCGCGGTGGACGCGGGCGGCCAGCTCACGGCCGTACTGGCCCTGGCCGGACTGGCGTTCGCGGTGATCGAGGGCGGACACCTGGGCTGGACCAGCGGACCGGTCCTGACCGCCGCCGCGCTCGCCGTGGCATCCGGGTGCGCCTTCCGCGTGGTCGAGGCCCGCCACCGCCGGCCCATGGTCCCGCTGGAGATGCTGACGGACCGCCGGGTGGCCGTACCCCTGGCCGTCGGCTTCGCCGTCAACGCGGCCTTCTACGGCGGGATCTTCCTCCTCGGCCTGTACTGCCAGCAGCTGCGCGGGATGTCGGGCATCGAGGCGGGGCTCATGTTCGTGCCGATGTCGGCGGTGGTGACGGCGACCAATCTGGTCTCGCCGCGGCTGGCGGAGCGGATCGGGCGGCGGCCGGTGATCGTCGCGGGACAGCTGATCTTCGCCGGGGCGATGTTCGCCCTGCTGCCCCTGGCGGCGCACACGCCGGTGTGGCTGGTCCTGGTCCTCCTGCTGCCGCTGAGCGTCGGCGGGGCGCTCGCGGTGCCCGCGCTCACCGCGCTGCTGATGGACGCCGTCCCGGGGGAGCGCGCGGGAACCGCGTCCGGACTGCTCAACTCCTTCCGGCAGACCGGTGGCGCGCTCGCCGTCGCCCTCTTCGGCGGCCTGCTCGCCGGCCCCGGCGGCGCCTTCTCCCTGCCGGGGATGCGCATCGGGCTCGTCGCCGTCGCCGCCCTGCTGCTCGCCACGGCCGCGCTGTCCCGGTTCTCCCTGCGCCGGGGCTGACCTCAGACGGGGCGCTCCATGCACACCAGCCGGTCCCGGTCGTCCCATGACCCGGTGACGGTGAAGCCGAAGCGTTCGTACAGGGCGATGGCGCCGGTCCGCCAGTTCCACACCGACAGCCGTACGGTGCCCACACCGGTCTCGGCGGCATGGGCCAGCGCGGCCCCGAGCAGCTCCGACGCGATGCCCCGGCCCCGGAAGGCCGGATCCGTCCACAGCCGTTTGATCTCCGACCGCCCCTCGACGGGGGCGGTGACCACCAGGCAGCCCACGGCGGCGTCTCCGCTCCGAGCCGTCAGCACGACGTCGTCGGCGAACGCGGCCCGCGGGTCCGCGATCTCGGCCCGGTACCGGTCCGGCAGCCGGTCCACCTCTGCCACGGCCACACCCTTCTCGGCTTCCGTCCGCAGATGGTAGGCGGCCAGCAGCGCTCCCAGCCCGTGCTCGACGGGAAGTGCCCGGCCCGGTCGGCGCAGGATGGCGATCTCACCCTGATCAGTCATGACGTCAGCATCACATGGGATGGGCCGGGCCCTGCCCGAGCCCCTCGATCGGCGAGCGGCACCCGTCTGCCCCGGTCGGAGAAGTGCGCCGTCGATCGAAACCGGAGGAGTGCGTCGTCGATCGGAAACCGGAGGAGTGCGCCGTCGATCGAAACCGGAGGAGTGCGCCGTCGATCGGAAACCGGAGAAGCGCGCCGTCGATCGGATGCCGGAGAGCCGTGCCGTCACTCGGAGAAGTGCGCCGTCGCCAGGACCGTTCCGTCCGGGGCCGTCAGGCGGGCGCCGGTGACGGCCGCGGTGTCCGTGCCCGCCGGTGCCCCCCAGTAGCCGTAGCCGTCGTGGAGCGGGAAGGACCCCGCCGGGGTGGTCGATCCGTCGGCGTGCACGAGCAGGCACCGCACCGGGCCCCGGGCGTGGCTGCCGAGGTCGACGGACATGTACACCCAGCCCCCGTCGCCGGTGTGGGCGTAGATGCGGCCCACCTCGTGACCGGCGGAGACCAGCGCCGCCTCCCGCAGCCCGCCGTCCGTGTGCTGGGAGGTCGCGGCCGGTGCGCCCTCGACCACCGTGGCGACCGTCCAGCCGCCGAAGCCGCAGGCCACCGCCGCGGCCGCACCGGCCGCCGCGAGCCGCAGCCGGTACCTGCGTCGCCGCTTCGGCACGGGCGCCGCGCCCAGGGCCGTCACCACCCGGGACTCGAAGCCGACCGGCGGCTCGGCCCTCGGCAGCAGCGCGAGCAGTCCGTCGCCGACCGCCGTCAGCCGTCCGACGCGCTCCCGGCACTCGGGGCAGCGGTCCAGATGGGCCACAGCCTCGGCCCGCTCGCGGGCGGGCAGCACCCCGAGCGCCAGCTCGGCGTCCAGCTCCCGCAGCCGCTCGCACTCCATGCCGCTCACCGCTTCTCCTCGCTCTCCAGCAGGGTCCGCACCTTCAGCGTCCCGGTCCGGATACGGGTCTTCGCCGTACCCAGCGGAACGTGCTCGCTGTCCGCGACCTCCCGTGCCGTCATCCCGTAGATCCCGGCCATCACCAGGGCCCGCGCCTGCTCCTCGGGCAGCTGCGCCACCGCCCGGCGGACCCGCTCCGCGTCGTCGTCGGCGAGCGCGCGACGCTCCGGGGTCTCGGTGACCACGCCGAGCATCGCGTCCAGGTCCTCCGGGTCGACGGGCCGCGCGCGCCGGGCCCGCGCCGTGTCGATCGCGAGATTGTGCGCGATGGCCGTCAGCCAGCCCCGTACGGAGCCGCGCCGCGGGTCGTACACCTGGGCGTGGCGCCAGGCCCGCTCGAAGGTCTGCTGGGCGACGTCCTCGGCGAGCTGCGTGTCGCCGAGGACGGCCAGCGCCACGCCGAAGACGTTGCGCTGGAAACGGCGCACGAACGCGACGACGAGTTCGGGGTCGCCCGTCGCCAGACCGCTGAGCAGTGCCTCGTCCGACATGCGCCCGAGGGACAGGCCTATGCGCCACATACCAGGCATACGTTCCACCACGCGAAAAAGATTGCTTTTGCAGCAATTATCCGCCCGCGGCTCCTGTCGGTTCCCGGATCCGCAATCCCTTCGTCCCGCGCCGTCGTACACCGTGCAGGGGGACGATCCGGAGGACCGACTCATGACCATCCCGCATCCAGCCAACCGCCTGTTCCTCGGCGTGGCCGCCGGGGGCTTCGCCGCCCTGATGCTCGCCGCCTGCGGCGGAGGCGGCGGCACCAGCAGCGGCGGCGGCGCCACGACGACCCCGTCCCCGGCGAATGCCGGAGCCTCGGGAACCCATGTCACGGCGGTGCTGACCGATTTCCACATCCAGCTCTCGACGCAGAAGTACACGCCCGGCCGGTACACCTTCACCGCGGAGAACAAGGGCCAGTCCGTGCACGCCCTGGAACTGGACGGGCCCGGCGGCAACAACCGCAGCAGCACGCTGAAGCCGGGGCAGTCCACGACCCTCACCGTGACGCTCAAGTCCGGCTCCTACCAGGTCTTCTGCCCGATCGACGGACACAAGGACCTCGGCATGAAGACCAGCATCACGGTCGGCGGCGCACCGGCGTCCACGAGCACGGGCACCCACAACAGCAGTACGTCCGGCCATGGTTACTGAGGGAGCGGCCGTACGGTTCGTGCTGCGCGTGGCCGGCGCGGGTCTGACGGCGACGATGGCCGCGATCCATCTGCGTCTGTGGGCGGAGGGCTACCGCGGCCTGTCCGTCATCGGGCCGCTGTTCCTGATCAACGGCATCGTGGGCATCCTGCTCGCGCTCGCCCTGCTGGCCACGCCCGCGCGGCGGCTCGGCCTGGTCGCCGCAGGGACCTCGCTGTTCACGGCCGGCACGCTGGGGGCGCTGGTGCTGAGTCTGACCACGGGCCTTTTCGGGTTCACGGAGTCGCCGGACGCGAACCTGGTCCGGCCGACCCTGTACGTCGAGACCGCGGGCACCGTGGTCACGGCCGTCCTGGCGGTGACCGCGCTCGGCCTTCACCGGTACGTGCACCTCGGTGGCCGTCACGTCCGGGGCCACCGCCACCCTGCGGGGGCAGCGGCGGGAACGGACGGCGGGGCCGGGGCGGCGAGTGACGGCGGGGCCGCGGCCGGGGCCGGCTCCGGGTCCTCGGGACCGGGCTGACGTGCGGTCGGCGGGTGCCGTGTTTCTACGATGCCGGGCGGCGGCCGACGAGCCCGAGCAGCCGTTCCAGGGCGGGGGAGTCCGCGGCGATCTCGACGGCCGGGGCGAACGCGGCCCTCGGCCGGTCGTCGGACGGCGATCCGGCCGGGATCCGCGCCGCGACCCTGAGCGCGAGGTCGACGAGGTCGGCGTCCGGATCGTAGGCGACACCGATGGTCCGGGCGACGTCCCAGCCGTGGACCACGCAGTCGAGCACATGCATACCGAGCGCCACCCGGCCGGGGAAGAACCCGAACTCCCTGATCTGGAGCCGCTGTTCCAGGACGTCCTCGGTGAACGCCTTCGTCATCGCCTCGGCCGAGTCGCGGTACGCCCGGTGGGGATCTCCGCCCAGGTCGCCCTGGTCCCAGGCCCGGATGTCATCGGTGACGCCCGCGGCCGCGGCGGCGAAACCGAGGTTCTCGCTCACCTGGTGGCGGAGCAGGCCGTGCAGTGTCCAGTCGGCACAGGGGGTGGGAAGACGGAGTTGGTCCGGGCCGGTCTGCGCGATGACCGTGCCGAGGGTGTCGAGGGCGCGGCGGTCCAAGTCTCGGATGTCCACGGGCGCGACGTTAGCGGTGTCCCCGGCTCGGGGCCACGCAATTCCGGGGCGCCTTCGACGGGCCCCGACGCGTGTCGGCGTGAACGGTATGTGGCGGCGCGCTACAAGGTGCCCAGGGCGACGGCGACGAGTGCGGCCGCCACCGCTCCCAGCACCCGCGGCTTCCGCCAGCCGCGGCCGGAGGCCTGGCGGTTGAGCTCCAGGGCCAACACGACCCCGCCGCCCAGCCCGAGCGCGCTTCGCAGCAGGAAGACGAGGAACTGCACGGTAGGCCTCCAGGTGCGTCGGGCGCGCAGGAATCGGGGGTTGTGTGACCTCGGGCGCCGTGACGTCGCCGTCTCGCTCCCAAGATCAATGTACTGCCTCCTCGCCGGGACGGTACGTGCCGACCGCGCACGGACGCCGACGAAACCCCCGCTTGACGAGCCCGGTTGACCGGACGCCGTCGGTTCTAGTCCTCGGCGCGGGGCACGGACACCGCGTTCGTGCCGTGCGCCGCGGCCTCCTCGGCGCTGTGGGCGGAGTGGAACGTGAAGGCGCGCGGGGTCGGGCCGTTCGCGCGGAGGTCCGCCAGGCGTTCCAACGCCTCTTCGACGGTGGGCAGATGGCCGGCCGGGATCCACCACAGCACCATGTGGGCCTCGACGTGCCGCTCGAACCAGTCGCGGCGCCGGCGCAGGGCGTCGAGGTGGCCGCTTCGGTAGGTGTAGTCCCACAGCGCCTCCTGGGACTGCCACACCGAGAGGTTGACGATGAAGTTCTCACCGGCCGGACGCAGACCGGTGGCGTCGTTCTGGCCCTCCTCGGTGAGCCGCCACACGAATCCGGGGGCGTGGTCGGCAAGTTCGTTGACCGGGTCGAGCAGCTCGACGAACGGCGCGATGCGCGGGTCGTCGAGAGGGTGGCGGAGCACGGCGACGTTGAGCTCGGCGAGATGCGCGGCCGGCGCGGGTGCGGTCATGACCCCATATCAGCACGCGTCCCTTTTCTATGTCAATCAGTATTGGTTTTAGAAGACTCGACCACCTTCCCGGAGGACTCGACCACCACGCAGCACTCGCCCGGCCGCGCGTCCATCCGGGCGCGGACCGGCCCGTCCGTCCCCAACAGCCCCTCCAGCAAAGCCAGATTCATCCCGCACACCAGTGGCGGGAAGCGCTCCGCGACCGCGTGGAAGGGGCAGTTGCGCATCCGGACGACGGGCCCGGCAGCCTCCCCGTGGGCGTCCCCTTCGGCCGCGTCGGTCTCCAAGTGGGGCTCGTAGCCTCGGTCGGCCAGCGTGCGCATGACCTCGTCCAGGCCGCCGCAGGGCGCTCCCGCGTCCCGCAGCGCCTCCCCGCGGCGGCGCGCGGCCGCGTAGAGGGCCTCGTCGAGACGCGCCTGTTCGGCGGCCTCCGCGAGCAGTTCGGCCGCGGTGCGGTAGTCGCGGGCGGGCAGCGACACCGACCGCTCGGTGCGCGCCCGCGTGTACACCTTCGCCGGGCGCCCCGCCCCCGGCCCCGAACGCCCCGTCAGTCGGCGGCTCCCGCTCTCCAGCAGCCCCGCTTCGGTCAGCTTGTCCAGATGGTGCGCGGCGAGGTTGCGCGCCACCCCCGCCGCCTCGGCGGCCTCGTTGCGCCCCACCTCCCGGCCCTGGGCCGCCACGTACTCGTACAGGCGTCGCCGCACCGGATCCTGCAGCACCGCGATCGCGTCGATGTCCTCCATCCGCCCAGTCTAGGAACAACGCCTGTTGGATTTAGAAAAGCCCGGCCCGACTTGGCCCGGTCCGGGTGTCGTCAGGTCGTGGCCGGTCGGGACCAGGGTGCGTCGGCGGTGGGTGACTCCGGGCGCAGGCCGAGTTCGTGGAGCTGGTTGAGCGCCGTCATCGCCGTGAAGATCGCGTTCGGGTTCGCGCCCGTGACACCCGGGTCGGTGAGGGTCCGCGCGCAGCGGGCGGTGAACGCGTTCGGGCTCACCCGTCCGCCGTCCCCGATCAGCCCAAGGGCCGCCGTCTGCAAGGCGGCGGCCTGCTCCGGCAGACCGTCCAGGTACGCCACGGCTTCGCCGCGTACCGCGAAGGTGTGCCCGTCCTCAATCCGCAGATCCTGCCCGAGGACGAGCACGGTCCTCTCGTCGACCCCGGCCAGGTCGCCGAGCGCGGTCATGGATCCTCCCGCGGTCTCGTCCGGAACGGTCCCGCGGGCCCGGAACCGTGGACGGCGGGTGACGGTGGCCGGTCTGTCTCCCCTCCTTCGGGGCTACGCCGCGGACCACGGGGTGTCCCCGGGGCCGGGCGGGCCACCCGGCTCCGGCCCGGGCGTGCCCCGCTCCCCGTCTTCACCCCGCGGTTCCGTCGCGTCTTCACCCCGCGGTTCCGTCGCAGGTCAATAGGGTAATCCGGGGCCGAGCGCGGGGCCGGATTGGTCCCGGGCCCGTTTTCGTCCGATCGGGTGCGGCACCAATCCGCCGGGGGTGGCGGGACCGGATTCCCCGCGTGAGGGACGAGGAGAAGGATCCGCGAGCGAGGCCGGGGCTGCCACGCCTGGCGCTGGGTGCGCTGGGCGGGGCGGTGGCCGGTTTCGCCGCGCTGGCTGTCGCCGAGTCGGTGTCGGCCGCGGTACGTCCGCAGGCCGGCCCCGTCGTCGCGGTGGGGGGAGCGGCCATCGACCGCACCCCGGCCGCTGTGAAGGACTGGGCGATCCGTCACTTCGGCACGGACGACAAGCTCGTGCTGCAACTCGGTATCCTCGCCGTGCTGACCGTTCTGGCACTGGCGTCGGGTGTCCTGGCGGTACGCCACCGGCGGGTCGGAGCCGCCGGGGTCCTTCTCCTCGGGGCGGTCGGCGCCGCGGCGGCGCTGAGCCGGCCCGACTCCACCGGTTCCGCCGACGCCCTGCCCTCCCTGGCCGGGGCGCTCGCGGGAGCCGCCCTGCTGTATCTGCTGGCGGGCCGCCTCACCGCGCCGCCGCGCCCCC
The DNA here is from genome assembly GCF_000974985.2 of Streptomyces mangrovisoli. Classification (GTDB taxonomy): domain Bacteria; phylum Actinomycetota; class Actinomycetes; order Streptomycetales; family Streptomycetaceae; genus Streptomyces; species Streptomyces mangrovisoli. The sequence goes on along the minus strand of NZ_LAVA02000058.1, from coordinate 12,019 downwards.
GCGGTGCGCCGTCCGGGGCCACGGCGCCGGCGCTCGAGGCCGGGGCCGCCGACGACGGGGACTGGGACCGTCGCGGGTTCGTCGTCGCGGCCGTGTCCGCGGCCGCCGCGTCCGCCGCCGTGGGCGTGTTCGGCCGGTCCCTGAACGGCTCACGCGGCCACGAAGCCGTCGTGTCGCGGCAGCGGGTGGTGCTGCCGCGGCCCGCGTCGCCGGCCCGAGCGCTCCCCGCGGGAGCGGCGCTGCAGCTCCCCGGGATCAGCCCCTTCGTCACGCGGAACCGGCACTTCTACCGGGTGGACACCGCCCTGGTGGTGCCCAAGGTGGACGCCACCGACTGGCGGCTGCGCATCCACGGCAGGGGAGTGCGCGACCGGGCCGTCCTCACCTACGACGACCTGCTGCGCCGCAGACTCGTCGAGCGGGACATCACCTTGACCTGTGTGTCGAACGAGGTCGGCGGCCCCTATGTCGGCAACGCCCGCTGGATCGGTGTGCCGTTGGCCGATCTGCTGGCCGAGTACGGGGTCGAGCCCCCGTCCCGAGGAGGTCCGGCGGACCAACTCGTGTCCCGCTCGGTGGACGGCATGACGATCGGCACTCCGGTCGAGGACGTCATGGACGGTCGTGACGCACTGCTCGCGCTGGGCATGAACGGCGAGCCACTGCCCTTCGAACACGGCTTCCCCGTACGGATGGTGGTGCCCGGCCTGTACGGATACGTCTCCGCCTGCAAATGGATCGAGGACATCGAGCTCACCACCTTCGACGCGTACGACCCCTACTGGGTCAAGCGCGGCTGGTCCCGCCGGGCGCCCGTCAAGACCGAGTCGCGGATCGACACCCCCAAGCCGTTCGCCCGGCCCAAGGCGGGCACGGTGACGGTCGCCGGGGTCGCCTGGGCCCAGCACCGGGGCATCGAGAGGGTCGAGATCCAGGTCGACGACGGCCCGTGGCGGCCGGCCCGGCTGGCCGCCGAGGACACCCGGGACACCTGGCGCCAGTGGTGGTTTCCCTGGCAGGCCACCCCGGGTGGCCACACCCTCACCGTGCGCGCCACCGACCGGACCGGCGCCGTGCAGACCGCCGCGCGGACCCGGACCATCCCCGACGGCGCGAGCGGCCGCCACTCCGTGGTCCTGACCGTCGAGTGACACCCACCGTCCCCTGACCGGGGCCCGTGTCCCGCCGGACCACCCGACCGGGGCCCGCGCCTCACCGCACCACCCGACCGGGACCCCGTGTCCCGCCGAACGACCCGACCCGGGCCCCGCGCCCACCCGAACCGCCTTACCCACCACCCCCATCCGGCCGCCCCGCGCAGCCGTTTCCCAAGGAGATCCATGATGAACACCCACATCCGCCGCACCACCGGCCTGTTGGCGGCCGCCGCCGTGCTGCCCCTCGTCCTGACGGCCTGCTCCGGCAGCAGCGACTCGGGCACGTCCGACTCCTCCGGCGCGTCGTCGGCCACCGCCAACGGCGAGAACATGGACGGCACGAGCACCACCGACCAGCCCTTCGGCCCGGCCTGTTCGGGAGTGCCGAAGAGCGGCGCGGGCTCCTTCGACGGCATGGCCAAGGACCCGGTGGCCACCGCCGCCTCCCACAACCCCGCCCTGTCCACCCTCGTGACGGCCGTCAAGAAGGCCGGACTGGTCGACACCCTCAACAACGCCCAGAACATCACGGTGTTCGCGCCGACGAACGACGCCTTCGCGAAGATCCCGAAGGCCACCCTGGACAAGGTCCTCGCCGACAAGGCCGAGTTGACGAAGATCCTCACCTACCACGTCGTCGGCCAGAAGCTCACGCCGAAGGACCTGGAGCACGGCTCCTTCACCACGCTGGAGAAGTCCAGGCTCACGACGTCCGGCTCCGGTGAGACCTACACCGTCAACGACTCCGCCAAGGTCGTGTGCGGCAACGTCAAGACCGCCAACGCCAACGTCTACATCATCGACACCGTCCTGATGCCGAAGAGCTGACACCCCGACCGACAGGTGTGGGACGGCACGCCACGGCGTGCCGTCCCACACCTGTCGGGTGTCACGCGGGCACGGTCAGCAGGGCGATCGGAGCGGAGGTCGGCTGCGGTGAACCGCCCGCCGGCTCGACGGTGACGCCGACCGCCGAGGCGCCGTCGACCGGCCCCCGCATCAGCACCGCCTGGCTGCTGCGCCCGGGATCCATCAGACCGGCCGAGCGCATCTTCCCGCCGTCGGCGAACCACAGCTGGTAGACCTCGCCGTGCGACGGCCGGCGCATCCCGGCGGACACGAACACGGCCCGGCCCCGGCTCGCCGAGACCACCACCGCACCCGTGCCTCCGGCCACCCGCGCCGAGTGGGACCGGGCGTCGGGCGCGGTCAGCACACCGGCCACCTCGTCGGCGTACCGGTCCGCCCGCGCGGCCTGCTGGTGCGCGTCCTGGGCGCGCTCGTACTGCCACACCGCCGTGCCCGCGAACGCGGTGGCGGCGGCCACGCACGCGGCCAGCGCCCACCGGCTCACCGCACGGCCACGCGCCGCCCCGCGGCGCGCCCGCTCCACGGGCGCCGCCTCCGGGGACACCTGGCGCACGGTGGTGACACGGCCGAGCACCCGCTCCCGCATCGCCGGGCGGGCCTGGACGGTGGTCGCCAGCCCCAGCCGGGCCGCCGTGGCCGCGAACTCCGCGACCTCCTGCTCGCACCCTTCGCAGCCGGGCAGATGACTCTCGAAGGCGGCACGCTCGTCGTCCGGCAGCGCGTGCAGGGCGTAGGCGCCGGTCATGGCGTGCGGATCGATGGTGGTCACGCGGTCACCCCCAGGCAGTCGCGGAGCCGGATGAGACCGTCGCGCAGCCGGGTCTTGACCGTGCCGAGCGGCAGCGCGAGCGCCTCTGCCACCTCCCGGTAGGTCAGTCCGCGGTAGTACGCCAGCGTCACCGACTGCCGCTGCAGGTCGGTCAGCGTGCGCAGACAGCGCCGTACCTGCTGCTGCTCCAGCCGGGTCTCCACCTGCTCGGTCACCTGGTCGAACTCCGGCGTCCGGTCCAGCAGCGCCGCCCTGGTGTCACGGGCGGCCGCAGCCTCCACGGACCGCACCCGGTCCACGGCCCGCCGATGGGCGAGCGTGAGGATCCAGTTGATGGCCGTGCCGCGATCGGGCCGGTAGCGCGGCGCCGTACGCCACACCTCGACCAGTACCTCCTGGGCCACCTCCTCCGACTGCGCATGGTCGCGCAGCACCGCCCGGGCGACACCCAGCACCGAGCCGGCCACCGCGTCGAACAGGCCGGCGAAGGCATCCTGATCTCCCAGTGCCACTTCGTGCACGAGCTGTTCCAGATCGGGTTCGACCGACGGGTTTCTGCCGATGAACACGGCTTCTTTCACGATGTACCTTCCAACGCTGTGCGGCACGGGAGTCCCCGCGTAATCCGAAACCACGGCAGATCCGGATTGGTCGCGCGCAGGGGTGAATCCTTTACCGGGCGAGGCCCACGCCGCCGTCCCCGTACGGCCCACCCCCGCTAGTACCCCTGATCGCTCCCGGCAAGAGTGGACTCAGCCGCCACGGCCTCCGGTGGCGTGGTCGACGAGGGAGAGCGAGATGGCCCGGCCCACCGAGAGCAAGCCCGCCCACCCGGCCGTCGCCGACGCGAACGGGGCCGTGCGGCAGCGGTTCCCCTTCGACGACACCCAGGACCTGGAGGACGCCCGGCGCGGGTTCATGGGAACGGCGGACGACCCGCTGGTGCGCGACGCGGACGGACGTACGGTGTGGGACCTCGGGGCGTACGGGTTCCTGGACCAGGACTGTCCGGACACGGCCAATCCGAGTCTGTGGCGGCAGAGCAGGCTGTGCGCCGACCACGGGCTGTTCCAGGTGACCGACGGCGTGTACCAGGTGCGCGGCTTCGACCTGTCGAACATGACGCTCGTCGAGGGCGAGCGGGGGGTCTTCGTCATCGACCCGCTGATCTCCGCGGAGACCGCCGCGGCGGGCCTCGCCCTCTACCGCGCCCACCGCGGCGACCGGCCGGTGACCGGCGTGCTCTACACGCACAGCCACATCGACCACTTCGGGGGCGTCCACGGCGTCCTGACCGACGAGGCCATGGCCGCGGGGGTGCCGGTGGTCGCGCCGCAGGGCTTCCTCGAGCACGCGGTCAGCGAGAACGTCTACGCCGGTACGGCCATGAGCCGCCGCGCCGCCTACATGTACGGCGCCGCGCTGCCGCGGGGCGAACGCGGGCAGGTCGGGGCGGGGCTCGGGCAGACCACCTCCACCGGCACCGTCGGTCTGATCCCGCCGACCTGGGAGATCACCCGCACCGGTCAGACGGACACCGTGGACGGCATCCGGATGGTCTTCCAGCTCACCCCCGGCACCGAGGCGCCCGCCGAGCTGAACATCCACTTCCCCGACCTCCGCGCGCTGTGCATGGCGGAGAACGCCACCCACAACCTGCACAACCTGCTGACGCTGCGCGGCGCCGTGGTCCGCGACCCGCGCATCTGGGCCCACTACCTCGGCGAGGCCATCGACCTCTTCACCGCCTCCACCGACGTCGCCTTCGCCTCCCACCACTGGCCGGTCTGGGGCGGCGAACGGGTGCTCCGGTTCCTGTCCGAGCAGCGCGACCTGTACGCCTACCTCCACGATCAGACGCTGCGGATGCTCAACCAGGGCCTGACCGGACCGGAGATCGCCGAGCGGATGGAGATGCCCCCGGCGCTGGCGCGGGCCTGGCACACCCACGGCTACTACGGCTCGGTCAGCCACAACACCAAGGCGATCTACCAGCGCTATCTCGGCTGGTTCGACGGCAACCCGGCGCACTTGTGGGAGCACCAGCCGACGGACGCCGCCCGGCGCTACGTGCGGTTCATGGGCGGCGCCGAGGCGGTCCTGCGCCAGGCGCGGCAGTCCTTCGCCGACGGCGACTTCCGCTGGGTCGCGCAGGTCGTCAACCATGTGGTCTTCGCCGACCCGGACAACGCCGAGGCCCGCGAGCTGCAGGCCGACGCGCTGGAGCAGCTGGGCTACGGCAGCGAGAACGGCACCTGGCGCAACTTCTTCCTGATGGGCGCCTACGAACTGCGCCACGGTCCGGTCGGCACCCCGGTCGGGACCGGCTCGCCCGACCTGCTCGCGGCCCTCACCCTGGACCAGCTCTTCGACGCCCTGGCCATCCGCGTCGACGGGCCGCGCGCCTGGGACGCCGTGATCTCCGTGCGGTGGGACCTGACCGACGGGCAGTCGGTGACCCAGCGGCTGTGCAACGGGGTCCTGACGCACGGGGCGCCGCGTGCGGGAGCGGAGGCCCCCGACGTGACGTTCACCCTGGCCGAGGCCGACCTGCGCGCGGTCCTGCTCGGCCTGGTCGGCCCGGACGAGCTCGCGGCGCAGGATGGGGTCCGCGCGGACGGCGACGTGGGCGCGCTGACCGCCCTCCTCGGCCATCTCGGCGCGCCGGACCCGGACTTCGCCATCGTGACCCCCTGACGCGATCCACCCCGCGCCTGGTGTCCGGGAGACGCCCCGGCGGGGGCGCGACGGCGTCAGGGCCGGGGCATGACGGCGTCAGGGCCGTTCCGGGGTCTCCGGAACGGCCCTGACGGGTGTGCGCCTGGATCAGACGCCGCTGGCCACGCGCGCCGCCGGTGCGACGGCCGGCCGGGTGGTGACGCGTCGCTGGTGGTAGACGCGCAGGCGCAGCGTGCACCAGATGCCCAGCACCGAGGCCGCCATCAGGGCGACGGCGGGCGGCCAGTAGGCGCCCCCGGCGAGCGAGGAGAGCCACACCGCGGCGACCGGCGCGAAGCCGCCGAAGACGAGGTTGCAGATCTGGTACGACAGCGAGATGCCGGTGTAGCGGACGTGCGGGGCGAAGCCCTCGGCGAGGATCGCCGCCATCGGGCCGTACAGCGCGGACATCACGAACCGCATGGCGAGCATCAGCACGTAGATCAGCGCGACGCTGCCGGTGCCCATGACGAGGAACTGCGGTATCGACAGCAGGACGACACCCGCGAGACCGGCGACCACGACCTTGTGGGAGCCGATCTTGTCGCCCAGCAGGGACAGGAACGGGGTGACGACCAGTTCCAGGAACGCGGCCAGGGAGAGGCCGTTGAGCAGCATGGACTCGGACAGGTGCCGGTCGTCGGTGCCGTAGGAGAGCAGGTAGCTGGTCACGACGTAGTAGCCGCCGGTCGCGGTGGCCAGGGAGAAGACGCCGACCAGGACCGTCCGCCAGTCCTTGCGCAGCACCTCGACCACGGGCAGCCGGCCCGCGGTGCCCTGCTTCTGCTCGGCGTGGACCTTGTCCATCACCGGCGAGTCCTCCAGCTTGGTGCGCACCACCAGGCCGATGACGACGAGGACCGCGGAGGCGAGGAACGGGACGCGCCAGCCCCAGGTGTCGAAGGCGTGCTCGCCGAAGAGGTTCATGAGGCTGAACATGCCGGTCGACAGCAGGGCGCCGACCGAGGAGCCGAGCTGGGCGAAGGAGCCGAAGAAGGTGGCCCGGCCCTTGGGCGCGTTCTCGACCGCGATGAGGACGGCGCCGCCCCACTCGCCGCCGATCGCGATGCCCTGGATCAGCCGCAGCACGATGAGCAGGATCGGGGCGAGCGCGCCGACCTGGTCGTAGGTGGGCAGCAGGCCGATCGAGAAGGACGCGATGCCCATCATCATCAGGGTGATGATCAGGGTCTTCTTGCGGCCGACCCGGTCGCCGATGTGGCCGAAGACGATGCCGCCGAGCGGGCGCAGCAGGAAGCCGACGGCGAAGGTGGCGAAGGAGGAGATCGTCTTGAGCGTCGTCGGCATGTCCGCCGGGAAGAAGACGTCGTTGAAGACGATCGCCGCCGCGGTGGCGAAGGAGTAGAAGTCGTACCACTCGATGGATGTGCCGGACAGAGCGGCCAGGGCCGATCTGTAGGGACTCTGCGGCGGGGTGGCGGTGGTGCGGTCCGTCACGAGGACCTCCGGGAAGAGTGTGCGGACGGGGACGGGGACGGGGTCTGCTCGGGTGGGAGCAGGGGTTCCGGCAGGCGGACGGGACCTGATCGTCGGGACTCGGCCGTCGGGATCTGGCCGCCGGGACGGGGCCGACGGGCGGGTCCGTCCGGCTGCCGGATGTTCGGTGGGCGGTGCCGTGCCGCCCTGACGGTCAGCGGCCCGCGGCGGCCCAGGCGCGGTCGCCGCCGATCCACGTCTCGCGGACGCGGATGCCGGTGAGCTCGTCGGCGGCGACCGTGAGCGGGTCGGCGTCCAGGACGACGAAGTCGGCGAGCATCCCGGGCGCGAGCGCGCCGACGGAGTCCTCGCGGTGCAGGGCTCGGGCCGCGGCGGCGGTGTGGGCGTGCAGTCCGGCCTCGACCGGCAGGCGCAGCGACTCGTCGCCGAGGACGGTGCCGAGCACGGTCCGGCGGGTCGCGGCGGCGGCCACGGCCTCCAGCGGGGCCGGGGGAGCGACGGGGGCGTCGGAGGAGAAGACGACCGGGACGCCGTGGTCCGGGCAGAGGCCGGCCGGGTTGTAGCGGTGGCCGAGGTCGCCGACCGCGGTCAGCGTGCCGTCGCCGGTGCGCAGGTGGTGCTGGGGCTGCATGACGGGGACGACACCGAGGGTCCCCATGCGCGCGATCTGCTCGTCGGTGGGCAGACCGCAGTGCTCGATGCGGTGGCGCATGTCGTCGCGCGGCCGGTCGGCGTCCGCCTTCTCGATCGCGTCGAGGACCATGCCGATCGCGAACGGCGACTGGGCGTGGGTCGCCGTCTGGAGGCCCGCCGCGTGGGCGCGGCGCACGATGTCCGTGTACTCGTCGGCCGAGTGGTACAGCTGGCCGTGGTGGCAGCAGTCGGCGGCGTAGCCCTCGGGGAAGTACGCGGTCCAGCCGCCGAGCGTGCCGTCGGCGTAGAGCTTGACGCCCTGGATCCGGAACCGGTCGTCGCCGAAGCCGCGGACCGCGCCGAGGTCGAGGGCGGTGTCGAGCAGCGCCGAGGTCAGGTAGGCGCTGACCCGCATCCGCAGGGAGCCGTCCGCGTGGGCGCGCAGGTAGGTCTCCATCTCGCGGCGCGAGACCTGCGCGTCGCCGATGGTGGTGACACCGGCGGCGAGGAACACCTCCTGGGCACGCAGCAGGTGGTCGGCCATGATGGCCTCGGGCTCGGAGAGGTGGAAGTTCGGCCCGTGGTTGCCGATCTTCACGCCCGCCGGTCCGGTGAGCAGGTCGCAGGCGGCGTCCCAGAGCTGGCCGTCGGGTTCGCCGTTGTCGAAGCGGCCGATGCTGCCGCCCTCGGGGGACGGGGTCCCCGCGGTGATCCCGCAGGTGCGCAGGGTGTGGGAGTTGACGACGCCGCCGTGGCCGGAGGCGTTCATCGCGTAGACCTCGCGGTCCGCGGCGACGCGGTCCAGGTCGTGGCAGCTGGGGTGGCGGCCCTCGGCCAGCCGCCGGTGCTCGTAGCCGAAGCCGCGGACCGGCACGCCGGCCGGCAGGTCGCGTGCCGCCTCGCGCAGCACCTCGACGAGGGTGTCGATGTCCGGTACGCGCTCGGGCCGCAGGTCGACCCAGGCCAGTGCCTGCCCGTACATCACCGGGTGGCAGTGGGCGTCGACGAAACCGGGGTGCACCAGGCCGCCGTCCAGAGCGAGTTCCTCGTCGACACGGCCGCCGAGCGCCGCGCGGGCGTCGGCCGCGGTGCCGACGTGCACGACGCGGTCGCCGCGGACGGCCAGCGCCTCGGCGCGGACCGTGGTGCCCGCGGCGGCGACGGCCGCACCGGTCACGAGGAGGGTGCGTTCAGGGTTCTGGGGCATGGCGGAGCTGCTTTCGACCGGGAACGTTGAGGGGATGTCGACAGACGATTCGACTGCCAGAACCATAGATAGCGAACGACTGATTGACCAGAGCTGTCGCTGAAGAATTTTTGTTAAGTCGAATCGCCTCACGGGTTTCGGATCGACTGTCGACCGGGAGGTCGGACAGCTGGATGCCCTCATGCCGGTGCCGGGTGCCGGGTGCCGAGTGGTGTCAGGTGTCGTCGCCTCCGCCTGTCGTGCGTCCCGGCGGCCGCCGGAGCGGTCAGGCCGTGCGGGGGCCGAGGCCGTACTGCTCCTTCACCAGTTCCAGGTGCAGCCAGCTCTCCATCTCGCGCACCGCCGGCAACTCCCGCATCTCTTCCAGCGTGGTGCGCAGCGCGCCGAACGACTCGGCCGTGATGGTCCCCACCAGCTCCGCCCGGCCCAGGCAGGCCGACAGGAACGTCACGCGCTCCAGGCGGGCCACCCGCTCGGCGGCCGGAGCCGCCGGGCCGTCGACGCGCAGGCTGAATCCGCACAGATAGCCCATGCCGAGGACCTCCGGCCGCACCAGGGCGACCACCTTGGCCACCCCGCCGTCGAGGAGCCGCAGCGTGCGCGAGCGGGTCGCGCCCGCCGACAGGCCCACGCGTCCGGCCAGCTCGGCGAAGGGGAGCCGGCCGTCCGCCTCCAGTTCGGTGAGGATCTGCTCGTCCACCTCGTCCTGCACCGTCGCGGTCGGCTCGGCGGTGAGGAGGTACGGGTCCTTCACGTGCCGGGTCGCGACCAGCGGGTCCACCGTCCGTACGCCCTTCAGTGCGCGGATGTGCTCGATGGTCCGCTCCAGCTCCGCGAAGCCCGCCGTGCGCAGCTCCGCCATGATCGAGCGCCGCCCGCTGGTCAGGGTCACGAACGGGGCCTGGGGCAGGGCGGCGATCTCGCGCGCGACGGGTGTCGCGGCGCCGTCGGTGTCGATCGCGAGGTGCGCGGACGCGGTCAGCCGCCGTACCGCGGGATGCACGATCGCCACGACCCGCACGGCCCCCGTCTCCTGGAGCCGCTGCACGCGCATGCGCGCGGCGGGCCGGGAGAGGCCGACCTGCTGGGCGAGCGTCTCGTAGGTCAGGCGGCCGTCCTCCTGCAGCCCCCGCACGATCGCCAGGTCGGTCTCGTCGAGATCCACGTGGTGGTCCTCCAAGCTCATCCGCCCCGGCCGTCGGGCCGACCGGGTGCCGCTTCATTCTCACCCGAGCGTCGTCAACCGTTCCATCGGTGCGTAGACATTCATTCGAACGAAACGTAAGCTCGGCGCGTTCTTGCTTACCGAATCATCTTTGGAGTGTGAGGTGTGAGTCATCCCGTCGTCGTGATCACCGACACGGAGGAACTGGATCCCGGGCCCGCGGTCCGGCTGCTGTCCGCGGCCGGCTTCGAGGTCCGCGTGGTCGGCAGCCGCGCCCCCGACGCGATCGCCGCGGCCGCGCGCGACGCCGACGCGCTGATCGTGGGCTACGCGCGCATCGACGCCGCCCTGTTCGACCGGATGCCCCGGGTGCGCATGATCGCCACGATGTCCGCCGGCCACGACATGATCGACACCGACGAGGCGGCCCGGCGCGGAATCTGGGTGGCGAACCTGCCCCACGCCGCCACCGAGGACGTCGCCGTGCACGCCCTGGCGCAGGCGCTCGCGCTGGTCCGGCGCCTGCCGCAGGCCGACGCCGTGGTGCGCTCGGGCGGCTGGAGCCAGGACCTCGCCGACGTCCCCCGCCGGGCCGGCGAGCTGACCCTGGGAGTGCTCGGCCTCGGACGGATCGCCCGCGTGCTGACCCGTATCGCCGGACCGGTCTTCGGCCGGATCGTCGCCCACGATCCGCACGCCGCCGACTGGCCCGATGGCGTCGAGCGCGTCGACCTGGACACCCTCCTCGCGCGGGCCGACGTGCTCTCCCTGCACGTCCCCTCGACCCCGGGGACCCGGGGGATGGTCGACGCCGGACTGCTGGCCCGGATGCGCCCCGGCTCACTGCTCGTCAACGTCTCCCGCGGTGACCTCGTCGACCCGGACGCCCTGCTCGCCGCCCTCGACGAAGGACGGCTCGCGGGCGCCGCCCTCGACGTGTTCCCCGTCGAACCGCCCGCCGACGACGACCGGCTGCGCAGCCACCCGCGCCTGCTCCTCTCGCCGCACAGCGCCTTCCTCTCCGACGCCTCGCTGCGCGCCTACGTCACCGAACCGGCCCGCAACGTCATCGCCTGGTGGACCGACGGACGCCCCCACACCCCCGTGGTCGTCCCCTCCGGCCCCACCGCCACCGCCTCCGCGTAAGGAAACCCCGTGACCGCCATCCTCACCGCAGCCGACAGCGCGACCGCCGACGTGGACAGCACCACCGACACGGCCGGCACCGCCGACGCGGTCGACACCACCACCACCATCGACGCCGCCGCGGAGGAACTGCGGCTGCGCCGCGAACTGGCCGCCGTCTACCGCCTGGTCGCGCACTTCCGCATGACCGACCTCATCTTCACGCACATCTCGCAGCGGCTGCCCGGCCCCGACCACCACTTCCTCATCAACCCCTATGGGCTGCTGTTCGAGGAGATCACCGCGTCCGACCTGGTCAAGATCGACCTCGACGGCAACCCCGTCGAGCCCTCCCCGCACCCCGTGAATCCCGCCGGCTTCGTGATCCACAGCGCGATCCACGAGGCCCGCCCGGACGCCCACTGCGTGCTCCACACCCACACGAAGGCGGGCTGCGCCGTCGCCGCGCAGCAGGGCGGCCTGCTGCCGGTCAACCAGATGTCGATGGAGTTCCACAACCGGGTCGGCTACCACGACTACGAAGGCGTCGCCCTCAACCTCGACGAACAGCAGCGCCTCGTCACGGATCTCGGCTCCCACCCGGCGCTCATCCTGCGCAACCACGGCCTGCTGACCGTGGGCGACAGCGCCAAGCAGGCGTTCCTGCGGATGTACTACCTGGAGAAGGCCTGCGAGATCCAGGTCACCGCCCAGGCCGGCGGCGCCCCGCTCGTCATCCCCTCGGAACGCGTCTGCGAGTACACGGCCCAGCAGCTCACCGGCGAGGGCGAGGCCACCTCCGACTTCGAGGACCACGACGCCTACGACCTCGCGTGGGCCGCACTGCTGCGCCTGGTGGAGCGGATCGCCCCGGACTACAAGAACTGACCGCCGTACTGACAGCCGCACCGACCGCG